>JAFEGA010000004.1:134991-274014 GCA_018240285.1 Pseudomonadota bacterium | reverse complement strand
AAACAACCCTGAGAGTTCTTACATTTTAGATCTGATTTATTCGCTAACGTAATGTATAAGACATTTCACCCAATAATCTTACGCATGATGTCTTAGCATCATGGCTTCCCAAATTATCTCACCGTATTACAAAACAAATATAAGAATGAGCAGGACATATCATCAAAACAAGCACGATCATGCCATTCGTAAAATCTGATCCACAAAAAATACTATTCTGCGTGAACATCCATTTTTTGCGGTGTCAAGCGGTACCCCATCGCATGCATAATGGCATTAATGCTCTCAAATTTGGGATTGCCATTTTCCGATAGCGCTTTTTGTATACCGTTTCGCGTAATTCCCGTTTCCTGAGCGAGTGCTGAAATGCCTTTGACACGGGCGATCATGCGTAATTGAGCGAGCAAAGCGGCAGTGCATCCATCCTTTGCGTACTCTTCGAAGGCGGTTGTGAGATAACCATCAATCTCGTCCGGATGACTGCGGTAGTATTCTTCTTCGCTTTCGTCCAATGTTTTGTAGATACGTTTTTCAGTCATTATTTTTATAATCCTTCCAATATTTCTTGGCGTTTTTGATGTCTTGGTTCTGGCTGTCCTTATCACCACCGCATAGTAGAACCACAATATGATCGGCATCCTCGCCAAAATAGACCCGGTATCCAGAGCCAAAGAACATCCGTAGTTCTAAAACACCTTCTCCCACCGATTCACAATCACCATAGAATCCTTCTCCAAGCCGCCGTATACGCGTTCTGATTCGTTGCTGGTTCTTTTTGTCTTTTAAACCATCAATCCAATTGAGATAAGGTTCGTGACCGTTTTCATCCGCATAGATAATGATGTGCTTTTTTGGCATCACTTGAATCGATCAATTTTTTATTTTATCCATTAAAGTGCATACAGAATTATGCACATTCTTAACAAAACATCAAATCTTAAGAAAATTATGCGAAATTTTAATATTTGATAAGCATTTGCAGTAAAAGAATTCCCTTCACCTTCCTGTTATAAAAATGGAGCGCGCCATTTATATGATTGCAGCATTTCTAATGAAATGAATTTGCGGCAATGCTTGTAAGAGAAATCAAGGATCGCTTATCCTACATTTTTTTGAGTACTTAGCCGCGCTGACTGATAAACCGGGCAAAAGCATGCATCATATGTTATTGCCCAAAGGCAATTTTGGCATGGATAACCTCGCCGCTATTTTCGATGCTATCCGTACACGTTTGAACATCGGAATAGAAGTTCATACGATTGAATTGACATAGTTAATCCAAAGCTAAAAGCTAAAAGCTAAAAGCTATCTAGACACACTGCGGGTATTAATGGAGGTATTTGCAGAAATAGAACTGCAATATACTTGGAAAAAATTGAGTATTGATGAGGTTTTTAAGGACGCGGATTCAATTCCCGCAGCTAATCGTTTCCGGCTTTTTTTTCGTCTGATCAGGCCGTTTTCCGCGTATTTTTGGGATCAAAGCCGTCATCAATCGTATCCAGGGAGAATCCGTATGCGCAAAGATCCGGCTAATTTAGCTGCCGACCGGCAGAATATTCTGAAAAAACCCTTATCGATCGAACTTACTTTGAGCATGAGTTTGCTACAACTATCCCGTGTAAAAAATGAAGACTCAATATAATCCGGGAAAAGACAGCAAACGTTTTTTATTGCTCCGCAGATTTCTGTGGATTTCAGTTATTGCGATTCTGGCAATCATGAGCGTACCTTTTGTCGTTTCAATTTATGACAAACTTATCCGGGATCAAATGAATGCTGACAGTGATTCAATGCAATCCGGTGAAATAATCCTCCCCGAACTCGTGTTGATCCCGGCTGGTTCTTTTGATATGGGCGAGCAGGATACTGCGTTTAGAGAAAATCTGGCGGAAGAAGAAGAAAAGTATTTTGGTATTCCGGGCAAACATATCCAAATTGACCGGCCTTTTTACATGAGCAAATACGAAATTACCAACGAACAGTACGATAGTTACATACGTGCACAGAAATTCAGAAACCATACAGAAAAAAATTCAGATATTCAGTCCATCGGCAAAGAAAATGTCACAGGCAAATTACCCGCGGTAGAGATCAATTGGCAAGGGGCGATGGCCTATGCAACCTGGTTGGGGGAACAGAAACAGCTGAGCTGCCGTCTACCCACCGAAGCAGAATGGGAATACGCCGCAAAAGCGAGGCTGAAAACCGCTTATCCGTGGGGTAATGAAGCGGGCGTTAATAACGCCAATTGCAGTCAATGCGGCAGCCAGTGGGATGGTCATCAAGCGGCTCCGGTGGGGCAGTTCAAAGCAAATCCCTACGGCTTATACGATACATCCGGAAATGTCTGGGAATGGACTTGTTCGGCATGGCACGATCAATACGACGGACAGGAACAGCAATGCGCCCATATGGATGAATTTGGCTCACGTGTGTTGCGTGGCGGTTCCTGGGCCTATGAACCCAAGTATATGCGCTCATCCGTGCGCGGCGAGTTCGATGCCGGCATCCGGTACAATAATTTTGGATTCCGGGTAATGTGTGCTTCTCCCGCCCAATAACCGGCCAGCTCGCCCCGGTTTTACCGGAGATAAAATGATTTGAGAGGAAGAGAAGATGAAGAATCAAATCAGTTATTCACCGGAAGTACGCGAACGAGTGGTTAGATTGGCATTTGAGCAGCAGAAAGAGCATAAATCGCAGTGACCGGCAATTGCTGCGGGAAGGCATTGATGTTGCTCGCTGTACGATTGAGCGGCTGATGAAGAGGCTTGAGATACAGGGCGCCAGACGCGGCAGGAAGTGTTGGACGGCCGTTGCGGATGATTCGCTCTATCGGCCAACCGGCAAGGTCATTCCAGCGCTATGCTACAATCCCGCAAGTTGCAGAGTCTCACAACTCATCCCCTCTTTCCAAAATCACCATGAGGAATAGCCATGAAAACCCGGATTTCTGTTCTGTTTGCCCTATCCGCCATTACCCTCGCCGCTTGTAGTTCGCATCCGCTGGAAGCGCCGCCGCCTCCCGCGTATGTCAGTCCGGTGCCAGACAATTGGCCGCAAGCGCAAGCAAAAAAATCGCAGAAAAAATCGGACTATCTCCAGTCGCATCAGGTCGCTTACGATTGGTTCGGCAATTTTGCTTTCAGCGAAGCCGACGGCATTCCCTATCTGGTCTTGAAACTGTTGCCGAAACTCGCGCCGGAACTGTGGGGCAGCGAAGAAAACTTCCTCGATGCGGTCGGCCTGTTTATCGACGAGCGGCAGAAGGCTTATCCGGTTGCGCGCGGTATCGGTTTCAGTGGTCTATCACGGGCCGAAGCGCAAGGCAACATCGACTACGCGTCGTTTACTTGCGGCGCCTGCCACATTGGCCGCGTACGGCTGGAAAACGGGCAAATGGATTACCTCGACGGCGGGGTGAATGGTTCGTTCAACATTGTGCAATTCCGCGTCAAAGCATACCAAACCCTGCAAAAAGCCTACGCGGGCAAAACCGGCGATGACCGCTACGCCGTGTTAACGCAGAAGCTGCTGGAGGCATTGGATGCCACGCACCAGCAAAACCCGAATTACTTTTACAACAATTACCAGTCCGCGGTCAGAAAATTCGATGCGGATTACGAAGCGGCGCAAATCGCGCTGTTCAAGAAAAACGCCGCGCAAGCGGTCAAGCAATTCGCACAACGCACCGAAGCCGAATACGAAGGCTTTGGTGCTCTGATCGCTAAAAACTACCCCGGTCTTGAATCCGCAATGATCGCTGGTTTCCCCGGCATGGCCGACGCCACTGGCTTGAGCGCGATCAATGGCTATATCGGTTTGCGCAGTAAACCCATATTGAAATGGTTTGCCGGTATCGTCCTGCCGCCGGAACCGGGCATTACCGATTTCATGTCGGTCTGGGAACAAGACAAACGCCTCGCCAGCTGGGATGAAAGCCATAAACGGCTGATCAACGGCGGCGGGCAGTGGAACGGCAATATACCGATGCCGATCTACCGCAACCTGGTCGCTATGCTGACGCTGGGCTTGGAACAAACCGACGTGCGCGTGGCCGCGTTTGCCGAGGAATTGCTTGATGGCCTGCCCGCCAGTCCTTATCCCTTTGCAGTCGATGTTGCATTAGCTAAAAAGGGACAGGACTTATTCGCCGAACACTGCGCCGATTGCCATCAGCCGAAAAACGGCAAGGTCTACGACAACCTCGGCACCAGCATGAAACGGGCTTACGTGGTCGGTGCAGTGCTGAACTACGCTGCGCGCAAGGGGTTGTACGACAACTGCTCCCCGGATACCACCATCCGGCTGTACAACAAAGACATCAAGCCTTGCGCCGAGTTTGACGGCGTCTCGCTGGCCGGTAAAAAAGACTTGCTGATGTCGCCCAACAGCGAACACCACGGCTACAATGCGCGGCCGTTGAGCGGCGTGTGGGCGCAAGCGCCGTATTTGCACAACGGTACGGTGCCGACGGTCTACCACTTGCTGGTACCGGACGAACGCCCGGCCAGTTTCGTCAAAAGCCGCCTCGATTACGACCAAAAACTGCTCGGTTTCTCCTGGAGCTCGCAACAGACAAGCGGTAAAGAAGAAGGCTATGTGTTCCAGACCAACGCGGTTCCCGCGTTGAGCAACAAAGGTCACGACAAGGATATCGTAGAAGGCAAGAAAACCTACCGCCTCAACTGGTCGAACGACAAGGAAGGGGCGTTTGCGATCATTGAGTATTTAAAAACTTTGTAACTTTCAGCAAAAGGAGGAACCATCATGGCCAGCCCTTTAATTCAACCGTATTTGATGTTCGGCGGGCGCTGCGAAGAAGCGCTCGAATTCTACCGCACGGCACTCGGCGCACAGGTCGACATGCTGATGCGCTTCAGCGAAAGCCCCGACCCCACGCCACCCGGCATGCTGCCGTCAGGTTTTGAAAACAAGGTGATGCACGCCAGCTTCCGCATCGCCGGTAATGTGCTGATGGCTTCGGACGGCTGTGAAGTGGGAGCGCAATTCAAAGGTTTCTCGCTGTCGATTGCGGTGGCGACTGAAGCCGAAGCCGATCATTTTTTCAATGCGCTGTCCGATGGCGGGCAAGTACAGATGCCGCTGACCAAAACTTTCTGGTCGCCGCGTTTCGGCATGCTCACCGACCGCTTCGGCATCTCCTGGATGATCAACGTCGTCGGCGACGAACACGCCGCATGAATTCCCGCATCCTGGCCGCGGCCGTCGCTACTGCCGCTCTGACAGTTGCAACCGGCTGCGCCACCCAGCAACTCTACTCCACCGGCCAAGCGTGGCAACGCAACCAATGCATCCAGCTGGTGGATCAACAGGAACGCGAACGCTGCCTAGCGAATGCCGGTGCTTCTTATGAAACTTATAAGAAACAGTCCGATCTGGAAAACACGCCAGGAAAGTAACGATCCGGTAACCGGACGCTTCCAGTTCACAAACGCAACCTTCAAGGAGATTCCCATGGATCAAAAGGTATACAAGGGCCAATGTTTTTGCGGCGCGGTTGAGTTCACCGTGACCGGTGAACCGGATGCGATGGGCTATTGTCACTGCGAATCCTGCCGGCATTGGTCTGCCGGTCCCGTCAATGCTTTCACGCTGTGGAAACCGGCAGCAATGCAAATCACGCGCGGTGCGGAAAACATTGGTACCTACAACAAAACAGCGCAAAGTGCCCGCAAATGGTGCAAAACATGCGGCGGTCATATTTACTCCGAGCATCCCGGCTGGAATCTCATCGATGTATTTGCCCCCATCCTGCAGAATTTTTCGTTTCAACCGGCGATTCACGTGCACTATCAGGAATCCGTGTTGCGCATCGCGGACGGACTGCCCAAGATGAAAGATGTTCCAAAGGAAATGGGCGGTTCGGGCATCAGCATCGCGGAATAAAACCCAGTTTTAGCGTTGAAGGACATGACTCTGAACTTTGAAACAATGACCGAACAGCAGATTCTGGCGATCGCCGATCCGATCATGGACAATTTGATGGAAGCCTCAACGCAGCGCGATCACGCCCGGCATGTCCGCGATTTCACCGAGCGGCTAAAAGGCATCGTCACGCCGGATTACTTTGCCTGCATCTGCCAGCAATACCAAGCAGAGAAAGGCTACTTCACCACCCGCACCCCCATCACCGTCCTGCGCCGCCCGGACTCGGTGGCGATCATCTGGAAACAACACTTCACGAAAGCACCCGGCGAGTTTGTCGCGGAAATGGTGCTGGTGCATCGGGATGGTCGGTATTGGGTGGATCATGTGATGGTGTTTTGAGCAGCTGCTTAAAATTGAAATTCATACAAAAACCAACTTGGCGCATTCTGGAAAATAGCATGAAGCCTATCGTCGTAGATCTAATTCTTGACACCAGATATTGCATCATTTCGAAAGCTTGATTCTTATTATTTATATTAACTGAGCGTCACTATGAAGCTACCTCTAATTTGTGGGCAATGCATGAAAGATGGCTTAGCTCATATCTCTCCTATTGCATCAGTAGAGTTTAGAGACGATGGAAAATACGAAGTAACATGTCCAAAGGGACACAAGTCAATCACTTTACTTCAACAGCAGAAATTTGAACTTCTCTTTGATATTGGTGCATATGCAGTAACCGACGGATACTACCGAGAAGCAGTATCCTCTTTCACCTCTAGCCTTGAGCGATTTTACGAGTTCTTCTTAAAAGCAGTACTTTTCGAGAAAAAAATATCTCAGGACGTATTTACTTTGGCCTGGAAGCGCGTATCAAATCAATCCGAGAGACAGCTTGGTGCGTTTATATTTTTGTACACCTTGGAATTTGGTCAATCGCCGATTTTATTAAATGACTGCAAAATCAAATTCCGCAACGAAGTTATTCACAAAGGAAAAATTCCCTCTCGTTCTGAAGCAATCCATTATGGACAAGCTGTTTTAGACATTCTTCGACCGATACTGAATGAAACAAAACAAAAATATCCAAACGGAGTTAGCTCAACAATTTATCAGCACATACAGAACGCATATGGAGATACTCCCCTTGGCACTACAATATCAACTTTAGATATTCCAACTATCATTAACCTACACATCTCGCCCAACAGTTGCGAAGAGCTTTCGCTTGAAAAAGTGATCTCGGAGTTTCGCAAAGGTTAAGTACACATGACAACACCATTAACACCAACAGCGAAAATGAATAAATAGTATGCAACGGATTATCACCATCTACCGATACCTGGGAACCCCATGTCCATGCCCCCCACCCCCACGGCCTTTACCGAATAATATCGCAACGGCGACAAGTGCAACGATAGCAACGCCCGCCACCACTTTTCTCCAGTCAACGACGGTTTTATAAAGCTGAAAATCCTCGCGCCAGCGCATGCGTTGCCAGATCTCATCCGGGCCCAGGGTGTGGGGTTGGCCGATGACATTTGGCGTAACGGTAATTTTTTGATCCGCCCGGACGATCACGAATTGCCCGGTATCCTCCCGCGTCATCACTTCAACCGTTCCGCTGGGCACCATAATGCTGTTTTGCTGTTGCGACACGTTGATTTGCAGCACTGCGTTTTGGGCTTGTATCCTGGCATGCAGTGTCTCGATATCGTGCAGACAACTCGATGTATCCGCGTAGGCTTTGCCGGTATTGAACCTGTCGATGCGTATCGAGCAGGTTGAGTCCGATGCTTTAAATTCAATGCGCGCGCCGCTTTGCATTCCCGAGCTTATGAACGCGTTATTCTTTACCGGCGCGGAAACTTTTACTTGATCGCCATTCAGCAGCACATTTTTACCCGATGCGTAGAGCGTTCCGATAACGGCATCGCTTGCACCGGCGTTACGATGAAAGCGAACCCTCATATTCTCATCTTGCTCCCAGAAACCGCTACTTTCGGCAAAATTCCTATCCTGAATCGGCACGGTTTTACAACCGGAAAGCAGCAGAACAGCTAACACAAGAAACAACCAAGTTTGAATGCGCACACCCGGTTTGCAAAAGAATGATTTACTTTCCGTGACGTTCATTTTGCTTCTCCTTTCAGTCGCACTTTCCGCACAAATTTCCGATGAGTCACTGTAATGCGATCTGTCTGAATCGGGACTGAATGAAGCACGCAGCCAGATAGCGCGATCGGAGTTGCACCGCGCATTGTTCCAATCAATTGCATCATTCCCGGATGATTAGTTTTCTTTTTGACACCACATGCGCTGTAGCGTACGTTCCCATTTTTTGGAGGTAGCTATGACCATACTCAACGCCACGGAAGCCAGAGCAAAACTGTACAGCTTGATTGACGAGACGGCTCAGACTCACCAGCCGATCATGATCAAAGGAAAAAGAACCAACGCCGTGTTGCTGTCCGAAGAAGATTGGAATGCGATCAATGAAACGCTGTATTTGTTATCGATTCCCGGCATGCGCAAGTCGATTATTGAGGGACTCGCTACCGATACTAGTCAATGCAGCAAAGACCTAGACTGGTAATGGCAGCCGCTCGTTTACACCAGCCAAGCCAGAAAAGATGCAAAGAAACTATCATCCGCCGGTTTAAAACAAACGGCGCAGGCACTTCTCGACATTATCCGGCAAAACCCGTATCAAAATCCCCCGCCGTATGAAAAATTAGTGGGCGATTTATCCGGCGCCTACTCGCGCCGCATCAACATTCAGCACCGGTTGGTTTATCAGATTCTCGAACAAGAAAAAATCGTAAAAATCCTGCGCCTGTGGACGCACTACGAATAACCGCACCCCTCCGGCTTTTGTGAATCGTCGCGGCCGTTGCCGCTTATCCTATCGCTTCCATCTTGTACTATAATGCCCCACTACCCGGAAATTCATATCCTTATCAAACGAAAGCCATGAACACCACAGACATCAAAAGTTACATGCAAGCCGTCGGACAGGAAGCGCGTGCGGCATCGCGGCTGGTTGCAAAAGCGGATACGGCGGCGAAGAATCGCGCGCTGACGGCGATGGCGCAGGCCATCCGGCGCGACGAAGCGCTGTTGCTGGCGGCCAATGCCAAGGATTTAGACAATGCACGCGCCAAGGGCTTGGAAGCGTCAATGATCGACCGTCTGACGTTGTCGGCCGAGGGCGTGGCGACGATGGCGGAGGGTTTGTTGCAGATCGCTGCGCTGGCCGATCCGGTTGGCGAGATCAGCGGATTGAATTACCGCCCGTCCGGCATTCAGGTGGGGAAAATGCGCGTGCCGCTCGGTGTCATCGGCATCATTTACGAAGCGCGTCCAAACGTTACCGCCGATGCTGCCGGGTTATGCCTTAAAGCGGGCAATGCGGCGATTTTGCGCGGTGGTTCGGAAGCGATTCACAGCAACCAAGCGATTGCCGCCTGCGTCAAGGAAGGTTTACGTTCAGCCGGTTTGCCGGAAAGCGCGGTGCAGGTGATCGAAACGACCGACCGAGCAGCAGTGGGTGAGCTGATCACGATGAAGGATTTCGTCGATGTGATCGTGCCGCGCGGCGGTAAGGGGTTGATCGAACGCATTGCCAACGAGGCGCGCATCCCGGTGATCAAGCATCTGGACGGCGTTTGTCATGTCTACATCGACGATCAGGCGGATTTCGAAAAGGCAATCCGTATCGCCGATAACGCCAAAACGCAACGCTACGGCACTTGCAACACGATGGAGACGTTGCTGATCCATGAAGGTATCGCAGAGAAAATTCTGCCCGCACTGAGCAAGATTTATTTCGACAAAGGCGTTGAATTGCGCGGCGATGCGGCGGCGCGCGGCATCATTGCGCAAATCAAGGAAGCCACCGAACAGGATTGGTACGAAGAATATCTCGCGCCGATTCTCAGCATCCGCATTGTCGACGGATTGGACCAAGCGATCGATCACATCACGAAATACGGTTCGCAGCACACCGACGCGATCGTCACAGAGAATTACACGCGCGCGCGCCGTTTTCTGCGCGAAGTCGATTCCAGCTCGGTGATGGTCAATACCACCACGCGCTTTGCTGATGGATTTGAATACGGCCTGGGTGCTGAAATCGGCATTTCGACCGACAAAATCCACGCGCGCGGCCCGGTCGGTCTGGAAGGATTGACCAGTCAGAAATTTATCGTGCTGGGCGACGGCCAGCTGCGGCAGTAATCCGCTGCCCGCCGGTTTGATAACGCGTAAGCCAACGCTCATTGCAGCCAAAGGATGTCATGACGCAAGTTGTTGAAATAAAAATTCCCGATATCGGCGATTTCAAGGATGTTCCGGTCATCGAAGTGCTCGTTGCGCCCGGTGACAAGGTTGAGAAGGAAACTTCGCTCATCACGCTGGAAACCGAAAAAGCTTCGCTGGAAGTGCCCGCGCCGCAAGCCGGGGTAGTGCAAGACATTAAGGTCAAGGTGGGCGATAAGGTATCGGAAGGAACCGTCATCCTGACGCTGGCAATCGCAGCGCAATCCACGGAAGCGACGCGTTCCCAAACAGCAAGCGCAGCGCCGGAAAACGCGCCATCCGCACCCATTGCCGCAACGCCTGCCGCATCCGCGCAACCCATCACACCAAGCGACATGCACGCCGATGTCGTGGTGCTCGGCGCGGGACCGGGCGGTTATACCGCCGCTTTCCGCGCGGCCGATCTGGGCAAGAAAGTCATTTTGATCGAACGTTATGCAACACTTGGCGGCGTGTGTCTGAATGTCGGCTGCATTCCGTCGAAAGCATTGCTGCACGCGGCAAAAGTCATCACCGACGCAGACGAAGCGGCAGCGCACGGCATTGTGTTCGGCAAACCGCAAGTCGATCTCGACAAGCTGCGTGGCTGGAAAGAATCGGTCATCGCCAAGCTGACCAAAGGATTGAAAGCGCTTGCCAAGCAGCGCAAAGTCGAAGTCGTGCACGGCAACGGAAAGTTTGTCACAGACCACAGCATTCAGGTCGAAACGGCGGAAGGATCGAAAACAATTTCGTTCGAGCACTGCATCATCGCCGCCGGTTCCAGCGTCACGCGCATTCCCGGTTTTCCGTACGACGATCCGCGCCTGATCGACTCCACCGGCGCACTGGCACTGAACGATGTGCCGCAACGCATGCTGATCATTGGTGGCGGCATCATCGGCCTGGAAATGGCCACAGTTTATGCCTCGCTGGGCAGCAAAATCAGCGTGGTGGAATGGATGGATCAATTGATTCCGGGTGCCGATCCGGATCTGGTCAAGCCGCTGCACCGCCGTATCGGCAAACGCTACGAAGCGATTTATCTGAAAACCAAAGTGACCAAAATAGAAGCCGCCGAAGCCGGGCTGACCGTTACTTTCGAGGGTGATAAAGCACCGCAGCCGCAAACGTATGATCGCATTCTGCTGGCGGTTGGACGCCGCCCGAACGGCCACGCAATCGGCGCGGCGGAAATCGGCATTCAGGTCAACGAACGCGGATTTATTACGGTGGATCAGCAGATGCGCACCAATCTGCCGCATATCTTCGCCATCGGCGATATCGCCGGTGAACCGATGCTGGCGCATAAAGCCACGTACGAAGGCAAGCTGGCTGCCGAAGTGATCGCCGGACATAAAGTAGCTTTCGACGCACGCACCATTCCGTCGGTCGCGTACACCGATCCGGAAATCGCCTGGATGGGATTGACCGAGAAAGAGGCGATCAAGCAAGGCATCGATTACGAAAAAGCCGTCTTCCCGTGGGCAGCCAGCGGCCGCGCGATTTCGATGGCGCGGGAAGAAGGTTTGACGCAACTGCTGCTGGATAAAACCACACGCCGCATACTCGGTGCCGGCATGACCGGTATCAACGCCGGTGAATTGATCGCCGAAACCGTACTGGCGCTGGAGATGGGTGCGGACATGCAAGATCTCAGCCTGACCATCCATCCGCATCCGACGCTATCGGAAACCGTACTGTTTGCCGCGGAGATGGCGGAAGGAACTATCACCGACCTTTTTGTACCCAAGAAATAGTATTCAGCTCCGGAACCGGATTCCGGCCACAATAATTTAACGCATTACTGCATTGACACCCTTTATCATGATGACTAAAACAATACGCCTGCTTTTGCTGGCGGCGCTGATAGCCGCAACCGGATTCACCGGACAAGCCTTCGCCACACATATTTCGCAACCGGTGCTGATCGATCCGCAAACACAGTACGCCATCGGCGAAACCGTTGTGCTACGCGGTCGTGTGGACTACAACGAACAACCCGCGCCGGATGTGCTGCTCAACTTCAAACTGACCCGCCCGGACGGATCGGCCGCAGCCGATCAATCTTATCCGAGCGATCAGAACGGGTTGTTTGAATTCAAGTTCGACACCCGCAACGAAAAAGCGGGCAGCTATCAATTCACCGTAACGTCACACTGCCTGGAAATTCACCGTTATGCGTGCACGTACAAAAATCAAACGCTATCCATTCAGCTAAAATAACCCATACTCAATTACCGGATGCCGCAGCCGTATCGTCCGCTCAGCGGGCGTAGCAAAACTCCACGGCGAAGCCGGTCAGTGCGCGGAAAACCGGCAAATAATCAAACACCGCGCAAACAAAGCATCCGGAAACGACACTGTTATGAAAACCATCGCTTTATTTTTTACTGAAACAACTGGCAAATGCGCCATTCTGACGCTCACCTGCCTCATGCTTTCTGCCTGTAGTCCGCAAGCGGATACGCTATCGGAGCGCGAGGCACGCATCAGCGCGCGCGAATCCGAACTGGTTACGCTGTTTGCCGAACTGGTCGAGCTGAAAAAATCGCTGGAGAAAGATCAACCGGAGCAGCGTTCCACCCGCGCGAAAGATGCCAATGCTCCGGCAGCGGATATCTGCGCGTGCGAAAACACCGGTGCGGAAGGATCGTCGAAAGGTTCAGCAACGAAACTGGATTCCAAAACCATATTGGGTGCTATCGAGAACGTGCATCTTGATCCGCCCGGTTTGGAGTTCAGTGCGCGCATCGATACCGGTGCGCAAACATCATCACTGAATGCATTGAATATCGTCGAGTTTGAACGGGACGGCAAGCCGTTCGTGAAATTCAACCTAACCCACCCGCAGAGCGGAGAAAAAATCGAATTGACCCGGCGTTTGCGCGGTTATGTGCGCGTCAAGGAATTCGGCGACAGGGAAGCACTGCGCCGCCCGGTTGTGAGAATGCGCGTCGTGCTCGCCGATATCGACGAGCAGATCAATTTCACTTTGGAAAACCGCAGCCGCTTCAAGTATCAAATACTGATCGGACGCAACCTGCTGCAAGATCTGGCGGTCGTGGATGTCAGCAAAAAACCCGCTCCGGCTAAAAGCGATAACCCGGCGACGGCGGCGGTAAAATAATGTTCGCAAAACTGAGATTGTATAGCGTAGTTTTTCTGCTCCTGGCATTCGGCATCGGTTTGACTTTATACAAGCATTTCGCGCTGGGTTTTCCGCTCTCGCCGGATGATAAAAAATCGTTATGGACGATCGAAGCGCGTATTGATTTTGTCGCACGTGGCGATCCTGTCATCGTTTCCTTCGCGTTGCCGCCGCAGACGCCATCGGTTGTTTTCATGGAAGAAGATTTCGCCTCTTCCGATTACGGCTTCAGCGAAATGACTTCCCCCGCCGGACGGCGCGCGCAGTGGAGCAAAAGAACCGCATCCGGGCCGCAAACGGCTTATTACCGGCTGAGCATGTATGAAATCGACCGGCTCGCGCACCCGCCCGTTGCCGCAGACCTCCCGCCGGAACCGGAAAAACCGGAATTCGACGAAGTGCTTAAAACCGCGGCGACCACATTGCTGGATCAGGTGCGCAGCCGGTCCGCCAACACCGAAACCTTCACGCGCGAACTGATTACCACCTTGAATTCCAAAGCGCCAAGCCAGAACTTGAGCCTGCTGATCAATGAGCAATCCACTGAAGATTACAAAACGCACTTGATCATCAACTTGCTGGCGCTGGAAGGCATCAGCGCGCGCATCGTGCGCGGCTTGTATCTGGAAGACGGGCGGCGCAGACAATCGCTCAGCAACTTTGTGGAAGTCTACATCGGTAACGAGTGGCTGCTGTTCAACCAGAACACCGGCAAAAGCGGTAAGCCGAAAAAGTTTCTGATCTGGCAGCGCGGCGATCAGTCCTTGCTCGACGTAGTGGGCGGTAAAAACTCGCAAATTTCCTTTTCCATTATCCGCAATGTCTATTCCACCCGCGATCTGGTCGTGCATGACCAAATGAACAAGCAGGCCGACACCATCGACTTTTCCATTTACAGCCTGCCGATCGAACAGCAAAACGCGTTCAAAATGATTTTGCTGTTGCCGATCGGCGCATTGATTGTGGTGATCATGCGTTTGTTGATCGGCATCCGCACGTCCGGCACGTTCATGCCGATCCTGATTGCCTTGGCGCTGATCCAAACCACGCTGCTCACCGGCATTCTCATTTTTCTCACCGTGGTGGGCACGGGATTATTGATCCGGTCTTACTTGTCGCGCTTGAATCTATTGTTTGTCGCGCGCATTTCCGCAGTGATCATCGTGGTGATCGTCATCATGGCAAGCATCAGCATCATCAGTAACAAACTCGGAATTGACCAGGCCATAACGGTCACTTTCTTCCCGATGATCATTCTGTCCTGGACCATTGAACGCATGTCGGTGCTGTGGGAAGAAGACGGGCCGCGGGAAGTGTTCATTCAAGGCGGCGGCAGCTTGCTGACGGCGGTAATCGCGTATATCTTCATGACCAACCGGACAATTGAGTATTTAACATTCAATTTTCCCGAGCTGATGCTGGTCAATCTGGCACTCATCCTGATCCTCGGACAATATACCGGTTACCGCTTATCCGAGCTGTACCGCTTTCACGCCTTGGAACGACGCAATGTTGCTGGCAAGCGTTAAGAAACTGCGCAGTTTCGGCATCATCGGCATGAACCAAAGAAATTTTGGTTTGATTTCACGCTACAACCCGCGTCATTTATACCCGCTGGTCGATGACAAGTTAAAAACCAAGCTGCTGGCGCAAAAAGCCGGAATCACCGTGCCCAAACTGCTCGGCACCGTGCAGTATCAGCACGACGTCCGGTTGCTGAAAGAAGTCCTCCGGCCCTACGATCAGTTCGTTATCAAACCGGTCAAGGGCAGCGGCGGCAAGGGTATTCTGGTGATCACCGAGCATGATCATAATTTGTACTTCAAACCCAGCGGCGACGCGATGCAGCTGGAGGATATCGAACGCCATGTGTCGGACATTTTGAGCGGGTTGCATAGCTTGGGCGGCAAACCCGATACCGTGATGATCGAATCGCTGATCCAGCTCGACCCGGTTTTCTCCGACTTCAGCTACGAAGGCATTCCCGATATCCGCATCATCGTCTTGCGCGGCTATCCCATCATGTCGATGCTGCGGCTGACCACCCATGCTTCCGACGGCAAAGCGAATTTGCATCAGGGCGCAGTCGGAGTCGGTATCGACATTGCCACCGGCCGTGCGTTGCATGCGGTGCAGTACGGGGAATCCGTCACACAGCATCCGGATACGCGCAAAACTTTTGCCGAATTAATCGTGCCGCATTGGGATAAGCTGCTGCAATTGGCAGCCGCTTGCTATGAGATGACCGGCTTGGGGTATTTGGGTGCCGATCTGGTGTTGGACAGAGACCAAGGGCCGATGATCATTGAACTCAACGCCCGCCCGGGGCTAGCCATTCAAGTGGCGAATCGCGCCGGTCTGGCGCCGCGTGTTGCGGTCATCGAAGCGATCAAAACCGTCGATCCCGATGTGACAGCGCGCGTGGCTTTCAGTAAACAACAATTTGCTTTCGATTCGGATGTTCACCCGCCGCGCCTGCTACGCACGCGCAGCGATGATGTCTGACGGAACGATCAGTCCCCGGAATTCACAACCACCTTGTTGCGGCCGCGCTGTTTCGCTTGATACAGCGCTTTGTCCGCCGCTTCGCTCAAGCTCACGGCGTCGGAAAAATGCGCGAGATCGGCAATCCCGCAACTGAAATTGACCGAAAACTCCTTATCGTGGCTCAGGTGCAGCAAGCGCGAGAAAACTGTGCGGATCTCATCGATGACTTTGGCCGCCGATGCCGCATCGGTATCGTTCATGATCACGGCGAATTCTTCCCCGCCGTAACGTCCGACGATGTCCGTTTCACGCAGCCGCTGCTTCAGCAACCGCGCCAGACTCTTCAGCACGCGATCGCCTGCGGCATGGCCGTAGGTATCATTAACTTTCTTGAAGAAATCGATATCCACCATCGCTAGCGATAGCGGTGAATTCAACCGGCTCGAGCGGATCACCTCGCGCGCCAGTTCTTCCTTGATGGCGGTGTGATTGAGCAGACCGGTTAAGCCGTCATGGATCATCAGCGAACGCAAAAAACGCGCGCGCGTGGCGCGCATCGTCACCGCCGAAACCAAATGCGCGGCGTCTATCGGCTTGACCAGAAAATCGTCGCCGCACAAACTCATGGCTTCCGCTTGCGTGTTGAAGTCATTCTCGGAAGATAGATAAACAATCGGCGTGCTCAGGAAGCCGTCGATCTGCCGGATCACTCGCGCCAATTCAACACCATTGCAACCTGGCATATACAAATCCATCAGAATCAGATCGGGATTAAAATCGTTCAACGCGCGCAACAGATTCATCGGTTCCGCCACGGTTTTGACCAGCATCCCGGCCTGCTCGAGGATCGTGGCATGGTACGACAATATCGTTGGACTATCGTCCACGATCAGCACCCGGAACGGATCCTGAATTTGCGAAGCGGTAATCAAATCCAGTTGATCGATCAGTTCACTGGAGTTGATCGGTTTAGTGAAATACGCCACCCCGCCGGTGCGCACCGCACCCAGCCGGTATGCCATATCGTCGTGCGTCGAGATAAAAATCACCCGGGCCGGGCAAACCAATTCTTTCTGAATCTGTTCCATGATCAGAATACCGCCCATTTCGTCTTCCGGAAACTCGATGTCCATCAGGACAATGGCATGTGGCCGTTGCTGGATCGCGGCACGGAATTTATCCAAATGATTGAATACTTCCACTTCATAACCGTAATAGCGCAGTTGCAGCGCAAGCTCCTGCGCGGCTTCGATATCGGCTTCCACGACAAAGATCAGATTGGAAGCCGGTGCATCCGGCAAAAATGTGTTTTCGTCATGCGTAACAGCAGCATTGTCCGCAGACGAGGAACTCTGTTCATTTGAAAAGCGTTTCAAAGCATCGATCTGCTGCAAAATGTGATTTGCCAGCGCATCATCCGCCGGAATCGTTTCCACCAGCATGCGCTTCAGAATTTGCTCCAATGCACGCGCTTCGACACTAAGTTCCGGATAGCCAAAGGTCTTGCCATTACTCACTAAATGATGCACGGAACGATGCATTTCCTGCAAAGCCTTGGTGTCCCACCCAGCTCGCAGCCTACTCCATAGCGACTCAATCTCACCAATGCGCTGCGGTAATTCTTGCGCAAATGCCGCTAACAGCGAACGCATTCTTTCTTGAAATTCTTTGTGCTCTTTAGTAATCATGATAATGTACCAGTCCTATCCAGTCATTGCAGTTTAATGTACAAGATTAATGGGTTCTACGATAACGCCTGCGGCGCTTCGGCAGTAAAAGCGAAGCTGCCATTGCAGCAAGCTAACGCTTTCTTTACCACTTTTCCTACATCTGCATGCAGTGTATTCAAAAAATGAAAATTCAATCTGACAATTTAATACCGAAAAACCGGTCACTAAATTAATTTACTTTTAACTTTCATTATCATCATGCAGTGATCTGAAAGTAAAATTTGAGAATTATCACTCTATTAGTTTGTTTATCATTAATTAAATGAGTTCATTATCACCTCTGTCAACTCCATCGAAAGCAATCACCACTATTTAGCATTTATGCAACACAAAACACTTTTTCCGGTTCTGGCCGCTATCGCCGGAATCACACTTGCACTATTCGCCACCGGCCCTCTCCTGACCGCGCCGGCATCCACCGCAGTCGGCACCCTGTCTGCAGATTTTCCGGTTGAGCCGGTAGAAATTCCCGCAGCGGACGGATCCGCCGTACATGGCTGGCTGGTTCGCGGCAAACCCGGTGGCGGCGCGGTGCTGCTGGTGCATTCGATGCGCAGCAACCGGCTGGAAATGCTGAGCCGGGCGCGCTTTCTGAAAGATCAAGGATATAGTGTTTTATTTATCGATCTGCAAGCGCATGGCGAAACTCCTGGCGATAACATTACATTCGGCTTGCGCGAATCGGAAAATGTCGAAGCATCGGTTGCCTATCTGCGTACAACTTTCCCGTCCGAACGAATCGGCGCCATCGGCGCTTCCTTGGGCGCCGCTGCAATTGTGCTTGCCAAACGGAATCTGAAACTGGATGCCGTCATTCTGGAGTCACTGCATCCCACGATTGAAGAAGCCGTCAATAACCGGTTAAAACTGCATTTTGGCGAGCACGGATCGATCCTGCTGCCGCTCGTGCTGTGGCAGCTGTCTTTTTATCTGGACACCGCGCCGGAGCAGTTGAGTCCGATTACGCGGATCAATGATTTGAATTCGCCCGTGTTGTTTATTTCCGGCACGCGCGATGCGCACACCACGCAAGCGGAAACCGAACGCCTGTACGCCGCAGCGAGATTTCCTAAAGAACTCTGGATCGTCCCCGGTGCATGGCATTTCAATATGCACAGCTACGCCGGCCGGGAATACGAGCAGCGTGTCAGCGATTTTCTGGCCGCTTATCTGCGCCGCAACCACGATTGATGACGGTAAAGCCTTCAACCATGGCCGCTCACGGCATCGTGAGTATGATAAAGTGCCCACCTGTTTTAGAATGCGCTTTTCCACTTTCATACCCATTCAATAAGTAAAAACTCAACATGACGCACTATCAAAATATTCTGCTCGCGATCGATTTTTCCGATCAAGGTCATTATGTCGGACAAAAAGCGCAATCGCTGGCGGAGCAGTTCAATGCCCAGCTCCACATCGTTCACGTATTGGACAACATCCCGATGCCCGGCACCCCTTACGGAACGGTGATTCCACTTCATGAAAAGTCACCGGATGAGCTTTTGGAAGCAGAAAAAAACAAATTGATCCAAATCAGCGATCAACTGGGTATCGCACCGGCAAGGCGCTGGTTGATCTGGGGCGAGCCGCAGCAGGAAATCATCCGGCTGGCCGCGCAAGAACATATCGATCTGATCGTCACCGGCTCTCATGGCCGTCATGGACTGGCCGTACTGATGGGCTCAACGGCCAAGGAAATTTTATACCACGCGCAATGCGATGTGCTTGCCGTCCACTTGTGAGATTATCGGGAAATAACCCGGGCATGATGACCAGACATCAGTTTTTCCAGAACTCCCACCATTTTTTCCCGCCCACCTCGGGCAATTCGGCCAGATAGTAGCTGTTCCGGAAATTCAACCGCATCACGCGTTCCGCATCGTCGCGCAAGTCATGCATTTGCAGTGCGTCATAGGCTCTGATCATGATATACAAAGCCTCTTCGGTAGCCGGTGTGCGGGGATATTCCTTCACCACATTTTGCGCCCGGTTGGCTGCGGCAATGTACGCTTTGCGCTTCATATAATAACGTGCCACATGAACCTCATTCATGGCGATGGAGTTCAGCAGGTAGGCCATCCGTTGCCTGGCATCGGGCGTATATTTGCTATCCGGGAAACGCGATACCAGTTCCTTGAAATTTTCAAACGATTCATACGACGCTCTTGAATCACGCTCGCTCATGTCCTGCTTCAGCGGTCCCCGCATCAATGCACCCATCATGCCCCAGTTATCGTTAAAACCCGCCAGTGCTTTGATGTAATAAGCATAATCCACGTTCGAGTGATTGGGATGCAATTTGATAAACCGGTCTGCCGCCGCGATTGCCGAAGCCGGTTCATCATTTTTATAATGCGCATAGGCAATTTCAAGCTGCGCCTGCTGCGCTATCCGGCCATAGGGATAACGCGCTTCCAGCGATTCATACAATTTGATAGCCGCGGAATAATTGCCCTCATTCAGCTTATCTTTTGCTTCCGAATAAAACTTATTGGCCGACCAATCCTGCTGATCTTCCGTGCGTTCCGACAACAACCCTTCCGGCAACAATTTACAGGCGGATAACGTTAACAGCAGAATAAAAGCTAAAATACGCAACATGATGAATTCCGTTAAAAACAAAGATACATCCGGGGATTATAGCGCAAAGCCATCCGCATGCCATGAATCGGTGCCGGATACCATTGCGCTGACAATTCCTTCCGATTATGCCGGGCAACGTCTGGATCAGGTTCTGGCAAAGCTGCTACCCAGTTGGTCGCGTAACCGGCTGCAAGCTTGGATCAGCGAGGATCGGATCAAGCTGGACGGCCGGAAAACCAGCGTCAAACAGAAAGTGTGGGGAAACGAACAAGTACTGATCACGCCGCAAGACAATCCCGCCGAATCCAAGCACGCTGCCGAAGCGATCAGCCTGCCGATCCACTATGAGGATGAAACGCTCATCGTGATCAACAAGCCCGCCGGTCTGGTCACCCACCCGGGAAATGGCAACTGGCAAGGTACTTTGCTAAATGCGCTCCTGCATCATGCGCCGCAATTGGAGAAAGTGCCGCGCGCCGGTATCGTTCATCGTCTGGACAAAGACACCAGCGGATTATTGGTTGTTGCCAAAACGCTCGAGGCGCAAACCAGTCTCGTGCGTCAATTGCAGCAGCGCACGGTGAAGCGCGATTATCTGGCGTTAGTGTTGGGAGAAGTTAAACAAGCCGGCAGCGTCGACGCGCCCATAGGCCGCCACCCGGTTCACCGCACCAAAATGGCGGTCACAGCCAAAGGGAAACCGGCATGCACGCACTACCGGGTGATCGAAAACTTTACCGGTTGCACGCTGCTTCAATGCAGTCTCGAAACAGGCCGCACGCATCAAATACGCGTGCATATGCAGTCTATTGGATATCCGCTGGCAGGCGATCCGGTTTATAGCGGCAAACCCAAAAATACCAATCCAGCAATCGGGCAAATCTTAATGAGTTTCCCCAGGCAGGCGCTGCATGCCGCGCGGCTTGTGTTGACACACCCGTATAGCGGAGAGATCGTACAGTGGGAAAGTACTATTCCGGATGATATGGATCGTTTATTACAGGAATTGCAGTATTACGATAAGCCGGAAGATGCAGAATAAAAAAAATGCGCCTACAGGCGCATTTTTGTTTTACTAATCAATTCATGCATCATATTTCCATTCCTCAGAAAGGCAAGATGGCATCCAGTGAAAATAAAAATTGATCCTTATTTCCGCCAAATGGCCTGTACGTTGCCGTATGCAGCGATTCCGCCCGGTCATAGCGGAAATTGGGACGAATATTCAGATTCTTTAACCCTTTCCATTGAAGATTCAGTGTTTTGGCTGCTTTCCAATTTGCACCGACGGTAACCGCATAATAATCGGCTGGCGTACTGATTGCCAGTTGAGTCCCGCCCCCTAATGCATAGCTGTTACCAAGGTGATTGGTCGCCAATCCCACCCGTCCTGGGGCAATAACCCGGAAACCATCCCGGTCGCGAAACCATTCACCACGTGCACCGATCGACAAATCCGGTGTTAAATCGTAATAAAGATGCATATTAACGCCGTACCATTCCGCATCTTTGACTACACCGCCGTACTTGAGGTTAGCCAGCAGCACATTATCAGCAAATCCATGGTCATGCTGCACGACTAAATGCGTCTTGTCCGTCAGCATATGCTTCAGGACTATACTGTACATCCCCCAGAAACTGCTGTTGCGTGTAGAAGTTGTACTGCCAGTACCACTGACATTGAAAGAAGTTTTGCGATCGTCACTGGTCCAGGTTACGCCACCGATACCGCCCCAATTCTCCATCTGCTTGTCAAAATTACCATCCCAGCCGCCTGTGCCGCTGCCGCCGATCGCACCTGCCATCGCAGTAAAATTTTTATTAATGGTATAGTTGCTGAGCACACCCATATGCGTGAAAGGCTCACCATATTGCATAGTATAAGCATGCGTATAAAAAAAGTTGTTTGGCGCTGGCACCGTTTCATATCCGATAGGCGTATAAAAATGCCCTACTTTGATATTCAGTCCGTTACCGACAGGCGCATAGACTTCGGCATACGCTTGAGGAATTGCAATGCCATAAGTACGCAAGGAGCTACAGCATATTCCCAGATCCCAGTTACCCCGATCGGCTAATGGCCTGCCATCGTTTATATCGAATGGAGGATTGCCATAGGCTTGGGTAAAGATTGCATCCGTTCCAAACATAAAATCGGCACGAAAACCGATGTCCCAATCTTTTCCTTCTGTCCTGACCGCACGCTCCAGAAAGAAATTCAACTGATTCATTTGCACTCTGTTTGCTTGATCGGCAAATGTCACCGGACCGTTAAAACCGTCCGTTTGATAGGGATTGAATGTCGCTCCGCCATGAACCCAGCCGCCGAATCTGATACCGCTGTTTTTTATGGCATTCATAAAAGCGTTACTGCTGCTTTCGATATTTCCCATCACACTGTTGGTGTTAGCTTCAATACCAAATGAACTCATGCCAAGCAGCAACCCACCCGCCACAGCATGAGTCATTTGGTTTTTGTAGATCGTTTTATATATCATCCCCCCCTCCTCCTTAAAAAGCTATAAAAAAGATACAAATAACAGAATACAAAAACCATAATCTGCATATGGACTGAACTCTAACACTGAACCGCTTGAAGGGTCAATGTAAGGCAATCGGGATATTTGACCTGTCAGAAAAAATACAACACAAATGAATTGTGTAATTTCGATCGATATTTTTACCCGCTGCTAAAACTAAAATATCAGCGGAAATATATACCCGGACTTTAATTTTTCCTACAACTCTCAAGAAGAATTTTCATAGATTCTTACAAATCTTAATCATTCAATATATCTACTATAGTTAAAGTTTTGAAATAACCATTCCGCTAAAAGCGGCTCCAATAATAGTTAACAACCGATTAACATTCTTTATAGCTAATATTATTAACTTTGAGTATGCGATCATGGAATTGATACCCATACAAAAACGCGATTACATCTTTAAAACCGAAGATGAGTTGAAACAACTGGAAGAGCCGCCGATTTTCCGCATTCAAAAACAAGACCAAGAACAGACAGGAATCACTACGAATCAACCGGAAAAAATCAACTTTAAAGATATGCACCTTAAAGTAGGTCACAAAATGCATCTTACTTTAGCCACATATGCAAAAAATTCCGGTGAGAGCAACTCGTACGCAACTTCCATGATCGGCTATGTGCAAGACAGCACCTTGATTGTCTCTATGCCGGCATCCGATCAGTTAATCGGCGAACCCTTTATTGAAGGCGATCAAATTCATGTGCGTTTGATCACGGGGCAGTATGCCTACAAATTCACCGTTTTTGTCGACAAAATCATCAAAGTGCCTTTTAAATACCTGCATTTGTCTTTCCCCAAAGATATACAAGATCAAAGCATCCGCAAGTCACGGAGAATTAAGTGCAATCTCCAAGCAACCGTGGCTGAGAAAGCAATTCCGATCACCATCAGCGATCTTAGTATCTGCGGCGCCGGTATCACTTCTCACCTCCCTTTGGGCACACTAGGTTCAGTAGTTACACTATCTTTTGTGATTTCAGTACATGACCGGGAGATACCATTGTTCATCAAGGCTGTCATCCGGTCCGCCAAGCAAAGTACAAAGAAAAATCAGAAAATAATCTGCTCCGGTGTTGAATATACCGGTATCAAGCCGGATCAAGTATTCGCGTTACGCCACCTGATTTATCAAGAAATTGTCGAGCATCCCGAAAACATCATTTAAAAAGCCGGTGAGAATTTTTTTCTCACCGGCTTTTCTTCTACCAAAAACCCCAGTTGCCCGTCGCCACAATCCACACGCCCAGTATCCCGTTGGTAACCGCGTGCGCCAGAATCGGCAGCCATAAGGTTTTGCTGCGCATATACAACAGACCGTAAACCATACCGGCAAACAATCCGGCAAACCATAAGCTGTGTGCCAACGCAAACAAGACCGCACTGATGCCGAGCGCTTTAATTCCTATCTGCGCCGGATTAACCGCCAGAAAATTGGGATGCTCGATCCAGCGCATCAGAAACGACCGCCAGAATAATTCTTCCATTACCGGCACTACCAGCGCCGCACCGATAATTCGCACCGTCACCAAAAACCAGTCGATCTCACCGTTCTCACGCGGATCGAAACCCACGGCCTCGCCCATCACCATCCAATCCGCCGTCAGATTAATCCACGCGATAAATACTACGGTACCGGCAACCAGAGCGGAAAACCAAATGCGCAAACCCGCGCCGCCCGGCCAGCGTAATTCACTGTATGCGCTTCGCATCGCCCACAGCATACCGGCGACAATGGTTATTTTCACCGCGTAGAGCATGCGCAATTCACTCGGCTCCCAACCGAACTTCAATAACACATCTTCCAATATCATGAAAAAAACGTACGCGCCGAAAGGCGCTATCCGGTACAGATTTGTGCGGTCAACCATTGATCAATTCCTTATTAAAATTTTCGTGATGGTGCAATGAATGATACCAGCGAGCACTACCCTGGCAGTGTATAAGAGTCATTAAAAATCAAAATGAAAAATAAAGCCGGTTACTAGATATTTATCGCATATGAAAGTAAACCGGTATGACAATGGCATTACAGCACCAGCGGTAATTCCTGTTGCCGGGAAGCCTCGGCTGCCGGTACCGCAGCCGCGGCACAAAGCGCGCTGACCCTCACGCCCAGCAAGCGGATCTTCTTTTGCAATGGCACCCGGCGTAAGCACTCCCCCGCGGCGCGGCGAATCACAACCGCATCGGCCGTATGCGCGGACAGTGAAAAATCACGCGTGACGGTGCGGAAATCCTCGAAGCGCAATTTGATGCCGATGGTGCGCCCGGCATAGCCCTTGCGCTTCAAATCATCAGCTACTTGCACGCACAGCGCAGTAAACGCCTCGGACAAATCCGGGCGATCACGGCGCGGATGCAGATCGCGTTCAAACGTGGTTTCGCGGCTGATTGATTTGGGTTCCGCGTTGATAATAACCGGCCGTGTGTCGATACCGCGCGATACTTCATACAGCCAAACCGAGTAACTGCGCCCGAAATGCATCTGCAGAAAACTCAGCTCAGCCTGCGCCAGTTCGGCAATCGTGGTGATACCCAATGAGGCCAGCTTGTTGGCAGCCTTGGGACCGATACCGTTGATTTTCCGCACTGGAAGCGGCCAAATGCGCTGCGGAATATCGGCCATACCCAGGATGGTCAATCCGTCCGGTTTCTCCAGATCGGAGCAGATTTTCGCCAGCAACTTGTTCGGCGTAATGCCGATCGAACAAGAAAGCCCGGTAGCATCCTTTACCGCCTGCTTGATGCGCCGCGCCAGCGGCAGTGTCTCGTCCGGCAACTCAGTCAAATCGATGTAGATTTCATCGATGCCGGAATCTTCAATGTGCGAAGCAATACCGGCGACAGCAGCTTTGAACAGCCGCGAATAATGCCGGTAAATAGCGAAATCCACCGGCAACAGAATCGCATCCGGCGCCAGTTGCGCGGCTTTCATCACCCCCATGGCAGAATGCACACCGAGTGCGCGCGCTTCATACGTCGCGGTGGTAATGACCCCGCGCCCGGCGTAATCGCGCAAACGGTAAAAATGCCGCTTACCGTCCGCCTGCATCACCGGCTGATGCTCATCCCGCCCGCCGATCACCACCGGCAAACCACGCAATTCGGGATAACGCAGCAGCTCGACCGAAGCATAAAACGCATCCATATCCAGATGCGCGATCCGTCGCGGCGGCATATTTGCTGGATTCATTGTTGGGGTCAACGCGGTATTCATGCAGACTATGATAAATTACACGGCGAACAAACCGCATTGTATATGAATACCCCAACTGCTCATTTGAAATCATCGCCTTGCCCATGCGGCAGTGCCCAGCATTACGAAGACTGCTGCGGCCGCTATCTGGATCAGGGCGAAACCGCTACTACCGCAGAAAACCTGATGCGCTCGCGCTACACCGCGTATACGCTGAAAAGTGCAAATTATCTGTTGGCCACCTGGCATCCCGATACACGCCCGGCCGCGCTAGAATTAACCGGACAACCGGCGCAACAATGGATCGGACTGACCGTAAAACGCCATGAGCAAACCGCTACTGATCAGGCAATTGTGGAATTCGCCGCGCGTTACAAAATCAACGGCCGCGCTTACCGCTTGCACGAAATCAGCCGGTTTGCGCGGGAAGATGGGCAGTGGTTTTATGTCGACGGCGACATTCTACCCAGTTGAAAAAAATCAGCATCACAACGCCTCATAGCGGATCTCCACCACTTCCAGCTCTTCCAAACCACCCGGCGTGTGCAGCTTCACCACGTCGCCCTCACGTGCTTTGAGCAGCGCTTTGGCCAGCGGTGAAATCCAGCTGATGCGCCCGCGTCCGGGGTCGGCTTCGTCCATGCCGACGATGCTATAGGTGTGTTCCTCACCTTGCGCATTGCACACCGTTACCGTGGCGCCGAAAAACACCTGGTCGCATTCGCCGCGCTGCGCGGGATCGACCACTTCGGCGTTATCCAGGCGTTTCGATAAGAAACGCAAACGCCGGTCGATTTCGCGCAAGCGCCGCTTGCCGTAGATGTAATCGCCGTTTTCCGAGCGATCGCCGTTGGATGCCGCCCAGGTAATGGTTTTAACCAGCTCGGGGCGTTCCACCTTCCACAATTGATCGAACTCGTCTTTCAAGCGCTGATATCCCGCTGGCGTAATATAGTTTTTTACGCCCTGCGGTAATTTCGGCGTATCGTCGGGTTCGTCGTCGTCTTCGTTTTCCTTGGTAAATGCTTTATTCATACTTACAACCGTTACCGGCAACAGAAAAAAGCACTAAGATAGCGATGTTCCACCACCAATTCAAGGCAACCCGGGCGCAAGATCATGAAGAAACCTTGCACGCGGCCAAGCATCTAAGGAGTGTATCGTTCAGGAGGCTATGATCATGTTAATGAACCGGCGCCAATTTCTGAGCATGACTGGCGCAACGGCCCTAGTGGCTGTATGCTCACCCCACGCGCTAGCGGCGCAACCGCTGGCGCATCGTCAATCACAACCCAAAGCGCCTGCTGATTTAAATGCGCTACAGAATCTTGCACGGCAAAAAGACAAATTGCTCGGTTATCCGATCAATATGACGACCCTGCCGGATACATTCCTCGACTGGCGCAATGAGCTTGCGCGCGCCGGTTTTAACCGGTTTGCGTTCAATAATGTCGGCAATCCGTACGATCAAAGTCATATCCCATTCAACTGCCATCCGTTCGAACGCGAGTTGATTGACCGCTTCGGCGCGATTTATGGATTTTCGCCCGGCAATATCTGGGGGTTTCTCAGCAACAGCGGCACCGACAGCAATATGCACGGACTCTACATGGGGCGCACGATCCTGCACAGCCGCACCGGCGTCATGCCGAAAATCTATTTCACGCAAGAAGCGCATTACTCGATCCAGATTCTGCGCGATTTATTGCATCTCGACTGGGTGGTGGTCGGCACGAAGCCCGACGGCGGCATGGATGCCGATGACCTGGAGCGGCAACTGAATGCCAATCCCAATCACCCCGCGCTGGTCGTTGCGACCATCGGCACCACGTTCAAAGGCGCGATCGATTCGGTCGACGAGATTCAGGCCAAACTCAAAGGGCGGGAATCATATTTGCACCTCGACGCCGCGTTGTTTGGCGGTTATTTGCCGCACACGAACTTTGCTGCCGAACTGTTACACGAAGCAGCCGATCCGGTAACCGGAAAAAAACGCCAACGCTACGACTCGATCGCCGTCTCGTGCCATAAATTCTTCGGCTTTCCTTCGCCCGCCGGATTATTCATCACCCCACGGACGAACTTTGAAGCGTTCCTGGCGCCCTTCAGCAAAATTCACGACCCGGAATACGTCCATCAAGTGCCCGGCACGATCACCTGCTCGCGCGATGCCGTCAAACCGGCCGAGTTTTATTTCTTCAGCACGGAATCCGCCTTTGCGCAGCAAACCGCAGACGCAAAAGCGATCCTGGACAACGCCGCGTATCTGCTGAAAGAAATGACCAATCACTATCCACACTTGCAAGCGATCAGGGCGAACGGCCGCTCGAACATCGTTTATTTCAGGAAACCCAGCGAAGCCGTAGTGAACCGCTACTCACTAGCGACCATGCGGCTGGATAGTGGCGGCCAGCTCACGCCTTACGCGCATGTCGTCGTAATGCCGCACGCCAAGAAAGAAATCCTGGATCAATTTCTAACCGATCTGGGTAAGGTGTGACGATGTATCAATGTGTAACCGTGCGGGAAAACACATTGATCACGGCAACACCCGCGATAATCAAAGACAAACCGATCACGGCTGGCATATCCAGGGACTGCCCGAGGAACAGCCAGCCGCTCAGCGCAATCAACACGATCCCCACACCCGACCAGATCGCATACGCCACACCGACCGGGATGGTTTTCAGCGTCAGCGACAGCAAATAAAAAGCCAGTAAATAACCGATAACGACGATCAGCGACGGCCACAAACGGGTAAACCCCTCGGCCGCTTTCAGAAACGATGTCGCAATCACTTCGCTGACGATGGCGACGGCAAGAAAAATCCATGGCTGCATAAGATGACTCCAGTATTTTGAACCAATCCCCTATCAGCTCAACGCATCGGTAATCTGATTAAAGGGCTGATGTTGAAAAAAATTATCGATATTGCCCGCCAGTTGATCCAGCAAACGCTGTCTGGATTCGCGGCTGGCCCAGGCGATGTGCGGCGTGACGATCAAGTTCGGCGGCAATTCGCGCAGGATCGGATTATCCGGACCGGGCGGTTCGCCCTGGATCACGTCGATGGCCGCGCCGGCGATCTGTCCACTGGATAAACTCTGTAACAAATCGGCTTCGTTCACCAGCCCGCCGCGCGCAGTGTTGATCAGATACGCCGTCGGCTTCATCAATTCAAATTCACGTTGACTCATCAAATGCTGCGTTTCCGCTGACAACGGGCAATGCAGCGTGACGAAATCCGCCTGCCGCAACACGTCGTCGAAAGCGGTTCTACCGGTACGCAGCGGTTGGTTTTTGTGCTCCGCAATCAGCACCTGCATGCCGAATGCCCGCGCGACGTGCGCCACGGCATGCCCGAGTTCGCCGTGACCGAGGATACCGAGCGTTTTACCGGATAATTCGATGACCGAAAAATCGAGCGGACAGAAAAACTGGCTCTCTTGCCAGCCGCCGCGCTTCACCAGCGCCTGATAACCGGAAAACTGCCGCGCCAGATTCAGCATCAGCATGAACACATGCTCGACCACCGACGGTGTGGCGTAGCCGCGCACGTTGCACACCGGAACATTGTGTTCAGCTGCGGCGGCCAGGTCGACATTGTTGTACCCGGTCGCCGCCACGCAAATCAGCTTGAGTTGCTTAGCCGCTGCAATCGCGTCACGGCCGACAAACACCTTGTTGCTGACGATCACCTCGGCACCGCGGATGCGCTCCGCCACTTCCGCCTCGGAAGAATCGTGATAAAACTGCCACGGCGCAATCGCCTGCTCCAGCGCGGCGCAATCCATATCGCCGCGAGTGACCGAACCAAAATCCAAAAATACAGCACGCATATTTTTCTCCTCTGATGACGGAAAATCATACCACAGGCGATCCTTGGCGTTTCCCGGCGCGATCACGTAGAATCGGGCGGGCCAAAATAAATAAGGAAGCTCTGAAAAAGGTAGCGAGCGACGGTCAGGCAAGACGAAATCAGATGAAAAAGCGCAGTTTACAAGCTGTCAATGAGCATTTTGAGTCTGATTTCAACACAGCATGATCGAGCGCAGTAGTTTTTCAGAGCTTCCTAAGAATAAACCGGAGACTGCATGGCCCTAGCCTGGAACGAAATCAAAGACCGCGCGCTGGCGTTTTCGCGCGACTGGGCCAAAGCGGAATCGGAAGACGCCGATGCCAAGCCGTTCTGGATCGACTTTTTCAACGTGTTCGGCATCAACCAGCGGCGCATCGGCAGTTTCGAGCAGAAAGTCAAAAAACTCGGCGACCGCGACGGCTATATCGACTGGCTGTGGAAAGGGAACCTGCTGATCGAGCACAAATCGCGCGGTAAAGATCTGGATCGCGCTTACCAGCAAGCCATCGATTATTTCCCCGGACTGAAGGAACATGAGCTGCCGCGTTTCGTGCTGGTCAGCGACTTTGCGCGCTTCCGCCTGTACGACATGATCGAAGGCACGCAGACCGAATTCCTGCTGAAAGAACTGTACAAAAACGTCAAACTGTTCTGGTTCATCGCCGGTTATCAGCCGCAGAAAATCTCGCCGCAAAGCCCGGTCAACGCCAAAGCGGTGCAGCGCATGGCGCGCTTGCACGACCGCCTAAAGCAGATCGGCTACACCGGCCACGCGCTCGAAGTCTATCTGGTGCGCCTGCTGTTTTGCCTGTTCGCCGAGGACACCGGCATTTTTGAGCGCACCCAGTTCACTGAATTCATCGAGCAGCAAACGCGCGAGGACGGTAGCGATCTCGCGCCGCAACTGGCGCAACTGTTCGACGTGCTCAACACACCGGAAACCGCGCGGCTGAAAAACCTCGACGACACGCTGAGCCGGTTTCCGTACATCAATGGCAAACTTTTCGAGGAACGCCTGCCATTCGCCAGTTTCGACCGCGACATGCGCGCCGCGCTGCTGTACTGCTGCGCCATCGACTGGAGCGGCATTTCCCCGGCGATTTTCGGCTCGCTGTTCCAGAACATCATGGACGAAACGCCGAACGCGCGGCGCAACCTCGGCGCGCACTACACCACCGAGGAAAACATCCTGAAACTCATCGGCCCGCTGTTCCTCGACGAATTGCGTGCTGAGTTCGACAAAATCCGCCACACCGTTAAAAGCCGCACGCAAAACCTGCAAGCCTTCCACGCCAAGCTCGCCGGGCTGAAATTTCTTGACCCGGCATGCGGCTGCGGCAATTTCCTGGTGATCGCGTACCGCGAACTGCGCAAGCTGGAACTGGAAGTGCTGCGCATGCTCTACGATAGCGGACAATTAGTACTGGATATATCCAATATTGTTCAGGTCAATGTTGATCAATTTCATGGCATCGAAATCGAGGAATTTCCAGCACAAATTGCACAAGTCGCATTGTGGCTGACCGACCACCAAATGAACGCGCAGGTGTCGGAAGAATTCGGCAAAAACTTCATCCGCCTTCCGTTGAAAAAATCCGCGCATATCGTGCACGGCAACGCGCTGCGGCTCGATTGGAACAGCGTCATCGCGGCAAATGAATGCGATGTTGTGATGGGCAATCCACCGTTCATTGGGAAAACTTACTTAAACGACGCGCAACGCGCCGATGTCGCCGCGATTTTCCACGACACCAAGAATGCCGGATTGCTCGATTATGTGGCTTGCTGGTACCGCAAAGCCACTGACTTTATCGCCGCCCATCCGGCGATCCTGGTCGCGTTCGTGTCGACCAACTCGATCACGCAGGGCGAACAGGTTGGCGTATTGTGGCCGGATTTACTGCGCCACGGTGTGCATCTGCATTTCGCCCACCGCACCTTTCAATGGAGCAGCGAAGCCAGCGGCAAGGCGGCGGTGCATTGCGTCATCATCGGTTTCGGTTTGCAAGAAACAACGCAGAAAACCATTTTTGAGTATGCCGACATTCAGGGTGAACCACATGCCGTAGCTGCCAAAAACATTAACCCCTATTTGGTCGATGCCGCCAATGCGGTGCTGGAAAACCGTACCCATCCAATTTGCGATGTGCCCAAGATGATTAATGGCAGCAAACCTGCCGATGGTGGCAATTTGCTATTAAGCGATGAAGAAAAGCACAAGCTATTAGAAGTTGAACCCCAGGCCGAGAAATTCATTCGCCCGTTTCTTGGAGCCGATGAATTTATCAACAATATTCCACGCTGGTGCTTATGGCTGGTTGGCGTATCGCCCAGTGAACTGCGCACCATGCCGCACGTAATGCAACGTGTCGAAGCCGTTAAGTCTATGCGCTCCGCAAGCAAAGATGCTCAGACCCAAAAAGATGCCGCAACCCCGACGTTATTTCAGAAAATCCGCCAACCTGTAGAACCTTATCTTCTCGTTCCGAGTGTATCTTCTGAAAACAGGCTTTATGTTCCGATTGGTTATTTGCAACCAGAAATCATCGTCAGTAATCTCGTTTATTCGGTTCCCAACGCCACGATCTACCACTTCGGCATCCTCACTTCCACGATGCACAACGCCTGGATGCGCACGGTATGCGGGCGTTTGAAAAGTGATTATCGCTATTCCGTCGGGATCGTCTACAACAACTTCCCGTGGCCGGAACCCAACGATACCCAACGCAAAACCATAGAAACCGCCGCCCAAACCGTGCTCGATGCCCGCGCGCAATTTCCAAATTCCACGCTGGCCGACTTGTACGATCCGCTGGCGATGCCGCCGGAACTGGTGCGCGCGCATCAGACACTCGACCGCGCCGTCGATGCCGCTTACGGCAAAAAATCCTTCGCCTCCGAAGCCGAGCGCGTGGCGTTTCTGTTCGAACGTTACCAAACGATCACCAGCCTGCTGCCCGCCGCAACCCGGAAACCCGGCAAGAAAACAACGAAGCAACCCGGCCATGATCCGCTTCCCTGACGATGAAACCCGCCCCGTGCTGACGCTGCCCAGCCGCATCGGCTGGCAGATTTATTACAGCGAAATCATTTTTTGCGATCCGCCGTGTTTGGTACTGCAAGCGGTTCCCGAGTTTGCGGGCGGCGGTAATGATTTGGCCCAACGCGGCATCGTTTGGGACGTGTTCGCATTGATCGAGTCGATCAAGCATCCCGGCGCGCACCAAGTACTGACCGCCGATTGCGGCTATGCGCCGGATGTCTACATTGAAGAGTCAGTACTTGTCAGCCATCCGGATAGCAACACCGTGGTTTGGGAGCTGGACATTGCCGGTCTGCGCCCGGCATTGGACAAAACATTGATCGGCGATCGCGAGGGTTTCGTGCGGCTGGTGTTCGCGCGCGAGCAATACGAAGCCGACATCAAGGCACTGATACGGACTTTGCAGCAGGCGGGCAGCGGCCCGGTGCCCGTCACCACGCTCGATTCCCGCACGCATGGTTTGCAACGCCTACTCACCGGTTACCCGGCGTGCGATTCATTGTCTGTTGACGAACTGGAACCCGACATTAAAGGAATGGCACTGGAACGCCTGCTCGAACTCGATGCCAGCGAACCTTGGCCGCACACGCCGCTGTGACCCGCCGGAACGCTGATCGAGTCCGGATTTTTTCCAGATAGAGCCTGACTAATGGCTGGATAAAAATACGGCGAACCCGTAATTCACCGTATTTTAGAGTGCTGAAGCTAGTAGGACGATTGCTTTGGCGCGGCGGCGGGTGTGGATGCGGCTTGCTTGAAATGGTTTACAGCATCTGCGGCAGCTTTTTTGGCTGCGTCAGTATTGCCGCTCTTGCCTTCTTTGATCGCATCATCCAGGCACTTAATACCATCATCGATATGTTTGGGGTCGCTTTTGGAGTTTTTAGTATTTTTCGCATCGATGGCATGCGCTTTCGCCTTCTCGGCATGTTCGGCAACTGCTTTGCCATCAGCCGCGGCGACCGCAGCTTCAGCGTGCTTTATGGCGTGCACCAGATGGCTTTCCCCGGCTATTGCACTCAATGAAAAAAGAATCATGATCATGATGCTGGTAAAAAACATCAGTGTTTTTACGCTCATTTTATAACTCCTTTCAAATTAATTGATCGATGGGAAATCTTTTAATTACCTGCCGTTTTTTATACTAGAGTGATTGGCGTAATTAATGAATAAGCATTGTGCTTATTTTTCTTGTAGTTATTTGCCTACAAATATAAGGGCATACACGGATGATGATGCAAGCGGTCAGCGGCGGAAACTAGCCAAGTTACTTGGCGATGGTAATACTCGGTACACCGACGCGCGGGATGTCGGTCACGGTCATTTGGAACAGCAGGAACAATAACTGAAACGCGTCACGGTTCCAGCGCGCATAAGGCCCCGTGGTATTCACCGCGTAATAGCGGCCATCCCAGCGGATGGAAAAATCGACATCCGGCGGCGGTGTATTGGACACGACAAATTCCATGGTCAGGTCGGGATTTTCGTTCGCCAGAATCGGCGGCGTGCGCGGATCTTTGTCGACGTGATAACCCATTTCCTCACCGAGCGCCTTGCCGAGAAAACCCAGTATCGAATGAAAACTTCTCAGGCGAAACACACCGCTGATCGGCCATTCCCCGCCGTAGTGCCCGGCGCGGATGTCAAACGCGATATCGCTGCTGTTGCTATCCCCTACCTGCTGGCGCAGATTTTCGCGCTCTTCGCCGGATAGCGTATTGGGATCGTAATTGGTGATCAGAATCGGCCCGGCCACTTGTTTGCGCAGCGTGTAGGTATTGTCTTGCGGGTTATAGCGCACGGTGAATTCCTTTTGCAGCGCCTGGAAACCATCCGCTGTGATGGCGTTGGCCGGGATATTCCAAGTATTGGTCAGCGCCAAAGGCTCGGCGTACAACTGATTAGAATCCTGAATCGCCGACAAATGCAGTACTATGCGGCGGAACATTTCATAGCCGGTTTTATCCGCTGGGCTGTTGCGATACACTCCGTTCGGTTGTTTGGTATTCAGCAGGCGCGCTTCCTGCGCCATCATGCGCAGCAGCAGATCGACATCGAAACGCTGGCGCAATAGCAAGGTCAATTTGTTTTGTGAAAACGGCGCCAGCAGCCGCTTGGTGAATTCTTCCCCTTCGATCGGCACGATGCTGATGGTCGGACTTTCCGCCACGCTGCCGCCGAAAACCGGCGAAATCACGGCGCCAGCCAATCCGCCCGGCGATGGCGTGGCGCCCGCACTCGCCTGGAAATTAAAAGTCGCGGCAATGTTGGAAACGCCGGTGAAATGAATCGGCTGGCGATGGTGGGCGCGCACGATATTGATCAGCAACTGTTGCGACACCGCGTCGGTGACGGCTTCGTCGTAGGCAATCACGGCACGGTTCAACGCCATCGGCGACAAACAGCCGCTCAAGATGACCGGAATGAACAGCAACGGCCATAATCGCAACAAACGGTTTTGCCGGTCCGGGCGCGCGTTTTTATAGTCCACCAATCATCTCGCTATGCTGAAATAAGCCCTTTTCGATACAGCGCGCACAGATCCATGGTCAGTGCGACAGTGCAGTGAATCATAACACCCAACCAGATACTTTTGCTCTTTAAGCTTAGAAACCCCAACACCACACCGGCGATGATCGCGGCGAAGGTTTCCGGCATCGGTTTACCGAAATGGATCATGCAATACGGGATCACCATGACGAAAATCGCGTAAAACCCGAAACGCTGTTTGGTGCCGTGCAGAATAAAACCGCGAAAGAAGAATTCCAGTGCGAGAAATTGCAGGAAATACACGATTTCCCAGATGAAGAAATTGGGAAACAAGCTTTCATTCTTGGCCACCCTGTAAAACGGGTAGCGTTCGAGAAAGCTCTCGCTTCCGGAGAAATAAAATACCAGCGGCATCATGATCGCCAGCATGCCGAGATACAGCGGATAGCCCTTGCCGGCATTCTTCAATTGCAGCCCGTATTCCGTCAGGCTTTCCTTGAAAACAAACAGAATGATGCCCGCCGGGAAAACGAAGTAAAAGAAAATGATGACCGCTGCCCAGTAAATCAACTGGTGCAATTGCGCGTTGGCATGCTGGAAAAGAATATTATTCGCTGCCTGCGCCAGCCCGGTCAGATTCAAATCGCGCAAAACGGTAATTGGATAGTGCGCATTGTCCAGATAGTATGTGCAAGTGAGGGAAAAAGAGACAACCAGGCATACCAGTACAACCTTGATATCGATTTTGCTGAAATCTTTCTGCAAAGACCGCAGTGAGCTGATCTCCGACTTCAGAAAAGTCAATGAAAAAAGTCTGCTATTGATCATCTTTAATCTATAAACCGGTTAAATGTAGAACTTAGAAGCGCTTTCTCTTTTGGTTTGCGTGAGAAATCATGGCAAATGACTGGTCATTTTTTTGTGAGCGCTTCACATGGGTGAAATATTTTCAAACCGGGATCAATAATATTCCGGCCGGGCGTGGCTTTCGAAGCGCGTGTACTCGCCGAGGAAGGTCAAATCGACTTTGCCGATCGGCCCGTTACGCTGCTTGCCGATGATGATTTCCGCGATGCCTTTGTCGGGTGAATCGGGGTTATACACTTCGTCACGGTAAATAAACAGAATCACGTCGGCGTCTTGCTCGATTGCGCCGGATTCGCGCAGATCGGACATCACCGGCCGTTTGTTGGGGCGTTGTTCAAGGCTGCGGTTAAGCTGCGACAGCGCGATCAACGGCACTTTCAGTTCTTTCGCCAGCCCTTTTAATGCGCGCGATATTTCGGAAATTTCCGTGGCGCGGTTTTCTCCTTGGCCGGTGGACGACATCAGTTGCAAATAATCGACCACGATCAAACCGAGCTCGCCGTACTGACGGTACAGCCGCCGCGCGCGCGCGCGCAGTTCCAAGGCATTCAGTGCGGCGGTCTCATCGATGTAAATCGGCGCTTCGTTCAGTTTTCCCAGCGCATGCGTGAGTTTCGGCCAATCGTCGTCGTCCAGCCGTCCGGTGCGCACTTTGTGCTGATCGAGCTTGCCGACCGAGCCCAGCATCCGCATGGCCAGCTGCGCGCCCCCCATTTCCATACTGAACACCGCCACCGGCTTGTTTAATTCCAGCGCGACATGCTCGGCGATATTCAGCGAGAACGCGGTTTTACCCATTGAGGGGCGGCCCGCAACGATGATCAGATCGCCCGGCTGAAAACCGGAGGTTTTTTGGTCGAGATCGTGAAAACCGGAGGCGATGCCGGTGACGTTGCTGGGATTATCCTGGCTGTAGAGCAGCTCGATCCGCTCCACCACTTGTTTCAGCAGCGGCTGAATGCCGACGAAACCTTCCTTGCCGCGCGCGCCTTCCTCGGCGATTTCAAACACCTTGGCTTCCGCCTCATCGAGCAAATCCGCCGCGGAACGCCCGACCGGGTTATACGCCGAATCCGTGATCTGCACGCCGATTTGCGCCAAATTACGCATGATGGCGCGTTCCCGGACGATTTCCGCGTAGCGTTTGATATTCGCCGCCGACGGTGTGTTCTGCACGATGGTGCCGATATACGCCAGGCCGCCGACGGTTTGCAGTTCCGCAGAGTTCTCCATGGATTCCGCCACGGTAATCACGTCCGCCGGTTTGTTTTGCTCGATCAGCTTGCAAATGTGATGATAGATCAGGCGGTGATCGTGGCGGTAAAAATCGCTATCGGTGATGATATCGGCCACTTTTTCCCATGCATGGTTGTCCAGCATCAACCCGCCCAGCACCGATTGCTCGCTTTCTATCGAATGCGGCGGTGTTTTATAGGGGTCGAGAAACTGCTCTTGATGGAGACTGATCGGTGATTGCGCCATAGGATTTGGAAAACACTTGAAGGATGCCCGATTTTATCACTTACCAGCAGCAAATAAAAAAGGACTACCGGGATAGTCCTTTTTAAAAACGCAACGGTTTGGAAACGATGCGATTACATCGAAGCTTCACCCAATACCGACACGGTGATATTGGCGACCACATCGCTGCTCAACGCAACGGCCAGCGGATAATCGCCCACCTGTTTCAATTGTCCATTCGGCATGCGGATCATTGATCTTTCAACTGTAAAGCCGAGTCCGGCCAGTGCTTCGGCGATGTTGGCATTGGTTACCGAACCGAATAACTTGCCGTCGCTGCCGACTTTCTGTGAAATTTGCACCAGCAGTCCGTCGAGCTTGGCCGCAACGGCTTGTGCCGCCGCCAAAGCAGCCGCCTGTTTTTTCTCCAGTTCGGCACGCCGGGATTGAAAATCGGCGATGGCCTGCTCGGTGGCGCGCTTTGCCTTGCCTTGCGGAATCAGATAATTGCGCGCAAAACCGCTTTTGACCTTAACGATGTCGCCCAACTGCCCAAGATTAGTCACTTTTTCCATCAAAATGATTTGCATTGTAATTACTCCTTAGTGACGATCGGTGTAAGGCAATAACGCCAGAAAACGCGCGCGCTCAATCGCTGTACCGAGCTGGCGCTGATAAGAGGAAGTCGTACCGGTAATACGCGCCGGAATGATCTTGCCGTTTTCGCTGATAAAATCTTTCAATATGCCAATATCCTTGTAGTCAACCTGTTTGATGCCTTCCGCGGTGAAACGGCAAAACTTCTTCCGTTTGAATAACGGACGGTTGGCTTTCTTTTCCCTTTCTTTATCCTTGCTGTCTTTGCGTCTGGTAAAACGTGTCATGTTAATTCCTATTGTCTGATTAAATAAGTTCGATATGTTCGGTATGTAAAACCAATTGTGCGCTCATGCGGCTCTTTCTGTTGAGAAACCCGGTCAGCTTAACCATGCTGTCAAGCTTGAACCCGGCGATAGTCAGAGCCAATGGTCCCAATGCAACCGCAAAAACATCCAGTATTATTTGCCGGACTACACCGGCTTCTTTTTGCCGCGATGCATGATTGATCGTAAATTCAATCACAGCCACTCCGGCAGGGGTGTAGCGCAGAACGCCCAGTTTGGCAATTTTTCCACAAATGACGGTGCGGTTACATTCCAATTGCAATTTTTTTACGCAGAGGCACCGGACTCTTCTGGCAGATCATCCGATTCCGATTCATCAGCGCCTGCTTCCGCAGCACCTGCTCCCGCAGAACTCGCTCTTTCTCTTTCCTCTTGACGCATCATCGCCGATGGTTCCGTGATAGGACCATCGACCTTAATGGTCAGGTGCCGCAGTACAGCGTCACTGAATTTGAATGCATGATCCAGATCGTCCAGTGCTTCTTGATTGCATTCGATATTCATCAACACATAATGCGCTTTATGAACTTTCTGAATCAGATAGGCAAGCTGGCGTCGTCCCCAGTCTTCCACACGATGAATTTTGCCGTTTTTCGCGGTGACAATGCCGCGATAGCGTTCGATCATTGCAGGTACTTGTTCACTTTGATCGGGATGAACAATAAAAACGATTTCGTAATGTCGCATAATTTCCTTTTGGGTAAAGCCTCCCATCATTTTCATGTGGTGAGACAAGGTTGAAAAGCCGGTAATTTTAATGAATTATTAAGGCAATAGCAATTGCTATTCAAATAATTGCAATTCTGTTATTCGTCTCTCACGGCTGAACTGGTAGAATTCACCAGCCGCGCGCGGGCATTTATCATTTGCTATAATTTCTCCCGTAACAAATTAAACCCGATAGCAAGTACAAACAAAGAGTTAAAAACCATGCTGCTGATGATAGACAACTACGATTCTTTTACTTATAACTTGGTGCAATATTTCTCCGAGCTGGGTGAAAAGGTCGTGGTATACCGTAACGACGAAATCACGCTGGATAAAATCGCACAATTGAATCCCGAACGAATCGTGATTTCTCCCGGTCCCTGCACACCGAATGAAGCGGGCGTATCGTTAGCGGTAATCAACCAATTCGGCCAAAACATTCCAGTCCTCGGTGTTTGTTTGGGACATCAAAGCATCGGACAAGCATTCGGCGGACGGGTCATTCATGCAAAACAACTGATGCACGGCAAAACATCATCCATTTTTCATCATAACACCGGCGTTTTTCGTGGCTTACCCAGCCCGTTTACCGCAACCCGTTACCATTCCCTGGTCGTGGAACGTTCCACGCTGCCGGATTGCCTTGAAGTCACCGCTTGGACTGAAGACGGTGAAATCATGGGGATCCGTCACAAAACACTTGCGATCGAAGGTATTCAATTTCACCCCGAATCGATCCTGAGCGAGCATGGACATCAAATGCTCGAAAACTTTCTTACCCGGCAATAAGTCCGCATCAAAAAGGTATTTATTTTAATGACGCCGCAAGAAGCACTCCAGCGCATTATTGCGCATCAGGAAATTATGCACGACGACATGGTTTCCTTGATGCGCCAGATCATGCAAGGGGATATTTCACCGGTGCTTATCGCCGCGATCATCACCGGTCTGCGGGTCAAACGGGAAACGATCGGGGAAATCACCGCAGCGGCGCAAGTGATGCGCGAATTTGCCAGCAAAGTCGATGTTTCTGATCATACACATTTAGTGGACACCTGCGGCACAGGCGGAGATTCTCTGCATACATTTAATATTTCCACGGCATCGGCATTTGTCGCCGCAGCAGCAGGCGCGCGTGTCGCCAAGCATGGCGGACGGTCGGTTTCGAGCAAATCCGGTAGCGCAGATGTGCTGGAAGCACTCGGCGTCAATCTCAACCAAACACCGCTCCAGGTTGCTCAGTGCATCCATGAAACCGGTGCCGGTTTCATGTTTGCGCCCAACTATCATGCAGCCATGAAGCATGCCGCTCCGGTACGGCGCGAACTCGGTATCAAAACCTTATTCAACATTCTCGGCCCGCTCACCAATCCCGCCAATGCAAAGCGTCAAGTTTTGGGTGTATTCAATGCAGATCTGGTTGAAACCTTGGCGCATGTGCTGCAGCGATTGGGCAGCGAACATGTATTGATCGTGCATGGCAGCGACGGACTGGATGAGATCACCATCACCGGCGAAACGCGCATCGGTGAGTTGAAAAATGGTCAAGTCAACGTGTTTAACGTGCGACCGGAAGATTTTGGTTTGAAAACTTCGTCCATCGAGGCTATTCAGGTCACTGATAGCGGACAAGCCAAAACGATGTTGCTTTCAGTACTGGAAAACACCACCGGTCCGGCGCGCGATATCGTGCTGATGAACGCCGGCGCGGCGATTTATGCCGCAGGAGTTGCGGACACACTTGCACAAGGCATTCAATCCGCCCTGCGCGCCATCGAAAGCGGCGCAGCACTGAAGAAATTGCATGATCTAGTGGAATTCACCCACAGAAATTCTTTTTAAAATCAAAATGTCTGACATTCTCAAAAAAATCCTTACCGTCAAAAAACAAGAGATCAGCGCCGCCAAAGCATTGAAACCTTATGCGCAATTGCTTCAAGAAGCGCAATCCACATCACCCGCGCGCGACTTCGCAGGTGCGATCACGGCGAAAATCAGCGCCGGCCAATCAGCAGTCATCGCCGAAATCAAGCAGGCCAGTCCCAGCAAAGGTGTGCTGCGCGGAAGCGCCGGTGGCGGAACGGGCAATTCGTTTGAATTCCTACCTGCAGAAATAGCCAAAACGTATGCACAGCACGGCGCCGCCTGCCTTTCGGTATTGACGGACAAACAGTTTTTTATGGGCAATCCGGAATACTTGCAAGCGGCGCGCGCTGCCTGTTCGTTGCCGGTTTTGCGCAAGGATTTCATTCTGGACGAATATCAGATTGCTGAAGCACGGGTCATGGGCGCCGACTGCATTTTATTGATTGTCAGCGCTTTCGTAATGGAATCCGGCGACGGATCCGGCAGTCCTGCCGATAATCCCCTGCAACAAATGGCTGCACTCGAAAAATTGTCCCTCTCACTGGGCATGGCTGTTCTGGTTGAAGTTCACGATGCGGATGAATTAGAGCTGGCACTGCAACTCACCACACCGCTGGTTGGTATCAACAACCGCAATTTGCGGACTTTTGAGACTTCCCTCGACACCACATTAGAATTGCTCAGCCGGATTCCACCCGGCAAAATTGTCGTTACCGAAAGCGGCATTCATACCCCAGCAGATGTCACACGCATGCGATCGCATCAAGTTAATGCCTTCCTGGTCGGAGAAGCATTTATGCGCGCAGAAGATCCCGGCATTGAATTAGCACGATTATTTTCCTGATCCAGCTTTCACTGATATAAAACTTCCGCAAAATGTAATGAATAGGTAAACAAGATAGCTCTTTGTTTCCTCAAGATTTATAGATAAATGACGTAAAAAATTCCTGACGCGTCTAATTTCAGGAGTTTGAAATGCAACAACCAAATCAAAGAAAATTATCGGATTGGGTTAATTTTCTTACCACAGCAGAAATTCCTGTTCTCAAACAAACTGCACGCAATCTGGCGCTTCTCCAGCAGGATGAACAACACCTCAATGCACGCAGCTTTGCCCAAGTAGTAAAAAATGATCCACTCATGACCGTAAAGCTGCTGCGCCACATGCAACAGCACAAGCACCGGACGCAACAACACGATGTTATGGAGGTCGAGCAAATCATATTGATGCTCGGACTTGAAAGCACTCTGAATAAAATACCTGCAAAACCTTTGGTTGAAGAAGTTCTGGGGCGCGGCAATATGAACGCGCTAGTTTATTTGCTAAAAACCACGCACCGTGCAAACCTCGCCTCCACCTATGCTTTTGACTGGGCAGTCCGTCTGCATGATTTGCATTTTGCCGAGATCCGGCTGGCTGCACTATTGCACGATATCGCCGAAATGCTGATGTGGTGCTTTTCACCTGCTGAAATGTTAAAGATCAAACAATTACAAAAACAAAACAAATCACTGCGCAGCACTGTCGCACAAGAAAAGATACTCGGTTTTTCTTTGTATCAGCTCCAACTAGAACTTGCGATTAAATGGAAATTACCTGAATTATTAATTACCCTCATGGACGATAACAATTCAAATTTACAGAGAGTCCGTAATGTTGTTTTAGCAGTAGATTTAGCCCGGCATGCTGCCAACGGCTGGAATGATGCCGCATTACCCGATGATTATGAAAACATAGCCAAACTTTTGCACATGCAACCGACCGATGTCATGACTATTGTAGGTGCCAGCAAACAAGCCGAAGCCGCTCATAGCCACTGATGAATCTCAAAACATCTACAGTATCTTTGGTGCCGACACCAAGAATCGAACTCGGGACCTTCTGATTACAAATCATTTAATATCAATGACTTGCAACAAACCACAACAAACTAAAACAATTTTATCAAATAGTTAAAATATTACTCTTATTGCCACTTGTTGTATTTTTTGCTGGTTTTTTATCTACGAGTGTCCCACTAGTGCCCCGCTAAATACCTATGGGGTAATTGCCCCACATCTTGTGGCTATGGGACATCTTGTTTTTCTATTTAAAGTTATGGATTGTTAACAACATCTGAGTTGCATCATCCGTTGTTGTTTTTATCTTATTGAATAAAAATAGAGCGCTTCTGATTTGCACTATCAGTTGTTGTGTTGATACTTTTCACTGTAAGAGCACAATGTGCTGCGCCGGAAATAAATGTGGAATGTGGACAGTTTTTCAAATTTGTAGGAACTCACTTGTGCCGAAATATGAAGATGCTCGCGGATAACAAAGAACAGCAGAGTATTCTTCAAATTTGATTAATGACGCGGTAGCGAGTGTACCGGAAAAAGTCTCTTCCTTTATAGGTTTGATAGTGTTTTAGCTATGTTCATGGCCAACCCTTAACATCTGAATTGAGCGGTTTGCGCCGATTTGTTCGGATAATATTAGGATTCACCACAGCTAACATTTTTGGGAGGATTCCATCGAAAAAGCGGTTTTCCGTCGCGACCAACTACAGCACGCATTACGTTGGTATTTGGTTTCCGCCTTACTATTCCATCCAGCATATCAATTCCGTCTGTTGGATCGTTGTATTGACGATTCGCAATTCTGGCTTCAACTGCGGAAATCATTGTGGTTACTGCATCGGAACATTTGAAATGCTCTTCCAACAGTGAACTATCGGCGTCGACATGGATGAGAAACGCCATGTAGTTGCCATTATCTAGCACCGCATCAACGGTTGCGTTCCTTATCAAGTTTTCGCAGAAAGCCATTGAATCTACCTTCGAAGGTATACCATCAAGCGATCTGAAGATGTGCGGAACGAGGCGATTCAGAGCATCATATTCCTTTTGCCAATTCGGAAATGCATCAGAAAATAAGGAAAAGAATTCCATAAAAACGAATAACTCTCCTTGCTGATCCATCTCTTCAGTCATGAATTGATCAAACCTTAGCGCTTGGAGAAGTTCGTGGCATTCAGCTTGTAACTTCTGAATTCGTGACTGTTCAGAGGAGAAAAAACCTGATTTGTTGACGTATTTTTGCGCCGCCACGAGTACATCTTGAGCTACTCGAAAGGATACAGGCGCTAACGTAGCTAGCTCCTGTACTCTAGCATTATCAGTAACCCGAGTACCCATAGGATGTATCCGAATGTTGTTTGTCGGTTTATTATTCATGAAGTTTGGAGTTTCTAGCTTCCATTGATTATCGGAGGTAGTGGGAAGCCCTCTTCCCTTTGGATTAGATAACTGTACCGTTCAGATTTCCTTGCCCAAGTAATGCGGGGATTTAAAATATTTTTAATCTTATCATCGCGGCTGTTTTCAAGAAATCTTTTCGTTATACAAGCTTATATTCCTGTTCCTCCAGCCGCTAAACTTTTTTTTGGAGGGGTGTAATATCGCAATCAAGAGTCATATATCTCTAATCAATAAGGCATATAGCCCATATACAGCGTAATTCTTTCAATCTATTATGAAACAAAGTTATTTCCATGGGAGTAGTAATAATGCGCAAATTACTAATTGCAGCGATCCTTACTTTTTTTTCAATAGCATCCGCTCGGGCAGAAACAACGTATGCGATTAAAGATGTGGGGCCATTATGGAAAGACGGCGGCATAGGTGGAGTATTTGCAATGAATATATTTGGTGAAGTGGTTGGTCAACAAAGTAGTAAACCCTTCCTTTATAGTGGCGGCACTACCACTATTCTTGATATTTCAGGTTATGCCACGGATATTAATAGCAAACATCAGGTAGTTGGAGTATCAAGCTCCAATCACGCATTTTTATACGATAACGGCTTGATGACTGATATAGGCGACTTGGGCTATGGTTATGATGTTTACGCCGAAGGAATTAATGAAGCTGGGCAAATTGTTGGAACTTCCCTTAATGGGACAGGAACGGGATTTAGTCGCGCATTTATCTACACCAATGGCACTATGATAAGTCTCGGTACGCTCGGAGGTGGAGGGTCAAGCTATGGTTTTGACATCAACAATTTGGGTGACGCTGTAGGCGACTCAAATAATAGGGCATTTATCTATAAAGACGGTAGCATGTCGGATATTGGTACATTGGGTGGATCAATGGGCTTCGCGCGTAGTATCAATGATTCCAGGGAAATTGTCGGTTATTCCGATATAGCTGGGAATGCTTATGTTCATGCATTTCTTTATCATGATGGCGCAATGAAAGATCTTACACCGGTATTTTCAGGCAATAGCTGGGCTTGGGATATTAATAATAAAGGACAAATTGTTGGTACTTTAGGCAGTACTTTTGGTGATCGTGCTTTCCTGTACGATAACAATTTATTAACTGATTTAAATACACTATTACCACTCGGCTCGAACTGGTCACTGATACATGCTAGAAGTATTAATGATGCCGGGCAGATTGCAGGTGAAGGGTTTCTAAACGGTGAATTTCATGCATTCCTTTTAAGCCCTGTGCCAGAACCCAAGATATATGCCATGTTATTAGTTGGTTTGGGATTAGTTTATTATTGTGCATATCGTAGAATACAACGACGCAAAGCTACATATATAATTGAATAAGGAATTAATTCTTTAACTAGAAACATAATAAGATCCGTGAGTTATTCAAACTATAAATTTAATTGGAGTAATTTTGTTTTGTCCTAGATGTGAAAGCAAAATAAATTACAATTCAAAGTATTGCTCAAATTGCGGCACTCCAATAGTACTTAATCCTATAGAGAACAAAGAGCGCCCTTTAAATAATAAAAGACGCAAGCATTACAAATCACTTTTGCTTATTATTTCTGCAATTTTCTCTGTATTATTGAGTACTCTTTTACTATTTGCTTCCTACTATGGAAGTGAGAGTACTTTTATGAGCTTACAGTTGTCTTTAGGGATTTTGGGAGGCATTACTTCTATAAAATATTACAAACCAATCTCAAACATTAGCTTCTCGATATGCTGTTTTTTAGGATCACTAGCCAGTGTTTACCTATTAACGATTATTGTCGGATTCTTGTCACATATAAATATCTGGATAAGTACAAAAGAGGGTCTTGGTGCTGGAATGATTATAGGAATAGAGACGACTTTATTTCTTCTTTCTTTACGCTTTCTTTACAGCACATTAGCAAGGAAGAATATTTGATATAAAAAATAGTTGTGGTCTCAATTGATTCCTATCTAGTTAATGTTTTTACTCTATTTAACGTTACAAATATACTGATACAAATCAGAAGCAATAATTCGATTCTGCTCTTTAGTACTTAGCGAATCTTTATGACGAAAAAGTCGAATAATATCTTCAATTCTGATCTTTTTGTCTAGCTTGTTTTCCAATTTTCTGAGTCTATTTCTCAGTATCACCATAACTTCTTATACAAAATTAACCAAGATTATTTGACGCTTCTCTGCTCTGGCTTCAGAAAGTTTCTTTTGTTGTTCGGGTGTCAATTTAGCTCCTAATTTCACTATTATGCATACGGGCTCATGTTTCTTAATCGTTCGCTCTAACTTCAATAACCTGGTTCTAGTGTGCACTTGCTTGCTCCAATGCAGTTAGCCTTTTTTCCAACTCATCAATTTCTTTGATCCTTGCTAATATACCTAATGCAGTGAGCAACGCACTTCCTTGGCTTGGCGCAAGTGTTCCATCGGCTACTGCCTGAATGATTGATTGACCTTGTGTAGATAAATCAGCATCTTCTGACAGATTAATCTCGACATGCTGCTCGACTGGTTTCATCGGCGGTAACGCACGCTCCAAAAGCAATCGGGCAGCCTGAGTATCTCCTGCTTTCGCTTTATCTACCAATTGCTTGATAATCTCCGGCAAATCCTTTGCAATGCTTGCTCTTAGCTTAGCTACCTCACCAGTACCCGGTTTTCTTCCATTTGGATTGCCAGATTCACCAGCTTTCCAGCGTCCACGTTTTTTATTTTCGGCTGTCATCGTTGCTTTTCTCCTGTTTTAACAAGAAATTTGATTGCTTGTATCAATAATAAATTCCTGCTGTGAATCTGGTCGATTTGCCAGAATTGTTAATACCTTTTTTCTCAGCTCTTTAAGTTTCACATTTTTAGATAATGCAGCTTTGCCGTTTTTATGTTTTGCTACGGCTACACTTGCTACTATTGCTACACTCGGAATTAAATACCGGTCTATCTGTAGCAGGTGTAGCAACAGTAGCTGTAGCAAATTTCTTTTTTCGTACAATCTCAAGAAAATCATGTGGCTTCTTGAATCAGTAGTTTAGGATTTAACCAAATCGATATTTTCTTCCCGTCCTTGCTGATCCGGATACGATCCAGTACTTCAAGTTCGGCGATAGCAGCATTGAGCCGTGCTGCATCTCTGATAGTTCCATACTGTTGCGCGTGACGTTTTGTGACATAGTGCGTATGTTCACGCTTGCAGTGCTGGATCAACCAATCGTCAAGCCGTACAGAGTCCGCCATCTCAACCGGTAACGCAAGCTCACCAAAGAAGCGCCGCGATTCGTTCAGGTGCCATGCCACAATCGCGCTTGCTCTCTCGAATGCGTCCAGACTGATTGCACCACCAACGCCCTCAAATACATGAAATAGTGCTGCCATCCTTGTGGCATTATCTGCAATCTTGCTTGCTACGTCGCGCACATTAAACAAAACACCACCGCTAGATAATTGCATCTCAATACCGTCATGAAAATTAATCCATGCGGCCTTGGCCTCGGGTGTTAGGGTCAGCATCATTGGTGTTAGTCCGCCACTGCCGTTCTTGGTTGGTGCGGGAATATTTAATATCTCGGTGATTCGTCGATTAAATTTTGCAAGCTGCGGCCAGCCTTTTGGTGCCTCTGTGAATAGCCTGTTGCCTTGTGTTGACTCAGGTAAGCTAATAAGAAACCTCGCCAAGAATCCTGTTCCGCGTGCCAGTGCACCAGATTTTTCAAAGAAACTTTTTAAGGTTTCAGGCTGTATTTGTAAAGCCACTGTAAGTCTTGCATCGTTCACTATGAAAGACTCACTTGTTTTGCGATCCACTTTTAAATTTGTACCGTCCCAAAGTTGATTTAGTGTTGCTAGATTTCGCATTACTGAATCTTTTCCCATGCCATGCGACCCGAATACAATACCGGCTTCCGCCGATACCACGCCACCGCTAGGCCATTGTTTCGCTAAGCTATAAGTCAATGCTTCTGGTGTTGTGTCAACGTATATCAGGCGTGGGATTCTTGGAGGTTCTGGCCTATTTTGTTCAAGCAATCTAAGCTCAGATTCCTGACTGGCTGTCGGTTTTCCGCCTCTTGCTTCGTTTTTTATCTTGTCTTTTATCCCGGAGCACTTAGCTTCCCACGAAGCTATATCTGCTTTATGGTTCTTTATTGCAGGTTTTGCGGCCTCGGCTTGTGCCTCTTCGTATTCAATAATTGCTTTAGTGAAGAATCTGTCACAAGTAGATTTTCTCTCACCACTGTCAGCGATAGTTAACAAAAATAATCCTGTTGGTGAGTGCAGTGCACTTGCTCTTTCCACATCATGATGCGCTTGTATCGCCAATGACAAAGCAGATATTGCTGAAGCCGCCACCAACGGAATCGGTGCTTTAACAAATCTATGTACTTCGTCAACTGCTGCTTTAACGATGACAGGCAGTGATTCGACTGGATAAGGATTTGGTTCTATTTTCGCAGTCAGCGGTTGCGGTTCTGGCCAACCGTTTGAATCGTCCTCCCACACGTTTTCTTGCTGAATTAATGGCAAGCCCGTTATCTCTGTGGCAGTTGCCTCTGGACGAATCGCGAGCCAATCAATCACGTCCTGAGATTCCGAAAGTCCCAGCTTGTTCACATCAATGACTGAAACCGTGCAACTTAAATCACTCAAGATACCCGCAACATTTTTCGCGTAAGCTATGCCAACATCGTCGAAATCCGGCCAGATAATTACGTTACGCCCGCGTAGTGGTGTCCAATCGGTTTTACCGGCACTCGTCGCTCCGCCAGAAGTAGTAGCTACAAGGCCAATCTCGTTGATTGCATCAGCTTTTTGTTCGCCCTCGACAATCCACACAGTTGAACCAGGATTGTCTGCGATAAGGTGCAGAGCATATAAGGGACTCCCATCTTTGAATGCAGGTTCTCCCAATTCATACCCATTGTCGCTTAACCTCATGGGTCTGATCCATTTCTCACCGGTAATCATATTTTTGGCTCGAATGCGCCAATAAATCGGCTCACCTTTAGAGTCGGTATAAGTATGCAGAGCAGCCGGTTTGAATCCCTTTCGGAGAACAGTATCGGATAAGCGGCGGGCAGCTTCTCTCACGGTTTCAACCATAGAAGCAACTTCCATTGATGCGCTTAAAATAAGGAATAATTTGCTTATCTTTACTTATGCCATCATTCAAGTGAGCAATGTATCCATGTATTTCATCTTGAAGATTTCGATTTTCCCAAACAAAACGGCGCGGTTTGCTTTTGAATGATCCGGCTCTGCCTTGCATCACACCCCCCATTCATTGGATAGTCTCTGCACTGCTTCTGGGAAACTCAAGCCGTCTCTTTTCTGAATAAAGGCGACAATATCCCCGCCTTTGGTTCCACACGAAAAGCAAATGAATGCACCGGTTGCTAGATTCACTCGAAAGCTTCCTGCGCGCTTATCTGGATGAAATGGGCATAAGCCGCCATCACGCCATCCGCTACCAAGGGGCAAAGGCATTGCTGGTAATTCACTGCGGTAAAAATCAACGGGGCGAATACCAGCCTTAACGTTTTGAAGTGATTGGGCAGCGATTCTCATTCTGCACCGCCCGCACTATAGTTTTTGTTTTTCTGCTGCGAATCAATCCACTGAAAAAATTTCGATTCATCAATTAGCAATTTTCTGCCAATTCTTACTAAGGCAATTTTCAAACCATTGCCTTGAATTGTGCCTCTTGAAGTCTTGCGGTTTTCAGCTAAAAAAATCAGATTGCGGATTGCACCTTGTGTGAATGCAGGATGTTTGTCGCTAAATTGGCGAACTGTCAACAGTGTTCGGAATTGTGAGGATGAAGGAGAATCTGGATAAGCTGATTTAATAGCTTGTGTAATGGTGGTATCTTGCATTGCGGTTGCCTTTAATAATCTGCTCGTTTCTGTGCGATATTGCACAGCTAACTTGTGATTATTTGATCAAGGCAAAAATTTGCTGCATAGCAAAATGTAAAAACTCCGAAAGCACCGCCGTTATTGGGATTGATGAATTTCTTGATTCGGAAAATTTAAGAAAAAAAGGAATTTCCGGATTTGCCGATTTGCCTGCTTACTTTTCCGATCTTCTCCATGTATTTAGTGCATGTCGCACTATATATTCATCGTTTAGCCTCTTTTCTTTTATGGTTTTAATACCTTCCCGTTCAAATTCCTTTGCTATCATACTTGCAATATCTTTTTTAGAAGGATCACACCCGATAGCCTTTTGTTTTTGATAAATTAAATCAGCCTTTTCTCTTGCCATTTCCTTCCAAGAATCGTCTTGCTCCTTTTCCGTAGTTCGTGAATTAATAGACTTTCCAGAGACCGCATTAACAGCGGCTTCAAACAATTTGAACATGCAAACATCAGGCACATTCAGCCAATCCTCAGATTTTATAATTGGTTTATCAAGATCGTGCTCGCGTCCCCATGCCAACCATTCAATAGGTGTTTTGTTATTAAAACCTTCATTTTCGGCAAATCTTAAGGATCGTTCGATTGAATAAACCATATCACCAGGCACACGCTCTACTCTGAATTGACACATTATTTCTTCTACAACATGTGCCTCAGATTTTTCACCGGGCAAACGTCTTATTCCTTTCTTATATTCTTGCCACGATCCAGGATTTAACCCATTCATCAGCGGTATTGCTTCTTCAGCAAGTAGCTGTGATTTTTTTGCCCAAAAACCCCATTCTTCCGGGATAGAAAAACATCCCAGCACGTAGCCAACTTTCTCAGCATGTTTATCATAATCTGATTCTTGCGTTAGATTGTTATCTGGAGTATTTGAATCATGCATATTACGCACCTCCAAAAATCTTATCATTCATAGAGGCAACCACACGGGCAGTATGTCCTTCGCTTAGGTGAGCGTAGCGTTTCACCATTTGCAAAGTCTTATGTCCCAGCACTTCGGCAATTTCTGCCAAGCTTGCGCCATTCATGGCTAAGTATGACGCGGCGCTATGACGTAAGTCATGAAACTTGAAATCATGAAGCTCTGCTTTTTTAACGGCTGTTTCCCATGGTGTGCGTAAATCCATGGGCTTTTGTGGTTTTTGTGGTGCTTTTTCCTTAGCCGGGAAAAGCAAATTACAATCAATCCGGCGTACTTTGGAAAGTTCTTTTAATAATTCCAAAGCACGGCCAGTAATCGCCACGGCGCGGCGTTCACCGTTTTTTGTTTCATGCAAAATTGCGCGGCCTTGGTTTAAATCTACTACATCCCAGGTCAATCCCATGATTTCACCTTGGCGCATACCGGTAGACAATGCCAATACAACAACGGAATATAAATATGGATTGCTGGATTCTTTGCAGGCTTTCAATAAGCGCATGCGCTCATCATCGGATAGAAAGCGAACTCTTCCGCGTGATTCCTTGGGTTTGGTTACTTTGCGCATCGGGCTATCTTCTAACCAGCCCCATTCTTTTACAGCGATAGTGAGCGCATGAGATAGCGCGGCCATATACCGCACAACGCTGGCAGGCGAACGCAGCTTATTTCTTACTGTGATTTCACGGCCTAGCTTATCCCTGCATTCACCAATAAGCGAAGGCGTTATATCTGCAAGCGAGTAACTGCCGATTTCAGATTTCCACCATGCCAGTTGCTGTGCTTGGTCTTTTGCACTTTTCTTGCTTGGCAATACATCACGGCAATAACGATCTATCATTTCCGCTAATGTGTGGCGTTTGGCTTCCGTGGTTTTGAAATGGCGGCCTTCTCGAATCGCTGACTCGGTTTGCTGTGCCCATTTCTTGGCATCGGTCAGGCGTTCAAATGTGGCAGATTGAGACGGGAATCCTTTTAAGCGTATTTTTACCCGGTAACTGGTTACACCATCACTCGAAATACGTTTTTCGATGTTTGCCATGATTGCCTCTGCAAGTGGATTATCACTGTTAGCAGATTACAATAATGGGCAATAAATTACAACATATGATATACATTCATAAGAAATATATATTAAATACTATAAAATACAGGCATCTAATTAAGATTAATCATCACAAAGGGCATTTATGGGGCAGTTAAAAATAAAATATGGCACTTTTGTTGCTTCTGAGGTGAGATTCTTAAGAGGGATAAAAATAAAAATGGGGCACCAGTATTGCACTTTGTTATCTTAAAGTGCCCCACTACCGCCCCACAAATGGTCATTACAGGATTACTACTTAACTAACTTATTGATTTTATGGTGCCGACACCAAGAATCGAACTCGGGACCTTCTGATTACAAATTCTAAAATGTACTGTTTTACGTTGTTTTATGGTTTTTGAAAACATATTAATGTCATTGTTTTGTATTGATTTTTAATATCACATTGTTTTAAACTCCACCCCATAGTTTTACGCCTACTGTCTACATAGTGTCTACATGGCGTCTACATGAATGGAAATTGAAACAATGAACACACATCAAACACCCGCACAGAAGATCACGAAATCCTATGTAGACAGATTGTCTACACCAGAAACCGGCCAGGCTTTCATACGTGACACCGAACTAAAAGGTTTTGCAGTGCGCATCACCTCATCCGGTGCCAAATCATTCATCCTGGAAAAAAGGATTGATGGCAAAGTGAAACGGCTGACACTAGGCCGCTACCCTGAATTAACCGTTGAGCAAGCCAGAAAGGAAGCTCATAAATTACTTGGCCATATCGCAACCGGCCGGAATCCTGTTGCCGAGAAAAAGCAGGAAGCCTTACAAGGCACAACGTTGAAACAAGCCTTTGATGACTTTGTTAAAACACGAAAAAATCTCAAAGAACGGACGCTCTATGATTACCGGCGAGTAATGTCCATCATTTTTGCCGACTGGCAGGATAAACCAATGACCGATATCAATAAGGACATGGTCAGCAAGCGCCATAGTAAAATCGGAGCGGAAAGAGGCGAAGCTTATGCCAATTTGTCGATGCGCTTTTTACGTGCCCTGTTTAATTTTGCCATTGCACAATATGAAGATGGCAGCGGCAAATCCATACTGCATGAAAACCCGGTCGTCCGTCTCACCCAAACCCGCGCATGGTATCGCGTGGAACGTCGCCAAACGGTTATTAAACCGCACGAACTCAAACCCTGGTTTGAAGCAATCATGAACTTAAAGAATGATCCGATTAGCCAAAATCGCGAAACCATCCGGGATTATTTGCTGCTGGTGCTGTTTACCGGATTAAGACGGGAAGAAGCCGCCAGCATGACCTGGGCCAATGTTGACCTGCAAGCTAAAACCCTGAGAGTAACGGATACTAAAAACCACTCGGATCATAATCTGCCGTTATCCGATTTTCTTTATGATTTGCTACAAAATAGAAAAGCACACGCAATCAATGAATATGTATTCCATCGAGCCAGCGGAACCGGTTATGTTTGCGAACAGCGCAAGCAAATGGCCAAGGTTATCAAGGAATCCGGCATTTCTTTCACCATTCATGATTTGCGCCGCACTTTTCTCACGATTGCAGAAAGTCTCGATATTCCAGCCTACGCCGTAAAACGTTTAGCCAATCACAAAATGAGCAATGATGTCACTGCCGGATACATTGTCACCGACGTGGAACGCCTGCGGCAACCGATGCAGAAGATAACCGACTATATCCTTAAATGCACCGGGTATAGACCTTCCGCAACCGTTACCGATCTATCAGAAAAGAAATCGCATAAAACATCTTGACTTAATACGGCATTGCCGTAATATGAATAATGTATACCATTGCCGAAACTGACGTTTTCAGCCGTTATGTCAGCGACTATTGGACTGAAGACGAACGCGCAGCATTTGCCGTCTGGATTGCGGAACACTTTGATACGGGCGATATTATTCCGGGCTCAGGCGGTTGCAGAAAAGTGCGCTGGTCACGCAAAGGAAAAGGCAAAAGCGGCGGCTTACGCGTAATTTATTACAACATGCTGGAAGACGGCACCATCTGGCTACTGCTGATCTATGCCAAAAACGAACACGAAAATATTCCCGCTCATTTACTTAAAGCGATTAAGGAAAAAATAACATGCCCATGACTGAGAAAGAACTGAAAAAACGCGATGCCAAACGTGACTTGGGAGCGGAACTGCTCGAATCCGTCACGCAAATGAAATCAGGCCGCGCAAGCCGGATACATAAGGTTGAAGTTCCGCCAGTTGTCTCGGCTCGCATTAAATCGGGTTTGTCTCAAGCCGATTTTGCAAAACTGCTCGGCGTATCGGTGAGAACCCTGCAGGATTGGGAACAAGGCCGCCGCCAACCCAGTGGAGCAGCTAAGACACTGATTGAAATCGCTGACCGCCGCCCCGATGTTTTGAAGGAAATCACTACTTAATCGCCTGCTGCTCAATCCACCAAGACCTTGAAGAAACAAAACATAAAACCGGAAAACCATTGATCGATAAAGAGCTGGAAGCTGAATTGTTGGAATCCATTCGGCAAATGCCAGCTGGAACGGGTCGTATTGTTATGTTGTCTCCCATGTCCGCCCGAAAGATTAACCGGCGACTTTCCAAAGATTAACTGAGGTACAATAATTCTAGCCAACTAGAATTTAAGGAGTTTTCTATGCGATCGGTAGGTATTTTTGAAGTAAAAACAAAACTTTCCGAGCTTCTGAGATTGGGCGAACCTATTGAGGTTACAAGTCACAGAAAACGAGTTGCGGTAATTTATCCGAACCATGCTCCCCTTGATCAGAAACAAGTGAAGCAAGATATTAAAGCGCTCAATGAAGCGGATAAGCAGGACAATACTACCGGCATGGGCGATTATTTATGACCTTGTATCAACGGGGTGATATTGCGCTTTGCGCCGATGGAAAGGGCGACTACACCAGCAAACCTCGCCCCGTAGTGATTGTGCAGAATACGGATTACATTGAAGGCATGGAAAGTGTCACCGTTTGCCCGATAACCAGCGTTTTGAGTACTGCTAGCGTGAGAGCCCGATTAAAGGCAGATGACTCAACTGGCTTAAAGGAGATATCCGAAGTTGAAGTCGATAAAATAACAACTATTCGCGTTACCAGGCTAAACAAAAAGATCGGAGAAGTTGCAGAGAAAGAACTCCATAAAATTAACTACGCTTTACGAGTCTGGTTGGATTTATAAACCACCAATACCCTGAACAAAGCTTAATCGAATAATTTGCACGCATAGAATTTGAATTACCTCTGTTTGCAATAGCTACTGTTTCTTATTCACTGTTGTAACCACCGCGAAGCGGCTTGCCCTTGACAGGCTGCCGCCGTCCAAGACAATAGCGGCGAAGGATTGAAGCTTTTTCGTTTTTAGATTCTTGGGATGTCACACAAAAGTACAGTTGCCTTTTCAGGCTAAATCACAAAATCGCAATCCTTCATACAAAACCAGCCTTTGGACGGCGGCAGCCTGTCAAGGGTGGCAGATCGGAATACTCCCGATAGTAATCGCAAATTTTCTCAAGCATTCAAATAATTCAGCCGTCAAATCAGATTATTTCTCATAGGACGGCCTGTCATGCATGTAGAAAATAATCCCGACTTCAAATCTGTCTGGCAATTGGCACATGATTGGGCTGGAGAAAAACCCGATCAAACCGATCCCGCTGCAATTTCACCAAGGCTTCGGCTTGCGATTGATCGCTTGATCCGGGCAATAGGCAGCAAGGAAATTACCGCTCGATGGAAGGGGCGTCGAATCCTTATCGATGACTCTTTCATCTCATTTATTTTCGATATCAGACATGCCATAAAATTATATTGTTGGGTCATGTATAACAAATTCAGCAAGGATTTTCTGGATAATCTTTATGTCAAGCGAAATGAAGTCATTATTTGGTGCGAGAAAGTAGCCTTGCTTGATCCCCCGCCTTGCTGGTCACATAAAAAATTAGCAACGACCGATCAAGCAAAGTATGAATCGGTTGATCCTGATGACGAGAATAATAGCTGGTACGACAAAATATCAGAACGGCGCAGACAGCGAATAGTTTGTATCGAATTGGCCAAGCAATTATGGGAAAGGGATCAAGACTTGAGTTATGAAGAAATGCAAAACCATCCCATCATGCAGCAGTTCGGTTATTCATCCACCTTTTCATCTAAACCATTTAAGAATTTAGTGCGGATTGTTGCATCAGAATCCGCACAATCACCAGGAGCCCCAATAAAATCAAAGGAATAGAAAAATGTAATTATTCCTAAGAAAATAGATATATTTCTATTTTCTTAGCGTCTTTTATTGTTGCCTCAGTTGTCGCAAATTGATTCCATATTTTTTAACTCATGGAGTCAACTATGCAAACCGCATTACTCACTACTAAACAAGCCGCACAAATCTTAGGCGTCAGTGTCGCGTTTCTGGAGCGAGACCGCTGGGCCGGGGCGCGGGTGCCTTTTGTCAAAATAGGCAGCCGGGCAGTTCGCTATCGCCATAGCGATCTGCTCGCTTATATTGAATCTTGCACGCATTATTCAACTAGCCAGTACTGAGGTGTGTATGCACACGTCAGTACATCAACCCCACGAACTGCTCAGTCCCGGCGAATGCATCGCCGAAGGCATATTGAATTTACTCGATGAACCGGATGGCAACGATAAACGCTGGCGCGCGCCGATATTCCGGCAACTGCCCAAACGATTTGCTGAGAAAGCTGCGCATGATTACAAAGAAACGTATATCTTCGACGGCAGGCAAAGCGCCAATCTTGATTTGCTGGAAGCATACGGGCCGATCACCAAAAACAGCATCTCGCTGAATGCCAGCGATGACGACCTGAAAGACTTGGCAAGAAACATCGTCAAGGAAATGAAGGAAGTCAGCCGGATTTACCGGAATCTGGAGTGCGCTGCCTCAAGAATGCTTCACCGGGCACAAAAGTATGAAGTCGGTCTATCACTGTTTGAAGGCTCAAACATCACAACCACCGGTATCTATACCCGCCTGACCGATGAAATATGGTGGTTGCAACGGCTGCGCAAGACTCACGCGCAAAAGCTGGAACAAGACGCCATCCGTATCGGGCTGGTTCATCAACGCGCGGGACGCTACGTCAGCGATGAAACACTGACACGACGCAGGGAACAAAAGAAACGTATTCGCCGTATTCTCGATGGATTGCTGGCAACCAATGAACTCGGTCAGTGCTTCACGCTGAGCGAACTGGCAGAACTGGGCCTAGCCAATCCCCGCATCCGGCGCAGTGAATTGATGGTGCGCATTTTCGGCTTTGAATACATCGCCAATGAACTGGGTCATGCCGGTGAGTTCTATACCATCACCTGCCCATCCCGGATGCATGCCCGGCACTCCGGTAGCGGTGAGCGAAATTCCAAATATGACGATACCACGCCAAAGCAAGCGCAAAAGTACTTAAATAAAGTCTGGTCACGAATCCGCGCAAAGCTCAAGCGAGACAAGCTACCTGTTTACGGTTTTCGCATCGCCGAACCGCAACATGACGGCACACCACACTGGCACATGCTGTTATTTATGCCGCCCGAGCAAACCGAAAAAGTCAGTGAAATCATGCGGCATTATGCCTTGCAAACAGACGGTGACGAACCCGGTGCACAACAACATCGTTTCAAAGCTATTCCCATCGATAAAAGCAAAGGTTCGGCAGTCGGCTACATCGCCAAATACATTTCCAAAAACATTGATGGCCACGGTCTTGAAAACGACATTGACGGCAGCCCGATACAGGAAGCAGCGGAACGAGTCGAAGCCTGGGCGTCAACCTGGAGTATCCGGCAATTCCAGCAGATTGGCGGTGCGCCGGTCAGCATATGGCGGGAACTAAGAAGAATCCAAGATGCACCCGAAGGCATTCTGGAACAGGCGAGACAAGCAGCCGATCAGGGCCACTGGTGGCAATTCATTCAATTGATGGGCGGCGCTACCGCCAACCGGAAAGACAATCCCATTAAATTGATGAAAATCGACTCAAAAGAACCGGGCAAGTACGGCGATCCCATCGGCAAGAAAATCTGCGGCATTGAAACCGGCGCGATTCAATTACCGACACGATTGCATCAATGGCATATTGAAAGATGTGCAGTTAACATGGAAGTAACTAAAAAGATGAGCGCAAAGCGCCCGCGGGGGAGCGTCAGCGACCGCGGCGGCGCTTTTGCGGCGTAGCCGCCTTGGAGTTCTGTTAATAACTGTACGGATTAAGTATTAAGCCAATCAAGAACAAAATCATACTATCATTTTTAGTGATGCTTAAATATTGCAAAGAATCTCTATACTAAAGTTAATTTTCTTCGGAGTTCGAATGGATGTTTTAACTACCAGAGAGTGGTCATTTTTAATTTGGATGTCTGGAATCACAGGATATCTTTTGCTATCACCGAAATTTGTAGAAGTACAAGAATCCTTTCGTGAGTTGGTAAAGAATCTGTTGGTAAGGCAGATAATTACAATCCTGATTCTGATAACGATATATGTCTTAAGCTGTATATATGGCTTATTTCAAGCGAGTTTATGGGGTTGGCATCAATTAAAAGTTACTATAATTTGGTATATCTCAACAGCCGTCTTACTTATATTTAAATTGGAGTCCATTAAAAAGGATTTTCGCCACTTCAAAAATTTAGTACTAGATTACTTCAAACTTAGCGTGATGATAGGTTTTGTTGTTGGTACATATACTTTTAATCTGTTCATAGAATTAGCTCTTATGCCACTTTTGTTTCTTATTTCTGGAATGCTTGGGATAGCACAGTCAAAAAAGGAATATAAGTCATTAGAAAAAATTCTAAATGGCGTATTAGCTTCTATTGGTTTTTTATTTGTGGCCTATTCAATCTATATGGTTTTTTTTGATTTTGGAAAAATAGCAAATAAAGATGCAATTCGAGATTTTTATGTTCCACCTCTATTAACCTTAACCTACTTACCATTCATATTTTTAATGATGTTGTGCATAACTTATGAAAAAGAATTTTTAAAACTACAATTTTTCATTAGTAATAGATGGCTTCGTATCTATACGAAAATTTGTGCATTACTTTTTTTTAATGCACGAATAGTTCTATTAGAGCGATGGATTGCAAGTTTGATTTTTTATAAGCCGCATACCATTTCAGAAGTAAATAAATCTATCAGACAAATATTTAAGATGGTGTCGATAGAGTCCAATCCACCAAAAATTAATAATTCAGAGGGATGGTCTCCATACACGGCGAAGGATTTTCTCGTCGACTTAGGAATTAAAACTGGATATTACCGATTTGTAGGCGGTAATGAATGGTATTCGAATTCAGAAATGATTGAACTAGATGAAGCTATTCTTCCCAATAATATTTCTTTTTACGTCATCGGAAATGAGCGTGTTGCTATGCTTCTCAAATTAATACTGAATGTAAATTCTCCAGAAAGTGCGATCATAGCGAAAAATAAGCTGCTATCATCTGCTAGGTTGCTGTTTATTAAGGCAACTAATTTTCAATTACCAAATGAAATAGAAGAAGTAATAATGAAAGGGATTAATTATTCACTTGTGGTTGAAAATTTCTCAGTCGTGCTTGAAAAGCAAGACTGGCCAACTCACTTGTATGGTGGCTACAATATAAATTTTTCTATATCGTGCAGACATAGTTAATCAAGTATATTGCTTTCCTGCGATACTCAAAAAATTCTGGATTTAAACCCTTCCTGATAGCAAGATCGAACTCAATACCTATTGATCACGAACTTGTTCAATCGACAAATAAGAGTTGCTTCAGCTTGCTGTCTACATGGTGTCTACATCAATTATAATTTCTTTTAGACAACAATATAACTTATTGTTTTTATGGTGCCGACACCAAGAATCGAACTCGGGACCTTCTGATTACAAATCAGCTGCTCTACCATCTGAGCTATGCCGGCAATGAATGGGAAAAAACTTGAAATGCTTACTTGATAATTCGCAGTTTGGGCTTGCTTGAAGCCTTCGTTTGAAGAATCAATGAATCTTGCGTTGAATTATTTGATTGTTTATTTGATATTTTATCTTGCGCTTCTTCATCGTCAGATGTAAATGCTATTCCCTGATTGACTTCTTTGGCAAATACTCCCTTAACAGCATCTAGTGGAATATCAAGATTACGTGATATTCCATTAAAACGAGCACTAAAAGTAATAGATTCGTTATTTATATTCAGCCCTTGAACAGCTCTTGCGCTTATATTAAAAATAATCTCACCATTTCTTACGCATTCCTGTGGCACATCCAATTTGGGATCAGCTTTTACTGATACAAAAGGTGTAAAGCCGCTATCTATGCACCAATCATAAATCGAACGAATCAAATAAGGTTTTGTTGGATTCATGTTCATTTTCGCATTACTTTTTCCGAAGCCGATAATGCATCGATGAACAACGGACGGCTAAATAATCTTTCAGAATATTTCAATAATGATGCGGCTTGTTTTGGCAGACGTATTCCATAATATTCCAAGCGCCATAAAAGAGGCGCAATTGCTACATCTAACATTGAAAATTCGTCTCCCAGCATAAATTTTTGCTTATCAAAAATCGGCGATATCATTGTCAGATTCTCAGCGATAGTTACTTGGGCCTTATCTATTGCTTTTTGATCTGTACCATCGAACGCATCAATATGACAGAATAATTCTTGCTCAAAACGGAATAACAACAAGCGCGCGCGAGCGCGCATTACCGGATCGGCAGGCATTAGTTGCGGATGTGGAAAGCGATCATCAATATATTCGTTGATAATATTTGATTCATACAATACCAGATCGCGTTCCACAAGCACCGGTGCTTTGCCATAAAGACTCATTACTGCCAAGTCTTCTGATTTATTATTTGGATCAACATCTATTACTTGAAAATCCATATCTTTTTCGTGCAAAACGATCCTGCAACGATGGCTATATGGACATGTAATTGTTGAATATAACGTCATCATAACTTCTGATCTTAGACTAAACTATATCTATATTCAGCAATTTAATATCAATGAATATCTTTCCAATATTCTTTCTTCAGTGCATAAGATAAGACTAGCATACCCAATAGGAAAATCATTACTTCAATCCCCAATTTTTTCCGTTCACTGGCATGCGGCTCACCTAAATAAACTAAATAGTTTACCAGATCCCCAACAAACTTGTCATATTCTGCCGCACTCAATTGACCGGGTTTTACTAGTGCCAAACTTTTTTGTTCACCTTTATCAGATGTCTTAACTATAAGTTTTTGTTCGCCTTGCAATTGATATAAAACATGAGGCATTGCGACACGATCAAAAACCAAATTATTCCATCCGGTATGTGTTGCATCATCGCGATAAAATGCGCGCAGGTAAGTATATAACCAATCAGCACCCCGGGCACGGGCAATTACAGACAAATCTGGCGGAACAACACCAAACCACTCCTCCCCTTCTTTTTTACGCATGGCTGATTGCATCAGATCACCAACTTTCTGACCTGTAAATACCAGTTTATTAAGAATTTCTTCGTTTGTAAATCCAATATCACGATGACGGTTGTAACGCATGTAGCTTGCACCATGACAAGTGAGACAATAATTAACAAAACTTTCCGCACCACGTTGCAGCGAAGCATTGTCAGTTATATCTACCGGAGCGCGGTCTAATGGCATCCCGGATTCACTAGCTAAAACGCTAAACGGAGTTAAGCACAAGATTAATAAAGCAATCGTTATTTTCTTCATTTTTCTACTCTTTTAGTCTTTTTGGTTCAGGCTTTGTTTTATCTATCTTGCTATACCACGGCATCAAAATAAAGAACGCAAAATAAATAACAGTAAAGATCTGCGCCAATAATGTATATAAAGGCGTCGGAGATTTTGTTCCCAACCAACCAAGCACAAAAAAGCTAATAACAAAGAGTGTTAATGCCACTTTGAAATAAGGGCCTTTATAGCGTATCGACTTGACAGGACTCCGATCCAGCCACGGCAGGAAACAAAAAATCACTACCGAGCCGGCCATCAAAATCACTCCCCACAATTTTGCATCAACTCCTAGAAAATTTACTGTCACAGCCCGCAACATCGAATAATACGGCGTAAAATACCAGACAGGTGCAATATGATCCGGTGTTTGCAATGTATTCGCAGGTATAAAATTATTATACTCAAGAAAATATCCTCCCATCTCTGGTGCAAAAAAGATAATTCCACAGAATACAATCAGAAATACTACAACCCCAACGATATCCTTAACAGTGTAATAAGGATGAAATGGAATGCCGTCCACAGGAATACCGTTCGCAGGGTTTTTATTTTCTTTTATTTCAATCCCATCTGGATTGTTTGACCCCGTTTCATGCAAAGCAAGGATATGAACAAAAACCAATACCAACAACACTAAAGGTAATGTCACAACATGGTAAGCAAAGAAACGATTGAGCGCTGCATCAGAGAGCGTAAAGTCGCCCAATAGCCATTGCTGCAATATTTCTCCTATGCTTGGTATCGCTCCAAACATACTAACAATTACTTGCGCCCCCCAATAAGACATTTGCCCCCAAGGTAAAATGTAACCGGTAAAGGCCAAGCTCATCAGCACAAAGAATATAACCATACCTATCAGCCACAGCAACTCTCTCGGCTTCCGGTATGAACCATACATCATGCCACGGAACATATGGAGATAAACCACCACGAAAAACATCGAAGCCCCAGTGGAATGCATGTACCGGATTAACCAGCCATAATCCACATCACGCATAATATACTCAACCGATGCAAAAGCCTGGCTCGCATCCGGCTTATAATTCATGGTGAGGAAAATCCCTGTCAACAGCTGGTTGACCAGAACCAGCAAAGCTAATGAGCCAAAGAAATACCAAAAATTAAAGTTTTTCGGCGCATAATACTCCGACAAATGCGCTTTCCAGTTTGAGGTCAGTGGAAAACGTTTATCGATCCAAGCAATCATTGAATTAAACAAATTACTCATTTACACAGCCCCCTCGCTTTCAGATCCAATTAAAAGCCGACTGTCGCTCAAATATACATGAGGAGGAACAACCAGATTAGTCGGAGCAGGTACATGCTTATAGACGCGTCCTGCCAAATCAAATTTAGAACCGTGACAAGGACAGAAAAAACCGCCCAGCCAATCAGATCCAAGATCTGCTGGTGCAACATCTTTCCTAAATACGGGTGAGCAACCTAAATGCGTACAAACCCCCTCAACAACCAGAAATTCCGGCTTTATTGAGCGCGTACGATTTTTGGCATAATCTGGTTGCTGCTTCTTATCCGAATTCGGATCAGCAAGCTGATCTTCCACCTTAACCAAACTTTCCAGCATTTCCGGCGTGCGATTCAAAACCCACACAACCTTTCCACGCCACTCAACCATCAACAACATCCCTGGTTCAAGCTTTGATATGTCTACTTCAACCGGCGCTCCAGCAGCCTTAGCCCGTTCGCTCGGCATCATACTCAATAAAAAAGGCGTTGCAATCGCAGCGCCTGCAATCCCGCCCGCTACTGAGGTCGCGGCAACCAGGAATTTCCTCCTGCCGCTCATCTCATCATTAATACTGAAACTATCCGCCATTTTCAATTATTCCATCAGTAATATTTTTTTCGTAAATTTAAATACAACAAAAGAAAAAGCTTTTTTCAATCCCTATTAATTTCACTCTCTAATTTACATCATACAAACTGGCGCGCAGTATACCACAATCGTTTTAAGGATTATAGAAATCTTGGAAGATTTCCATGAGCAGAGAGCCAGTTAGTCAAAATCATGCCATATCATTGTTTACATTAAATTATTTTATCTTTCCATGACACTGCTTATATTTCTTACCCGAACCGCATGGACAAGGCTGATTGCGCCCCACTTTCTCGTTTTGGCGCACAAAAGGCTGCGCTTTTTCTTCTTCCGCTCCCGCATACTGCGCCGCCTCCGGGTCTGATTCCTGATACGCATCATGATGGAGCTGTATATTTTCCGGAGATCGTAAAGTATCCGTTACGGCTTCAACTTGCTGCTCGTTTTTAATCTGCACAGTCAACAGTATTTTTGTGGCTTCCCTTTTAACTTCTTCAAGCATAGCCGAGAAAAGCTCAAAAGCTTCGCGCTTATATTCTTGCTTTGGATTCTTCTGCGCGTAACCACGCAAATGAATACCCTGGCGCAAATGATCCAATGCCGCCAAATGCTCGCGCCAATGCGTATCCAGAATCTGCAGCATCACCACCCGTTCATAGTGATGCATAATCTCAGCACCGATCTGAGCAACTTTTGCTTGATAATGATCATTTGCAAGATCGATTATGCGCTGGCATAAGCTCTCCTCATGCAACCCCGGATCATCTTCAAGCCATTTGTGCAGCGAAAAATGTAACTGATATTCGGCTGCAAGCGCTTTTTCCAATCCCGCCACATCCCACTGTTCTTCAACACTTTGCGGTGGAATATACGAATTGAATAAATCAGTTAAAACGCTCTCGCGAATCGCAGTTATAGTCTCCGTAATATCCTGCTCTGCTTCTAGTAATTCATTACGTTGCTGATAAATCACGTGCCGCTGGTCATTAGCAACATCATCATATTCAAGCAACTGCTTGCGCATATCAAAGTTTCTTGCTTCCACTTTGCGTTGTGCATTTTCAATAGCACGAGTTACCCATGGATGCTCAATTGCTTCACCTTCCGGCATTTTAAGGCGCGTCATGATGTTAGCTACACGATCGGACGCAAAAATACGCAACAAAGGATCCTCCAAGGAAAGGAAGAAACGGCTGGAACCTGGATCTCCTTGCCGCCCCGAACGTCCACGCAATTGATTATCCACACGCCGGGATTCATGCCGTTCCGTGCCGACAATATGCAGACCGCCTTTGTTTAATACCTCTTCATGTATCTGCTTCCATTTTTCGTGCACCTCGGCGATACGTTTTTCTTTGGCCTCGTCACTCAATTTCTCATCATGCCGAATTTGCTCGATCTCAGGTTCCGGATTACCCCCAAGCACAATATCTGTTCCGCGCCCCGCCATATTGGTAGCTATCGTAATCATTTTCGGCCGTCCCGCCTGTGCAACGATACTAGCCTCACTGGCATGCTGCTTGGCATTCAGAACTTGATGCGGAAGCTTCTCCCGGCTCAGCAACTTCGACAGCAATTCATTGTTCTCAATGGAAGTCGTACCCACCAGCACTGGCTGGCCGCGCTCATAACAATCCTTGACTTCATGAATGATGGCTTCATTCTTCTCCTTCATCGTACGGAACACCAAATCCATACGATCCTCACGAATCATCGGCCTATGCGTTGGAATAATAATTGTCTCCAATCCATAGATTTGCTGAAACTCGGCGGCCTCGGTATCAGCAGTACCTGTCATGCCGGACAGTTTCTGATACATACGAAAATAGTTCTGAAAGGTAATGGAAGCCAGCGTTTGATTCTCTTTCTGAATAGTTACACCTTCCTTGGCCTCCACTGCTTGATGCAAACCATCGGACCAACGGCGGCCAGCCATTAGGCGCCCAGTAAATTCATCGACGATTACTACTTCACCGTTTTGCACCACATAATGTTGATCGAGGAAAAACAAATTATGCGCGCGCAAACCCGCATTTAGATGATGGATCAAATTGATATTGGCTGGATCGTAAAGACTTGATCCCGATTCGAGCAATCCGGCCGATTCCAGCAACTGTTCCGCATGCTCGAAGCCGGCTTCACTCAACGTCACTTGATGGGATTTTTCATCTACGCTGTAGTCACCCGGACTATCTTCATTCTCTTGCCGTGTGAGCTTTGGAACCAGCTTATTGATACGCACATAAATTTCGGTATCGCCTTCCGCCTGACCGGAAATAATCAAAGGTGTGCGGGCTTCATCGATCAAAATTGAATCCACTTCATCCACGATTGCGAAATTAAGTGTGCGTTGCGCACGCTCATTCGCGTGTGTCACCATATTGTCGCGCAGATAATCAAAGCCGTACTCATTGTTGGTGCCGTAGGTAATATCGGCGGCATAAGCGCTCTGCTTCTCATCGTGCGGCATTTGCGAATAAATAACGCCGACGCTCATCCCGAGAAAGCGGTAGATTCTGCCCATCCACTCAGCATCGCGCTTCGCCAGGTAATCATTCACAGTCACAACATGCACACCCTTACCCGACAATGCATTCAAATAAGCCGGCAAAGTCGCCATGAGCGTTTTACCCTCACCCGTGCGCATCTCGGCAATCTTGCCGCCGTGCAATACCATACCGCCAATTAATTGCACATCGAAGTGGCGCATCTCCAGCACGCGTTTACCAGTCTCACGCACGACAGCAAAAGCTTCTGGCAGCAATGCATCAAGCGTTTCGCCATTCTGAATGCGCTGCTTGAATTCATCGGTCTTTGCGCGCAGATCGGCATCCGACAATGCCGCGATAGCCGGTTCCAATTCATTGATCGTCCGCACAGCTTGAGTATACTGCTTGATCATCCGGTCGTTGCGGCTGCCAAAAATTTTCTTGAGTAGATTACCTAGCATAAGTCTGTAAATATTTCGTATTGAATATCTTATTAAAAACAAAGGGTGAGCTTACTTCTCACCCCGTAAAAACCTGGAAAAACCAATACCCCGGTTTAACCCGGCTTTTTCAAAAATTTGGATGGATTTTGCGGTTTATCTTTGTGCCGGATTTCAAAATGTAAATGCGGCGCCGTGGAACGCCCGGTGTTGCCTACTTCAGCTATTTTTTGTCCCTGCAATACAACCGCTCCAAGACTCACTAAACGCTTCGATGCATGCGCATATCGAGTTACCAAGTCATCGCCATGGTCAATCTCAACCATATTACCATACTCAGGATGATGATCTGAATAGATCACTACCCCGCTCGCCGCGGCTTTTACCGGTGAACCAACCTCCGCAGCAAAATCGACACCCTCATGAAACGCCCTCTTTCCGGTAAACGGGTCGATCCGGTATCCATAACCGGAAGAATACCAATCCGTTTCAACGGGCATTTCGGAAGGCAGCACAAACTTCGTTATCCGGTCATAACGCAATAAAGAATCGAGCACCCCCAACTTGTCCGTTCTTTCATTCAGCATATTCGACAACTCCTGAAGCTTATGGCTAAATTCAGAAAATGATAACTCTTCAGACGATAAGTCATTCTGTGCACCACCTTGACCCGGCGCTCCCTTAAATGAAAAATCCCGCGATTGAATACCGGAAGATTCCGCCAGACGCTCGCCCAAAGCATCCAAACGCAATAGTTGCGCCTGCATCTGCCCTAACTTACTAGCCATCATATTCAGATTATCTTGCAAATGCGTTTGAATTTTCTGATGCCGTTCTTCTTGCGGATTAACCAATATCGCCCTTAGAACAGGCGCATCGATCCGGTCAGCATAGCGTAGTGAAATGAAATTCAAACTCAAGGCTGCCGCCAGAATAATCAATAAAAAAGCACACATTGATAATACAATGTGTGCTTTAGTTAAAGTTAGTTTACGCGCTCGGTCCGAATTACTGGAAATAAAAATAATATTCATACTTTTTTATTGGATATTGGTGAGATAGCCATGGCCCCTCATAAAGTTGACGCTTATTTCGATCTGCTCGGCAAAATGCCTGAATATACACATCTGTTCAAATTAGCCCAAAAATTACGCGAAGACCAATCCACATTCTTTAAGCTTATCCCGGCTCAATTGACACAACACTGCAGCCTGTCCCGGATCAAGGATAACAAGCTCACTATAATGGCCGGAAATGGTGCTGTTGCCGCAAAGCTCAAGCAAATCTCCCCATCATTGCTGCTCAAGCTGCAAAAGCTAGGTTGGGAAATTACTGCAATTCAAATTATGGTGCAAGCAGATTCCATTTCGGAAAATAAAAAAATATCGACAAATCATCAATATGTCAAAAAAAAATTAAAACTGAGTCAAACCGGAAAAGCATGCTTAAATCAACTAGCCGCAACTTTGGCCGATTCCGGATTGAAAGACACCATTCAGTCTTTCTTGAAGAAGCACTCAAACGATTAAATTGTTCATCTCCACTCTGCAAAAACACGAAATCAAATCGGCATTCGCAAACGGCGGTATCTACCAGGCAGTCTCCTCCCCCCCCGCTCTATACACAGCTCTTCATGATATATATGCAGTTTTTCCAACATCAGCAAGCCAGGCTGGTTTAAAGAAGTACCGGCACTATTCGCTGCACTCATTGTCTACTGCTTTTTGTTGAATCAAAGTCTCGTATATAATGCAAAATTGCTGGTCAGTTTTTTCATCGTCACAGAAGTCTCTTCGAATTTATTTAATAAGCTTCTAATTTTTAGATGACAAATCATCTCTTGCCGATGCAGCAACTAAGTTCCAATCAGTCAATCGCACCTAGAAAAACAATCCTATGAATGTTTTTTACGAAGAAGCTGGAACCTTTAAGGTAGGCGCCATTCTGGCTGACAACAACACTTCGCTGCAAATAGAAACTGTGCATGGCAAGCGATCAAAAATCAAGACAACAGCCGTTCTGTTTCGATTCGATACGCCGCCGTTAGCCGAATTCATGAGCCATGCGCAACAAGTTGCCGCAGAGCTGGATCCGGATTTTCTCTGGGAATGCTGCCCGCAAGAAACCGAATTTGCCAGCGACACGCTTGCAGCCGATTACTTCGGTCATTCTCCAAGCCCAATCGAATCAGCTGCCACGTTGCTGTTACTGCAAAGCGCACCGATGTATTTCTATAAGAAGGGGCATGGCCGCTATAAAGCCGCGCCACCGGATGCGCTGAAAGCCGCTTTGGCCGGTCAGGAAAAAAAACGTCTGCAAGCAGCACAACAAGCGCATTATGTTGAACAATTAAACCAATTCATCCTGCCTGAGGAATTCAAACCCCTCAGCACTAGCTTACTCTACAAGCCCGATAAAAATTCCCTGGAATGGAAAGCGCTTGAAACCGTTTGCGCAGAAAAAAAACTCACCGTCACAAAATTGATGGAAAAATGCGGTGCCATTCCATCTTCTCACGATTATCATTTCAATCAATTTGTGCGGGAATATTTTCCCGAAGGCACCGGCTTTGGTGAACTGGAAACTCAGCCGATAGGCGATACTCCATCTGATTTATGCTACGCGGATGTCGCCGCATTCAGCATCGACGATGCCTCAACGACAGAAATTGACGATGCATTTTCGGTTACACCGCTAGCGCTGGGAAGTTTCCGTATCGGCATTCATATCGCAGCGCCGGCTTTGGGTATCCACCTTGAATCGCCGCTTGAGAATGCCATTTCCTCGAGACTATCGACGGTTTACCTGCCGGGAAAAAAAATCACCATGCTGCCGGACTCCGTCATCAATCACTTTACTCTGGCTGAAAATAAACTGTGTCCCGTGCTTTCTCTGTATTTGGACGTCGCGGACGATTTCACCATCATCAAAACAGAAAGTAAGCTTGAGCAAATCAAAATTGCCGCCAACCTGCGTCACAATGCACTGGAACAGCACTTCAACGAAACCGCATTGAACAAAGGCGATTTCACACACACGTTCAGCAAGGAATTCAGCCTGTTATGGAAATTCGCCTGCAAGATGGAAAGCCATCGGGGTAAAATCAATGACAGCAATAGCGACAAAATCGACTACAGCTTCGAAATCAACGGTGAGCACGTCACGATCAGCGAACGCCGGCGGGGTTCACCGATTGACAAGGTCGTGTCGGAATTAATGATTTTCGTCAATACGGAATGGGGAAAGCAATTAACCGACGCCGGCATCACCGGTATTTTCCGCAGTCAGGCCAACGGTAAAGTAAAAATGAGCATTTCTCCCGCTCCCCACCAAGGATTAGGCGTTTCTCAATACGCCTGGAGCAGCTCGCCGATGAGACGTTACGTCGATTTAATCAATCAGCGGCAACTCATTGCGATGCTGCGCAATGAAACGCCGCCGTATAACAAAAACAGCAATCAACTATTAATTGCCATGCGCGACTTTGAAACCGCTTATGGTATTTATGGCGAATTCCAGCGCGCCATGGAACGCTACTGGTGCTTACGCTGGTTGTTGCAGGAAAAAATTCAAAACATCGATGCGCAGGTTATTAAAGAAAATTTGGTAAAACTGGATAGTATTCCATTCGTCACGAGGGTTCCGTCTCTCCCCGAAGTAGCACCGGGCACCTATGTCAAACTCAAATTATCCGAAATCGATTTACTGGATCGCACCTTACATGCAGAATTTTTGCAAAAACTGGATGCATGAATCCACACCGCAAAGAAATTGAATGAATCATGTGACAAGCGAAAAGTTGTTACCTAAAATAGTGCAGTCTTCTGCCAGTTTATAGACTTAATTCAAGGCTTGACCCTTAGGCTGTGAGCACTCAAACATCCGAAACCTTGTCACCAGCGCCAGACGGCTCTCAATACTTGCCAACCAATCGCTTATTTATTGCGATGGCCGTTTCCCTGGTATTACACGCTATTTTATTTTTGGGCGTGACTTTTCAGTTTCCCCAGCCGAAGCTGGACAAAATCGCCTCATCGCTGGAAGTTGTGCTAGTCAATAACAAGACGCTGACGAAGCCGAAAGAATCCAAGTTACTGGCACAAGACAATCTCGATGGCGGCGGCAATACGGATGACGATCGCCGGGCAAAAACGCCTTTTCCGGTACTGCCAAAAAGCAAACCGGTCATCAATGAAAGCGTAGCGCAACGAAAAGTTAAGCAGCTGGAACAAGAAGCCAAAAAACTGATGGCTGCCGTTAGCGAAACACCACAGATACAGCAGTCCATTGAGCAAAAAAGCGAAGCCGGAAACCCTCAAGCCGCGATAGATTCCACTGAATTATTGCTGCGCAGCCTGGATATTGCCCGGCTGAGAGCGCAGGTCGATCAGGATCATGATAGCTATCAGAAGCGCCCTAAGCGCAAATTTGTCGGCGCACGCACCAAGGAATATCGCTTTGCGCGCTATGTCGAGGACTGGCGCCTTAAAGTGGAACGCATCGGTAACCTGAATTACCCGGAAGCCGCCAGAAAAGAAAAACTCTACGGCAACCTGCAATTGACCGTCGGCATCCGTGCCGATGGCAGCCTGGAGTCCATTGAGATCAACCGCTCCTCCGGAGAAAAAGTCCTCGATGAGGCGGCCGTCAATATCGTCAAACTCGCCGGGCAAAACGGATTCGCGCCGTTCCCGCCGGACATCAGTCAGGATACGGATATTCTGCATATCACCCGCACCTGGGTATTTGCAGCTTCCGATATGCTGCTCAGTCAATAATTTTCAGAGTGTCAGTAAATTCAGTCAGAGAAAACGGCCATGCTTGATTCCTATGCCGTCATCGGCAACCCCATTGCACATAGCAAATCGCCGCAGATTCACACTGCATTTGCACAGCAAACCCATCAAGCCCTGCAGTATGGCGCTATTCTGGCGCCATTGGATGGCTTCCGGAACGCCGTGGAAAGCTTTCGTCAACAAGGCGGCAAAGGCCTGAACGTTACCGTGCCGTTTAAGCTGGAAGCCTATCAACTGGCAACCCGGCTAACCGAACGGGCAAGCATCGCACAAGCCGTCAACACGCTTAAATTCGAAAACGATGAAATTCTCGGCGATAACACCGATGGCGCCGGATTAGTCCGGGATATCGAATGCAACCTGGGGATTCCCATCGCGGATAAACGCGTATTACTGATGGGCGCCGGCGGCGCCGCGCAAGGAGTAATTCTGCCACTCCTCCAGCGCCACCCCTCGCTGCTGGCGATTGCCAATCGCACACCGCAAAAAGCGCAAGCACTGCAACAACAATTTATTACCTACGGCAATATCGTCTCTGGCGATTTTATGCGTTTCTCCGGCGAGAATTTCGACCTCATCATCAACGCAACATCCGCCAGTCTGCACGATGCATTGCCTGAATTACCAATCGATCTATTCGCGCACACCACTCTCGCCTATGACATGATGTACAGCCATGAACCCACACGGTTTCTTCAATTCGCGCAGAAAAACGGTGCACATCAAATTGCGGATGGTCTCGGCATGCTGGTGGAACAAGCCGCTGAATCCTTCTTTTTATGGCGCGGCGTCCGGCCTCAAACAAAACCGGTAATTGCGATGCTGAAATCATAGATTGAGCGCCGCCTGACGCGGCAGATCGCTTGCGCAGACAAATCCTTGACAAAGCGGCTTGGCAACCGGCACACCCCAAAAATCTCACAGCAATTACCAATCCCTCCTTGGGAAAACAAATTTAATATTTTGTGGTGTTGATGAAGTAGGGGCGGTTATACTTCCCTGTCATCAAATTGCAAACCATTCAGCGTATAAGCGCAGGCTGAATTCACTTCCAACAACAAAACCGCGTTGCTAGCGCAGACCTGTTATGACAGAAACGGACAATAACAACGATCAGGACAATTCACCGACGCCGCTGCAACAAGCCACGTTTCTGCTGCGCAAATACAAGCTGGTCGAAGGTCTGGTCAATCTGCAAGATGCGCCGGATGAGTCGCTGGTTCATTCCGCGGTGCAAAAACAAAACCTATCCGAGTTGCAGCATTTCCTGGATCAACTCCACCCCGCCGATATCGCACTGATCCTGGAAGCGCTGCCAATGGAAGACCGGTTGTTGATCTGGAGCATGGTCAAAACCGACCGCGACGGTGAAGTGCTGCTGGAAACCTCCGATGCCGTGCGCGCCACGCTGATCACCGACATGGGCAACCAGGAACTGGTTGCTGCAACGGAATATCTCGACGCCGACGAGATCGCTGATCTCGCGCCGGATTTGCCGCAGGAGGTGATGGACGATGTTTTCCGCTCGCTGCCCGTGGAAGAACGCGAACAAGTACGCGCCGCCATGTCATACCCGGAGGATTCCGTCGGCGCCCTGATGGATTTCGACGTCATCACGATCCGCGAGGACGTGCGGCTGGAAGTGGTGTTGCGCTATCTGCGCATGCTGGACGAAATGCCGGATCATACCGACCAGCTCTTCGTCGTCGACCGCGATGAACATTTAAAAGGCGTGTTACTGATCAACCGCCTGTTGGTCAGCGACCCGGACACGCTGGTCGCCGATGTCATGACTGGAGAAATGGTTACACTGCACCCGGACGATGTCGCGCAGCAAGCCGCCAATGCGTTTGAGCGTTACGACCTGGTTTCCGCCTCCGTGGTGGATGACGACGGCAAACTGCTGGGCCGCGTCACCGTCGACACCGTGATCGATTTCATCCGCGACAAAGCTGAAAACGAAGCGTTGAACCTGGCCGGTTTGAGCGAAGAAGAGGATCTTTTCGCGCCGGTGTTGAAGAGCGTGCAGAACCGCTGGGTCTGGCTGGCCGTCAATCTGGTCACCGCATTCATCGCCTCGCGCGTCATCGGTCTGTTTGAAGATTCCATCGAAAAACTGGTCGCGCTCGCCGCGCTGATGCCGATCATCGCCGGCATCGGCGGCAACTCCGGCAACCAAACCATCACCATGATCGTGCGTGCGCTCGCGCTGGATCAAATCAATACGAGCAGCGCCTGGAAACTCATCACCAAGGAAGTCGGCGTCAGTATCGTCAATGGTCTGCTGTGGGGAACCATCGTCGGCCTGTTCACCTTCGCCATCTACCAGAACGCCGAACTCGGTCTGGTCATGACCCTGGCACTGGTGCTGAACCTGCTGCTCGCCGCGCTGCTCGGCGTCCTGATCCCGCTCACCCTGCGCAAATTCGGCCGCGACCCGGCCATCGGCTCCAGCGTGATGATCACGGCCGTAACAGACAGCGGTGGATTCTTTATTTTTTTGGGGTTGGCGACGATTTTTTTGTTATAAACGGTGATGGCATGTGACTGATATTCTTTGTTCGATCGCTATAAAATTTAATAATTTTTAACAATGAGATATCTATATTTATCTATAATGACACAGCATCTGCTAAGTATTATTGGACAAATAATGTCGTATATGTCACGTTAGAATTCAGGAGAAACAAATGGAGAACCAACTCGATGTACAGGTGATCCCTGTCGGCGACGAAGACTCAACCTCGATCAACTATGATCTTGAGAAAAGTCCCACGTGCATGGCCTCATTCTATCGCAATGCAGTAGCTTGGGAGAAATCGTCGTTGAGTATTAAGTGGAACTCCACCGATCGGTTCTTCTCGGTGGAATTTGACGGCAGCGGTACCATTGACATGTCACTCGCGGAACTACTGTCGAAAAAGGTACCTCTTCAAATTGCCAAAACTTCCACTTGTGAATGCGGCTCGTCGCTTGCGCTCGGCGACTTCACAGTTGTGGTCGAAGATAATGACTTTCGTTTCAAAGCTGATTATTTCTGCCCTGCCTGCAAGTTACGGCTCACTGCCGAACGCAAAGGTCTTCGAAAGGTGCTCGAAACATGGTTCACTGGGCTGAAGAAAATCGAAATAAAAACAACTGGTGTCGGTTTGGAGAGAAGTTGAGTTCTAATTCCATGTTTGAGAGGATTGCCTACGGTAGCCTCTGAACTCAGTTATAGAATATCAATGAAACTCCTCACCTTCCTCGGCACAGTCCGAAACAGTTCACCCCCCAACCCTCCCCGGCTGGGCCTGAGAGTCGCAAGAGCTTGCGTAGCGCAGCTTCATCAAGGCGATATTTCAGTGGAGCTGATCGATCCGCTGGATTTTGATCTAGGTGTCACATTCAAACCGCACTTTGCTTACGCGCAGGGTAAAGCACCCGCTCAGCTCCAAGCCTTGGCAGATAAGATCGCAGCCGCCGATGGTTATGTCATGGTCAGTCCGGAATACAATCATTCGCTCAGTCCGGCTCTGGCGCATTTGCTCAATCACTTCGGCAGTTCGCTGTTTTCGTACAAACCCAGCGCGATTGTCACTTATTCGGCGGGGCAATGGGGCGGTGTCAGGGCGGCGGTGGGGATGCGGTCTTTTCTGTCGGAATTGGGTTGCTTGCCGGTTTCGGCGATGATCCATGTTCCCAAGGCGCATGAAGTGTTCGCTGAAGACGGAACTTTTCTCACGTCTGCCGACGCGGAAAGATGGGGGAGCTATTTCGCCCGATCCTTCGCGCAGCTCACCTGGTGGGCATCCGCCGCGCAAAATCAGCGAGCTGCTATCGACCCGCACAAGCTGGCGCCTGCTTTTAAAAAAGACCCGTCACAAAGAAATGCTCCCTAAGTGCATGAATTGTTAAACCGCTCAATCCACAGGTTGCACGCTGGGTATGAAAAATATCTGGCAAGATTTTAAATGCCTCGTGTTCAAACGGATGCAGCCCGTATAATACAACCCGGTTAACAATTCCCCTTTGCAATGATGCCCGCCCCTGAAAGCCACAAACACCCGCAAACCAATACCCCTTTACAAGGCGTTACCCTGGAAGCACTGCTGACCGAGCTGCATACGCGCTATGGCTGGGATGGACTGGCCCAAAAGATCGATATCAATTGCTTCAAGCAAGATCCCAGCATCAAGTCCAGCTTGAAATTTCTGCGTAAAACGCCGTGGGCCAGAGAGAAAGTCGAAGCCCTCTACATCCAATTGAAACAAGGCAGTCATGAGTGAATTCAGTCTTAAAGGGCACGACACGATTGCATTGAATGATCTGCTGAAGATCACCGGCCTGTGCGGGAGCGGTGGCGAAGCCAAGATCGTGATCGCTAAGGGCAAGGTCAAAGTGGATGGTCAGGTTGAGCTGCGCAAAACCTGCAAAATTCGCAACGGCCAAGTGGTGGAATTTGCCCGGGAGCAAGTCACCGTAACACTCTGAACCACCCGATTCAAAAAAGCCAGCGCGCTGACGGCACATTCAAGTATCCTACGCGGTTATTCCGCACACACCGTGAATCATGACGCAATACCAACTCTTCGCCACCACGCCGAAAGCGATGGAAGGCATACTCGCCAATGAAATCCAGGCACTCGGCGGTAAAAACGTGCAACAGAAACTCGCCGGAGTGGCATTTCAAGGCGATCTGGCGCTGGCGTATCAAGCTTGTTTATGGTTGCGCACCGCGAGCCGCGTGCTGTTGCTGCTCGGCAGCTTCGAGGTGAAATCGCAGCAGGATCTTTACGATGGCGTGCAGCGCATCGACTGGTCTGCACATTTGAACGCCGATGACAGCTTGGCGGTGTCGTTCAGCAGCAAGAATAATCCGGCGATCAACAACACGCATTTCGGCGCGCTCAAAGTGAAAGACGCCATTGTCGACCAAATGCGCGCCAAGTTCGGCAGCCGCCCCAATGTCGATACCGAATACCCCGACATCCGTGTCAATGTTTATCTGCACAACGACACGGCGCAGCTGAGCCTAGATTTATCCGGAGAGAGTTCGCATAAGCGCGGCTACCGCGAAGTCAGCATCGCCGCGCCGATCAAGGAAAATCTGGCGGCGGCGATTCTGCTGCGCGCCAGTTGGCCGGAAATCGCCCAGCAAGGCGGTTCGTTGCTCGATCCAATGTGCGGTTCCGGCACGCTGCTGGTGGAGGGCGCGTTGATCGCCGCAGACATCGCGCCGGGATTGCAGCGCGATTATTTCGGGTTTCTCGGCTGGAAGCAGCACGACCCCGCACTATGGCGCAGCATCTGGCACGATGCGCAGCAACGCCGCGAAATTGGTCTGGGTAAATTGCCGGTCATCGCCGGATTCGACCAAGACCGGCGCACCGTCGCCGCCGCGTTGCAGCACATCGAGAACGCCGGATTGGCAGGCAAAATTCACATCGAAAAACGCGACATCGCCGACGCTGCCGCAGCGGAAAGCTGGCCGAAAGGGCTGATCGTCTGCAACCCGCCCTACGGCGAGCGGCTCGGCGATGAAGAACAAGCGGCCGCGCTCTACCGCCGCTTCGGCGAAGTTTTGAAACAGCGCTTTACCGGCTGGCAAGCGGCGATGATCATCGGCAATCCGGAATTGGGTTTTAAACTGGGCATACGGTCGCAAAAACCCATCACGCTGTTCAATGGCGCGCTGGAATGCAAGCTGTTGCGCTTCGCCATCGAAGAAAAAGCTTTCTTTGAACCAAAAACCCAATCGCAGCAGGAACGCATCGAAGTCATCAGCCGCCGCGCACAATCCGGGCAAATTGACAGTCAAGCGGAGATGTTCGCCAACCGCTTGCGCAAAAATCTGAAAAAACTGACCAAGTGGGCGAAACAGAATCACATTCATTGTTACCGGCTGTACGACGCCGATCTGCCGGAGTACGCGGTGGCAATCGATGTTTATCAGGGCGAGCAGACCTGGGTCAACGTACAGGAATACGAATCGCCGAAAACGGTCGATCCCGTCAAAGCGAATCAGCGGCTGGCCGGAATCATGGCGGAAATACCCCAAGTGCTGGAAATTCCTCCTGAACAAGTATTTTTAAAAATACGCCGCAAGCAGAAAAGCACCGATCAGTACGAAAAATTGGGCGATTCGCGCCACTTTCATGTCGTGGAAGAAAGCGGCTGCAAGTTCTGGGTGAATTTCGAGGATTATCTCGACACCGGCCTGTTTCTCGATCACCGGCCAATGCGTCTGCTGATCCAACAGCAAGCCAAGGGCAAACGCTTTTTGAATTTGTTCGCCTACACCGGCAGCGCCACGGTGCATGCCGCGGTCGGCGGTGCGCTTTCGAGCGTCACGGTGGATATGTCGAACACGTATCTGGACTGGGCGTGGCGGAATTTCGTCCTCAACGGCATCGGCGGTGATCATCAACTGGTGCGCGCCAATTGTCTGGAATGGTTGGCCGCGCAAGCCGCTGCAAAACGGAAAACGCAATTCGATCTCATCTTCCTCGATCCGCCCACCTTTTCCAATTCCAAGAAAATGGATGAAGCCTTCGACATCCAGAAAGACCACGTGCAACTGATCCGCAACGCCGCCGCTTTGCTGGCGCCGGGCGGTATTTTGTATTTCTCGACCAACTTCCGCCGCTTCAAAATGGATACAGAGGCATTGAGCGGTTTGGTCACCGAAGACATCAGCAACCAAATGATCCCCGAGGATTTCAAGCGCGACGCCAGGATTCACTATTGCTGGCGGATTTCCCGGCGGCGTGATTAATCATCGTAAAAGAAAGTGCTCACAAGATATCCGCGATCAGGAAAAAATCGGGTTGTTGATTATGGTACCTCTTTAGAGGATATGAATTTTGTTAGCAATGTAAGACTATTGGAGGATAATAAAAAGTACTCCTAAGGACAATAACACTAAAAAATTAGGCATATCGTTCTATTTTTTAACATTGCCATTTTTGGTATTGTAGGAATTATTGTAAGTATTCATCTTATCTCTATTTTTTTCTGGAGAATAGAGAAAGTTGAAACAACAAATTTGGGAAAAATTGCTTGAGACTTAAATAAGCAAAATTGAATTAGCTAAACCAATAACTCAAGCTTTATTGTTTTGTAATAAAATTTTTAGGAGTACTTTTAAAATGCGTTCTTTATCTATTTTAACATTCCTTGCTTTGGCAAGCGGACCTGTTGCGGCGGCACCCGTGGTTTTCGATTTCGCGAACCTTAAGTACAGCGGCTCCGTCAATAGCGGATTCTTGCCAACGGATGGTGTTGCTTGCAGCGGCGGCGACCTGTGCAGCTCTAATATTGCATCATCACTCAGCGGCGATCTCACTTTCACCAATGGCGGTCTTACTGTACATGCGCAAGGCTCATACGATAGCGGCGCTTTCGGTTCAGGCGCAGCGGTTGTTCAAGATCATGAAAATGGCTACAACGGAAAGCTCTCCGGGAAAGATGCCATCGGTGCCGGCTTGGGTGTTTACCACCTGAAGACTGATACCAGCGACGATAACATTACGTTAAAAGAAAAAATCTGGTTGCATTTCGATCAGACAGTAGCGCTATCTTCGGTCGGTTTTCGCGCGGAAGGGCACAATACAACAAGTTGGATTTCTAATGCGACTTTCCAATACAGTTTCGACAATTCCACCTGGACTACCGGTTTGCTGCCAAAAGATGTCGGTCAATTCGCTTTGAGTCACACCGGTCAAGATTTTTACTTTAAATACGGTGGCATTCATGCTGACCAATTTTATATCAGCTCAATGACTGTTTCGGCAGTTCCTGAACCGGAAACCTACGCGATGCTACTTGCAGGCTTGGGTTTAGTGGGATTCAGCATACGCCGCAGAAAATAGCAAGAATTCATCTGATCTCGCTGAACATATCTGCAGACTTACGCTGATACAGGAGAGCATTGATGAAGTGTTAGGTTTTTTTCACTTTTTCTCATTGCATAGCATCGCTGTGCAATGAGAAGTCAAACGATATCAATCATTTCTCAATAGAACCGAGCAGTCTCGCGGAATTACATCGTTGTTGCATCGTCGGCTTACCATCCGCGTTTTTCGAGTTTTTGCAAGAACTTAATTTCCGAATAATCTGCAACATCCAATCGCTCTGGAAGAAACATTCGTTCTATCTGAGTATTATATTTCCAAACTTAAACCTGATCATCCGCAGCCCTAAAAAGCAGCGAGGTCAGCGTAAATTACTGCATCCTTGTTTTTATAGAACCACGAATAAAAGTATCCAAGAGATAGCTCAAATAAAAAACAAGAATAATGTCGGATAACACCCAACCCACCATGGATTCGGGTAGTTCAAATGACAATGCGATGTTATAGAAAGCAATACCAAAAATCACTGCGGAAAAAATCAGAACTTGGTTGTTTTTCATAAAAACTCCCTTTAGCAATAATTACTTGAAATAATTTTACAATTGTTTTTTAAAGCCAAAACTCAAAAAACTTCACAAAATGTTCACATATTATTCACAATAAATTTACATTTGTCTATAAATTTATTAGCGGCATCGCTTTTCAAATAATTTAAGGCAATTGTTGAAAGTCACCGGTAATTCCAAATCGCGCAATGAAGATAAGGAAGCTCCTCAAAAGCAACCGGCGACAGTCAAGCAAAATTGAATCAAGCGAAAAAGTGCAATTTTTCAATAAAAAATGAGCATATCGCATCTGATTTCACCTTGCCTGACTGTCGCTCGCTATCTTTTTCAGAGCAAAACCTCTCTTGAAGGTCACTTATCGGTTGCACCCTTTCTATGCACCAGCTGATACAGCACCGGTACCACCAGTAACGACAGCAACGACTGCGACAGCGTGCTGCCGATCATCACCGTCGCCAGCGTACGCTGCACTTCGGCGCCGGTACTGGTGCTGAGCGCCATCGGCAGGAAACCCAGCGATTCCACCCAGGTGGTGATCAGAACCGGGCGCAGCCGCAACAACGACCCGGTACGGATGGCGTCGTCGAGTTTCAATCCCTGCTCGCGCAGATCACGAATGAACGACAGCAACACCAGACCATCCAGCACCGCCACGCCGGACATGGCGATAAAGCCGACCCCGGCGGAAATCGATAGCGGAATATCGCGCAGCCACAACGCCACAATACCGCCGGTAATCGCCAACGGCACCGCACTGAACACCAGCAAACTGTCGCGAAAACTGCCGAGCATGGTGTACAACAGAAAAAACACCAGCCCGAGCGCAATCGGAATGACAATCTCTAAGCGTTGCGCCGCCATGATCAATTGCTCGAATTGCCCGCCCCACGACAACCAATAACCGGCGGGCATTTTGACCTGCTTGGCGATATGTTCCTCCGCTTCCATGACGAACGACCCGATATCGCGGCCGCGCACGTTTGCAGTGATGACGACGCGGCGCTTGCCGTTTTCGCGGCTGACCTGATTCGGGCCTTTGGCAATATGCAAGTCGGCCACTTCGCCCAGCGCTACATAGATTGGCAAAGGCACCGCCGGCGCATTCGGCGCACCCGCCGGATTGAGGACAGGAAGTTTGATCGGCAGGCGTTTGAGCGTTTCGATATCGCCGCGCAGGTGTTCCGGCAGCCGCACTTGCAGCTCGAAACGGCGGTCGCCTTCGAAAATCAAACCGGCCGTTCGGCCGCCGATTGCGATATTGATGGCGTCTTGCACATCGCTGCCGTTGAGACCGTAACGCGCCATTTTTTCCCGGTTCATTTGCACGGATAATACCGGCAGGCCGGTGATTTGTTCGATGCGCACATCCGCCGCGCCAGGCACGGCCTTGACGATCTTTTCGATGCGCTCGGCGAGATTAAGCATGACGTCGAGATCGTCGCCGAACACTTTGACCGCAACATCCGCGCGCACGCCGGATAACAATTCGTTGAAGCGCATCTGGATCGGTTGCGTGAATTCGTAATTGTTGCCCGGCACTTTGCGCACCGTCTGCTCCATCGCCGCGATCAATTCCTCTTTATTGCGATACTTCCCGGACCATTCGGATTGCGGTTTGATAATGATGAAAATATCCGCAACACTCGGCGGCATCGGATCGGTTGCAATTTCCGCCGTACCGATTTTGGAAAATACCCGGCTCACCTCGGAAAATTTCTTGATCGTTTCTTCCACTTCATTCTGCATCTCAATCGCCGTGCTGAGGCTGGTACCGGGGATACGGATGGCGTGCAGCGCGATGTCTTCCTCGTCGAGACTAGGAATGAATTCGCTGCCCATGCGCGTGGTCAGCAGCAGGGAAAGGATCACGATGACGGTGGCGACGGTTACCGTCAGCCCCTTGTTATTCATCGCCATATCGAGTGCAGGAGCGTAAATATTTTTCGCCCATTGCACTGCGGCACCTTCTTTTTCCATCATTTTGCCGGACAAAAACATGGCCACCGCCGCCGGAACGAACGTCACCGACAAAAATACCGCTCCCAGCAGCGCCAGCAAAACCGTGTACGCCATCGGATGGAACATCTTGCCTTCCACACCAGACAGCGCAAACACCGGCAAATAAACCACCATGATGATGATTTGCCCAAATAGCAACGCTTGCCGCACTTCCTTGGAGGCATCGAACACGATCGCGAAGCGTTCATCAGCGGACAATAACCGCCCTCGTTTCTCCTGTTCCAAGGAAAGCCTGCGAATGCAATTTTCAACAATGATGACCGCGCCATCGACGATGATGCCGAAATCGAGCGCGCCCAGACTCAGCAGATTGGCGCTGACATTGCTGGCCACCATGCCACTGATGGTGAACAGCATCGACAGCGGGATGATCAGCGCAGTGATCAGCGCGGCGCGCAGATTGCCGAGTGATACGAACAACACCACGATAACCAGCGCGGCACCTTCCATCAGGTTATTGGAGACAGTGTGGATGGTTTTGTCGACCAGCGTGGTGCGGTTATAAACAGCTGTCGCCGTGACACCGGCGGGCAGGCTGCGGTTGATCTCGGCCAGTTTTTCCGCTGCCGCTTGCGAAACGGTACGGCTGTTTTCCCCGATCAGCATATGCGCCGTGCCCAGCACCACCTCGTGGCCGTTCTGCGTCGCGGCGCCGGTGCGCAACTCCTTGCCGATCAGCACGTCGGCAACGTTCTTGACGCGTATCGGCACACCCTGGCTACTGCCCAGCAGAATATCGCCGATTTCGGTCAGATCGGCCACCTGCCCGGGTACCCTGACCAGGTATTGCTCTCCGCTTTTTTCGATATAACCCGCACCGACGTTCAGATTGTTGCGCTCCAGCGCAACCACGAGATCTTGCAGCGTCAAGCCGAAAGACAGCAGCTTTTCCGGATAGGGTGCGACATGAAATTGCTTGACGTAACCGCCGACCGAGTTCACCTCCGTAACGCCTTTCACCATGCGCATGCGCGGTTTGATGACCCAGTCCTGCAACTCGCGCAAATCCATCGACGTATACAGCGTGCCATCCGGTTTGCGCGCTGCGGGATCGGCATCAACCGTCCACATGAAGATTTCGCCCAATCCGGTAGAAATCGGCCCCATCGTCGGTACAATTCCAGCCGGCAAGCGGCTTCTGACTTCCTGAATGCGCTGGCTGACCAGTTGCCGCACCTGGTAAATATCAGTGCCGTCCTTAAAAATCACCGTGACTTGCGACAGGCCGTAGCGCGACAGGGAGCGGGTATATTCGAGATCGGGCAGGCCGGACATCGCCATTTCGATCGGAAAGGTGATGCGTTGCTCCGCTTCCAGCGGCGAATAACCGGGTGCTGTGGTATTGATTTGCACCTGCACGTTGGTGATATCCGGAACCGCATCGATCGGTAGTTTCAGGTAGTTGTACATGCCGAACGCGGCCATTGCCAGCACCGCCAGCAACACCAGCCCGTGCTGGTATATCGATGTTTTCAAAATGCGTTCAAACATGATTTTTCCTTGTTAGCATATTCTTAGGACTGGCTAATGGTCATGCGCCGCACCGGCTTTATCGATATCGGCTTTGATGGCGAAGCTATTGCCCGAGGCATAGCGCTCCCCCGCAGAGAACCCTTTCAATACTTCCACCATTTTGCCGTCGCTGCGGCCCAGCTCCAACGGACGCGCTTCGAAATAACCACCATAGCGGCCAAATACCACAGTCGAGTCGCGGAATGTCTGGATAGCCTGTGCTGAAACCGCAACCGGCACTTCGATTTCATCGGACACTAATTCAACGCTTACGAACATGCCGGGATGCCACCGGCCATCCTGGTTATCCAGAATGACCCGCGCCGTGGCAGTACGCGTCTGCCCGCCGATCAGGGTGGTAATGTAGGTAACGGTGCCCTCGCCTTCGACATCGTACGCGGTAGCCTTGACCGCGGCCTTCTGCCCGACCCGGACGATGCTCAGATCCTTCGGATACACCGTTATGGCGGTCCACACCGTCGACATATCGGCGACGGTGAAAATGGTGACATCCTCTTTCAGCGCCGCACCCAAAGCCACCGTTCTGGAAACGATGAGTCCGGAAATCGGTGCGCGCACTTCATAGCGGATCAGTTCTTTTGCCGGCAATCCCGCTTCGGGACGCACGCCGAGCGCTTTGAGCTTTTCCGCCGCCAGATCGGAACCGATCTTGGCTTCGTTCAACGCCAATTCGGCCGCAAGATAATCCTGCTTGGCCGAAATCTTTTCCTCCCACAACTGCTTTTCCCGTTGATAAACCGTGCGCGCCAGCGCCAGCCGCTTCTGCGCTGCCATGTACTGGCTATTCAAATCCGCCAGCATTTGGCTTTCGATAACCGCCAGCACATCACCCTTTTTCACCATCTGCCCCGGCTCAAAATTCACCGCGGTCACCACCCCCGGCAACCGCGGCACCACTTGCACGGTCCGGTCGGGATTAAAAACAATCTCGCCCGGCAATTTGAGTGTGGATTTAATGATGGCAGGTCCAGCCGTTTGTATCTCGACACCGATCGTTTTCAGCATGTCATCGGTCATTTCCAGGCGCGCTTCGACTTGACTGAAGCCCCAACGGTATGTCCGGCCATTGTGTTCGGCGGCGATTGCCAAATCGTACGAATGCGGTTCTTCGATCACTTGGTCGCCCAGCAGATAATCCGCCTCAGGCGCGAACTTGATCAATTGTATCGGCGCACCAAGCCGCGACAATGAAATAGAGACTTTGGCCGCGGCTGGCGGAAGCAACTTGCCGTTTTCATACAGATAAACGCGGAATTGCGGCGGCACGCCTTTTTCAAAAATCGTCAATTCCAAACCGAAGCTATCGCTGGTAAACAGCTTGCCCCCTCTCGGGCCGGTATCCGGCTGATTTTCTCCGGATTTACCATCAGCACCGGCATTCGCTGTTTCCGTGGGTACCGCGGAAGGCTTTTCCATTGTCAGTATCACCCCGCCCAGTACTATGCCTATGGCAATCACAATCAGGATGGGCATTAAACGCGCTTTATTCATTGTTTGATCCATTTTTCTCACCGCTGCGACTAACATTCGTTGATTTCATATTGGGTTTAATGCTCTCGATCGGTGCTGCGATCAGGCGCTCGATATCGTTGATCAGTCGTTGATAGTTCGCCAGTGCGCGCACGTAAAGCACCTGATTCTGAAACAGCACGCGCTGCGCATCGAGCAACTCCAACAAACCGAATTTGCCCAATTCGTAACCTCTGCGCATCACATTGAAGGCGCTCTTGGCGCCGGGCAAAATTTCGTCGCGCAAAATGTTGATCTCATTCCAAGCGGCCAGCATAGCCTCATACGATTGCGCCAATTCGGTTCTGAGCCGCACTTCCATTGCCTCTTGCTCATCGACGGCTTTATCCACGCGTTGATACGCTTCTTTGAGATTACCTTGATTGCGGTCGAATAACGGCAATGGAATCGAGACACTCGCGACCGCCGTGGTACCGCCTAATTGGGCGTGATGCACGGCACCGGCATTCAATGTCAGATTAGGGATGCGGCGGGTTTGCTCAACCTCGAGAAGCGCTTTGCGATGCTCAATATTTTTCATAGCACGCAACGCCATCGGGTTTTCCAGGACGCGTGCTTGCAGTATCTGGTAGTCGGGCGGTGCAATTGCTGTTTCCAGCGTTCCTAAAGCTTTGGTAAATTGCGGTGCAGCGCTATCCCATAGCAAGGCCAGCCGTTTCCGGGCCGACATCAAATCCCGTTGCGCTTGCTCAAATTCGATACGCGCCGTGGACAAACCGACTTTGGCTCGGGTTTCTTCGATGGGCGGTACTTTACCGGCCTGCACCCGCAGCACCACCGTGTCCACCACATTTTGCGCCAGCTGCCTGGTTTCTTCCGCCAGCTTGAGCCGCTCCTGACCGGCCAGTACTTCGGTGAACACATTCGCCACACGCGCTATGATTTCCACACGCCTGGATTCATAGTCCTTGGCGGCCAATTCCTCGTTCAACCGGGCGGCACCAACCCGGGCGGCGCGTTTGCCGCCCAGTTCGATCAATTGACCAATACGGATGCTGGTCAACTGCTGTACCACTTCCTGCGACACCGAACTCTGTGAATTGATGTCACCACTCAGCTTTTGAATATTGCCGGGATTTTCAACATTCACCGACAACTCCGGGTTTCTCAATAACCCCGCTTGCAGGGTTGCGCCTTCCAATGCGCGCATTTCCTTGGCAAACGAAGCCAGCTCGGAGTTGCGGAGCAAGGTCAGATTGACCGCGTCACGTAACGTGAGATCACCCGTTTCCTGCACGGATGCTTCCGTGCTTTGATTTTGAATGCCGCTCGGCATAGCACCGAAAGAATCGGCGCTGACTTGAGGCTGGTGCGCGAAACTCAGCAAAAATATCAAACCTGGCAACACGCACCGTAATCGGGACGCCGCCCGATAGCCGATTATCGTCGGCTGATCGCTCAAACTCATAAAATTCCTCCACATATGCCTGTGCAACCGGGAAACGGATCTCAATCGATTTGAATTGACCCGTTTCTTGCGTTCTTAGGGATCGCTACAAAATCCATAACAACACAATGATTCAGCTTAACTTACGCAATCTGTTGGTTTCGAGGCGGGCGCAGAGGCAAATCCGGAATTGTTTCTGGAATAAAGGAAGAAATAAATACCGCAATGACTTCTGACACCATCACATCAGGAAGCACCGGTAGAGAATTAAAGAAGAATGGTTGGTATTGCCCCGCTGAATGCAGGCATAAATGCGTTGCCGCATCCAGATCGACACCATTCCACGACACATTATTGCGATGCAACTCCAGATGCGTCGCGGGATCGGCGGACAACGATTGACGGATATGATCCAGCTCATGGGCGAATACTTCACCTCTGAACGATAAGCTCAGTCCATTCGTCAGTATGCTGACAACCAGCATAAAGATAGCAACACGAACCGGATATTTCCGCATAAAGAATCAATCTACAAAAAATGAAAATTTCATTCCGGCACAATAATTCCACATAATGACGCTATTTGCAACCAGGAAGTTTATGAAAAAATAAACCGTTAAACAACTTCTACCCCTTCCACCGCCAGCATATCGATCAGCGCAATCAGGGGCAATCCGATCAAACCATTGGGATCATCTCCGGTCATGCGCTCAATCAGCGCAATTCCAAGTCCTTCCGACTTTGCACTACCGGCACAATGATAGGGCTGCTCCTTTTGCAGATAGCTCTCAATCTGCCGATCACTCAACGGCCGGAATTTCACATGATAGGGAATTATCCGCATCTGTGACCGGTCAATAGCACTATTGTACAAACACAACGCAGTATGAAAAACAACCTCCTTGCCTTGGACTAATTGCAATTGTTTTACCGCATTTTGATGATTCAATGGCTTACCAAGCGGGATATTGCCCAATGCCGCCACTTGATCGGAGCCGATAATGAGCGCTTGCGGATACACTTTGGCCACAGCACGGGCTTTTGCTTGAGCCAGGCGTCCAGCCGTTTCTGCGGGGGATTCATTCGGTAGCGGTGTTTCATCGATATCGGGATGGCTCGTCTCAAAGGGAATTTGCAGTCGTTGCAGCAGCTCCTTGCGGTAAATCGAGCTGGATCCCAATATGATTGGCCAGGTATTATTTTGTATTTTCAAAATTTCCTTCTGTATTTTTTGACACTTACGATTAAAAAATATAACATGCGCGCCTTATGTCTGATAGGTTAGTCATAGATTCCCTGGATTTCGTGCGTAACGCAAGCAGTCGCCAAGGTAAAATTTCGCTCATCGACTTTGTACGTTTGCACGATCTGCTTTTCGATCAAGAAGGCGAGTTAATCTATCAAATCAGCGGCCGATTCGACAAGAATAAGAAGCCGGGCTTAGATATAGAAATACGAGGCAAAATTCACCTTAATTGCCAGCGCTGTCTCGACAAATTAGTGCATCATGTTGATTTGCAGACATTTCTGATTCTAGTCAAGAATGAAGAAGAGTTGGATCTTATTGACGAAGACGATACGACCGATGCCATCTTAGCAGCGCCTGACCTGGACGTTACTAATTTAATCGAGGATGAGATCATCCTCAACTTATCGATTGCATCATGCCACGCAGAGGGTGAATGCAGTACGCTTAAACTACAATCGGCAGAAAGCGATTTAATCGGCAAAACACAATCAGCACATCCCTTTGCAGTATTAGCAGCATTAAAAAAGACAAATTGAGTTCAAGGAGATTAACATGGCAGTTCAGCAAAATAAAAAATCCCCATCGAAACGCGGCATGCACCGCTCGCATGATTTTTTGACCAATCCGCCGTTGGCCATTGAGTCAAACACGGGAGAAGTTCATTTACGCCACCATATCAGTCCCAACGGGTACTATCGTGGCAAGAAAGTGGTTAAAACCAAAAACGATTAAACATCATTTCTATTGCTACAGACCGCATCAACTATAGTTTTTCCCAGCCGCAAGAGCATTAAAATTGGATATCACGGTAGCAATAGATTGCATGGGGGGTGATCATGGTCCCCATGTAACCGTTCCGTCTGCACTTGAATATTTACATCAGGATCCTGAAGCCAATATTATTCTGGTCGGAATTCCCGATGCCATCGAAGCCGAGTTGCGCGCGGCAAAATCCGAATTCGGCCCGAGAATCCGGCTGCATCCGGCCAGTGAAGTGGTCGGCATGGATGAATCGCCGGCAACTGCCTTGCGCGGCAAAAAAGACTCTTCCATGCGGGTTTCCATTAATCTCGTCAAAACCGGTGAGGCGCAAGCCTGTATCAGCGCCGGAAACACCGGCGCATTGCTGGCCACTTCCCGGTTTGTCTTGAAAACGATCCCAGGTGTCGATCGCCCGGCACTGGCGGTGATATTACCGACCAGCACCGGTCACACGTATGTGCTGGACTTAGGCGCCAATGTCGATTGCACGGCGGAACATCTGTTCCAATTCGGTATCATGGGCGCATCCCTGGTATCTTCCGTGGAGAATAAAGCATCTCCCAGCGTCGGATTGCTCAATGTCGGCGAAGAGGAAATCAAAGGCAACGAAATCGTCAAGCAGGCAGCCGAGTTGTTGCGCAATAGCGGGCTTAATTTTTATGGCAACGTGGAAGGCAACGATATTTACAAAGGAACGACGGATGTCGTGGTATGCGATGGCTTTGTCGGCAACATCACGCTCAAGACCTCGGAGGGCTTGGCGCAAATGCTGGCAACTTACTTACGCGAGGAATTCAAACGCAATCTGTTGACAAAAATGGCCGGTGTGATTGCCATGCCGGTCATCAATTCTTTCAAGCGCCGGGTCGACCATCGGCGTTATAATGGCGCAAGTTTTCTGGGATTACGCGGCATTGTGATTAAAAGCCACGGCTCCGCCGACAAATATGCGTTCGGTTTCGCCATCAAACGCGCCGCCGACGAGGTACGCGGCGGAATGTTGCGGCGTATTAGCGAGCGAGTTGCTGAGTTTTCCCGTCATGCTCAAACTTCTACTAAAGAAATAACACGATAATGTATTCACGGATCACTGGAACAGGTAGCTATTTACCGGAAAAGATTCTCACCAACGCAGACATGGAACGCATGGTGGATACCAGTGATGAATGGATCCGCACGCGCACCGGCATTACGCAACGGCATATCGCCCGGGAAGATCAAGTAGCCAGCGACCTGGCGTTGCACGCGTGTCAGAATGCCATGCAAGCGGCTGGCGTGACCAACCAAGACATCGACTTGATCATTGTCGCCACCACCACGCCGGACATGATTTTTCCGAGCACGGCTTGCATTTTGCAAAACAAACTGGGCATCGAAAATTGTCCGGCCTTTGACGTGCAAGCCGTCTGCAGCGGTTTTGTTTATGCGCTCGCCACGGCTGACATGTTCGTCAGTTCCGGTAAGTGCCGCAATGCACTGGTAGTCGGCAGCGAAATCTATTCCAAAATACTCGACTGGAATGATCGCAGCACCTGTGTGCTATTCGGTGACGGCGCAGGCGCCGTGGTGCTTTCGCAAAGCGATCGGCCCGGCATTTTATCGAGCCATCTGCACGCCAGCGGCAGTCACAGCAATATCCTTTCCGCGCCTGGATTCATCAGCGGCGGGAAAGTGCAAGGCACACCATACATCAATATGGAAGGCAACGCCGTTTTCAAGTTTGCCGTCAAAGTTCTGGAAGAAGTCGTGCAAGAAGCGGTCGCAAAAAACAATCTACAATCCACCGATATCGATTGGCTGATTCCGCATCAAGCCAATATCCGGATTATTCAATCAACCGCCAAGAAACTCGGTCTGCCGATGGATAAAGTAGTCGTGGCTGTGGACAAGCATGGCAACACCTCCGCAGCTTCGATTCCGCTCGCCTTGGACATCGCAGTACGCGACGGACGCATTCAGCGCGATCAATTGATTTTATTGGAAGGTGTCGGTGGTGGGTTCACATGGGGAGCAGTCTTACTGCGCTGGTAATTTATGAAATTTGCATTTGTATTTCCGGGTCAAGGGTCACAATCGGTCGGCATGATGAATGGCTACGCCGATTTGCCCGTCATTCAACAAACCTTTCAAGAAGCATCGGATATTCTGAAACAGGATCTCTGGGCTATGGCCGGTAACGGCCCTGCGGATGATCTCAATCTCACCATCAATACGCAGCCGCTGATGCTAACTGCGGGAATAGCGGTGTATCGCGCCTGGATTGACCTTGGCGGCGAAAAGCCGGCAATGATGGCCGGACATAGCCTGGGTGAATATACCGCGCTGGTCGCATCCGAAGCGTTGAGTTTTGCCGATGCTTTGGCACTGGTGCGTTTCCGCGCGCAAGCCATGCAACAAGCGGTACCGGAAGGTATCGGCGGAATGGCGGCGATACTGGGATTGGACGATGACATCGTGGTAACGATCTGCCGCGACATCACCAGTCAAAATACTGAAGAATCACTCGAACCGGCCAATTACAATTCCCCTGGGCAAATCGTGATCGCTGGACATAGGAATGCTATTCTGCGCGGCATCGAAATGGCCAAAGCGCAAGGGGCGAAGCGGGCGATTATGCTACCGATGAGCATTCCGTCACATTGCTCGTTGATGCAACCGGCGGCTGACAAGATGAAACAGCAATTACAACAAGTTGCGCTGCAATCGCCAAAAACCCCGGTTCTCCATAATGCCGATGTGGAAACGCATAGCGATGCCACGGACATCAAAGAAATTCTCGTGCGCCAGCTTACCGCTCCGGTGCGCTGGGTGGATACCATCAAAGCATTCGCCGCTTCCGGTATTACGCATGTTGTCGAGTGCGGACCGGGAAAAATCTTGGCCGGACTCAATAAGCGCATTGATCAAAATCTGCAACAATTGTCGTTGGCGGATAGTGAAGCCACCCGGCAAGCCATTAATAATTTTAGGATATAGCATTACAATGAATACTCGCAGTATACGATCATGGCTCATTTTATGGAGGTATGATTTTGGAAAATAAAATAGCGTTAGTAACCGGCGCCAGCCGCGGTATCGGGCAAGCCATTGCGCTCAAACTGGGCCAATCGGGTGCTGTTGTCATCGGAACAGCAACCACGGAAAACGGCGCCAGCTCGATCAATCAATATCTGGAAAAAGCTGGCATCAAAGGAATGGGCATCGCTTTAAACGTAAACGATGCCGAACAGATCAACCATACCATGCAAACCGTACGGGAAAAATTCGGTGAAGTGGAAATACTGGTTAATAACGCCGGAATCACGCGAGACAATTTATTGGTTCGCATGAAAGACGAGGAATGGGATGACATTTTGGAAACCGATTTAAAATCGGTATTCCGGTTAAGCCGTGCAGTCCTCCGCGCCATGATGAAAGCCCGTTACGGCCGCATCATCAATATTTCCTCCGTGGTCGGCGCCATGGGTAACCTTGGGCAAGCCAATTATGCCGCCGCCAAAGCCGGTATGTTCGGCTTTAGTAAATCGTTGGCTCGTGAAGTGGGCAGCCGCAATATAACCGTTAATTGCATTGCGCCCGGCTTTATTGACACCGATATGACCCGGGCATTGGCCGATGAATTTCAACAAAACTTGATTCAGCATGTTCCCTTAGGAAGACTGGGACGTCCGGAAGAAGTCGCCTCGGCGGTTGCGTTTCTAGCTTCGTCCGTAGCCGGTTATATCACAGGTACAACGCTGCACGTGAATGGCGGCATGTATATGGATTAGTACAAAAGGAATAAAAGCGGTGCAATCGAATTGCGGAAGTTAATTTCGCGCAACAACTAAAGACTTTAACAGGCAGTTATGTTTTGGTTTTGCTGACATTCAAAATTTGTTAGAATGGCACGCATTTTTCTTACCTGAAAAGGAAATACCTAGATGGAAAATATTGAACAGCGTATTAAAAAAATTGTAGCTGAACAACTTGGTGTTAATGAAGCAGAAGTCAAAAATGAGTCATCTTTCGTCAACGATCTGGGAGCAGACTCACTCGATACCGTTGAATTGGTCATGGCATTGGAAGAAGAATTCGAATGTGAAATCCCCGATGAGCAAGCTGAAAAAATAAATACCGTCCAGGAAGCGATTGATTACGTCACCGCCCACGCCAACGCAAGTTAGTATTTTGTTTTTCAAGAATAAGTAAGTGGAGTTATTTTGTCCAAACGCAAGGTAGTCGTTACCGGATTGGGTATCGTGTCGCCAGTCGGCAGTACGGTACCCAGCGCATGGGAGAGTATCGTCTCAGGAAAATCCGGTATCACCCGGATAACCCGTTTCGATGCATCGAGTTTTGCTTCGCAAATCGCAGGTGAAGTAAAAGATTTCGATATTCAACAATATCTATCGGCAAAAGAAGCGCGCCGCATGGACGTTTTTATCCATTACGGCATGGCCGCGGCGATTCAAGCCGTCAAGGACGCCGGTATCGATGATATCTCCCGTCTCGATGCGGAAAAAATCGGCGTCAATATCGGCTCGGGCATCGGTGGTTTACCGATGATCGAAAATACCGATACCGCATACCATGCAGGCGGACCGCGCAAAATATCCCCGTTCTTCATCCCCAGTACCATCATCAACATGATCGCGGGTAATTTATCCATCATGTACGGTTACAAAGGCCCCAACATCGCAATTGTGACAGCTTGCACCACCGCCACGCACAGTATTGGCAACTCGGCCCGCATGATCGAGTACGGCGATGCCGATGTCATGGTGTGCGGCGGTGCGGAATCCTGCGTAACACCGCTTGCCATCGGCGGATTTGCCGCTGCTAAAGCACTATCCGTAAACAACGACAATCCGGAGTCTGCAAGCCGTCCTTGGGATGTGGACCGGGATGGTTTTATTCTGGGCGAAGGCGCCGGCGTTTTGGTACTGGAAGAACTGGAGCACGCCAAACGCCGTGGCGCAAAGATTTATGCAGAATTGGCCGGTTTCGGCATGAGCGCAGATGCTTTTCATATGACTGCACCGTGCGATGATGGTGAAGGCGCGGCACGATGCATGAGCAATGCGCTCAAAAATGCCGGTGTAAACACAACGGAAGTTGATTATGTCAATGCGCACGGCACCTCTACCCCATTGGGTGACATTGCCGAAACCATTGCAGTCAAACGTTGCTTTGGCGATCATGCGAGCAAACTTGCGGTCAGTTCGACGAAATCGATGACCGGACACTTGCTGGGTGCCGCAGGTGGTGTGGAAGCGGTTTTCTCCGTGCTTGCCATCCATCACCGCATTGCACCGCCGACAATCAACCTCGTCAATCAAGATCCGCAATGCGATTTGGATTTCATTCCCAATACCGCAAGAGACATGAACATCAAAGTTGCGCTATCCAATTCCTTCGGATTTGGAGGGACTAACGGAACACTCGTTTTCCGTAGCGTATAACCCTCCACCGGTGGCGCATGCACACGCTGAAACGCCTCTTGTTTTATGTTTTTTTTTCAACCATCCTGGTCATCGGATGGTTTTATCTTCATGTACATTCCAGTATCACGCTGCCGTCCAAGCCGTATGAATTTTCTATCCGGCACGGCAGCAACCTGAAGCAAGTTGCACAGCAATTGGCCGATGCCGGTGTGATTCACAGCAAATGGTCATTGATCGTGCTGGCACGTTATCTGAATCTGGAATCCGCCGTCAAAGCCGGAGATTATCTGCTGACCGAGAACATCACCCAGATTGCGTTGCTGAACTATCTGACCAAAGGGGATGCGAAGCAGAGTGAAATCAGAATTGTTGAAGGTTCGACTTTTGCACAACTAAAAAAAATGCTCGCCGAGCACCCGGCCATGCAAAATCGTACTGCCGGGTTGAGCGATCAAGAAATTCTGCATTTGATTGGCGCAACCGAAACTGCTGCCGAAGGATTATTTTTCCCCGATACGTATTTTTTTGTCAGAGACAGCAGCGATATCGAAATTTTGCAGCGCGCCTATCGCACCCTGCACAATCATCTGCAAACGAGCTGGGCGTCGCGTGCGGAATCTTTGCCGCTGGCTTCGCCTTATGAAGCGCTCATTCTGGCCTCCATTATCGAGAAAGAAACCGGCATCGAAAGCGATCGCGCTGAAATAGCCGGTGTATTCATCAACAGGCTGCGTAAAGGCATGCGTCTGCAAACGGATCCCACTGTTATTTACGGTATGGGTGAGCAGTTTGACGGCAATCTGCGCAAGCAGGATTTGCTTGCCGATCAGGAGTACAACACTTATACTCGCGCAGGTTTGCCGCCCACCCCGATCGCTTTGCCCAGTCTCGCCTCCATTCGCGCAGCGTTAAATCCGGCCGAAACGGATGCACTGTATTTTGTGGCAAAAGGTAATGGCGAATCCCAGTTTTCCACAAATCTGACAGATCATAATAAAGCGGTTAATAAATACCAGAAGCAGCAAAAATAAAGCCATGCCGCATACCATCCCTTCTCACTGCTAATGCGTGCAACTACATGACCCAATTTTCCATTGTAGTGCCCACATTGAATGAAGCCGGAAATATCGATTCACTGTTAACTCGTATACTTGCCGTTGATTTCGGCGCGGATAGTTTTGAAATTATTTTCGTCGACGATGACTCCACGGATGGCACACCGGATAAAGTACGCGCCTGGAAAAACCGCGCTAACGTTCATCTGATCGAACGGCGCGAAAAACCGGATCTCACTGCATCAATTCTGGCCGGTGCAGCAGCAGCCCGGAGCGATGTCATCGTTGTCATGGACGCCGATTTGAGTCACTCGCCGGAACACCTGCCGGCAATCGTTACACCGGTATTGCAAGGTGATTACGATGTCGCTATTGGCAGCCGGTATGTCCAAGGTGGCAGCACGGAAAACTGGCCGTGGTACCGGCGGCTGCTATCGCGCGCTGGCGGCTGGATCGCCCGTCCATTGTGCGACGTGAACGATGCCACCTCCGGTTTCTTCGCATTCCGCCGCGAACTGGCGGCGAGCATTTCCAATCAAGCGCATGGCTATAAGATTCTGCTCGAATTGCTGATGGCCAACCAAGGGAAATTGCGCGTCACCGAAGTGCCAATCTGTTTCCGTGACCGCACACAGGGTGCATCGAAATTATCGCTATCTCACCAGCAAGCCTATATTCAGCGCCTGATCACGCTGGCCGGTGGCACAGCCACGCTGAACACTGCCGGACGTTTCGCTTTAGTGGGATTATCCGGCGCGTTGATCGACGCCTTTATTTTTCACTGGATGATCAGCCGTGATGCCGGACTGGCGTTGGCGCACTTCGCCAGTTTTTTTGTCGCCGCAGTCACTAACTATACATTCAACTCCAAGTGGTCGTTCCGTGAACACCATGCGGGCTATCTTAAATGGCATCAGTTCGGCCGTTTTCTGACGGTCGGCGCGCTTGCGTTATTATTGCGCGGCGGCGTTTTGGCTTTGCTGGTCTATGCTTGGCATGTGCCGCCTTTGCTGGCGATTTTTCCCGCCATCGTGGTCACTGCTGCGGTAAATTATCTCGGTTCAGCTTTTTATGTATTTCCCAGCGAAAAGGATCTGCCTTCGCTGGAAATACGCTGGCGCACCGCAGCGATCGGCATTGTGCTCTTTGCCATCATGTTGCGCCTGGTATATTCCGGCCTGGCGCAACTCATACCCGATGAAGCGTATTACTGGCAGTATGCCCAGCACATGGATCTCAGTTTCTACGACCACCCGCCCATGGTCGCTTGGTTAATCTGGTTCGGCACATCTCTTCTCGGACACAATGAATTCGGTGTGCGTATCGGCGCGTTGCTGTGCGGTCTGATTACGATGGGGTATCTCTACGCACTGGCGCAGAATTTGTACGACAAATCCACGGCAATGCGCACCTTGCTGTTACTGGTGATTCTGCCATTGGGGTTTGGCTCCGGCTTATTGATGACCCCCGACGCACCGCTGATTGCCGCCTGGGCCGCCGCGCTGTACTACATGGAACGCGCGCTGATTGCCGGCCGGAGCTCGGCATGGCTGGGGGCGGGAATCGCCTTTGGTGCCGGATTACTATCCGAATATGCCATCGGACTGCTGGGTATTGCGGCGTTTGTTTTCATCATTTCAGATCCGGTAGCGCGGCGCTGGCTGAAACGTCCGCACCCCTACCTGGCTGCGTTATTGGTGCTGGCACTTTTTTCACCGGCGCTGATCTGGAACTATGAAAATGATTGGGCATCGTTTGTTTTTCAGTTCGATCGGCTGGTGCATGTCCAGCATCACTTCGCCGTGCATCATTTCATTTTTCACATCCTGGTATTACTAACCCCAATTGGCTTTGCGGCGGCAGTACTAGCCCTATTTCCGGTCAAGCAGCCCGAAAACCGGCAATTTGAACGCAGGCGTCAGTTATTTGTGCAGATTTTTACCGTTGTTCCCTTTTTCTTTTTTTTCAGCGTCAGTGCTTTTGACAAACCGCACTTTCATTGGACCATTCCTCTCTGGCTCGCGGTTCTACCCGCTATCGCCTGGATGATCGGACAAACCGGTCATATCAGCATGTTTGCCAAGCGCATCCAAGCCAGTTGGCGGCTAACCATCATTACTTGCATTTTTGCTTACGCTTTTGTGCTGCACTATGTCGTGCTGGGAATACCAGGCATTCCTTATCATTTATTCACAGAACATTATTTCTGGCGGGAAACAGCCGGTGAAATCAAGCAAATTGCCGCGGAAGTGAAGGAACAAACCGGTCAGGATCCCATCATCGTCGGCATGAGCAAATGGGCCGTCGCCAGCGCGTTATATTTTTATACGCATGGCGAAAAATTGGATATCCGTTCACGCAATATGTTTGGCGATAGCGGCGCCATGTACGAATACTGGCTGCCATCGAAGGAGCCTTCCGATCGCCCTGTTATCCAGGTCGGCATGAAACGCCGTCATTTAGAAAAAATCCGCGCAAGAACCACTGAAGTCAGTCCCATGCTCGACAACCCCGGTTCCATCGAATACCGCGTAATCGAACGTTATGGCACGCCAGTGCGGCGCGTCTATTACCGGATTTCGCAAGGATTCAAGGGCGCCAGCTGAGCCTCCCTAGCGACGCGAAAATCCGGTATCTCACTTGATTTCGTAAGCGGCGATCTGCCATGCATCGTCTTGCGCTTTCGTCAGCGTGATCGTCTCCAACGCCAGACCTTTTTCCGCAAAAGTCGTGTAAAACTGCAAGACGACATAATCCCCATCGGGTAATCCCGATAACGATTTCGTTGAGCCGGCGGTAGCGATATACCGTGCATTCATTGCACCCCGCGGCGCCCTGATGGCGGTAATCGATTTGACCCATGCCGCCTCGGATGTTTTTTCCTTAAATAACGGTGAGGCGTTTTCCCAGCTCTCTTGATAGCTTCCGCTATCGACTAACCCAAGCCAGGTGCGTGCGCTGCTTTCCACTTTCTCAAGAATATTGCCCTCTTGCGCCTGCACAGCACTGATGCAAAAAAGCAGCAATAACAGCACAATCCATCGTTTCATCATTACATACCTCGTCAGTAAAGTTGCCGGAACATGGCATCAGTCATGCGGAAAAAAACTTCCCGTGATCCAAATCGAAGCAATGCCCAGTAAAATCAATGCTACCTGCTGAACAGTCGCATGAATCTCCGGACGCTTGTGCAACCCCGGAATCAGATCCGACATCGCCACATAAATCATGCTGGCCGAAGCAATCGCCAGTAACGGCTGCACCAGAAAATTCATGTTATGCAGCATGAAATAAGCCAATACGCCACCCACCAGCGTGGCAAAGCTGGACAACAGATTCAGCAGAAACGCCATGCGGCGGGTATAACCCGAGTTCAGCAGAATAATAAAGTCCCCTGCTTCCTGCGGGATTTCGTGCGCGATAATCGCGATCGATGTCACGATACCCAATTGCACATCCACCATGAAAGCAGCCGCGATCAAGATGCCATCGACAAAATTATGAAAGGTATCACCCACTATGATCATGATCCCGCTACGACCGTGATCATGCGCATGGTGACTACTTGAAGAAGGAATCACAGCTGCCGGGACATCGTGCGCGTGCGTCAGATCGTGCGCTTCGCAATCATCCAAATGACAATGGCGCCATAGCACCAGCTTTTCCAAAATAAAAAAGACCAGAATACCGAGCAATACGATGATCGTGACTTGCGCCGGATTGTCTGAAAGTTCAAGCGCTTCCGGCAATGTATTCAGGAAAGCGGCACCCAGCAATGCACCAATGGCATACGACACCAGCATGGAAAGCCACGACACCCGGGCATTGAGCGCCAGTATTGCGGCAAACAGCAAACTCAATACCCCACCCAGCAAGCTGGCGGTTATGATCCAGGTAAGCGTCGACATAAAACTCACTGCAAAAGAAAGGCCGGATTATACGCTGTTACAGCATAATAAATTAATCGGTTAAGAATTTTATTCAAGCCAGATTAACGCCGCCATCCGCCCGGTCTCACCATCGCGACGATAGGAAAAAAACCGCGCCGGATCGCTATAGGTGCAAACGCCGCCGCCGTAAATTTCCGTAACACCGCAACTGTTCAACCGCTGCCGCGCCAGCAGAAAAATATCCGCCAGCCATTTTTTTCCGCGCCCATTGCTCGATTTGAAAGCCTGCGCCGCTTGCGCGTCATGCTGCACAAAAGCATCGTACACATCGCTGCCGACCTCAAAGCTATCCGGCCCGATGGCCGGTCCGAGCCACGCCATCAATTGCCCGCAATCGCTTTGCATCGCGGCAGCCGACTGCTCAATGATCCCGCCCGCCAGTCCGCGCCATCCGGCATGCACGATGCCCACCGTGACGCCTGCTTTATCACACAAAAACACCGGCAAACAATCGGCCACCATGACGGCGCACACCGTGCCTTGCGTGCGGCTCAGCACTGCATCACCTTGCGGTGTTTCCGCTTCAGTCTCGTCGATCCAGATGGGTAAGTTGCCGTGCACTTGTTTCAACCATTTCGGCTCATTCGGCAAATGGTGACGCAATAGCGCGCGATTGCGAATCACATGCGCCGGATCATCATTGACATGCGCCCCCAGATTCAGTGAAGCGTAAACGCCGTTTGCCCCACTGCTAACGCCACCGCTGCGAGTGGTAAACAACGCTTTGACATTGGCCGGCGCAGGCCAACTGGGAGTTATCCAATCATGCATAGGAATCAATCATGAAAGCCGCGAAGCCGGATGCAATCATTTTTCAGCACTTCCTTGGCAAAAAATAAAACGCTCATCTTAACCAACCAATTAGAACGAAGAAAAGATATTTCTGAGTTAAAATACCGGCCATGAAAAGCAACTATCCATCATCAATGCCAAGTGCATTGATCCGTTTATTCCGTAATTAAATCCTGGAAATCGATTACTACAACACGAGCCCGATATAGGTATCACCGATGAATTATATAAAAAACTTTGTAAATTTTACGCGCACATTCATTATTCTCCCGATCATAGCCGCAATGCTGACCGTCTCTGCCGCCAGCGCCGCTGCCGATGATGAAGCCGAATTTCTTAAAGCGGCATTCTCCGGACAACCGGAAAACCTCAAGCAGTTACTGGATAAAGGAGTCAACGTCAATTATCAAAATGACAAGGGATTCAGCGCGCTGATCGTCGCCTCGCAGTACGGTCACGCCGATAACGTCAACTTGCTATTGGAGAAGAATGCCGACGTCAATCTGAAAAACGCCGGTGGCGCGACAGCGCTGATCATTGCTGCCAAGAACGGCCATGCCGCTGTAGTCGACGCATTACTGGCGAAAGGCGCGCAAATTAATGTGCAAACAAACGACGGCATCACGGCATTGATGCTGGCGATCCAAAAGGGTCATGAAGGCATTGCCGACACGTTACTGGAAAAAGGCACGGATATTCATTTACAAACACAGGATAAGCTCACCGCCCTGATCATCGCCGCCATGGACGGCAGAACCGGCATCGTCGGCAAATTACTGGAAAAAGGTGCGAAAATCGACGCGCAAGCCGCCGACAATACCACCGCGTTATATATGGCGGCTAGGAACGGCCATACCGAAATTGTCAAAATGCTGTTGGCGAAGAATGCGCCGGTCGACACCGTTGCGATCAATGATACGACACCGCTTTTCATCGCGGCGCAAAACGGCCATATCGAGATTGTTAACACGCTGCTGGATAAAGGCGTCAAAGTGGATGTACAAGACAAAAATAACGCAACCCCGCTCACGCTCGCGGCACTGCTCGGTCACACCGATGTGGTCAAAGCATTGCTCAAGCACGGTGCCGCAGTAGACCACCGCGCAACCAACGGATTCACACCGCTGATCCTGGCGGCACAAAACGGCCATACAGCCGTCATTGACGCTTTGCTGGAGAACGGCGCAAAAATCGACCTGCAAAACGAGGATGGCGTAACCGCTTTGATGTGGGCCGGCTTGCACGAACATGCCGATACCGTGAAAACGCTGCTGGCCAAAGGCGCCGATCCGAAAATCAAAAGCAAAACCGGAAAAACCGCGGCTGAAATAGCCAAGGATCCGGCCATCATCGAAATATTGCAAGCCGCTGCAAAATAACTTATCCCCGCTGCCGCGATGTCACCGCATAGCCATCAGCCGCGCAAAAAACCTCTGGTGTTCGCGCATCGCGGCGCAAACCGGGAAGCATTTGAAAATACCCGCAGCGCTTTCGATAAAGCGCTAGGGTATGCCATTGACGGCATTGAAACCGACGTACAATTGAGCCGGGATGAAATTGCGGTGCTTTGGCATGACCGCTTCCTTAACAGAATCGGTCTGAACGGCAAGCACATCGACGATTTTGATTACCACCAGCTCACAGCATTGATCCATCCGGAATCGGACGGCGAAGGTCTGATGACGTTGCAGGATTTTCTCACCGCCTACCGTACCCGCTGCCGTTTGCTGATCGAAGTCAAAAACCGCGACTGGGAACCGGTTTCCCGCCATCAATTGAAAATCCGCCAGACACTGGATCTGGTTGGTGAAAATCCCGAGCACCGCATCATGGTCTCGTCGTTCAATCTGGCCAGTCTCGAGTACGCACATCAATATCAACCGGAATTCCCGCTGATCTACAATTTTGAAACCGATCAAACCATCGCGGATGCGCGAGCACTGCTCAACACGCATACTTTCTTGTATGGACTTTGTTTGCCGATTGAAAATTTGGATAGCGAGATGGTTGAGCTGTTACGTGAGCAAGATAAGTGCGTTGCGGTTTATACCTGTAACAGCGAAGCGGAAATTACCAAGGCCTTGCAACTGAACGTCGATATCCTCATCAGCGACTTGCCGCAACAGGCGCTGGCGCTACGCGACCGATGAAACGGGATTTCGCTGCATTAAAAAATCAACCCTTCGATCTATTGGTATGCGGCGGCGGTATCTATGGCGCTTGGACCGCGTATGACGCCGCACTGCGCGGCCTGAGCGTCGCCCTCGTTGAACAAAACGACTGGGCCAGTGCTACCTCATCCGCATCGAGTAAATTGATTCACGGCGGGCTGCGCTATCTGGAAACGTACGATTTCAAACTGGTCGGAAAATCGCTCAAAGAACGCACTTTGCTGCTGCATAACGCACCGCACCGCGTCTGGCCATTGCGCTTTGGCGTGCCTGTGTATGCGCAGCAACGCCTAAATCGCCTGCAACTGAAACTAGGGCTGACGTTGTACGATTTTCTGGCGCACGATCCTGAGCCTGGCATGCAACACCGCTATTTCAATGCGGAGCAATTCACTGCACATTTTCCCGCGCTCACCGTGGCATCCTTGAAAGGCGGCTTCACCTATGCCGATGCGCAAACCGACGACGCGCGCCTGGTGCTGGAACTGATCGCCGGGGCGCAGCAAGCCAGAGCGCACTGCGTCAATTACTGCAAGCTGGTGCAATTATTGGAAACCAGCGGTAAGGCGAGCGGTGCAATCGTGCGCGATCAGCTATCGCAAACCGAACTGGAAATCCGCGCCAAGCAGATTGTTTTCACTACCGGCCAGTGGTTGGCACAAGAACCGCCCAGCCGCGACTGGTGCCGTCTGGCCAAAGGCACTCATCTGCTGATGCCCGCGGTGCTCAACGATGAAGCCTTGCTGCTGACCGCGCAATCCGACGGCCGGGTGTTTTTCATGATTCCGTGGTACGGTCTAACGCTGCTCGGCACCACCGATACCGATTTCACCGGCGATGTCGACACGGTTCGCGCCGATGACAGCGATATCGATTACCTGTTGGCCGCCGCCAACGGCTATCTGAAAACGCCGTGGACCAAAGCCGACGTTATCGGTCGTTTTGCCGGTGTGCGTGTTTTTAAACAATCATCAAAAACTGCTGCTTCCGGCTCGCCTTCCGCCGTCAGCCGCGATTGGGAATTGAAAACCGCCGCCAACGGCGCGCACTACGCCATCGGTGGAAAAATCACATCATCGCGCCAGGATGCCGCCTGTATCGTCGACACGGTATGCGCTCAATTAGGCGTTTCGCAGTCTTGCGCCACGCAGCACAACCGTTTCCCGTGGGCGCCGCAAGAGGCGTTTCCAGCATGGTTTGCGGCAATGCAAAGCCGAGCAGCGCAACTGGGCATCGATACTGACAGCGCAAAATGGCTGCTCCGCCGCCACGGCACGCAAACGACCAGCATTTTTCGCAGCATCGAAACCGACCGCAGTTTGGCGCAGCGCATCGTTCCAGCACTGCCGTTTATTGTTGCCGATCTGCTGCACTGCGCAACGAACGAAATGGTCGTTCACCTCGACGATCTGTTACGCCGCCGCCTGCCGTTGCTGATTCTCACTAAGCTGACGCAAGATCAGCTGCGGCGGATCGTTTTACAAGTTGCCGCCGCATTGCAGTGGGATGATAAGCGCGTACAAGATGAAATGGAGCGTTGCACACCATGGATCACGCCCTGACGGCAGCCATTGCGCTCGACTTAGGCACCACGACGATCAAAGCTGCCCTGATGGACCGGCAGGGAAACCTCCGCAACATCGTCGCCCAACCCGCACCTGCAATTGATAGTCATGATGGGCGATACGAAAGCGATGCAATTGAATACGCACGCATCGCCGAACAAGTTTTGCAAACCTGCATTGAAGAAACCGCTGAAAAACCGCCGTTGGGACTATGCAGCCAGCGTTCGTCTTTTCTGATTTGGGACAAGGCCAGCGGAAAACCAGTAACACCGTTGATTTCCTGGCAGGATGACCGCGGCGCACGCTGTTACGAACGTCTGCACGGATCGGTGGGAAGCTTGCGCGCGCTGACCGGATTGCGTTTAACGCCCTATTACTTCGCCCCCAAACTTAGCGTGCTGTTGCATGAAAATCCAGCGTGGCGCGAGAAATTGGTTCAAGGCGAATGGCGGGTTGGTACATTGGATACTTTTCTGATTTGGCGCTGGACAAACGGCAAACATTTCGTCACCGATGCTTCCATGGCCGCACGCACGCTGCTGATGGATATTCACCGCCAGCAATGGTCGGATACTTTGTGCCGTCTGTTCGACATCCCTCAGGAAATTTTGCCTCAAATCAAGCCTTCCACCGGATTGCATGTGTTGCTGGAAAATGGTTTGACACTGCAAGCCAGCGTTGGCGATCAATCGGCCGCGCTGATCGCCAGTTTGGCGGATGACGCTTGCGAAGCTTTGGTTAATCTCGGCACCGGCGGCTTTGTCATCCGCTCACTTGCTGCAAATACACCGGCGCCCGGCGGTTATTTGCAAACCTTGGTTTATCAAAATAAAAACCAGCAAACGCGATTCGCCGTCGAAGGTACGATCAATTCCATCGCCGCCGCACTTGCACCGTACCCAGCCAAGGATTGCCGTGTTGAGGACCTGGCGCAAAACGATATTTTTTGCCTGGCCGAACCCAGCGGTTTGGGCGCACCATACTTTCGCAACGATTGGGGCATACACTTTTCCGCATCGACAGCGGCGCTGAGCGAACAACAAGTTGCCGCATTGCTGCTGGAAGCGATTATTTTCCGCGTGACACGTATTTTGGAAGATCTTCATCAGCATTCACCGTTAAGCCGGGTTTATCTGTCAGGCGGTTTATCGAACCTTCCCTGCTTGCAGCAAGGTATCGCCCAATGCATACCGTTACCGGTTTATTTCCTGCTGCAAAAGGAGACCAGCCTGCAAGGCGCTGCGCTGCTTGCTTGCGGACTCAAAACATCCCATCAGCAGGAAGCCAAAGCGATAGAAATCAAACCAGCGAACAGCGCGCTCATAAAAAAATATCAGAGATGGAAAGTCTGGCTTGATGCTTTATTGACAGTGCCAAACGATCAACTTTAAAAAGGTTACCCGCGCAAATAATCAATCCTGTAGAATCCGCGTTGCAAATTTTTAACGATTCGTTTTTCTATATAATTTAACAAGAATTCATTGCGTAACCGCATGATATACCATGCATAACTGGCAATCAGCGCCAGTTATGGTGACTAACATCTTTAACACTCAAAAAGGAAATCTTATGGCAACCAATATACCCGGCTATACCTACGGTACTACTGCCGTTGCGAAATCTCCCGTATCGATGGACGATTTCGCCAAACTGAAACAAGCAACGCTGTTCGGTGACGATGATGTACGTTATTTGAAAATGTCGCACGATGTGCTGAAAGATCAAGTCGAGCAAATTCTCGACGTATGGTACGGTTTCGTCGGTTCGACACCGTTCCTGCTGCACTACTTCACCAATGCAGCCGACGGTCAACCCAACATGGATTACCTCGGCGGTGTGCGTAAACGTTTTGGTCAGTGGATTCTGGATACCGCCAATGCTGAATACAATCAGGATTGGTTGAACTATCAACACGAAATCGGTTTGCGCCACCATACCACCAAGAAAAATACCACCGACAATGTAAAATGCGTACCGATCATTCACGTGCATTACATTTTCGCTTTGCTGATCCCGATCACGACAACGCTGCGTCCGTTCCTGGAAAAAGGCGGTCATTCCCGTGATGACGTGGATCGCATGCAAGACGCATGGCGCAAATCGGTGCTGATGCAAGTCATTCTATGGTCACAGCCTTACATCAAGTCCGGCGAATTCTAATTTCGCAGCGGAGAGCGGTTTTTTTCCGCTCTCCCTACGTCTCATCCACACCTTCCGGTTGCATCACCGCTTCCATGCATCTTTCAATTGTCATTCCCACTTTTAACGAAGAATAGCTAATTCTGGATTGTCTAAATTCCATCAAGGAATCCGTCAGCGCCAACCGGAAACCCGGTTTCACCCATGAAGTCATCGTCGTAGACAACAATTCCACCGACAAAACCGCGCAATTGGTCAGGTAAGCAGGAGCAAAAGTCGTATTCGAGCCAATCAATCAGATCGGCCGTGCGCGCAATACCGGCGCGGCAGCCGCCACGGGAAATTGGCTGCTGTTCGTCGATGCGGATAACTTGCTGAATCCCGGCATGGTCGCCGACATCCTGCGCATGATCGAATCGGGAAAATACGTCGGTTGCGGCAGCGTCATGCATATGCCCGATCTGCCGTTGTGAGGCACTGCCACCATATGGGTGCTATCCGTTACATTCCGCTGAGCATCCGGTGCATTGGTCGTGTGCCGCAGCGACGCGTTTCGTGACGTCGACGGGTTTAACCAGGAAATGTTCGCCGCCGACGAAATCGATTTGAGCAAGCTGTTGAAAAAATGGGGATGCAAACGCGGTTTGAAGTTCACCATCCTGACCCGCCACCCGCTGGTCACATCGCCGCGTAAAATCAAACTCTATACCCGCCAGGAAATTGCCGGACAACTCTTCAATCTCATATTCAGTCCACGCAAGGCTCTGCTGGACAAGAAAAAACTGCCGATCTGGTACGATGGTCGGCGATAATCTGCTCACCCAGACATAATCATTGTTATCAAATTGCTGGATTTTGTACTGAACACAGTCAATCACAGCGGCTTCTTTTATCTATCAAATCGAGATTAGGAAAATGCTAATTAATTGACTGCACGAGTAAATCGCTTCGTTACGTGCCCCTTCACGCCCTCGCCTATCTTTTTGATAAATATCGGTTACTCCATCTCGTGCACCTGTCGCTTCATCTCATCGGCCGAATTCATCAACGTTCCCTTAGCAATCGAACCTGTCAGCCATACTTTCGGTGTGATTTTCCTCACAGCCAGTTTATCCTAGCTTATTTAGACTATAACCATTAGTTCAATATGACTATAGTCAATCATTAGCATTTTGACTAGAATGCCTGCCTTTTAAGCAGTTATCGAACATTACGTTGAGCTAAACTCTAAAAAAGTTAGCTCTTTTTATCCACAAAGAGGAGAAAATTGATGCACAACAGAAACATCGCAAGATTACCACTAATCTCTGCGTTATTTATTATGCTGACGGCGCCGGTATTTGCCAAAGACGATCATCATGGCAGTCGCCTACCGAATATGTTCAGTTCGGAAAACAACCATGGCAAAGATGCCACATTCAGTACCGCCGGGTTCATCGATCTTGACAATCCATTTTTCAAAAGTATTGGAACGAATGGCCGTAGCTGCGCTTCATGCCATGCGCCGGATCAAGGATGGACAATCACTCCTCAAGCAGTTAAAAAGATCTTCGATAAAACAGAAGGTTTGGATCCGCTTTTCCGTCTAGTGGATGGCGCCAATTCCCCGCTTGCCGATGTAACGACCGTCGACAAGCGCCGCGCCGCCTACAGCATGCTGCTTAACAAAGCCAATATCCGCGTGGGAATCGGTATTCCTAGCGATGCCGAATTCGAATTGATCGAAGTTGACGATCCTTATGGCTTCGCCAGCGAAACCGAGTTGTCGTTATTCCGCCGCCCGATGCCGACAACTAATCTGAAGTTTCTCAGCACAGTCATGTGGGACGGCCGCGAAACGACATTGAGACCGGACTCCAGTGATTGTATTTATGGCACGCCGACTTGTTTTTCTCCCGTATCGTTCGATCTGGGAACGCAAGCCAATCACGCTACGCGAGGCCATGCCGAAGCGCTGCGCGATTTGACCGATGAAGAGCGCGATGCGATCGTTGCATTCGAATCCGGATTATTTACTGCGCAAATTAAAGATAACGAGGCCGGTGAACTCACGGCAGAAAAAGCGCTCGGCGGTCCTAAAGCACTCACGGAACAGAAATATTACTTCGGCATTAACGATACATTGGCTGGTGATTACCAAACCCATGAGCCTTTCAATCCCAACGTGATGTCGCTCTATGATAGCTGGAGCCGGTTCAATGCGAATAAACCGTCACACAGTACCAAAAGCGCACGCGCTGCTATTGCCCGCGGCCAAGCATTGTTCAATACCAAACCGATCGTCATCAAGGGCGTAAAAGGCATTAACGATGATTTAGGTGTCAGCGAACTGGCCGGGACCTGCACAACATGCCATAACACACCGAATTCGGGCAATCACTCGACACCAATGCCGCTCAACATCGGTATCGCTGACGAATCGCGCCGCACACCGGATATGCCGTTATACACCCTGAAAAACAAAACAACCGGTGAAATCGTCAAAACCACCGACCCGGGCCGTGCATTGCTTACCGGCAAATGGAAAGACATCGGCCGCTTCAAAGGACCGATCCTGCGCGCAGTCGCTTCCCGTCCGCCTTACTTCCATGACGGCTCTGCTGCGGATTTACAATCCGTCGTCGAATTTTACAATACCCGCTTCAATATCGGCCTGACCGAAAGCGAAAAAGCGGATCTCGTTGCTTTCCTGGCGGCATTGTAAAACACAATCGCTAACCCGGAGATAGAAACGAGGGCCAATTTATTCTTAACCAGATAAATTGGCCCTTCATAAATTTTTCACCCCTCTGCAGCGCAGCACGTATTTCTCAAACTCGATCAGCAGAAACAACAACAGACTGACAGCGACAACACGCCCCCAAGCCGCGGCATCCAGTGCAGTAGTACCAAACAGCTCCTGCATGGCGGGCCAATACGTCAGCAGTAATTGCAGCAACAGCAGCAAACCGGCTGCCAGCAGTACATAGCGATTACCCAACAATCCCTGGCGGGTGCACACGGATGCAATTAAATAGCGGCAGTTGAATAAATAGGTGATTTCGCATAGCACCAGCACATTCACGACCACGGTACGGCCGAATTCAACACTCGAGCCTTGCGCCAATTCCCAGAAATACAAAGCAAAACTACCACCAATCATAAGCAACGTGACAAACGCGATTCGCCACACCAGCAATCCCGACAGTACGGGGGCATGCGGATCATTCGGTGGGTGCGCCATCACGCTCGTTTCAGGGCGCTCAAACGACAGCGAAATCGCCAGCGTCACTGTCGTCACCATATTGATCCATAAAATTTGCAGCGGCGTGATCGGCAATGCCATTCCGAGCATCACGGCCAAAATCAGCAAACCGGCTTCGCCGCCATTGGTCGGCAGCACATAAACTATCGTCTTGCGGATATTATCGTAAACCGTACGCCCCTCTTCCACGGCATGCGCGATCGACGCAAAGTTATCATCCGTCAACACCATCTCAGCCGCTTCTTTGGCCACCTCGGTGCCTTTCTGTCCCATCGCCACACCGATATCGGCGCGTTTTAACGCCGGCGCGTCATTCACTCCATCGCCGGTCATGGCGACAATTTCTCCGTTAGCCTGTAACGCGGTTACCAGACGCAACTTATGCCCGGGATCGGCCCGGGCAAAAACATCGACTTCCGCAGTCGCCTGCCGTAGCTGCGCATCATCCAAATTATCCAGCTCGATTCCTGTCAGCGCGCGCCGCCCATCGCCAATGCCGAGACTTGCGCCGATTGCGCAGGCCGTGATGCGATGATCGCCGGTAATCATTTTGACACCGATGCCCGCGGCATGGCATTGCTGCACAGCGGCGATAGCTTCGTCACGCGGCGGATCCATAATGCCGACCATACCCAGCAAGGTTAAGCCCGTTTCCACATGGGAAAAATCCACCGTTTGTTGCCGGGCCGGTATCACCCGGCTGGCAATCGCGAGCACGCGTTGCCCGGTTTCACTTGCTTCGCGTATTCTGGTATGCCAGAAATCGAGTTGAAGCAAGCGATCTTCCCCTTGGCTACGCTGATAGTTGCACATCGCCAGCACCTTTTCCGGCGCGCCCTTGACATAAATGAGGCTATGCCCGGCCAGATCGTGATGCAGCGTTGCCATAAAGCGATGCTCGGGCTCGAAGGGAATGATGTCTACGCGCGGCAGCGTTTCATGCTCCCGGCCGGGCTCGAGCTCTGCCTTCATAGCCAATGTAACCAGCGCGGCTTCGGTGGGATCACCATGAATTTCCCAGGTATCGCCGCATTGATGCAACACGGCATCGTTGCACAGCAACCCGGCACGGCACAGTTCCTGCAAATCGGCATGACCGGCAACTTGAATATGCTCTTCATTCCGGCTGAAACCGCCATGTGGTGAGTATCCCACACCGCTCACCTGCCATCGATCGTCCGCGGTCATTACGCGCTGCACAGTCATTTCGTTGCGCGTCAGCGTTCCGGTTTTGTCGGTGCAAATGACCGTCACGGCACCCAGTGTTTCCACCGCCGGGAGCCTGCGCACGATGGCATTACGCCGCGCCATATTCTGCACACCCAGCGCCAACGTGATCGTCATGATGGCAGGCAGCTCTTCCGGTATGGCTGCAATCGCCATACTGACCGCGGCCAGGAAAATTTCGTTGAACGGATAGTTTTGCCATAACCAGCCATAGACAAAAATTCCCGCTGCCAGCGATAACACCACCAGCGTGAGCCAGCGGGCAAAAACCGCCATTTGCCGCAACAACGGCGAAGCCAGCTTATCGACTTGCGCGATCATCTGACTGATGCGGCCGATTTCGGTCTGCTGACCCGTAGCGACCACCACACCCGAACCCTGGCCATACACTACCAGCGTACCGGAATAAGCCATGCAGAGCCGGTCGCCGATAGCTGTCGCAGCTTCAACCGTATCAAGGGATTTTTCAACCGCTTCCGATTCTCCGGTCAATGCCGCTTCCTCGATACGGAGATTCTTGCAACTGAGTAAACGCAAATCGGCGGGCACCTTGTCGCCGGATTGCAGCAGAACGATATCGCCGGGCACCAATTGCTCCGCGGCAAGCTGTAGGCGTTGCCCATCGCGTAGTACCGTCGCGTTGAGCGACAGCATGCGGCGGATCGCATTGAGCGCTTTTTCCGCTTTACCCTCTTGCACGAAACCGATGATGGCGTTGATCACCACCACGCCCAGAATCACGCCACTATCGATCCAATGCCCGAGAAACGCTGTCAGCACGGATGACACCAGCAGGATATAAATCAGCACATTATGAAATTGCAATAAAAACCGCATAATGGCGCTTCTTGATTGCGGCGGCTTTAGGCGGTTTGCACCGTAGCATGCCAGACGCTCCTCCGCCTCAATGGCGGATAATCCGGCATCTCCGGTAATTAACGCATCCTTGACTTGCTGCGCGGATAAGTTATGCCACGCTGGTGCCGGGTTGGCTGCTAAATCGTGTTCATGCGGCATAAACGTCACCTTCGATAAAAATTGTCCGGTCGCCTTGCACTTTTCGCTAAACCGGGGTGTGCAGGAATACTGTGTACTTCATTATTCAGTCCGGCTACAATGAAAATAGTTTATTTTCATTTAACACAGCATATGGGGCTTTCTATGAAATACTCTATCATTCTGATGGCGCTGACAAGCGTATTTTTTACCGGTATGACGCAAGCTTCTTCCGGGCGGGTGCCATTCGGACATCAGGTAGTTGCAGTGCAAAATTACAGCCGCGCAACGGAACAAATCGCCATATCCGGATTGATCAGCGACGGTGGAGTGTCGGCATTGGCAGCTACCGGTTTCAAAACCGTGATTGATTTACGCACCAAAAATGAAGGAACCGCAGAAGAAAAAGCTTTGGTCGACTTGGCCGGTATGGTCTATGTCAACATTCCAACGACTGTCGCCGGCATCACAAAAGAACAAGTCACCGAATTCACCAAAGTGATTGAGTCGGCACAAACGCCGGTACTCATTCATTGCGGATCGGGTAACCGCGCCAGCGCTATGTGGGCCAGCTATCGCATCACCAAAGGGGTTGATCCCGAAGTAGCGATTGAGGAAGCCCGCAAAACGGGCTTGCGCCCACCGCTGGAAGAAAAACTGCGTGAAATTATGTTGAAATGAACTTGATCTTCATCTGTCAGGTCATCCAGAATAATCCGACAATCATCCATACGGATACACCCATAGAAACTACAGCAAATCCTTGCTGTAGTTTTGGCCAGCCCGGTAAGATAATGGACAAGTGATTGCCTTTTTAAAAGCCGGAACGACAATAATCCCTCCACTGACTCTCAGCAATCCCGGCAAAAAACCGGTTGCAATTCTTACCCATGCAACATCCGAGTGCCCGGCCAGCTCCGTATCCAGTGGCTCTAACCATACCCCTAACTGATAAGGCGTTACAGTAGAATCGGATGCACATCGGCATAGACTGCCGCGAAGTTCTCTTTATGCATGCTCTGCCGGCCACAGCACACTAACCCTCAAATACCCATAGATAGAGCAAACAGGGCAAATACTGCGCCAGCCGGATAGCAGCAGAAGCAATGTTAGAGTACCAGAAACGCTATAAATCCAGCTGTATCCGATACGCACATGCTGTGCTTATAACAACCAACGCGGCGAACGCCGACGATAAACACACTATGAATAATGCAATGGGGCAGCTTCGGCAATGGCTAAATTCAATCCAGCCATCAGCAAAGCTTCCATTTGCTCAGATCACACAGCAAAATAATGGAAGCTTCACTTGGCGACTGATCACGAATGATCTTTGCAGTACAAACTAAATAAAGTTTCCATAATTTTAGCAGCTTCTAAACTTGCCATACTGTAATAGATATATTTCCCCTTGCGTTCTGTCGCCACCAGATTCTCTTCGCGCAGCACGGTCAGTTGTTGCGATAATGTGGGTTGATGAATGCCCAGTAACTCCTCCAGTTCCCCCACATTCCGCGTTCCTTTGCTAAGCTCGCACAAAATGAGCAGCCGGTCCTCATTTGCCAATATTTTCAGCAAAGCACATGCTTCAGACGCAGATGCATGCAATGCACCAATACCGGGTAGAACTAATTCAGTTTTCATAATTTCTTCTTGCTCAACATTAATATCTCGTAATAAATTCATGAAATAAAAAATAATAGTGCATTAAAATTCTAATTCATTTTTAACCAATCAACCATGATCTTATGCGATTTGCTTGATCCTCATGCAATCCACCTATAATTTTATTTTTAAATTATATATATAAAATAAATGTAAGAATTTTCTTAATGATATAACAGTAGAGGAACAAAATGGAACCCAGAACTCAAGCATATTATGATCCAGCTACATGGACTGTCAGTTATATTGTATTTGATGAACCAGGAGGATGTTGTGCCATCATAGATCCGGTTCTGGATTACGATGCTAAATCTGGCCGGATCCGTACATTTTCTGCCGACAAGCTAATTGCTTTTATTCGCGAACAGCGATTATCAGTTGAATGGATATTGGAAACTCACGCGCATGCGGACCATTTATCGTCCGCCGATTATCTTAAGAATCAACTGGGTGGAAAGACGGGTATCGGAAATCAAATCGCTGCTGTACAAAAGACATTCAAGAAAATCTTTAATCTCGGTGATGAGTTCATTCCCGACGGTCATCATTTTGATCACTTATTTGCGGACGGCGAAACATTCCAGGTGGGAAAACTGACGGCAAAAGCTATCGCGGTTTCCGGTCACACACCAGCGGATTTAGCTTATCAATTTGATGATGCTATTTTTGTCGGTGATACGCTTTTCATGCCGGATGTCGGTACTGCACGCGCAGACTTCCCAGGTGGAAATGCACACCAGCTGTTTAAGTCCATTCAAAGATTGTTGGCGTTTCCAGCAACCACCCGGCTATATATGTGCCACGACTATCCGCCTGCTGCACGCCCGGCTAAATGGGAGAGTACCGTCGCTCAGCAACATGCTCAGAATATTCATATACATGACGGTATCGATGAAGATACTTTTGTATCCATGCGTAACCAGCGCGATGCCACATTAGAAATGCCCAACTTACTGCTTCCCTCCCTGCAAGTGAATATCAGGGCGGGAAAATTGCCACCCCCCGAAGCAAATGGTGTGACTTATTTTAAGATACCGATCAACTTGCTTTAGAGTTGAGTGCTTTAAAACCTTCCATGAGCATGACCTATACCTGCGCAGTGACAAAATTTCCATATCGTTGATCAAATTTCACAGCAATGAAGCGAGTTCCAATAGAAAATCCTTTATCTTCATGACGCTGATGTGTCACTTCGGCAACCGCCTGAAAACTAGGCGCATCGATTTTTATGATGTCATTGGAATCCAATGCCTCATCAGTCATGAAGCGCAACCCGGTAGGGGAAAGGTCCTGGAAAATGCCTTGATATGGCTTTCCCGGCCAGAATAGATAAAACATAAATCGCCCACTGACGGAGATCCGCCTCATGGTGCGCTGTATTGCCGGATTCTCTTGGTGCACTGGCAGTAATGGGCTGCCGCATTCGAGACAATTTTCACTTTGGTAGAGGTTGATTTGCGGCACATTAGGTGTTTTGCAAAACGAGCAGTAGCACGTGATGATCGGCCGATAATGCTTGACGGTCATTGGCACGGCATGGCCTTCCACAGGAACAACTCCGGTCAGATTGCTATTTCGCCGTGCGGTTTTGCGCGCCGCATGAAATAAACTGCCAGCGAAAATCACATCATACTGCTGACGCATCGCAGGATTGGAGAGAATCCGGTAGGCCTCATCAAGCAATGCAGTATTTTGAATAGTAGCGTTGCTTTTCAAAGCCAGGTAACTCGCTTTAATCGTAGCCACTGGCGCATCGGGCTGAACTTGCAGTATCCGGTAATAATTCCGTTGATTAAACCCAACCGGTTGTACATTTTTCTCTCCCTCGGTCTCGCAGTCTGCATTTGCTCCCAAAGCGCCTTGGCTCAAAGCTCGAATATGATAGCGTTTCAACAATTCGCGATCATAGGCAGCACGTTTGTGCGGATCCCGCAAGGTATTGTAGGCAATATTGAGTAAGCTGATATTCCAATCCGGACCATCCAAATCAACCCGGTTGCCGAGTTTTTGTATCAGTACGCGATAGCTCTCCGTTATCACCGCCATCGGTGCGTCCGGCTGCACATGAAGAATTCGATAGAAATTTCGCCGTTCAATCATGATCGTAAAATCAAAGCGCCATAATCAGGATGAGCAATGTACTGTCCCGAATCTCTTTTAATTTTAAATCTCAATAACTTGTAGTTACTTACAAAATAAGTTTGCAGTATACACCGATCAATTCACATCACCAATACAGCTTCAAATATCAAAAAAGTATTGAATTCATCAACAATCGAATTAGCACTTCTTTCCAAAAGTTGCTGAAATAAAATTCATACTCAAGTCTTGCATTTCTTCATGAAGTAAATATAATGAGAATCATTCTCATTATATTTACTTCATGACAGCAATGAATACCATAAATTTATCGCAACCCATCATAAGAAGCTCTCTCAAACCCGCCATTTCCGGTCTCAACACATGGATCGACAGTGATTCTTTATTTAAAAATGGTGATGTCGTGTTAATACTACACAAGGGAGAACAATACTCACTGCGCCGCACGCGGAATGGCAAGTTAATCCTCAACAAATAGTGGATAAAAGGTGCATATCCTGTATATTTGTGCCTGTATGTCTTAGCAATCCGGCTATTTGTGAACTATCATGAACCGCAAGACTGCAAGATGCATAATCAGAGGTGATGCTGGAATACTTTTCTGATCGGAAGCTAAATTGAACAAACACTGTATATAATCGATAACAGAACAGTATCCTCTTACAAATCCCATAAAGGGATATCCATCTTAGGAGCTAAAAATGAAAGGTAACGCCGATATTATTCGCTGGCTGAATCAGCAGCTGCAACATGAACTCACCGCCATTAATCAATATTTTCTTCATGCGCGCATGTACAAAAACTGGGGATTCAACAGTTTGGGAAAACACGAATTTGAGGAATCATGCGAAGAGATGAAGCATGCCGATGCCTTGATCGAACGGATTCTGTTACTGGAAGGGCTGCCCAACTTGCAAGATCTCGGTAAGTTAATGATCGGGGAGACAGCCGAAGAGTGCGTCGCATGCGATTTAAAACTTGAATTCATTTCGCGGGACACTTTGCTCGCTGCAATTGCCGCTTGCGAATCCGCACAAGATTATGTATCACGGGAAATTTTTGAACGGATTCTAGAAGATACCGAAGAACATATCGATTGGCTGGAAACTCAGCTCAATGTCATGCAAAAAATCGGCATTCATAACTGGTTACAAAGTCAGATTTAGTTTCTCTGCCGCTGAAGTTTACCTCTTCCTTCTTCAGCGGCACATTCAGCCAGCCAGCCTGCCTCCAGGTCAGCCAGCCATTTTTTTAATTGCGGATGATTCTTGGAGACACTACGATGAAATTTCTAAAGAAACCGGCATTGGCCACTGCTTCCAGCGCCATTCCCCATCATCAGTTTACAGATTCTGAATTCACCGATACTTTCTTTTCCTGTTGCTTGCGCAATTTCACAAAGTTATTGCGCGCATGGAAGCGTAGACTCGATTACTCGAATCAGAAGAGATTCAACCCTCATGCGGTATCGAATAAGATTATTTCTGTCATTGATTGGGCGCCCCTAGTGAAAGCGACATTCGCCCCTGAAATGGATGGCAAAAACAACCAGATGGATTATCAAAACAACACCGATTACCGGTTATCAGGACGATGTGTTTTATGTGTCGGCGGCCGGATTAAGCTTTACCCGGAATACAGCAATTTAATAAAAAACTGCGACGGCTATTTTATGGCGTTTCATGGCAGCCCACACGATAACCTCGAAGATCTGCCTCGATTCTTGAAGCAGGCAGATATGATCATATGTCCAGTTGACTGTGTTAACCATGAAGCTTTTTTCACCGTGAAACATTACTGCAAGGATTCCGGCAAACCGTGTGTACTGCTCGAGCGCTCGGAAATAAAGAATTTTAAAACGGGAATCCGTATGCTGGCTGGAATGACTACATCAGGATAATCAATATCATGCTGGAAAATAATATCAGCAAGCTAAAGTAAAATTTACGAATAAAAAACCAATCAAAATTGATAATCGACGTGTAATCCAATAGCAAAAAGAAATCAGAGCCAACATCCACTAAAGTTTATTTCTTTTAGGTCGTTGAAACAGCTTCATCGCTGTTGATTTATTGATTAACCACCTAATAAATAAAACTTACCTGGAAGAAAGCTATGAAAATTCTTGTTCATTTCAAGTCTGGATTCAAGCAAACATTCATTGTTCCCAAATGCATGCTGGCTCTTGAATTCAGGAACATGGCCAAAAAAATCGGCGGCAGTATCGAAAGCATTGAATTTTCATTACCCCCTCGGCGGCAATCAAGTATTTCTACTACAGCAGAACCACAGATGGGAATAGTCCGCTTGCCCGAAAAACGTTAGTAAGCCGTTACGTCTTCAGCCGGTCAGAATGGAATATCGTCATCCATATCGTCAAATCCAGTGGGCGCTTTGGTTGAGGATGACCGGTTAGAAACTGGATTATCTTCTTCATGGTCAGGCGGTGACTCAAAACTGCCGCTCCCCGACCGGTTACCCAGCATCTTCATATCGCTGGCAATAATATCCGTCGTATAACGTTCCACACCGTTTTTATCGGTCCATTTACGGGTCTCCAGCCGTCCCTCTATATAAACCGAACGGCCTTTTTTCAAATACTCACCGGCAATTTCCGCAAGTTTGCGATAAAAGGTGACGCGATGCCACTCGGTTTTTTCTTGTTTCTCGCCATTCTTGTCCTTCCAGGTATCAGTCGTTGCCAGCGTGATGTTGGTAACCGCTTCACCATTTGACATGTAACGGGTTTCCGGGTCTTTTCCCAAGTTACCGATAAGTATGACTTTATTGACCGACGCCATTGATGTTTCCTCCCTCAAGCAATTTAATCACTTTTTCTTCATCGAAGCCTTTCATATCCACTTTCAGATACGCCACGCGCTCATTCACCAGCACCAAGGCTTCATATACACCGGGTATCGCGGCAAGTTGGCGTGACAGTTCTTCCGATTGACCAGCATCCATTTCCTGCACAGGGTACATCTTGGAACGTACCGCTGCCGGTGCTTTCATTGTGGCAGCGAATACCAGCCAAACCGCCAATAACAAACCGCAAAATACATAGAGCGCAGTACTCCCATAGGTTCCTACCAAATGGCCACCCGCCGCCGCACCGGCGAATGTGCCTAAGAACTGCGTGCTGCTATATATGCCGATAGCCGTTCCTTTCGCGCCCACCGGTGCGATTTTGGAAATCAAGGACGGTAAACTGGCTTCGAGCAAATTAAAGGCAGTGAAAAAAACTAAAAGTGCCGCGGCCGTTCCCCAAATGGAATCGGAGGCCATCGCCAGCAACACCTGTCCGGTCAGCAATATCGCAATCGCCGCAATAAAAATCTGTTTTAACTTGGCCTTCTTTTCGGAATAAATAATGGCCGGAATGATAAGAATGACGGACAAAATCAGAACCGGCAAATAAATCTGCCAATGATCTTCTGCCGCCATACCTGCCTGACGCATAGTTAGTGGCACTACCAGCCACAGCGCCATCAATGTTGCATGCAAAGCAAAAATACCGTAGTTCAAGCGCAGCAACTGGGTATTGCGCAATACATCGACAAAACTCGCCGGTGATGCTTCGGTGTCGGAATGAAAGCGGCTGATCACCGGATCGGGAATAACTTTCTTTACCACGATCATGGCCAGTACGGCCAAAACACCGGTCATGGCAAAAATCCCCGGCACGCCGATCCATTGATTCAGTACCGGCGCGGCAATCAACGAAACAGCGAAAACCGTGCCGATGGTCATACCGATGGTCGCCATTGCCTTAGTGCGATGCTCCTCGCGCGTCAAATCCGCAGCCAGCGCCATTACTGCCGCCGAGATCGCACCCGCGCCTTGAATGACCCGGCCCGCTATCACCCAGTAAATATCAGTTGCGGCGGCTGCAATCAAGCTGCCAACAGCAAATAAAATCAGCCCCAGGTAGATGACCGGCTTACGCCCGATGCGATCGGATAACCAGCCGAAAGGAATCTGCAAGACAGCCTGAGTAAGTCCATATGCGCCCAGCGCAATGCCGACCAGCGTGTAATTGTTCCCGCCGGGCAGGTCTTCAGCATAAAAAGCAAATACCGGCAAAATGATAAACAATCCGAACATGCGCAGACCATACACACCGGCAAGGCCGACAGTGGCACGCAATTCCGCGGGAGACATTTTTTCAGATGAAGATGAAGCAGACATGAATCAGGTTGTGATATTCCTAAAAAGTTGGGTATATTAGCAGGTTGACTGATACATAGATAGTTCATGGAATCCATAAGAATACGTGGTGCACGCACGCACAATCTGAAAAACATCAGCCTCGATCTGCCGCGTAACAAGCTGGTTGTCATTACCGGTTTGTCGGGATCGGGCAAATCCTCGCTGGCATTCGATACACTTTACGCAGAAGGCCAGCGCCGCTATGTGGAATCGCTTTCGGCGTATGCCCGGCAGTTTTTGCAGTTGATGGAAAAACCTGATGTCGACTTGATCGAAGGACTATCTCCAGCCATCGCGATCGAGCAAAAAGCCACTTCGCACAATCCGCGTTCGACCGTAGGCACGGTCACGGAAATTCACGATTATCTGCGTCTGTTGTTTGCCCGCGTCGGCGATCCGTACTGCCCCGAGCACAATATCGTGCTGACCGCGCAAAGCGTGTCGCAAATGGTCGATCATGTGTTGCAGCTCCCAGCCGATACGCGCCTGATGATTCTTTCTCCGCTGATTGTGGAGCGCAAAGGCGAGCAAACCGATTTATTCGATGAACTGCGCGCACAAGGGTTTGTACGCTTGCGCATCGACGGGGAAGTGTATGAAATCGATGCGTTGCCCAAGCTGCAAAAAACCAAGAAGCACACGATCGAAGTTGTGATTGACCGGTTGAAAGTCTCTGTAGACGCCAAGCAGCGGCTGGCAGAATCATTCGAAGTGGCTTTGCGCCATTCGGAAGGACGCGCATTGGCAGTCGAGATGGATAGCGGCCACGAACATCTTTTTTCCGCCAAATTCAGTTGTCCGGTGTGCAGCTATTCGTTATCTGAACTGGAACCCCGGTTATTTTCGTTCAACAATCCGCTGGGCGCCTGCAACAAATGCGACGGCTTGGGACAGATCACATTTTTCGATCCCGCGCGCGTGGTTGCTTTTCCGCATCTCTCGCTGGCTGCCGGTGCAGTCAGAAATTGGGACCGGCGCAATCAATTTTACTTTCAACTATTAACCAGCCTGGCGCAACATTATCAATTCGATCTGGAAACGCCATTCGAAAATCTGGATGAATCCACTCGGGCCATCATTCTTTATGGCTCCGGCAAGGAAAAGATTCACTTTACTTATTTAACCGAAAGCGGACGCAAACAGCAGGAAACTCATCCGTTTGAAGGGATCATTCCGAATCTGACGCGACGTTATAAGGAAACCGAATCGCAAACGGTGCGCGAAGAACTGGCAAAATACCTCAATGCGCAAGTCTGCCCGGAATGTCAAGGCACGCGCTTATGCCAGTCGGCGCGCCATGTGCGTGTCGCCGGGCAGGCGATTTTTGAGATCAGCGCCTTTCCACTCAAAAAAGCCAAGCAATTTTTCGATCAAATCGCGTTATCGGGGCACAAGCAATCGATTGCCGAACGTATCGTCAAGGAAATCTCCAGCCGCCTGCAATTCCTCAACAATGTCGGGTTGGATTACTTATCCTTGGATCGCTCAGCCGATACCTTATCCGGCGGCGAATCGCAGCGTATCCGCCTCGCCAGTCAAATCGGCTCCGGCCTGACCGGCGTCATGTACGTTCTGGATGAACCTTCCATCGGTTTGCATCAACGCGATAACGGCCGTCTGCTGGACACGCTCAAGCATCTGCGCGATCTGAGCAACAGTGTCATCGTCGTCGAGCACGACCAGGACGCCATACTGCTTGCGGACTATGTTGTCGACATGGGACCGGGTGCAGGCGAACATGGTGGTTTCGTGGTCGCGCAAGGCAGTCCGCAAGCGATCCAGGAAAATGATCGCTCCCTGACCGGTAAATACCTATCCGGTCAGCTTGCGATCCATGTCCCGGAGCAACGCCATGCCCCTAATCCTGAGCGGATGCTGCGCATTGAAGGTGCATCCGGGAATAATCTCAAGAACGTCACGCTCAATCTGCCGGTCGGATTGTTCGTTTGTGTCACCGGCGTTTCCGGATCGGGAAAATCCACACTGATCAATGAGACGTTGCATCGCGCAGTAGCCCGGCACCTTTACGCCAGCAACACCGAACCGGCACCTTATCAGCAAATCGACGGACTCGCTTTTTTCGATAAAGTGATCAACATGGATCAAAGCCCGATCGGACGTACTCCGCGCTCCAACCCGGCCACTTATACCGGGTTGTTCACACCGATCCGGGATTTGTTTGCTGGTGTGCCGCAAGCGCGCGAGCGCGGTTACGCACCCGGAAGGTTTTCTTTCAATGTCAAAGGTGGACGCTGCGAAGCCTGTCAGGGTGATGGTGTGATTAAGGTAGAAATGCATTTTCTGCCAGATATTTATGTGACTTGCGATGTCTGTCATGGCCGCCGTTATAACCGCGAAACGCTGGAAATCCAATACAAGGGAAAAAATATCAACGAAGTATTGGAAATGACCGTGGAAAACGCGCACGAATTTTTCTCATCGGTACCGGTCGTTGCCCGCAAACTGCAAACATTGCTGGAAGTCGGTCTTGGCTATATCACGTTGGGCCAGTCCGCGACTACTTTGTCCGGCGGAGAGGCGCAGCGGGTGAAACTATCGCTTGAGTTATCCAAACGCGACACCGGACGTACCTTATACATACTGGATGAGCCGACAACCGGCCTGCATTTCCAGGATATCGATCTGTTGCTGAAAGTCTTGCACCGGCTGCGCGATCATGGCAATACCGTAGTGGTAATCGAGCACAATCTGGATGTCATCAAAACTGCCGATTGGATTGTCGATCTGGGCCCGGAAGGTGGCGACGGCGGCGGACGCATTATTGCGGAAGGCACCCCGGAAGCGATTGCCGCCAATAACAACAGTTTTACCGGTCACTACCTGCAATCCATGCTGGCAAAATGAATCCGCGTAACGATTTGCTGGAAAGCTTCGCAGTGGCTGTGAAAGCCGCTGATCCACTGCACATCGTGCCGCAACATCTCCCCAAACCGCCCAAAGGCCGCACGCTCATAGCAGGTGCCGGCAAAGCTGCCGCCGCAATGGCACAAGCGGTTGAACGCAACTGGCCTTCCGATGCACCGCTCGACGGTCTGGTAGTCACACGCTATGGACATGGTTTGCCTACCAGCAAAATTAAAGTCGTTGAAGCCGGACACCCGATACCGGACAGTCACGGCGAACAGGCTTCGCGCGCAATCTTGACCATGGTCAGCACACTCACTGCGGATGATCTATTGCTTTGTCTATTCAGCGGCGGCGGCTCCAGCTTGCTTGCCCTGCCCGTTGACGGTATTTCATTGCAAGACCTCAAAGAAATCACGCAGCAATTGCTGCGTTGCGGTGCGAGCATTCAGGAAATCAACACGGTACGCAAACACTTATCAGCCATCCAGGGCGGCAGGCTTGCTGCAGCGTGCAAGGCCCCTGTATTGGCCCTGATCATTTCGGATGTAACCGGAGATGCCGCAACACATATCGCCTCCGGACCGTGCGCCCCCGACCCAACCACATTCTCCGATGCACTTGCCGTGCTAGATCGCTACGATCTCGATGCACCGTCAACAATCAAGCGAATTTTATGTGCGGGAAGGGATGGTGCTGTGCACGAAACTCCCAAACCAAACTCCGCCATTTTTGCCCAAGTCGAAAACCGTATTATCGCCAATGCACATGCCTCTTTATTTGCAGCGGCACACTATTTTCAAAGTCACGGCATCACACCGTTGATTCTCGGTGACACCGTAACCGGGGAGGCACGTGAAATCGCCAAAAGCTACGCGGCATTCGCCAGAGAAATCCGTCGCTATCCGCACGAGTTAAAAGCACCAGTAGCACTGCTGTCCGGCGGAGAAACCACCGTCACCATCAAAGGTAATGGACGCGGTGGACGCAACTCTGAATTTTTGCTCTCACTATTGATCGAGCTTGATGGTCTGGAAGAAGTCTACGCACTTGCCTGTGACACGGATGGATTGGACGGCAGCGAAAACAATGCTGGTGCGCTGATCACACCGGATTCATTAGCACGCGCGGGAAAACTGGGATTGAATGCGGCTAAGTTTCTGAACTATAACGACGCCTACACTTTCTTCCAGCAACTAAACGATTTAGTGATCACCGGTGCTACTTATACCAATGTGAACGACTATCGCGCCATTCTTATTCTTTAACCGAACACGCACAATTGATCTTCTCAGTTTTGTGATTGCGGTCGACCTGTATCGACGATAGAAGCAATCCTTGCCGATACCATCTTGCGATTACATATTCGTAGAATGACTGATTTCTCGTTGCCTTGATAGCCAAAGCCAATTTCTTGCCGCGTTCGGTTAACAGCACATGCCCTAAATCCAGATAATTACCGGCATCGGCCTGAAATCCTATTTTCGTGGGCTTACCGCCGTAAAATAATCGCGTATGCTTGCCATAGCCTTTTTTTACAAAACCGCTTTTCTCAAACACAATTAAATCAAGTTTTTCAAGGCGGGTAAGTGTCGATCGTGTAATTCCTTGTTGGGTATAAATCTCGCTTTGCACATCGAAGATGAGCGGCAATGGATCGCCTTGAATCCATACAAATTGACAAAGCGCCTCAAAAATTAAGCGATCATCCGGTTGCAATGCAGATAGATCAAATTCATCTGCCTTCGAATCGTTTTCTCGCGAATGCACCGTTCTGGACGAAAAAAATTGCGCAAACGCTGTCCATAAATTACCCATTCTTACACTCGAGCCAAAACCCCGATTTCTCTTTCATTAATTTTTATCTGCAGCTTGCGTTTTTGCAGCGGATAATTCTTTTTTATTATCTGCTTTAATTTCTCCTACTTGCTCACTGCCTTTATCTTCTGATTTTGTGGTGTCTTTTAATTTGCGCGATTTTATTTCTTTACGAATTTCATCAAGAAATGCAATATTATCTTTACGTTGCTTATCACTCCGATACCATGAAAAGCATGTCACCGTCCCCATAATGATCAGTATAACGCTCATCACATCAATGCCATCCAGAAAGATAAATGCAACTCCGGTTGAAATGGCGAATGCGCCTAATAATGCTGTTAATAGCCATAATTTCGACCCTCCAGAACTATTGCTGCGTTTCTCCCATGTTTCTAGATTTTCACGTGTGCTAATTAGCTCTTCATCAGTCCATTTCTTCATACTCATAACTGAAAACTCTCCTTTAAAAATCCCTCAATATCTCCTGAATTGCAAATATACAACAAGAGAAATTCTAATGAGGATTTATTATATTTCTTTACTGCAATAAAAAAGGCACCAATCGGTGCCTTTTTTACGAGATCAAAACTTTCTTAGAAGTTGTGACGCATACCTATGTTATAGGTATTGCTATCTCTAAATGAAGAGCCAACATTCTTATCATCGACCATTGCTCTTTGATAACCACCAAACAAGCTTGAACGCTTGCTTAGATTATGTATCAACCCAACTGTAAAGCTGCTTACTTGACGGCTATTTGCGAGACCAGCAACACTGTGCGCGTGCGTCATACCACCTTGAGCGATGAAGCTGGTATTGCCCCAATCATACTGACCACTCGCAAACCAGATATTACCACTACCACCTAAATTCATTGCAGAGTTACATTGTCCATAACCATCCGGACTGCCAGTGGCAGGATTACCTAACATTGCTGCATTAGAGCAAGTCGCTGCGCCGATTGCGTTCGTAATATTTTCATATTGACCGCTAAGTTTAAAGTTTTGATAACCCCATGTACCGCCACCGCGCCACACGTGCTCGTTACTCAACCCCAAAAGTTTTTGATTGGTACCGGCATTATCACGAGAATAACCACCAAACACGGCTAGATTATGACCTTGATATTGCACTTCATATTTACCGGCAACTTGAAAATCCCACGCGCCACTACGACCGCCTGAATTTGCTAATGCACCAGCATTAGTGTCTGTAGTAAGATTTAGTGCATTAGTTGGATCTAATCTATTAGCATAGCCAGGCATAAATAAAGCTGAAAAACTAAAACCTTCGACTTTTGGTGAATCATAACGTGCAGCGCTATCTACAAAGCTTTGTGCTCCGGATCCCAAACCGTTAGCAGATGCCGTCATGGTACCGCCACTACCGGAAGCTTGGAGAGTTGTATAAGCAAACGGATCAATAGTCATACCACCCGCAAAATCTTTAAATGGAGATTGCACGCGACCGAACTTCAACTCACCCCAATTATCGTTCGCCAATGCAATCCAGCGTTCCCGAGCGATACCAATAGCACCAGTACCGGTACTAAAGCCATATTCGATATGCGCTTTAGCTTTTAAGCCGGCTCCGAGATTTTCAGTAATATGCGCTCCCCAACGTGAACGGCCTGTATTGTCACCGATCATGGCTTGATTACCCTGACCCTCTTTGTCAACCGTAGCATATTCCGCTTGTACACTACCAAACAGCGTTACATTCGTTCCTTGTGCTGATGCAACCATCGGAACTGCAAGTGCGCTGGCTACCGCCAACGAAATAAGTTTCTTCTTCATACAGAAGTTCTCCTTTAATGTTTAAACGACTGGGGCCGTCCTATTTTGCTTTACTACATACAGTCCGGTGTAATGCACCCCGCTTGATCGGACCTTCCAACTAGGAAAGGTTTGACTTGATTTTGCCTCATTACAGAAACACACCGCAAGAAAAACAAGCAAGTTTTGCTAATTAAACAACAAGCATGTTGCATCCAAGCAACATGCTTGTTGTTTTTCTGATGATTAATTTCATTTTATCAATTTATTCCTGCTTTTCACTTCGACTAATTTGCAACAAAGCAATTCACACTTTCACCAGATCAGAAAGCGCATAACTATTCCGTTTTTTCATATTTTAAATCAGAAAATTTCAGCTATCATTCCTGCTACATTCTTTTCTATGATTTGAGCTTAGTACCTATGTAAGGTTTGATTATGCATAAACTTTTTTTATTCCTTTTTGTTGTATTCAGTCTAATTGCTAATTCCTCAATCAGAGCTGAAACATGGGTACTCCCGCCTTCCGATATTGATGTATTCGGTCAAATACGGACTACACACGCCAGTAGTGCGGAAACACTACTGGATATCGCGCGCCGACACGATATCGGCCAGATCGAGATTTTATTGGCCAACCCAAATGTTGATCGATGGTTACCTGAAGATGGCGCAACAGTTATTCTGCCAAGCCGTTATATTATTCCCAATGCCGAACGCAAAGGCTTGCTCCTTAATTTGCCCGAAATGAGGATCTATTATTTCCCAGAGCCTAAAAAAGGTGAAAAGCCAATGATCATCACACATCCGGTAGGTATCGGCAGAATGGATTGGGTAACCCCATTAGGCATCTCAAAAATAGTGGAAAAAAAGAAAGATCCCACCTGGATACCGCCGAAATCTCTTCAGATGGATAGAATAGCTAATGGCGAACAGCCTTATCCCAGCATAGTGCCGCCAGGCCCCACCAATCCCTTAGGGCGGCATGCCATGCGCCTAAGTATCGGGGGCGGTAGTTATCTGATACATGGCACAATCAAACCTTTTGGTGTCGGAATGCGCGTTTCAGCCGGGTGTGTCCGCATGTACCCGGAAGACATCGAAGCACTCTTTGATAAAGTCCCTGTTGGCACACAAGTACAAGTCGTTAATCAGCCTATAAAACTCGGCTGGCTACTGGATTCTCTTTACATTGAGCTTCATCCCCCGCTGGAAGAAGATGAAGAAAGATATTCAAATTATAAACAAATGGTAGTGACCGCCATTAATAATTTTCTAACATTAAAAAGCAGCAAGAAAAATATTCCTGCCGATTTTGAAATAGATCAAGAAGCACTCAAACAGGCAATCTTAGAAAGAAGCGGAATGCCTGCTCTGATCTCTCGTGTACGTACACAACAATTGCACACGCAAAATAGCCATTAATTACTCTTAGAACCTGTTCAAAGTCTTTTGAGTAGCAGAGTCAAGAATGCCAGGTGAATGAACTGAATCGCCCCGGGTTTTGAGGAGGCTCCGATATCTAAAAAAATGGAGCCATGAACAAATTGAATAAATTTTTCCCCGAAGTAAAAGAACGCGCAGTCTGGATGGTGGGTGAGCACCGCAGCGAATATCCATCGCAATGGGCAGCTATAGAATCGATTGCGCCAAAGACCGGTTGTGCACCGCAAACACTGCATGAATGGGTACGCAAACACGAGATTGACACTGGCATGTGAGACGGCGTGAGCAGCGAAGAGCGTGAGCGGATCAAAGCACTGGAGCGCGAGGTGCAGGAATTACGTCGCGCCAATGAAATTCTGAAGTTGGCAAGCGCTTATTTCGCTCAGGCGGAGCTCATATATGGACGCCTCCAGTTTGCCAAGTGATTTTTCTGTCATTATGGTGTAGAAGGTTAAGATCGCAGTCGTATATTCGGGCTATTTATGTGCTCATTTTGGCCATGCGCTGCCCATGATGGAATCTGCTTGCCGGCTCCCAAACGACCGCGCAGCATTGACCGGTTGGTCCTTGCTATCGAGCTCCACAGGTTTTGCCAGCACTGGTCTGACCTGTCTATGCCATCACGTCAATTAGTCACCTGCAGCAATCAAGGAAGAGATATAAGGTTGTAGTCTCAGTTAGGTCACAACCAACTGATTTGCCAATTGATCGCAGAAATTTCTATTAAAATTCCGCTCCTTTGTTATCACGGCCCAGGTACGGGCATTGCGATTAGCCATAGCCACGACTGCCACGTTCATGTGCTTTCTGGCCAACCATCCCATAATAGTCTTGTCCTGCTTTTGTACATTGGGTGAGCTGCGCACAGCGGCTACGACGGCTCTCGCCCCATGTACGAGAAGCTTGCGCAGATAACTGTCACCACGCTTGCTGGTTCCTAGCAGCATCGGTCTCCCTCCTGTCGAGTGCTGCCTGGGAACTAGACCCAATCATGCGGCCAATTGCCATCCTGCCCGAAACTGGTGACATTGCCAACGTATGCTTCTAAGGCTGAAGCAGTAATTGGACCAATGCCAGGAACTGTCTGCAGACGACGCGTAACGTCCGACTGACGGGCATGCATTTCAATTTGTGTGGTTACGTTGCCGATACACTGTTCCAGTTCTCCTAGATGCTCCCATTGCTGCTTGATACAGCTGACGAGAAATGTGGGCGATATCTTCATAAGATCCTCAAGCAAAGCGGGAATTGTGTTCCCTATTGGGGCTGTTAAGCCGAATTCAGTGAGTAATCCGCGCAGCTGATTTATAGTCGCAGTTCGCTGGCTTATCAGCATCTCGCGCACCCTATGCAGACTCAGAACCGCCTGCTGCCCGACTGTTTTTACTGGAACAAAATGCATGCCAGGGCGTTGTGCCGCTTTACAGATAGCACGTGCATCGTTACGATCGTTCTTATTATTGGATTTGACGAATGGTTTGACGAATTGCGGTGAAATCAGGCGAACTTCATGGCTCAGCAACTGGCATAACCTACCCCAGTGATGTGCGCTTGCACAAGCTTCCATTGCGACAGTAATGGGCTCGCTGCGATGCAGATACTCCGTCAGTTTTAAGCGCGAGAGCTTGATTACCTTGACCTGTCTGCCATTACTGTCGACGGCATGCAGATGGAATACGTTCTTTGCCAGGTCAATGCCAATGATGGTGATTTTGCTCATAGTATGGTCTCCTCGATTTTGTGTGGCTAAGCGTGAAATACCCCATTTGAGAGTTATACGTCAACGTCAGGTAGAGGCGTCCATTCCATTGACCGCCGGTCGAAGTGATGGTGATATTTATCGATAGAAACAAAGCGGAATACGGGATCCGGATCGATTGCCCGATCGCATTAAGCGGGACATGAAGCTGGCCCCCGAAATACAACGGATCTCGGAAAGCAACTTCCGGGCTTATGGCGCTCGTAAAGTATGGCGGCAATTGCTGCGAGAAGGCCATTGATGTTGCTCACTGTACGCGATTAAGCGGCTGATGAAGAAGCTTGAGATACAGGGCGCCAGGCGCGGCAGGAAGTGTTGGACGACCGTTGCGGATGATTCGCTCTATCGGCCCACCGGCAAGGTCAACCGGCAATTTAAGGCAACCCGGCCAAATCAATTGTGAGTGGCGGACATCACATGTATTGCAACGTGGACGGAATTTGTTTATGCGGCTTTTATAACCGATATTTTTGCCAGATACATTGTTGGCTGGTGGGTAAGTAGTTCCATGGATACGGATTTTGTACTAGATGCCCTCGAGCAAGCACTGCATGCCCGGCAACCCGAGCAAGCAGATGCGCTGGTCGAAACGATCAATGGGTTATACAAGACAAGACAGAGCCAAGACAAGACAGAGCCGATTTACAAGCATGCCCCATGGAAAACCCGCAAGGCCGTGGAATTGGCTACGTTGAAATGAGCGGCTTGGTTCAACAATCACCGACTGCTGGAGTCTATAGGATATATACCTCCCGCAGAAGCTGAGGTAAACTACTACCGGCAATTTGCCAAGGAAAGCACTACGGTGGTGTAACTTTAACTAAACAGCCTCCTCAAAACCCGGGGCGATCTAGTCCCTATTATTTTTGTTCTGGAGGGGTTTGAATACCCATAAAAAAACCCCTTTAAAAGGGGTTTTTTTATGGGTTCAACAATTCTCTTTCTACTTATGCATTGCTTTTTTAAACATACGATCGATTTTGGATTCCGTATCCATTGATCGTCTGTTTGCCTCATCTGCAATACGTAATGCATCACCCGCTTTAGCGTTAGCAGCAGCAGCTTCTGATTTAGCAGCAGCCGCATCAGCTTTAGCTGCAGCGATATCAGCATTTACTTTATTTTGCAGTTCTTCTAGTTGTCCTGTGGTTGCACATCCCGTTAGCCCAATAAAAGCACCTGCAATTGCTGCCAGCGTTAACATACGAACTGGATGCTGGATTTTCTCTTTCATTCCGATCTCCTCAGTTGTTTATTTTATTCAATACGCACAAAGATCCACCACTATCAATAGCTCCCGACACCTAAATATCAGCAGCACAACGGAATCTTATCCGATTTTTCCCGCAAAATAAATGGCTTCTAGGACAAATTCATGAAACTCTTAGCACAAAAAGCCACAAAATACTTATTAAGTAACTAATAAAAAAGCTTTTTCAATCAAAAAACCACAATTCAAGGAATTAACAACAAACACCTCATGCTGAAATTACTCCATTGCCGTTAACGAATATTCACCAATACACCAGGTTTAATCCATTTACCCAGTTGGTCAATTTGCTCATTTGTTAGCGCAATGCAACCATTTGTCCAGTTATATTTATGATGAATCTCTCGATCGCCGCTACCGATCCCGTGAATACCGATATGGCCGCCTAGGGGTGTATTTTGTGGCGGAGGCTTTCCCGTACTTTTTGCCCTCAGTATTGAAAGCCAAGTTTCTTCGTTAATTCTATTTTCTTCAAGCGCACGTTTTGCTGTATCTAGATTCGGATAATTAAGGCCATAAAAACGATAGTAGCGGCTTTTCTCATTGACCCAGCCAATCCTGAAACTGCCTAGCGGGGTTTTGTCATCTTTTGTCACTTTTGACCAAGTAGTGCCGTAACGCCCAATCGCCACGTTTTTAAAGACGGCTTGAACAGTATCTCCTCGCATCACCAACAGCATATGCTCCGACGTATCTACATCAATCCACACACCGTCCTCATAAGCCTGTGCAGAACGATGCATAACCGGGAAGCATGCTAATCCCATCAAAAAAATTACTAAGTTATGAATAAATGAGCTTCGCTTAATCACTTTTCAGACTATAGATAATAAGGATAATTAATTATGTCATAATTTCCTTATCTGGAAATCCCCATTAAGTAGCTATGTGCCTTGCTATTCCTGCCTTTGTGGAACAATTGACCGTAGAAAATCACGCCATCGTCAATCTTAGCGGCATCCGCAAAGAAATCTCACTGGTTCTGGTTGAAGATATTGTCCCGGGGGATTACGTCATCGTACATGTTGGATTTGCGCTACAGAAGCTGGATCCGTTGGAGGCGGAGCGCACACTGGCGATGTTTGCCGAAATTTCCTCACACAATCAAGAATGAACTCATCGTCATGAAGTACATCGATGAATTCCGCGCAGGCGGCCTAGCACGGCAAATCGCCGCCAAGATCGCATCTGAAGCAGATCCATTGCGTCATTACCATTTCATGGAATTTTGCGGTGGACATACTCACGCCATCTCACGTTTCGGCATCGTCGATCTGCTTCCCGCCAATGTACATATGATTCACGGCCCCGGTTGTCCGGTGTGCGTTTTGCCTATCGGCCGCGTGCAAAATGCGATTCAATTGGCGCAAATACCGGGACTGATACTTTGCAGTTACGGCGACATGCTGCGCATTCCGGCCAGTAATGGCATGAGTTTGCTGAAAGCAAAAGCGCAGGGCGCGGATGTCCGCATGGTATACAGTAGCGCGGATGCCCTGAAAATCGCACAAGAAAATCCGCAACGCCCGGTGGTTTTCTTCGCTATCGGGTTTGAAACCACGACACCGCCCACAGCCATCGCAATCCAACAAGCGCAAGCGCTCGGCCTGAAAAATTTCACGGTGTTCTGTAACCACGTCCTGACACCCTCTGCGATCTCTCATATTCTGCAATCGCCTGAAGTGCGCACATTCGGTCTGGTTCCGCTGGATGGTTTTATCGGTCCGGCGCATGTTTCCGTTGTCATCGGCAGCCAGCCTTATGAATATTTTGCCGAAGAATTTCAGAAACCCGTGGTAATCGCTGGTTTTGAACCGCTCGACGTCATGCAAGCGATTTTGATGCTGATACAGCAAATCAACACAGGCCGGGCTAAAGTAGAAAACGAATTTACCCGCGCGGTTTTACCGGCAGGCAACATCAAAGCGCAGGCGCTGGTCGCTGAAGTTTTTGAATTACGCCGCACATTTGAGTGGCGCGGCCTGGGGTGGGTGCCTTATAGTGCACTGAAAATCAAATCACGCTACGCCGCTTTCGATGCTGAACAGCGCTTCTCAATCCCGGCGCTTTCCATCGCCGACAACAAAGCTTGCGAATGCGGCGCCATTTTACGCGGCGTCAAGCGGCCGCAGGATTGCAAAATATTCGGCACCGTCTGCACCCCTGAAAATCCGGTCGGTTCCTGCATGGTATCCGCGGAAGGCGCTTGCGCCGCTCATTACCGCTACGGCCGGTTCCGTGAAAGAAATAATGCCGTGATCAAGGAAAATTAATGGTGCAAAAAGGTATTGTGAAACCCGGATACTCCCGCGTGCTCGATCTGAAAAAGGGCTGTATCGAAATGGCGCACGGCAGCGGTGGACGCGCAATGGCGCAATTGATACAACAATTGTTTGTAACCGCATTTGATAATGAATTTTTGCGTCAGATGAACGATCAAGCATGCTTTCCAAGTTCCAGCGGCCGCATGGTAATGTCCACCGACTGTCATGTCGTCACCCCCTTATTCTTCCCCGGCGGGGATATCGGTAGTCTGGCGGTACACGGCACCATCAACGATATCGCCATGGCCGGCGCAAAACCCTGCTATCTGGCCGCCGGTTTCATTCTGGAAGAAGGTTTCCCGCTAGCCGACCTCAAACGCATTGTCGACTCGATGGCGCAAGCGGCGCGAGCGGCGCAAGTGCCGATTATCACCGGCGATACCAAAGTGGTGGAAAAAGGCAGCGGCGACGGTGTGTTTATCACCACGACCGGAGTTGGCATGGTGCCGGAAGGCATTCACATTTCTGCAGAAAACGCGCGCCCGGGTGACAAAATACTGGTATCCGGCACGCTCGGAGATCATGGCGTTGCCGTCATGGCGCAGCGCGAGAACTTGTCGTTTGAGACCAGCATCGAATCGGATACCGCGGCCCTGCACGAACTGGTCGCTCACATGATCGCCGCCACTCCCGGCATTCACGTATTGCGCGATCCCACACGCGGCGGAATTGCCGCCGCCCTGAACGAGATTGCCCAGCAATCGTCGGTCGGCATGATGATTCACGAAAGCAGCCTACCGATTCAGGAACAAGTTCAGGCGGCGTGCGAGTTTCTGGGTTTGGATCCTCTGTATATCGCCAATGAAGGCAAACTCATCGCAATCTGTCCGGCGCAAGATGCTGAAAACTTACTGCGCGCAATGCGTGCTCACCCGCTCGGTAAAAATGCCGCGATCATTGGAGAAATCATCGAGGATTCGCATTGTTTTGTGCAAATGCAAACCGGTTTCGGCGGCACGCGCGTTGTCGACTGGCTAAGCGGCGAACAACTGCCGCGCATTTGTTAAGCTTTGCGAATTGAAAATCCTGTTTCTCACGCACAGTTTCAACTGTCTGACACAACGGCTGTTTGCTGAATTAACCCAGTGCGGGCATGAATTATCCGTCGAATTCGACATCAGCGATGCCGTCACTTGCGAAGCCGTCGGATTGTTCCAACCCGATCTGATTATCGCGCCGTTTCTGAAACGCGCCATCCCGGAAGCGGTTTGGCGCGACCATACCTGCTTGATCGTGCACCCCGGAATCGTCGGAGATCGCGGCCCTTCCGCGCTGGACTGGGCAATTATGAACGATCTGCCTGAATGGGGCGTAACCGTGCTGCAAGCCAATGCGGAAATGGATGCCGGTGACATCTGGGCTGCGGAAGTTTTTCCGATGCGGTTCGCAAAAAAAAGCAGCCTGTACCGCCATGAAGTGGTTGAAGCAGCAACCCGCGCCGTTTTAGCGGCGGTCATGCGCTTTGAATCGGGTGCTTATCAACCGGTGCCACTGGATTATTCACGCGCCGATGTTCGAGGGCGCTTGCATGCCCCCATCCGGCAAAGCGACCGCAGCATCGATTGGCAACATGACAATACACACACGATTCTAAGGAAAATCCACGCCGCCGATGGATTTCCCGGCGTTCTCGATGAATTGTTTGGCGAAGCCTGTTATCTGTTCGACGCCTGCCGCGAAGAAAGCTTGCGGGGTAAGCCCGGAACTATCGTAGCCAAGCGCAACAATGCCATATGCCGTGCCACCATCGATGGCGCAATCTGGCTTGGTTATTTGAAACACAAACAAGAACAAGATAGCGAACCAGCTTTCAAGTTGGCGGCTGCAACCGCCTTGCAAAACCATTTAGCCGATGTGCCGGAAATACCGGACGATCCCTTCGCGCAATCAGGCACCGGCACTTACCGGGAAATTTGGTTCGAGCAAAAAAATGACGTCGGCTATCTGCATTTTAATTTCTATAACGGTGCGATGGATACCGCGCAATGCGAACGTTTGCGTGAGGTTTATCTTGAAACCACCAGCCGTGATGTTCGCGTTATCGTACTCATGGGAGGATCGGATTTTTGGAGCAACGGCATTCATTTAAATCACATCGAACACACCGCCAGCCCCGCCGATGAGTCATGGCGCAACATCAACGCCATGAACGATTTGGTGCATGCCATCATCACCTCTGACCGGCAACTCACGATCGCCGCGCTACAAGGTAATGCCGGAGCGGGTGGCGTGTTCTTATCGCTGGCGGCCGATTATATTTTTGCCCGCGCAAGCGTGATTCTGAATCCGCATTATAAAAGCATGGGGAATCTCTACGGCTCGGAATATTGGACGTATCTGCTGCCCCGGCGGGTCAACGCAATACAAGCAAATTCATTGACCCAGAACCGCTTACCGGTCAGTGCGCAAAAAGCCCGGGAGATCGGATTGATCGATGATTGCTTTGCATTAAATCCGGAAGAATTCAAGGAAAAAATAACCAGTATCGCTGAAACCCTGGTTGCAGATCCCGGTTTTTTTTCGCTGCTGAAACAAAAGCAACAGCAGCGTCAATACGATGAACAGAAAAAACCTTTACAGAGCTACCGAGATGAAGAACTCCGCCGCATGCAACTCAATTTTTACGGATTCGATCCCAGCTATCATGTGGCGCGTTATCATTTTGTGCATAAAATACCGCACGGCTGGACACCCCGGTATCTAGCGCGGCACCGCCGTCTTTAAAGGAGCTCCGAAAAAGGCGGCAAGCAAGGACTCGGCAAGGAGAAACCAAGCAAAGAATCGCAGTTTATGAGCGGGCAATGAGCATTCTGAGCCCGATTTAAACGCAACATGACCAAGTAGTTTCTCAGAGCCCCCTCAAGAAAATCCCATCAATAACAAAAACATTATCACAACTGGTTTAATATCTTATCCAGCTTGTAAGTATCCACCAGATTGGGATCAAATTCCGGCGGTTTTTCAGCCGGTGGAATTACACCAGGACATTGCTTGATGGCCGCCCAATGCTGGATCGCATCGTATTCACTTTTAAGTTGCGCGTACTCGGCTTCTTGCTCCTTGGTTCCGCCTAGTGCAAACAAAGTCGCCCAGGAAAGCGACAAGTCCGTGCCTAGAACCCATTTATCTTTAGCTTGTGTTTTATCGTCCGGCTTGCCCGTCAATTGACCGACTCTGTTTTGAATTCGCACAATCTCAGCCAATAATTCATCGCAATTATAAGTCTGAAATTGCGCTGGTGAGATATAAGGCGCTTGATGATTTCCCGATGATGCCACACAACCGGATAGCGAAATAGCAACAATAAAAAATATAGTAGCAATGAGTCTCTTCATAACAACTGCTTCCCTCTCAAGTCATTTCACTGGCAAATACCTTTTTACAGATTCATTTTCATGAATTGTACACTGTTATCTGCTTGCTCGAGCTTGCATTATGAGATTGATCGAAGCAATCCATTTTTGATTGACTCTGTATATAAAACCGAAACAGTCAATCAAATTGAAAAGTAAATTTCCCATCCGGATAGATTATTGATTCCTTATGCCATCGATAGAGAAACAACTCAATAAGTTTAAACTTCCGATAAAGCTTATCGTAACCGTTCACTGGAATTTTTTACCTCTACTGACAATGAATATTGCCCAGCTTTAAATAATACAAAAAAAGCCACAGAGAATATTGCATCTCTGTGGCTGCTAACTAAAATTCGCTTCTAATTACACTGCTACGCGGCGGCGTGCTGAGAAACCGATCAAACCAAGGCCAGCCAGCAACATAGCGTAGGTTTCTGGTTCCGGAACGGCCATGATGTATTCGTAAGCGATTGAACTACTATAGCCGGGTGCGATATCGCCGAGTTGATAACCCAAATTAATCGAATAATCTCCATCGGAAATATAACCGGCAGCTTGTCCCGCACCAAATATAGTACTTGCTGTAACAGGACTGCAGCACGCAGTGTCAATGTACGAAGCTACGCCGACCGCCGTTCCCCCAGTAACATTAGCCAACGTAAGCGATAAACCATCGAGGCTTGTCGCAGATACCGAGGAACCAAATCCTGTCGCATTAATCACGTTGTGCGTCCAATTACCAGGGCCATTAGGCAATGAATTCCTGCCTTGATCGGGATCAATACCGACACTCCACTCAACGTCTTTAGCTATAGTAGTGCCGATATTCGTCAAGTTAACTTGGACTAAAACATGACCAGGCGAACTAACGCGTACTGTCTCAAAAATATTCCACTTAACCCCATTGGGATCACCGAAATTTGCGCTAATCGATGTCGTGCCACCAAACAAAGGCCCAACAACTGATGCACCCAGCGGATTAGAGCCGAATACTTCATCAGCAGATGCACCACCAACTTTTACACCACCGACTGTCAGTGTGTAATTAGATGCTTCAGTATCCCAGTTGACAAACTCCTTACCCAAATAGCTCAAGCCTAGACCACCGGACGCGAAATATCCAGCATCGGCAATTCTAGCGGAAGTACCTGCACCATCTGTGATGGTAACCGCAGCATGCGCTGTTGTAAAAGCAGCACCTGATAGAGCAAGCGCTATTGCCGCAGCAATGTGGCTTTTTTTCAATTCGAATTTCATAATTCACTCCTTAAATTTATAGTTGCAACATAAAATAGTTGTTAGAATCTTCGCTCTTTACAACTGATTTAATTTTCAAACCACTCATTAACCAATTACGCTTTGCATATTCTCAATGCAAAATTTATTTAACGATTACAGTATATTACAGCGTGCTCTATTATAGATTTGGAATCTTTTTAGTACATAGAACATTCCTCCCTTTTTGCTAGTACACGTGTACTACAATTGTCACGTCAGAATATTATTACATAGCATTGCCAGAATTGTTTACACTTAATTTTGTTTTAACTGATGCCGCGATAATTTCCGGTGTTGCCATGGTTTCCATTTGCGATGATTCTTAACCGTCACATATATGATCAATACAGAAGAACAAACGACCGCCTTAACCCAGGAAAATGACGCACAAGCGGAGCCGATCAAAACAGTCAAAATCGATAGCAGCAGTATTACCTTACTGGGAACCGCGCATGTCTCAAAAGCCAGCGCGGATAAGGTTCAAGAGCTCATCGCCACCGGGCAGTACGATGCCGTTGCGGTGGAGTTATGCCCAAGCCGGCACAGAGCCATCGTGAATCCCGACGCCATGGCGAAAATGGATTTATTCCAGGTGATCAAAAACGGTCAAGCGAGCATGGTTGCGGCCAGTCTTGCGCTAGGCGCTTTTCAGCAACGCATGGCGGAACAATTCGGTATCGAGCCGGGTGCCGAAATGCGCGTTGCCATTAAGGATGCGCAAGCGGCTCAACTACCGGTACTGTTGATCGACCGCGAAATCGGTACAACCATGAAACGGATTTATCACAGCGTGCCTTGGTGGAAGCGCATCAATATCTTTGCAGGTTTAATCGCCAGCGTTATCAGTCAGGAAAAATTCAGCGCCGCGGAAATCGAAAGATTGAAGGAAGGCGATGTATTGGAAAGCTCTTTCTCACAATTCGCGGAAGATGAAAAAGACTTGTTCCGTCCGCTCATCAGTGAACGGGATGAATACATGACCGCGCGGCTCATCAAAGAATGCCGCGAGAGCAATTACCGGCATGTTTTAGCGGTGGTCGGCGCCGGTCATTTGAACGGCATGGCGAAGCAGTTTGAAGAACATACGATCGACAACCCGGATGAGCGCATTGCGCAGTTGGATGCTATTCCTCCGCCGTCACCGTGGCTCAAGCTCATTCCCTGGCTGATCGTGGTATTCATTCTGGCCGGTTTCGGTATCGGTTTCATGCAAAGCCCGGAAATCGGCGTCAGCATGGTCATGGATTGGGTGCTGATAACCGGTGGATTGTCGGCGCTGGGGACAGCCATCGCTTTCGCGCACCCGCTCTCCATTCTGAGCGCTTTTCTGGCGGCTCCCATCACGACGCTGCATCCTGCCATCGGCGCCGGGATGGTTGTGGCGGCCGTTGAAGCCTATTTGCGTAAGCCCAAGGTCAGCGATTTCAACCGGCTCAGAACCGACACGACCAGCTTGAAAGGCTGGTGGAATAATCAAGTCACGCGCGTTTTATTGATTTTCATTTTATCGTCGCTCGGCGCCGCCATCGGCACTTACGTTGCCGGATTCCGGATTTTCGAGCAACTCAGCAGCAGTTGAACTTAGAACAGGGAGCATCCTGAAATATGTTTGGCTTCTTCGAACGTCTGATCGATCCCTACCCGCCGGAACACCCGGTTGAACCGCCCAAGGGACTGTATCCATTCTGCCGCCATTACATTCGCGGCATCGAGCGTTATCTCGCCATACTGGCGCTGCTGACCACGCTATTGGCCATCAGCGAAGCGATGCTCTACAGCCTGGTCGGGCAAATGGTCGATTGGCTGGCGGAGCAGAAAACCGAACACTTCTTTGAGAGCGAATGGCCGACGCTGTTGGGCATGTCGGTTTTCATTCTGTTATGGATTCCCGTGCTGGTGCTGATGCACGCGATGGTCATCAATCAAATGCTGATGGGCAACTTCCCGATGCGGGTACGCTGGTTGTCGCACCGTTATCTGCTCAACCAAAGTTACGCGTTTTTTCAGCATGAATTCAGCGGACGGATCGCCACCAAAGTCATGCAAACCGCGCTGGCGGTGCGCGAAACGGTA
>JAFEGA010000004.1:0-134966 GCA_018240285.1 Pseudomonadota bacterium | reverse complement strand
ATTAAAGCTGCTCGACGTCATTTTGTTCGTCATCATTTATCTGACCACGACCTTGCTGCTGGTGCTCAACGCCGATCCTTACCTTTGCTTGCCTTTACTGGTGTGGCTGATTTTCTACATCGGTATCCTACGGTACTTCGTGCCGCGCTTAAAACATATCTCCACGCTGCAAGCCGATGCGCGTGCCTTGATGACCGGCCGCATTGTCGACAGTTACACCAACATCCTGACGCTGAAATTGTTTTCCCGCAGCCAGCGGGAATCGGCCTACGCCCAAGCCGGCATGCAGGAATTCATGGCCACCGTCTATCCGCAAATGCGTTTGGCAACCGGGCTGAATTTCAGCGTCTGGACGATCAACATGCTGATGGTATTCGCAACCGGCGCATTGGGGCTTGCCCTATGGTTGCAAGGCAGTATCGGCCCCGGCGCGATCGCCATCGTCATGAGCCTGGCGATCCGCATGACCGGCATGTCGCATTGGATCATGTGGGAAGTCAACATGCTATTTGAGAATATGGGTACCGTGCAGGACGGCATCAACACCATCTCCAGCCCGCAACTCGTCACCGATGTTCCCGACGCCAAAGAACTGATCGTGCAACGAGGCGCGATTCACTTCAGTCACGTCGTTTTCTCCTACCATCCGGAACAGCAGGAACAACAGGAATTGCCACGCATTTTTTCCGATCTCAATCTGCATATCGCCGCCGGTGAAAAAGTCGGCATCGTCGGCCGTTCGGGCGCGGGTAAATCGACTTTCGTCAATCTGCTGCTGCGTTTCTACGACATTCAGCACGGCAGTATCACCATCGACGGGCAAGATATCCACATGGTCACACAAGAAAGCCTGCGCACTAATATCGCTATGGTGACGCAGGACACTTCGCTGCTGCACCGCTCGGTGCGCGACAACATTCTGTTCGGCCGGCCGGATGCCACCGATGAGCAAATGATCGCGGCTGCCAAACAAGCGCAAGCGCATGAATTCATCCTGGCGTTGCGCGACATCAAAGGCCGCACCGGCTATGACGCGCATGTCGGCGAACGCGGTGTCACGCTCTCCGGCGGCCAGCGGCAACGCATCGCCATCGCGCGCGTGCTGCTCAAGAATGCCCCCATCCTGGTACTGGATGAAGCCACTTCGGCGCTGGATTCCGAAGTCGAAGCCGGTATCCAGCAAAGCCTATATCAATTGATGCAAGGCAAAACGGTCATCGCCATCGCGCACCGCTTATCCACCATCGCGGCGATGGACCGGCTCATCGTTTTCGATAAAGGCAAGATCGTCGAACAAGGCAGTCACGCAAAACTCATCGCCAACAACCAGCTCTACGCGCAACTGTGGAATCATCAATCGGGTGGATTCCTGGGATTGCTCGACAACCAGTAATTCGAATACCGTTGCCGCCACTTTTATAGCACCAAAGTAACACCTGATTTCCCATCTATTCCAAATTTCCGGGCGAATGTAGCACCGCTACAATCCCGGATAAGATATTGCACGCCCAGAATTTTCGCCAGAACAATCCTATGTACATTTTTCATGAGCATTATTTCCACTGAACAAGCGGTGCGGGCACATCTAGGGCATCTGTGCTTATTGCTTCTCCTGATTCATTGTTTCCCCGATGCCGGATTTGCAGCTCAGAATACCCCCCTGAAGCAAGATATTTCCGACACCTCGCTTGACGAGCTGATGAACACGAAAATATCGACTGTTGCGCGCAAACCGCAAACCTTGAGCGATACACCCGCCGCGGTTTTCGTCATTTCCCAGGAAGATATCCGCCGCTCCAGCGCCAACAGCATTCCCGAGCTGCTGCGCATGGCACCCGGCTTGTCCGTGGCACGTATCGACGCCAATAAATGGTCGGTGACTTCGCGCGGCTACAGCGGCCGCTTCGCCGATGACCTGCTGGTGATGGTCGATGGCCGCACCGTTTATTCCCCGTTATTTGCCGGAACATTCTGGGAAACACTCGATCTTCCACTGGAAGATATCGAACGCATCGAGGTGATACGCGGCCCCAGCGGCACGATCTGGGGCGCCAACGCCGCCAACGGCGCCATCCACATCATCACCAAGCACGCCAGAACAACGCAAGGCAGCTTAATCACCTCAGGCGGCGGCAGCGAGGAGCGAGGATTTGCCACACTGCGGCACGGCGGAAAAATCGGGGAAAATTTTTACTACCGCCTCTTCACCAAGGGATTCACGCGCGATAACAGTTTTAGTCCAAATGGAGTGAACGATAGCTGGCGCATGGGAACCGTCGGTTTCCGCGCCGATTGGGATATCAAAGGCAACAATGCCGTCACCTTCCAAGGGCAGTATTACGGCGGCAAGGCCGGCCAGAATACCGCCCTTATCAATCCGGCAATGCCTGATTTATCCATCACCCGCCCGGAAGACGCCAATCTGGCCGGAGGGCACGCATTAGTCCGCTGGCAGCGTAACAGCGGTGAACGGGCGAATACCGCGCTGCAAATTTATTATGACCGCACGCACCGCGACGAATTAACTTTCCGCGAAACGCGCCAGACGGTCGACGTGGATTTTCAACAGCGCTTTCCTTTGCAGATTCCTTTTATTCCAATTCAACAGGACATCGTCTGGGGCGGGGGTTACCGCTGGAGCATCGATCATTTGGGAATGGGCTTGCCTATTGCTTTCGATCCCGCGCGGCGCAACTTACAAACCGGTAATGTTTTCGCGCAGACCGACATACCTTTGGTGGAAGACCGGCTCAAACTGACCGCAGGGATTAAATTTCTCGATAACACGTATTCACACGGAAATTTTTTGCCAAATTTCCGCTTATTGTGGACACCCGATGCCAAGCAATCCGTTTGGGCTTCCGCAACACGTTCGATACGCCTGCCATCCCGCTTTGAACGGGACGGCAACCAGCTAATCCGGAATGGCGCGGAATTTATCCGGCTCATCAGCAATCCGCACCTGCTGGCCGAAACACTGTGGGGATTCGAGACGGGCTACAGGCGGCAGCTCACCAAGGATTTGTCAGTCGATATTGCGGGGTTCTTCAACGACTACAATCATTCTTCCAGCGAATCGGAAGTTGCACCGGCCACGATTCAGATATTGGATCAGCGCCACACGCACATTTTCGGTTTTGAGGTTTACGGGCAATGGAATGCATTTGATCGTTTGCGCTTTATGCCCAGTTATAGCCACTTGCAAGTGAGGAACCGGGTACCGCTGGGGCAGGAAGCCGAATCCGGTGGAGATCCCAAACATCAATTCACCTTGCGCACCCAAGTGGATTTGATGAAAAACGTTGAATTCGATGCATTCTTCCGTCACATCAACCAATTGCCGGGATTGGGCATAGCCAGTTATCAAACATTAGACTTGCGGCTGGCATGGAAGCCCAAATCCAACATGGAAGTTTCCGTAATCGGACAAAATTTGCTGCAATCACACCATATGGAGTTCGCACCGGAGGTGATTCAAACGATGCCGGTGCAAATTCAGCGCGGCGTTTTTGGCAGATTTACCTGGCGTTTCTGAAGAAATCGCGCGATGACCGCATTGTCCTCGTTATTCAGAATTCCCCATGTAATGCTATGGCTGATACTGTACGCCATGAGCATCGGTTTCCCAGCAGATGCGCAAGCGGATGAAACGGGAGAGTACACGTTGAAAGCTGCTTTCTTGTACAACTTCGCGATATTTACTTCCTGGCCTATCGCTCCGGCGGATAATTTTAATCTTTGCATTTATGGAAAAGATCCTTTCAACCAGGATCTCGATTCATTGATGAGAAAAAAGAGCATCAACGAACGTAAAATCATCATCCACAGAATAAATTCACCTGATCAGCTCAATCAATGCCAGCTCGTTTTCATTTCCCGAACCGAGATTGGCAATCTGGCAAGCATTATCGTTCTGTTAAAAGACAAACCGGTTCTAACCATAGCAGACAGCCCCGGGGTAAGCGAACAAGGTGTTGTGCTTAACATGAATGTCAAAGACGAGAAAGTCACATTCGAGGCCAATCTCACAATGGCGAGAAAAGCCGGTTTGAATTTAAGTTCGCAATTACTGCGCCTGGCTACGGAAGTACATCAATAACACAACACCGCCATCCACCTGGCCATCGATTATCCGGGAAACACGGGTTAATTGAGGGCGCGGATTCTTTTCCTGCTTTGCATTATTCAGTGCATACTTTAATTAAAATAGGAAAAATCCTACTTTTCGTTTCTTTGATTTTTAGTCTTGCATGCTTTAATCCCAATATTTGAGAATCAAACTGGCTGATCGTGCGTACGCCACAGAAGAAACTTTCCTTGATCCAGAATTTTCATGTAAGAACACAACTACTCGCTTGTTTGTTCTGCACGCAATCGTTGCTGGTTTTTGCCGCGCCGGATCTGGAACAGATGAGCCTGGAACAACTGATGAATATCAGTGTCGTCGGCGCCTCTAAATATGAACAAAAACAGCAACAAGTGGCAGCATCTGTCAGCGTCATTACGCGCAAGGATATCAGAACGTATGGCTGGCGCACGCTGAATCAAGCTCTGGCGAGCCTGCCGGGTATTCATCCCACGTATGACTATCAATATGAATACCTGGGCACGCGCGGTTTCGGTTTGCCGGGGGATTTCAATTCGCGCGTGCTGATCACCATCAATGGCAATCGCATCAATGACGCCACGTACGACCAAGGACCGACAGGACGGGATTTCCCCCTCGACATCGATCTAATCGAGCGCATCGAATTCATTCCCGGCCCCGGCAGCGCCGTGTACGGCCAGAATGCCATGCTCGGCGTAGTCAATATCGTGACCCGCAGAGGTGCTGACATCAAAGGCGCCGAGCTGTCAGCTTCGTACCAAACCGCGGAAGTCATGCCGCAAGAGCGTGTCACACTGGGTAAACAATTCGATAACGGTACCGATGCGCTCATCTCTTTCTCCGGTTTGCAATCGCGTGGCGCGGATCGTTTCTTTGAATTCGGCGATACCGGCGTCTCCGGTATCGCGCACCGCCTGGATGGCGAAGATGTTAAGCAAATGTTTGCACGCGCTTCGCACGGCCCGCTATCGTTCGATTTTATCTACGGTAACCGGCACAAGGGCGATCCAACTGGCATGTTCCTCACCGACCCGCTGACCAAAGGCGCTTCAGTCATCGATCGCCGCCTCAACACGCAAATTCAGTATAACGATAATTTTCTCAACGACACGCTCAATGTGTTAGGCCGTGCATTTCTCGGCCGGTACAGTTATGAACAACCAGGCTTTTACAGCGGCGAAAAAACGTTGAGTACCGGCCCAAGCAATTGGCACGGCGTGGAGCTGCGCTTATTGTCGACCGCCTTTGCCGATCATAAGCTGATGGCGGGTTTCGAGTATCAAAACAATACCCACATCAAGCAAACTTTCCAGAACTTCGATAACCCAGCTGAAAATCTTTCCATCAATAGTTCCGTGATGCGCTTAGGCTTTTACCTGCAAGATGAATGGCGCATCACGGATACCTTATCAGCGACGGCAGGGTTGCGTTACGATCACAACCATTGGATCGGCAGCCGTCTGAGTCCGCGCGGCGCTTTGATCTGGCATGCTACGCCCAAAGCCACGTTCAAGGCACTCTATGGCCGCGCCCACCGTTCACCGAATTCGTACGAACGTGATTATGGCGACGGTATCTCGCAAGTCGCCAACCCCGGATTGCGCAGTGAATTCATCGATACCGCCGAACTGGTCGCGGATTATCTCGCACAGCCTACCCTGAACTTGCGTGCAAACGTCTACGCCTGGGATATGTATCACCTGATTGCGCTCGGCGTCGATCCGCTCAGCGGACTTTCCCAGTATCAGCAAAATTCCGGCAAGGTGCTGGCACGAGGCGCGGAACTGTCTCTGGACAAAACTTGGGATTGGGGTGCCCGCCTGCGCGGCAGTTTCGGTATTCAAAACGCCGAGCAGCAAAATTCCCATCTGCCCAATTCCCCTTACTATCTCGGCAAACTGAATATTTCCCTTCCCATTCCGTTGATCACTGGCTTACGCGCTGGTTATGAGCTTCAATACTATGGCAAGCGCAAAACGCTCGATGGTTCCAATACCGATAGCTACGTGCTTTCCAATCTCAATTTGGTCACCAATATTCCGCAAGTTAAAGGATTGGAAGCCTCGCTCAGCATCTATAACTTGTTTAACGAAAACTACCTGCACCCCGCGGCGGATACCAATTGGCAGAACACATTCTGGCAGCCTGGGAGAACGGTACGTTTCAGAATGGATTATCGTTTTTAAATGCGCATTGACATGACATTTCTTCAACATTGCAAACAAAAAATGCGAACAACCATTTTTCGTTACCGCATTTGCTATAAAGCATTGCTGATTTATCTGCTTTCCATACAGGCGATCCCCGCCTTTGCCAGCAAAAACTTGGAGCAGATGAGCATTGAAGAATTAATGGACATCCGTGTCGTGGGCGCTTCAAAATATGAACAAAAGCAACAGCAAGTCCCCGCAGCTGTCAGTATCATCACGCGCAACGACATTCGCACTTACGGCTGGCGTACGCTCAATCAGGCATTAGCCAGCCTGCCCGGCATTCATACGACATACGATTATCAATATGAGTACCTCGGTACCCGAGGCTTTAGCCAACCTGGGGACTTTAACACCCGCGTGCTGATTACGATCAATGGCAATCGCATCAATGATGCGACCTATGATCAAGGCCCTACAGGACGGGATTTCCCGCTCGACATCGACTTGATTGAACGGATTGAATTTATTCCGTGGTCCGGCAGCACCATCTACGGCTTGAATGCCATGCTCGGCGTGGTTAATATCATTACCCGCAAGGGCGCCGATGTGAAGGGCGGAGAACTCTCCGCATCTTATCAGACCGCAGAAATCATGCCGCAGGAACGCGTCACCTTGGGCAAGCAATTTGAAAACGGGGCAGATGCCTTAATTTCCTTCTCCGGCCTTCAATCCAGGGGTGCCGATCGTTTTTTTGAATTCGGCGATTCCGGTATTTCCGGCGTGGCGCGTCACATGGACGGAGAAAACGTCAAGCAAATGTTCGCACGCGCTTCGTATGGTCCGCTCTCGTTTGATTTCATATACGGTAACCGGAAAAAGGAAGATCCGACCGGTGCCTACTTATCGGATCCATTGGTTGCTGGGCATTTTCAGCGCGATCGCCGCCTCAATGCGCAAATTCAATACAATGAACATTTCGTAAACGATACGTTGAATGTGCTCGGACGAGTGTTTCTAGGGCAATACCGTTATGAAAGCCCGATGGTTTACAGTGGCGAGAGAACCTTATCCACCGGCCCCAGTGATTGGCATGGCGCTGAATTACGCCTGCTTTCGACAGCAATCCCCGATCACAAGTTAATGTTTGGCGTTGAATATCAAAACAACACCGACATCAAACAAACTTTTCAGAATTTTGCCAATCCCGGCCAGAATATCGCGATTCAAAACTCAGTCTTGCGGATTGGCGCCTATATTCAAGACGAATGGAACATCAACGACACTTTGTCTGTGACAGCAGGATTGCGGTATGACCATAACAAGTAGATCGATAGCGTATTCAGCCCGCGCGGCGCAGTCATTTGGCAGGCCACACCGAAAACCACATTCAAGGCGTTATACGGCCGCTCACATCGCGCCCCCAATTCGTATGAGCGTAACTACAGCGATGGCGTCTTTCTGACCGCCAATCCAGAATTACAAAGCGAAATAGCCGATACCGCCGAGTTCGTGGCGGATTATCTGCCACTCCCCAGCATGAATCTGCGTGCCACCGTTTATCAATGGGATATGCACAATATCATCGCATTAGGGGTTGATCCGTTGAGCGGACTTCCGCAATATCAGCAAACGGGGAAAAGGGTGTTAGCCAAAGGAGCCGAGCTATCGCTGGATAAAACGTGGGATTTCGGGGGCCGGCTGCGCGCGAGCTACGGTATTCAGAATGCCGAGCAACATCATTCTCACTTAATCAATTCGCCGTATCACTTAGGTAAAGTTAACATTTCCATCCCGATACCGCTGATTACTGGTTTGCAAGCCGGTTACGAATTGCAATATTACGGCAAGCGCAAAACGCTCGATGGTTCCAATACCGATGACTACGTGCTTTCCAATCTCAATCTGGTCACCAACGTCCCGCAAGTAAAAGGATTGGAAGCTTCGCTCAGCATCTATAACTTGTTCAATGAAAACTATCTGCATCCGGCCGCAGATAGTAATTGGCAAAATACGTTTTTACAACCTGGCCGCACCGTTCGATTCAGAATGGATTATCGATTCTAGGTGCGCACCGGTATGACATTTCTGCCCATAAAATTCCACCAGCTGGCGCATCCAATAGCCCCAATTATGGTTATGCTTAGCCGCATGTTGGAAGTTCAAGGTGATCGTTTGCGCAAGCGGCAGCCCTTAGCGCGCCATTTTGCAGTTCTATGGCTATGCTGCATTTCACTATTTGTACATTTACCAGCCGCACATGCTGAACAACCAGCAGAATACCGGTTAAAAGTAGCTTTCCTTTATAATTTCATTGCTTATACTGAGTGGCCAGAGCAGCACAGCGTTAATCTAAATTTTTGCATTTATGGCGACGACCCATTTGGCGAACATTTGCAACATTTACGCGGGAAAAAAACCAATGAGCAGGAAATATTGATTCGCCATACAAACAATATCGAGGATCTTCCCGGGTGCCAGATTATTTTCATTTCCAGATCAGTTATGCATAACCTTAACGCCATCCTCAATCAATTGGGCGAGAAGCCGATATTAACCATCAGTGATAGCCCGAATGCCAGCCAGCAAGGTGTTGTAATCAACATGTCGATCAAAAAAGGCAAGGTAACCTTTGAAGCCAATATTGCCAGTGCCAAAAGAAATGGCTTAAAGCTCAGCTCTCAATTACTACGTTTCGCCAGCGAGGTATACCAATAATGAAGAGTTCAACATCGGCCGCCGTAACATTGCGCGCCAAATTGCAGCAAATCAGCTTTGCCACGCAAGGCACGGCGATGCTGCTGGTTGCAATTTTGGTCATTTTAAGCAGCTTCTTCATCAGTTTCTTTTCTTTATTGCAAACCAGTCAATCAACTGCGAAATTACTCGCGGAAAATGCGGTAGCCACCTTGATGTTCCAGGATAAAAGCACTGCCGAAACACTGCTACATTCGCTCAACAATACTCCGGAAGTGCAAGCTGCGGTTATCTACAATGAAGAAAAAAAACAATTCGTACAGTACTCGGTTGAAAACAAACCACTTCCAGAAACCCTACCTGCGCTGACTGAAAACTATACCTCGGATATTCATTCTTTAACCATTACGCAGCCCATTTACTTCAATGACCAGCTTCTGGGCGGTCTTTATCTGGAAATCACCTTATCTCCACTGTATTGGCAGATTCTTTGGTATGTTGTCATCACCATCGCCGCAGCCATCATTGCTTTATTCATCGCCAACTTGATGCTGCAACGGCTGAATCGCTCTGTGCTGGATCCGCTCAAAGATCTCTCCTCTGTCATGGAACACGTTACCAGCAAAGCGGATTACACAACGCGATTGGAGCCGGGAACCATCGCAGAATTAAACACCTTATCGAGGGGATTCAACAGCATGCTCGAGATGATTCAAGAACGCGATGTAAAGCTGGCAAACCATCTTGATCACCTCGAAGACGAAGTTACAAAGAGAACAACCGAACTGGTACTCGCTAAAGAATCCGCTGAAGCTGCGAGCAAAGCCAAAAGTGAATTTCTGGCCACAATGAGCCACGAGATCCGCACACCGATGAACGGCATTCTGGGCATGACCGAATTACTGCTGGATACGCATTTGGATAAGGATCAACGCCGTTTTGCGGAAACCGTTCAGAGTTCCGGGCAGCACCTCCTAGGTATCATCAATGACATTCTTGATTTTTCCAAAATCGAATCGGATCACATGGAGTTGGAGATTATCGATTTCGACTTGGTCAAAATGATCGAAGATACACTGGTTATGTTCGCACAGCCTGCCGATAAAAAAGGACTGGAACTGGCGGCACAATTTTCTCCTCCCAATATCGCTTTCATGGTGCGCGGAGATTCTTTCCGTTTACGCCAAGTCATCGCCAATCTGCTCAACAACGCCATTAAATTCACAGCGGAAGGCGAGGTGGTGATCCGTACAAAACTGACCGATGAATCCGAAACCATAGCCGGTATCAGCATCTGTGTGGAAGATACCGGCATTGGTATCCCAGCGGAATACCACGAAAAGATTTTTCAGCATTTTTCCCAAGCAGACGGCTCCACAACCCGCCAATACGGCGGCACCGGGCTTGGACTTACCATTTGCAAACGATTATTGGAATTGATGGGAGGCAGCATTCATATCGACAGCTCGCCAGGGCAAGGTTCCAAGTTTTGGATTCACTTGCACCTGGAAAAATCGAAGCTGGAATACAGTAACGCCCCCAATATGGCTGATTTAGCGGGTATCAGGGTATTAATTGTCGATGACAACCAGACAAACCGGGATATTCTTAGAATTCAACTGCAGAATCAAAAAATTAACGCTGTATGTGCCGATAGTGCCGAAAAGGCACTGATGCTGATGACGCAATCCTTAGATAACAATCAACCCTTTCACTTGGCCATACTCGATATGCATATGCCTAAAATGAACGGATTGGAGCTGGCGGACAAAATCCATGCACACCCCGGCATGCGCAAAACCCGTATGATGATGCTGACTTCAACCCATGGCGATGCGAATCAACTGGAAAGGGAAAGCTCCGGTATTCTGCGCTGCGTCAACAAACCCATCCGGCAAAAAGAACTTTTTGAAATCATCCACGAAGTCATGGGGCGCGATCTTGCCGGTTCCGCCATGGAATCAGCGCCCGCGGAAGACCTGCCGTCCCAGCCGCCAGCCGTCATCAGCGGTAAAATTCTGGTTGCAGAAGACAATCCGGTCAATCAGGAAGTAGCCAAAGCAATGCTGGCCCGGCTCGGGATGGAAACGGCCATTGCCAACGATGGCAAACATGCTGTAGAACTCGCTTACAACAATCGATACGATATCATTTTAATGGACTGTCAAATGCCGGTGATGGACGGTTTTGAAGCGACAGCGCAAATCCGCAAGCAATTCAGCGATATCCCGATCATCGCGCTCACCGCGAATGCAACCGAAGACGACCGTAACCATTGCTTAAACGCCGGAATGAACGACTTCCTGTCCAAACCGTATTCGATTGATCAATTGCAACAAAAAATCATGAATTGGTTATCGAAAGAAAAAAGTAGCCGGCTGAATGCGGTAAAATCGGAAACTGTTGCTATAAAACCAGAACTTAACGCTATGCCCGCACTCAATCCGACACGGCTTAATCAAATTCGCGAGCTTGACTCATCCGGTGGAGATGGTTTGCTGCATAAAATCCTGCAAGCATTTCTCGAGTCGGCTGAAACTAATGTACATCAGCTCGAGCAAGCCATCGTCAATAATGATGCCGATGGCTTGCGTCAAACAGCGCACGCATTAAAATCCAGCTCCGGAAACATCGGAGCCGAAAGCCTATCCGCCATTTTCAAACAACTGGAAGCGGATGGACGCTCAGGAGAATTCGCCCATGCCAAATCCCTGCAAGCAGACATGCAGCAGCAATACCAAAGTGTCGTCGCCGAGATTGAAAAAATACTCAACCCATCGTGACAATAGAATCTTTTAGAATTTTACTGGCCGACGATGATGCGACGGTCAGGTTACTCATGCAAGCCGCTTTGGAGAAAGCCGGCTTCGATGTCACCGTAGCGTGCGATGGTGCGGAAGCTGTTCGCTTGTTTGAGAAGGCCCCTGCGGATATGGTCATGCTGGACGTTGAAATGCCTGGCATGAACGGTTACCAGGTTTGCTCGTACTTACGGGAAAAAATCGGCGACGAATTGCCCATCATGATGGTAACCGGCATGGATGATATGCAGTCGATCAATCATGCCTTCGAAGCCGGCGCAACTGACTTTATCGCAAAACCCATTAACTGGAATTTGATCGCTTACCGCATCTTGTATTTACGGCGCGGTTATCTGAACATGCTGGCGCTTAAGATTGCCAACGCACACAGCAAAGCGATTTTCAGCGCTATCCCGGACACAATGTTTATTTTGAGCGATAAAGGCATGGTTATCGATATTTGCAGCCATCCGGATAACACCCCCTGGCTGATCACCGGCGCGGAAAACACATTGAGCCGGAGCTTGCCGGAAGAAATCGTCAACCTTTATCAAGGCGCAGCCGATCGGGCGCGCAATCACGGCACGGTGGAGCTTTTCGAGTATCCGCTCAAACTGGCCGGTGAAAAAACCAGATACTACGAAAACCGCATCGTCGTTATCGATCCGCAGGAAACATTATGCTTGGTCCGGGATATTACGGAACGCAAGGACTCCGAAAGCAAGATTTTTCACCTCGCTTATTTCGACAATCTGACCGGATTGCCTAATCGCCAATCCTTCATGGAACGTCTGGAAGGTGAAATCAAGCGCGCCCGATATACCGGCAATAAATTGGCGGTGCTTTTTCTGGATCTGGACGGATTTAAAAGCATCAACGACACCATGGGGCACAATACCGGAGATATCGTGCTGCAATGGGCGGCAGAACGGTTGCAGAGCAGCACGCGCCCTTCCGATTTCGTCTCCCGGAGCAATGCGGATCAGTCGGAGGTCAAATTGGCTCGGCTCGGCGGTGACGAATTCACCGTCGTCATCCCTAATCTCTCCCGTGCGGAAGATGCATTGATTCTGGCGCACCGGATCCGCGAAACCATGCGCCGTCCTTTTCATCTTGAAAGCCGCGATGTGGTTCTGACTGCAAGTATCGGCATCGCCCTTTATCCGGATGACGGCGCGGACGCGGAAACTTTGCTCAAGCATGCGGATACCGCCATGTATCACGCTAAAAACGAGGGCCGGGATAATTGCCAGTTCTATAACATAAATCTGACATCGCAAGCCGAAAAGCGCATGCACCTGGAAAACGATTTGCGCAATGCCTTGCAGCAAAATGAATTTTACCTCATGTACCAGCCGCAGCTGGATGTTATCAAAGAAAGCTTTCTATCGGCGGAAGCGCTTATCCGCTGGCAGCATCCCAAACAAGGGCTGATTGCCCCGGCTGATTTTATCCCGCTGGCGGAAGAAAACGGTCTCATCATTCCGATCGGGGAATGGGTGCTGCGAACGGCCTGCACCGAAGCCGCGCGGTGGCACCAAAATGGCCAATCTTTACAAGTTGCCGTCAATCTTTCGCCGTTGCAAATCAAAAATCCCGACTTCGTTCAGAATGTGCTCGATGTCCTGAGTGAAACCGGTTTTCCGCCCGATAAGCTGGTGCTGGAAATTACCGAAGGCGCTTTGATGGAACACAGTGAAAATACGTTAACCACGCTACTGGCGTTGCGTGAGCATCATATCCAAATCGCCTTGGACGATTTCGGCACAGGCTATTCGTCGATGAATTATCTCAAACGATTACCCATCAATCACATCAAGGTGGATCAGAGCTTCGTGCGCGGCCTGCAAGATAATAAAGAAAATCTCGCGATTGTCCGCGCTATTATTTCCTTAGCGAAAAACCTTGGTTTTTCCGTTACCGCTGAAGGCATCGAATCATTACATCAAGCTCAGATTCTGAAATATTTCGGCTGCGAAACCTTGCAGGGTTACTATTTCAGCGAACCGGTCACGATACAAGAAATGCTTGCGCTCACCGACAAACAGTGGTCCATTCAGGCACTCAAGCCTCCCGGAGTCAATCATGAAAGTAGCTGACATCAATCAATTAAATATCAGCGCTTCTTTGCCCAGCCCTAAAGGCGTAGCGCTTGCGCTGCTGGAAGCCTGCCGCCAGGAAGATGTCACCATCGCCGAAATCGCCAAACTGATCCAGACCGACCCGGCGCTCTCGGGCCGCTTGATTCAACGCGCCAATGCCACCAAACAAACCTCGCGCGCTGTCTCGTCGATTTCCGATGCGGTATCCCGTGTCGGTCTGACGGCTGTCAAGCAACTGGCCATGGGTTTCTCATTGATCGATCAGTATCAGCAAAGCTCCAGCAAAGGATTCGACTACCAGCAGTTCTGGTCGCACTCGCTGCTAATGGCGATCGCCATGCAGGAGTTAGGTAAAGTGACGCGTGTAAGCGCCCCCGATGAGTTATTTGCCTGTGGTTTGATGATGCGGATCGGCTGCTTGGCATTAGCCTCGATTTACCCGGAGAAGTATTCCGAGTTGCTGCAAAAACAATCGCCGGACGTTACGTTGAATCAACTGGAACAACAGTACTTACAAACCGATCATAACGAACTGACGGCCGCCATGCTGATCAACTTTGGCTTCCCCACCATTTTCGTTGAATCGATCTACTATCATGAAACCCCCGGCGAATCCGGCTTTTCCGAAGGTTCACGCCCTTATCAAATTGTGCATCTGCTCTATTTGGCCAAACAAATCGCCGACTTCGCTTTAACCGAAGAATGCGAACGCAATCAGCATATCTCTCAGTTGATATTGCTGGGCGGGAAAATTGGCTTGGATACCGAAACATTCGGCGCTTTCATCGACCAAATCATCCAAGAATGGCACGCTTGGGGAGAAATACTCAAGATTCCGGTCATGGACTTTCCCCATTCGTTCGAAAAAATGATGAACGCTTCCGCACCGCGCCCGGAAAATGCCACGAACGCTGCTTCACTGCGCATCCTGCTGGTGGAAGATGATCCGTCGAGCCTGATTCTGACCAAGGAATTGCTTTCCAACGTGCTCGGTCACACCGTCTTCACCACCAGCGACGGTCAACAAGCTCTGGCGCTGGCGATGGAAGTTTTACCGCATATCGTCATCACCGATTGGATGATGCCGGTCATGAACGGTCTTGAGTTAACCAAATCCCTGCGCACGACCGAGTGGGGGCAAAATTTGTACGTCATCATGCTGACCAGCATAGAAGATGAAGAAGAAGTGATCAAAGCATTCGATGCGGGCGTTGACGATTACATCACCAAACCGATCAATATCCGCGCCTTCCGCGCCCGCTTGCGGGCAGCCTGGCATTACCGGCAATTGCAGGAATCCTGGGAGCGCGACCGCGAGCAACTCAAACGGTTTGCCGCCGAACTGGCGGTCACCAATCGCAAGCTGGAATACTATGCTTTGACCGATATGCTGACTGAATTGCCGAACCGGCGCTCAGGCATGGAAACGCTGGCGGAAACCTGGAGCGTCGCCAACCGGTCGGGGCAGTTGATGGCGGTCATGCTTCTCGACATCGATCATTTCAAGGTGATCAACGACACCTACGGCCATGCAGTCGGCGATAAAGTGCTGAAGGAAATATCCGCAATCATCCGCAGAACGGCGCGTAAAGGCGATACTTTCTGCCGCATGGGCGGAGAGGAATTTCTAGTCGTTTGCCAGCTGGGAAATTCGGATGCCAAATCGATCATCCTTTTTGCCGAAAGGTTGCGGCAGCAAATCAGCCAGCAACAAATCAATATCGGCGAGAACCACATCCAAATCACCATCAGCATCGGTGTGGCATTGAAAGAACCCGGTATGAAAAGCGAGGATCACCTGGTCAACGCGGCTGACAAAGCGCTTTATGCCGCCAAGAATGCCGGAAGAAACCGGGCTTTTCTGACATTCAAAAACCGGCTTTTGGCTGCATCTTCGATCATCGAAAAACCGCCGGTTAAAACCTGAAGAAGCTGCGAAAAACAGCTGTGTTCGGTCATGTCGCGTTGACATCAGTGAAAAGTGCTCATTGTCCATTGGTAAACTGCCCTTTTGCACCTGATTTCGATTTACTGGACCGTCACTCGCTGACTTTCTCAGCGTTTTCCTAACCCGGCAGCTTTGCAATTTTTGAAAAACGAACCTGAATTTGCTGCAATTAACGGCTTGAAGATTTACCTGACAAGATATCATGCCAGTTTCTGACAAAAATACTGTTTGCTCATAGCGGCGCCCCCACATAACAGCGCTCATTGGAAATTAACCACTCGTGATCTTGATGTGTAATCCGGCAATATCATTCAAGCTAAGGTTGTCGACTTTCATTGTTTTCTGCTGTCTGGCCAATATTGTAGCGGCGGAGAACAAAACAGTGCTGGGAAAAAAGCCGGTTGAGAATCAGTTCCTCGATCTGAGCATCGAAGAATTGATGAAAGTCGAAGTTACTTCGGCGGCAAGGCACTCGCAAAAACTGTCGGAAGTCCCCTCCGCCATTTTCGTCATCACCCAGGACGATATCCGCCGCTCGGGCGCAACCAGCATACCGGAAGCCTTGCGTATGGCGCCCGGCGTCGAAGTCGCGCGCATCGGCACGGACAAATGGGCCATCAGCGTGCGCGGCTTCGATGGACTCTACTCCAACAAGCTGCAAGTGCTGATGGACGGGCGCAGCGTTTATCTGCCGATCTTCTCCGGCGTGCTGTGGGAACAGCAAGACACGCTGATGGAAGATATCGAACGTATCGAAGTCATCCGCGGCCCGGCCGCTTCCGTGTGGGGTGCCAATGCCGTCAACGGCGTCATCAACATCATCACCAAGAAAGCAGCGGATACGCAGGGTGCGCTCTTGTCCGCCGGTGGCGGCAGTTTCGAGCACGGCTTCGTGGGTGCGCGTTACGGCGGCATGCTTAACGAAGACACACCGTTCCGTGTTTATGCAAAAGGATTCACCCGCGGGCAAACGCAAGCGTTATCCGGCGAGAATGCAAACGACCAATGGCATTCGGCCAGAGGCGGATTCCGTTTCGATCATAACCGCGGCATTGATCAATTTACCCTGCAAGGCGATTATTTCTCCAATTTCGACGGCAGCACGCTCGATAAAAACGCCTTCAATCTAGGAACGAATCCGCTCGGCCAAATGCGCGGACGTAACGAAGGCGGAAATGTCCGCTTCCGCTGGGACCGGACGTTCTCCGAACATTCCGCTTTCATGTTGCAGGCATACTACGACCGCACACAGTCGCAATTATTGCCGGTAGGAAAATTCGACGCCGAAAGCTTCGATATCGATATGCAATACCGGTTTCCTTTGGCCGACCGTCACAAAGTGACAGTGGGTGCCAATTACCGGCTGTATCACAACAAGGTTTTCGACACCAGCTTGTTGGCACTCACGCCGCGTGAACAAACGAACCATTTAGGCGCTACTTTCATCCGCGACGACATCACCCTGATACCGGACCGCCTGATGTTCACGGTGGGCAGCCGGTTCGAACACAATGACTTTAGCGGATGGGAAATTCAACCCAGCGCGCGCCTGATGTGGACACCCAATAACGAGAATTCACTGTGGATGGCAGTTTCGCGCGCGGTTAGAACACCGTCACGTGCTGAAAACGATGCCATCATCAACATCACGCCCCAAGTGCAAAACGCTTTCGGCTCATCGTTAGCGAAGTTACCGATCACAGCGCTGTTAAACGGCAGTCACAGTTACAATTCGGAAAAACTGATCGCTTATGAACTAGGATACCGCCATCAATTCTCCCCCCAGGCTTCCATCGACTTGGCAGGCTTCGTGAATGATTACAGTCAAATGCGCGATTCAACGCCTGGCGCATTTTCGTTCAATCCGTTAATACCCGGACAAATTCTGTTCCCTTTGACGATCAACAACCAAGGATCTGCGCTCACGTACGGTTTTGAAACATCGGTCGATTGGAAGCCACGCGATAACTGGCGGCTGCAAGGCAATTACAGTTTTATTCACATCGACTTTTTCTCGAATAATTTACTGACAAAATCGGATCCATCCGGAGGGGGAGCAGAGAAAACAGCCCCGCAGCACCAGGTATCGGTGCGCTCAAACTACGATTTCTCGGAAAAATTGCAGCTCAATCTATGGCTGCGCTATCGCAGCGGCATCGGGTTCTACAACATCCCAGGCTATGTCACGATGGACGCCAAGCTGGCCTACAGACCGGTAAAAAATATTGAACTGTTCGTCGTTGGTCAGAATTTATTCAGTCAGCATCACCGGGAATTCGTATCCGAGTTTATTCCGTTTGTGCCCGTGACCATTCCGCGAGGCGTGTATGCAGGGGCGCAGTGGCGCTTTTGGTGAGCCTATGATCCTGCGTACACTTCATCGGCTGATGGGATTGACGGCTACCTTGGCAACCAGGAACGTTTGCACCTGGCTGCTGGCCTTGGCGCTGGGCTACGGTTTGCCGGTTGCTTATACACCGGCACAAGCAAACAATACGCTGGAATACAAAGTCAAAGCCGCTTTTATCTATAACTTCATCGCTTTTACCCAGTGGCCTGAGGGCATTGCAGATCACGCGATCAATCTCTGCCTTTACGGTGAAGATTATTTCGGGAAAGAGATCGACAAGCTGCAAGAAAAATCGGTCGGCACGCGTTCGATCAAAGTTTTACGCATACAAGATGCCGGTCAGCTCAAGCAGTGCCAGGTGATTTTCTTTTCCAGATCGGCCGGCGATAACCTGACCGGTATTTTGAGCAGCTTATCCGCAGCACCGATACTGACACTGGCAGACAATCCCGGGGCCATATCACAAGGCATTGCGATCAATATGAACCTGGTCAACGAAAAAATCGTGTTCGAGATCAATCTGGGCATTGCCCGGAAGCATCGATTGGACATCAGCTCCAAGTTACTGCAACTGGCAACCAAAGTTCATCAATAAGACAATGCTGCGAATACCATCTCATAGCCCTGGGCCACTCCCCCCTAGGTCATAATCTGTCACCACCCGCGCCCCTTTAATATTGTTAGTAATGCATGAAGCAAATGAAAATTTCTGAATTTTTCGCTCAGTTATTCTTCAGAGTACGATTTGTTAAGCTGATCGGATTAAGAACTTTTGCCGTGAAGTTCTTGGTAATCACCTTGCTGGCTGGTTTAACCGGCGTAGCCGCAGCGCAAAGCAACTCCGCTGACAATCAACTCCTTGGGTTAAGCCTGGAAGAATTGATGGATATCAAAGTCACCACTGTATCGCGCCGTCCGCAAAAACTGAGCGAAGTGGCATCCGCAGTATTCGTAATTACGCAGGATGATATCCGCCGCTCCGGTGCCACCAATATACCGGATGCATTGAGAATGGCGCCTGGCGTACAGGTGGATCGTCTCGGCACGGACAAATGGGCTGTCAGTATCCGCGGTTTTACCGGCCGTTTCGCCAACAAACTGCAAGTATTGATCGATGGCCGCAGTGTTTACAATCCCATATTCTCAGGCACACTGTGGGAACAGCAAGACGTCTTGATGGAGAATATCGAACGGATCGAAGTGATCCGCGGCCCTGCCGCTACGGTATGGGGAATCAATGCCGTCAACGGCGTCATCAACATCATCACCAAAAAAGCGGCGGATACCCAAGGGACATTACTGACCGCAGGCGGTGGCAGTTTCGAACAGGGCTTCGTCGGCGCGCGCTACGGCGGCAAACTCAATGAAGATACACCTTTTAGAGTGTACGCCAAGGGCTTCACCCGCAGTCATACCAACACACTGTCGGGCGCCAGCAATCATGATCAATGGCAATCCGGCCGGGGCGGATTCCGTATCGATCATCACCGCGGTAATGACCAATTTACGCTGCAGGGCGATATCTTCGCCAATGCCATTGGTGATACCTATGATAGATCTGTCATTAACATACCATCATCCCCTGCAAACAGTGCCAGAGGGCAGAATGAGGGCGGCAATATCCGCTTCCGCTGGGATCGCACGCTATCCGAGCAATCGTCGATCATGTTGCAAACGTATTATGATCGCGTACGCTATCAAATGTCGCCCATCTTCAGTTTCGATACGGAAAGCTTCGATGTCGATGCGCAGCATCGCTTCTCGTTGTGGGACCGGCATGATATCACCTGGGGCGGCAATTACCGGCTATATCACAGTAAAGTATTCGATAATGGTTTCATAAAGCTGACACCGCAGGATCGCACAAACCATGTTTACAGCGGATTTATCCGCGATGACATCACGCTCATCCCCGATCGTTTGTATTTCAATCTAGGAACGCGGCTCGATCATAACGATTTCACCGGCCTGGAAATTCAACCGAGCGCCCGTCTGGCATGGACGCCGGATGCGGAAAACACGCTCTGGCTATCTGTTTCCCGGGCAGTTCGCACCCCCGCCCGGGCGGAGAATGATGCCACACTCGACTTCCTGCAGTTCAGCAATGTCCCTGGACTTCCGCTGCTGCCATTCCCGCTCAAGGCGGTATTTCATGGTTCCCATTCATTCCAATCGGAAAAGCTGCTGGCTTACGAAGCGGGTTACCGCCATCGCTTCTCGCCGCAAGCATCCGTCGACATTTCCGGTTTCGTAAATGACTATAGCGAATTGAGAGACTTCAGCTTAGGCGGATTCTCGCTCAGTACCGGATTGCCGCGGCAGATTATCACTTCGGTACTAACCGATAACAGCGCAGCGGCGCTAACCTACGGCTTCGAATTGTCAGGCGACTGGAAGCCAACCCCAAAATGGCGTTTGCAAGGTAACTACAGCTTTATCGATATGCGGATTTCATCCAGCCCCTTGACGAAGGACTTCGATCCCAGCGTGAGCGGCTCGGACAAAGTAACGCCGCAACACCGGATTTCTCTGCGCTCCAACTACGATTTATCGGACAAACTGGACGTCAACCTGTGGTTGCGCTACGTCAGCAACATTGCTTATTACAATCTTCCCGGTTATGTCACCGCGGACGCAAAAGTATCGTATAGACCGGCCAAGAACATCGAGCTTTTCGTCGTTGGGCAAAATCTGTTCAGCCAGAATCATCAGGAATTGGTGCCCGATTTCATTCCTTCGATCCCAGCCGTTATTCCGCGCGGCGTCTACGGCGGTATTCAGATCCGCTTCTAAGCCGATGCCATCTCCGTTGATTCATAAATCATCCAGTAAAATACTGCTGCGAAGCCTCGCGCGCTTGTTGCTGGTATTCCTTCTGGGATACGGCTTACCCATGCCGCAGCGTAGCGCCTTGGCGCAACCGGCACTGGAGTACCAAGTCAAAGCGGCATTCATCTACAACTTCCTGGCATTTACACAATGGCCTGAAAGCAGCGAGCAAGCTATTAATCTCTGCTTGTACGGTGAAGATCATTTCGGCCAGGAAATTGACAAGCTGCAAAGTAAATCGGTCGGCACACGCCCGATCAAAGTTCTACGCAGCAATGATCCCGGGCAATTGAAACAGTGCCAGGCTGTTTTCTTCTCGCAACCGGTCAACGATAATCTGGCTGACATTTTGAACGGCTTATCCGGTAAACCGATTCTGACATTGGCGGATCATTCGAATGCCATTTCAAAGGGTGTCATCATTAATATGAATTTGATCAACGAAAAAATCGTTTTTGAAATCAACCTAGGAAGCGCGCGTAAATCAGGACTGGACATCAGTTCAAAACTACTGCAGCTCGCTATAAAAGTACATCAATAGGAACGATGCCAAGGAAATAACCGGTTTTCTGCCGTTACATCAGGCTTTAGGTCAAATCCACGAAATATACAATGTAGACCATCTTTTTCGTTCATACCGGAAAAGTCCATACAATCGAGTACTCATCCATTCCAGTCTATTCAGCGGAGATCTCTATCATGAAACGGTTCATCCTATTGGCTTGCGCAATTATTCTAATCACCCGCTTTCAGCTCGCTTTTGCCACCCCGGCCAGCGATACGGACAAGCTGCTCAATTGGGCTGAGAAAAATTTCCCGCAATTTTTTCCGAGCCACCAAGCCACGCAAAATATCGAACCCTGGCTCTTCCGTTACTATCCGGAAACCAATGTTTATGCAGGTGTCAACAAAAGCGACCAAAATGTTTATGTGCTTGGCGGACCTTGGGGAAACAATCCGGCACGGATCGATACCCTCACCAATCTGATCAATCAGGTCGATATTTCCGGCAGTAGCGGCAGCATCGCCGCTTGTGATACAGCCGATGCGATCAGCGGTGTTTTTTATAGTCAAAGCGGCAATGTCGTGACGGTAACGAGCAATGGCCAATGCGTTCTCGCTCCCGATCTGTCCAAGACCAATCTCTGCCAAATTCCTCAGCAAACAGCAGCAAGTGGTATCTCTCTGCTCAGCAGCAATACGGTCACCTCATCCAATATCACCGGCTTGGAAGTTCCGGGACTCAGTCTGCTCAGTCTTATTGATGCTGCCGCAAACGTTAAGCATTGCACCAAGAATGCGCCTGCCGCAACAGCCAATTTGGTTGTTAATTCCGATCTTTGTCTCGACATTACCGCCCCGATCACCGATACATTGGCAGGCTTAGCCATGCCAGGAATTACGCTGAATCCGCCGGTAAAATATTTCACAAAAGGAACATATACCAACAAAATTGTGGATGATTGTTTTACTACCGACGCTACCACCATCAGTGATGCATTTACAGGGGAAGCTTGGGTCAATCAGGGCGGCAGCTTTGTTAAGGTGAAATAACCGTTACGGATCGCGGATCGGCTTTCAGCGGATAGCGAAAGCATCCGCGCGGGTTATCTCAGAGCGGTAAGTTCGTTCAGTGCAGCCGTCAAACGAATAAAACGCGGCTCGCCGGGTGACAATTCATTCGCTGTCTGCAGACTATGGCGAGCCTCGTCGATCAGTTCGGAGGTTGCGCCATTTTTCTGCATATAAGTAATGATCACATACGCCAGATTGAGCAGCACGCGTATGTTTGCCGGCATCACCGCATAGGCGTCACGCATGGCACTGAGAGCTTCTTCATATTGCCCCTTACTGATCAGCAATACCCCACGGTTCATAATCAGCATGGCTTCCTGCCGCGAGGTTTCGATCAACCGCACGCCTTCTTCGCCCATGCCGGCCTGGTCGAATATTTCCGCAACATCGCGCAATAAAGTAGCGCTTTCAGGATTATTTTTAATCTCGCTCTGCAATAATCGAATGGCCTGTTCTTTATCACCCGTAGCCATGAGCAAACGAGCAATCTCCAACGTACCTTCGCTGTCAGGATGCATATTGCCGTCACCGATGGACTGACTAAGCTCATCGGCAATCTGCTTGGCTTTCTCACTATCGCCGTTTTGCTGGCGAACCAGTCCCTCAACCGCTAATGCTTTCACGCGCACTTCATCTGCCGCAAAGTTCTTATTGAGCTGTCCCAGCACTTTCAACGCTTGTTCGGAATTTTTATTGGCACTGCAGGCCTTGGCAAGACCAAGATAGGCATCCGCTGTGCGCAATACGGAATTTTCTCCGAGCGATACACTTTTGCGGAAGGCACGTTCGGCGTCTTCCGTTTTTCCGAGTTTCATTGCAACTTGACCCAAGTTTTTCTGCCGTATGACTGAGTTTGGCGACAACTTCGCTGTCCGTTCAAGTACGGTTCCGGCCCCCTCAAAGTCTCCCATCACTTGCAAGGTTTGCGCCAGCAGGTCTTGCGCTTCAAGATAAGCCGGATTCGCCTCCGCTGTTTCTTCCAGCAAACACTTGGCCGCATCCACATCATTCTTCTTCAGCAAAATTTTGGCTAACGCCGCTTTGGCCCAGGGAAAATCGCGTTCCGCCAGAATTCCTTCCAGCATTTTTTTGGCACGGTCATATTCACCAGTCACCAGCAATAAATCACATTTAGTCCGGAGCAAATCGGCTGCATGCGCTTTATCGGAAGCCAGGCGCTGATCGCACAAACTCATTGCTTTTGAATAATCCTGCTGCTTCATGGCCTTGTGAATTTCCGCAAACGCCTCTTTCTTCGCCCAGATTTTGACCAACCGGGAACGCAGGCTTGCTTCCGTAACCGGTTTCAACAAATAGGCATCCGGTTGATACTCCGCAGTACCGGTAACCGCTTCCATGGTCTTCTCCGCGGTAATCATGATCCATAAACAAGCAGGTCCTACCAGAGACTGATATTTTGCTTCTTCAAGCACTTGCTGGCCGTTTTTTCCAGATCCCAGAATGAGATCGCACAGCACGATATCAAACGGCACTTTTTTTAACCAAGCGATGGCTTCATTGCCGTTTGTCGCCATATGAATTTTCTTCATCTCGGCGCCGCAACCACTGAGAATATCGCGAAAAATGCTGCGCATCTCCATGTAATCGTCGATGATCAATACATTTTTTCCTGCAAAATTCAGTTCTGCAGCAGGCGTTGAGAAATCGAGCGGGTTAATATTCATGATTGCAAAAATTGGAATGAATGATCGTTACGGAAGATGTAATATGAAACAAGCGCCCTGCAACGAACCGCCGTTTTCCAAGTACAGATCGCCCTGTATGCCGTGATTACGATGCGTACGTGCGGCCATAGCGGAGAAATAAAGGCCCAGACCTGTGCTGCCGCCGTGAAAGTCCACGCTCTGCATGACATTGCCATTGCCTTCCAGCAGTTCAGCCGGATAGCCGCCGCCATCATCCTCGACACGCAACATCAATTTACCCTCACATTCGGCGGCACTGATCAGTATGCGATGGTGTGCGTGGCGCATGGCGTTATTTAAGGCATTGCCGATCACGCCGCTGATGAGATCTTCATCAAAATACCAGTACAATTCGGGATTCACCCGGACTTCCAGGTGAATCTCGCGAAATTTGAGCAACTGTGCATATTGCGCAGCGGTCGTGCGCAAAAAGTCATCCAGGCAAACGGATTGCGGATCGTAAGGGTATATTTTTTGACCGAGCTTATAAAGTGTCAGCAACTGAATCAGACGGTTATTGATCCGTTTCGCTTCATGATTCATCTGCACCAGTTCGGTGTGGGTGGAAAGTTCGGCCGCTTCAGCCGATGTCAACACCTTGTCCAGACCGCAAATGAGCATACTGACTGAGTTCTTCATGTCGTGTACGGAAGAAACCAGAAAGTTTGCCATATTGAATACAACAGGGACGTTGGTTGTATTGGTTTGCTTCTTATTCGATATCCCTATCATGTGATTCCCCGCATAGCGTGCGTTTCCATTCGTATCAATGGGCAATCTAACGGCAAATCACCTTAAACCTGTAGTGTTGACAGCGCAATCAGGAAGTTAGCGATAGGTTCCTAGAATTACATGGCGTTTTCTCAAGTTTTGCAATATTTCGATACCCCCTTGAATGACGGTTTCGGGTTGGGGATGATTGAGTTCCACAGCGACTTGTTGCAGCGCCGCTCGCCCCGGTACGGCATCCTCACCGGAAAACAATTGCAGCAGCCGCGCAGTTACAGGATTGATCTCGATAAAACGCACATCAAAGTCCGCGTCGCGATAAACAATGAGATGAGTCTGCATTCCACCGGCTTCCTTGGGTTGGAAAGCCGGACTGATTTTATGAACGGGAAAACGGTAGCTCAACGGCCAGGCCAACGGCGAAATCGCAGGAATGTTCTCCAGCATATCGCCATGTGCATCGATTTTTGTTGCGTCAATTTTTTCATCCAATAGAGACAGCGCCAGCTCAACCCACTCATAGTGCGCCAGCTCGAGCATAAAAGGTGGATCGTCCGGTTGCGGCTTGTGCTCATGTTCCAGATATTTCAAAAACTCGCGCGGCATTTCCGGAAATAGCGGTGTATGCGCTACGTGATGCGCGAAATAATCCCGGATCATAGCGTGCCAGCGATCATCCGGCGTGATTTGCCGCAATACCGGATAGGTGTTGGCGATAAAACCCTCCACATTGTTATAAAACAATTCGCGGTAGATTTTCATGCGCCGTTCTTCGATTCCTTCCGGGCTGGGGTTTCTCTCCGGATTACGGATATGCGCCGCAAAAGCGTACTGCTGACGCACAAAAGCGGGGCGGTCAGGCGTGTTGCGCGTAGTCACCGCTTAGATTCCGCCATTTGGATTGCAGGGTGTGAATAATCTCCACTTCTTGCAGCAGCTCGGCCAGCGGCGGAAGATTAAAATCGCGTTCCAGCAGCGTCGGAATGACGCCAAAATGCTGATACGTTTTTTCCAGCAATTGCCACACCGGATCGACGACATCCGCGCCATGCGTGTCGACGATTAAATCTTCCGCTTCGCGGTAATGCCCGGCAATATGGATATAACGGATGCGCGCCGCGGGCAATTGTTTGAGAAACGCCTCTGCGTCGTAGCGATGGTTGACGCTGTTGACATAAATATTGTTAACATCCAGCAGCAAGTCGCAGTCCGCTTCCTGCAGCACGGCGTTGATAAAATCGATTTCCATCATCTCCTGACCGGGTGCTGCATAGTAAGAAACGTTTTCCAATGCGATGCGCCGTTCCAGAATATCCTGCACCCGCCGGATACGCTCCGCCACATAATGCACCGCTTCTGTGGTAAACGGAATCGGCAGCAGATCGTATAAATGCCCGTCGTCGCTGCAATAACTCAGATGTTCACTGTAATAACGGATTTGATGTTCGTGCAGAAAACGCTTCAGGCGCTGCAGAAAGGCTTCGTCCAACGGCGATGGTCCGCCGATTGACAGCGATAATCCATGACAAATGAAAGGAAATTTTTCGGTCAGCTCGCGCAACTGTTTGCCGTATCGCCCGCCGACCCCGATCCAGTTTTCCGGAGCCACTTCCCAGAAACTCACCGGTTGCGTGGTTTGATCCGCCAGCGCACCTATGTGTGAACGCCGCAGACCCAAACCAGCGCCATGAACAGGATACTGTTGGCTGCTCATGGATTGCACGGATTACTTCTTATTGGATCCGCACTTACCTTCACCGCATTTTCCTTCTTGCTCGGCTTTCTTGCCGCCGCATTTACCTTCCATATTTTGTTTCATATCTTTTTTACCACCACACTTGCCTTCGCCGCATTTGCCTTCCATATTCGACTTGGAATCCTTGCCACCCTCTTGCGCCGGTTTATTGGCATCGCTGGCGTCGGCAAGTTGCATGTAGCCGCCGGATAATTCATTCAACGCAAAAGGGTTGCCGGCATTGTCAGCCGCGAGATTACCGGCAGCCAGGCTGGTTACTAATGCTGTGCCTAGCACCAGTGAAACCGGTTTCATTGATTTTTTCGACATCTATGTTCTCCATAAAAAATTGATCATGACTGCAAATGCCAATGATAGCGCCAAATCTTGGCTAAGTCGCTTGTTTCTTAATGTTCAGCCCAACCGGCATTCGCTGTGCAGCGGCAAAACAACCGATAATGTCCGCAAGTGGCATTTTTCACCGGCCAACATCAATCTGCCCCAGGTTGCTTTTGTTGCATGCGCCTCTCTGATAAACTCAGCGCTTCAAAAATATTATAAAAAATGCCTGCTAATTAAGGAGCTCCGAATGTTTGACAAATCCAACCAGCTTATTTTTTACATCAATGCCGCGATCTTTGCCTTTGGTATTTTGGTCGCACTGCTGACGAATTTCGTTGTGCATGGACTGATATTCGTTGTCTGTGCCGCGCTACTGATTCTCGATCAAATCCGGCAAAACAAATCCGCGTTCTCCATCGCGGATTTAAGAAAAATACTGACGGTGCACGACACCTGCGGAAAAAAAGCGACCTTGACGCAGACACAAATGACCACCGCTTGTCATGTTGATAATTCGGAATACTGGTTCAGAAATATCCGCGCCATCGGCAGCATCAGCAATTTCCGCGTCAATAACGGCGATCCGGTTGAACAGAGAAAAGACAACGACAGCTACCAAGTCTGCATGAAATTCCCGCCGGAATTGAAAGTCATCAACGGTACCGATTTAACTCTCACGTATCAGTGCGAAGGCGCATTCACGCAGAACGAAGGCATGCTGTCGCATGTCGTCGACGATGATACGCAACGCTTACATCTGACCGTCGAGCTGCCTTCAGGGCGCGCCGTTGCAACCGCCCGTTTCTTCTGCATCCAAAACGGCAAGGAAGAAGCGCTGCTGCCGCCTGTGATTACCGGGCAAACGAAAATCGATGCGGAAGTGAAAAACCCGAAACGCGGCGCGGAATATTGCCTGCAATGGAATTGGGAAGAAGAAGGTCTGCTCCAAAAAGTCAGTTGCATGTTCTAAGCTGCCCCTGCCCATTTGCCGGGATGGAATCGAATAAACAAGGCAGCTTCGTGAACTTTCTAATCAACCGGACTGGATTGAGAAATCCAGTCCGCGTAGTTTCTTACCACCGCCATCAATAGCATAAAAATCTCAAACCATTGAACCTGCTCAAAGCGCTCGCTGCGGTCAGCAGCATGACTTTCATATCGCGCATACTCGGTTTTTTGCGCGACATCATCATCGCGCGGATTTTCGGCGCGGGGATGGAAACCGATGCGTTCTTTGTCGCCTTCCGCATTCCGAACCTGCTGCGGCGGCTGTTTGCCGAGGGTGCGTTTTCGCAAGCATTCGTGCCGATCCTCGCTGAGTACAAAAACAACCGCACAGCCGAAGAAACCCGCGGCCTGATCGATCACATCACGATGCTGCTGGGTGTCACGCTGTTCTTTATTTCGCTGGCCGGTATTTTCGCAGCACCACTGATCATTTATGTCAGCGCGCCCGGTTTCTCCGCCGATCCGGATAAATTCCAGCTCACCGTGCAACTGCTGCAAATCACCTTTCCGTATATTTTATTTATTTCGCTGGTGGCATTGGCGGGCGGGATTCTCAACACCTACGGCAAATTCAATGTGCCTGCCGTTACTCCGGCGCTGCTGAATGTCGCCTTTATCGGTTGCGCGTTATGGCTGACTCCGTTAATCGATCCGCCGGTTCTGGCGCTAGCCTGGGCGGTTTTTATCGGCGGCATTTTGCAACTGGCGTTTCAAATACCCTATCTGTTGCGGCTCAAACTCATGCCGCGCATTCGTTTCAAAAATCCCGACACCGGCGCGTGGCGCGTGATTAAATTAATGGGACCGGCCATTTTCGGCGTCTCGGTCAGCCAGCTCAGCCTGCTGATCAACACGATTTTCGCCTCCCTGCTAGTAACCGGCAGCGTCTCCTGGCTGTATTACGCCGACCGGCTGATGGAATTCCCCGCCGGTTTACTCGGCGTCGCGCTCGGCACCATCTTGCTGCCTTCGCTGGCAAAGCATTACAGCAACAACAGCAACGACGAATACTCCCGCCTGCTCGATTGGGGTCTGCGCATGACCATGCTGCTCACCCTGCCCGCCGCGCTGGCGCTGGCGTTACTATCGGTGCCGCTGATCACCACGCTGTTTCACCACGGCGCATTCACCGAGCACGACGTATGGATGACGCGCGAAGCCCTGGTCGCCTACAGCGTCGGCCTGCTCGGCATAATCCTGGTGAAAGTGCTCGCACCCGGCTTCTATGCGCGTCAGAACATCAAAACACCGGTCAAAATCGCCATCATCACGCTACTTGCCACGCAATTGATGAACCTCGCTTTCATCACGCCGTTCCAGCACGCCGGATTGGCGCTGGCGATCGGTTTAGGCGCATGCCTGAACGCCGGATTGCTGTTTTACCAATTGCGCAGCCAGAAAATCTATCAACCGCAACCCGGCTGGCTGGTTTTCTTCGTCAAAATACTGCTGGCGCTGGCGGTCATGGGCATCGTGCTATGGTTCGCCGCAGGCAGCAGCACCTCGTGGCTCCACGAACCCGCGCTAACCCGCGCTCTGCGGTTAAGCGGCGTAGTATTAGCCGGTGCCACCAGCTATTTCGCCTCGCTCTGGCTGCTCGGATTCCGTTTGAAAGACTTCACCCAGCGGCAAACGTTGTAATCTGATCAGACACTATAGTCCGCCAGTCAGCTCTTTTGACTTCCGCTGCCCGTTAAGAATGCTACTCAATCCCTGAACAAGCTGATTGAGACTTTTACCTGACGCAACCAGTTTCCACTGCCGTTTAACAAAACTCTGCCCAAGCAGGCAAGTTTGTAGCTCTGAGCCATCTTTCATCTCATTTGGCCGTATCGTTTCCGCTTTTCGTTAGTACTCGGCAAACACCCAAATTGCTCTACATACGGTCTTGCAATTCGTCCTTTATTCGTTTACTGTTTTAGCTCAGCGGTTTGCATCATCCTGACAAGACAATTCTCAAAAAACTCTCCACAATCCTTAAAACCAGGAGATGTAACATGGCAAAAATCCTCGTTCTCTATTACAGCATGTATGGTCATATCGAAATTATGGCCAATGCGTTAGCCGAAGGTGCACGCAACGTTGAAAACACCGAGGTTACCGTTAAACGCGTCCCCGAACTCATGCCGGAAGAAGTGGCACGAAGGGTTGGCGCCAAGCTGGATCAACCAGCGCCGATTGCGACGGTTGATGAACTCCCAAATTATGATGCCATTATCTTCGGCACACCTACACGCTTCGGCAATATGTGCGCGCAAATGCGCAATTTTCTTGATCAGACAGGCCGATTATGGCTTAACGGCGGACTGATCGGTAAAGTGGGCAGCGTGTTTACGTCGACCGCCACGCAGCATGGCGGCCAGGAAACCACGATAACTTCGTTTCATACCACCTTGCTGCATCATGGCATGATCATCGTTGGTGTCCCGTATTCCTGCCAGGAAATCATGAACATGAATGAAATTACCGGCGGCTCTCCCTATGGCGCGAGTACGCTGGCCGGTGGCGATGGCAAACGCCTTCCGTCAGATAATGAAATAAAAATTGCACACTTTCAGGGCGCTCACGTTGCGCAAGTGACCAGCAAGCTAGCTCGCTGACGGAAAGTTTGGAGAAAGAGAATGCGCACACTTTCCCATACTTTCCAATCGTAGAAGTTTCAAACGATGAACCCAAAATCGCCAGCCCTTTCACCCATTCTGTTTTTGCCGCACGGTGGCGGACCCTTGCCGATTCTTGGTGACAAAGGGCATGAAAAAATGGTTTCTTTTCTACAGGAAATCCCAAGTGAATTGGGTGAGCCGACAGCGATTTTAGTCATCAGTGCGCACTGGGAAGAGGAACAAGCAACGATAACCAGCAGCAGCCATCCCGAAATAATCTATGATTATTATGGATTTCCTGCCGAGGCTTACACCATTCAATATGCGGCACCGGGCAATCCCGGGTTGGCGAAGGAAGTTCGTGCGCTGTTAATAGCGAGCGGCATACCAGCAAGGCTCGATGAGCAGCGCGGTTTTGATCATGGATTGTTTGTACCGCTCAAGCTGATGTATCCGCAAGCGCAGATTCCCTGCATTCAGTTATCGTTACTCAATAATTTGGATCCGAGGAAGCATATCGCCCTCGGAAAAGCGATTGCATCGCTGCGAGAGAAAAATATCCTGATTATCGGTTCAGGCATGTCATTTCATAATTTGAAAACATTTTTCTCTAACAATATCGATAGCAGCAAAGAAAATGAAGGATTTGATCACTGGTTAATTGAAACCTGCACTGATCCAGCGATTTCATCCGAAGTGCGTGAACAACGATTGATAGAGTGGGAAAAGGCGCCCTTTGCCCGTTTTTGTCATCCGAGAGAAGAGCATTTGTTACCCTTGCATGTTTGCTACGGTATCGCTTGTGCCAGCTCCTCCGTGGCTAAGGTTGTATTTAATGACCAGATTATGGGGAAAAAGGTAACGAGTTTGCTGTGGCAGTAGGATCCTCTGGAATGGAGAGTTAACATGAAAAAAGCAAAATTGGTAAATTGCATATTCGACTGTCTAGTTGCAATCATTTTTACGATAAGCAACGCATGGTCGACACAGAATGAGAAAAACAATCCCGGATTTGCATGGAAGGATGGCGCTGAAATTTACGCCAAAATTTGCGCGTATTGTCATGAAGCCCATGTAGGACCGCAAATTCGCAATCGCGAACTTCCTGCGGCCTACATCCGCACAATCGTTCGCAATGGAAATCGGGCCATGCCAGCTTTTCGTCCTTCGGAAATCGACGATGAATCATTAACCAAACTGGCGGATTTCATTTCAAACAAAAAAGCTCAGCATTAAGGAGGTCACATTCTATGGATGAAAAGCGGCGTATCCTCATCAAGGGCATGCTGACCGGCGGAACCTTGCTGGCCTTCGGTATTCCTACCATCACTCAAGCAGCATCCATCAACCCAGCGCGTTCGGACAGTGCACGGAATTGCCATTTACTACTGGGCAACACTCCTATTAGCGAAGCATTTGCCACCGGCGCGCAAGCTGCTTGCGCTCACTATGGCCATTCCGGTCAAGGCGCATTAGCCACATCCCAACTCGGAGACGAGTTGTTGATTAATCCCCAACACATTGCCGATCTTTTGACGCAATCCCATAACATGCGTTGGGTTGCCGTCATGGACTACGCCCATGCAGCGATTTTCACGGAACTGGTGCGCAATGCCGATGGACGCTTGCTGGCTTTGGGCTCGCATGCATCAGCGTCGAACGCCGATGCTGCGTTATCGCTGCGGCATCGGTGGACAACGGCAGCGCCGGCCTACGGCGCGGGCGGCTTGCTAGCGTCCATACTGATTCAAAACAGCCGCAGTTTTTCGATCGTGGAAAATTTTCTGAAAGTATCCTTCCCTGAAACTGGATTGGCGGAAGGATTGTTACCGCAATTTTCTTCGCATAGTTTGACTGATCAGCCTGCAACACATTTACATTGCGCCGGTTTGCCTGCTCCAGAAGCCAGCCAATTAGTGGGTTGGGAAACATCAGCAAACTGGGTTTCTTTAACGTCTCGACCGGCTACCTCTTTTATTGAACACCTGCCGCTCGGGAATTGGGTCGAAGCCACGGGCTATGCCGTTGTGGGTGCCGCGCTGGAGATGGGGATACACCCGGAAGCTTGTGCCCAGCGTGCTTTCGTGCATCGTCCAGATAACCGCCATCGGGATCATGATGTATTGGCGGGCAAACAGTTTGTTTCATTTGTCATCGACGTGTAGGGAGAACACAGCATGGCCAGTCAATATATCGCATTGCCCAAAGGCGTATCGGAAAAAAACTTCGATGCAGCCATCCGTGATTTTCGCAAGGTTCTTGGCGAGACTTCCGTGCTCACCAGCGCGGAACAGCTTGCGCCTTACATCAAGACGATGATGCCGGTTCCCGATAGCGACCATACACCATCCGCAGCATTACTGGCCACTACCGTCGAGCAAATCCAGAAAATCGTGGCGATTTGCAATCAGTACAAAGTGCCGATCTGGATGATTTCTACTGGAAAGAACCTAGGCTACGGCTCGGCCGCCCCGGCAGAGCGGGGTCAAGTGGTGCTTGACCTCAAGCGTATGAACCGCATCCTTGAAGTAGACAAGGATTTGGCCTTTGCCTTGGTTGAACCCGGTGTGACCTATCAACAGCTCTACGATTACATCAAAGAGCACAAATTAGGTTTATGGTTGTCGATGCCTGCGCCTTCGGCCATTGCCGGGCCAGTCGGCAATACGCTGGATCGGGGCGTCGGCTATACACCTTATGGCGAACATTTCCTGTTTGCCTGCGGCATGGAAGTCGTGCTGGCAAATGGTGAAGTGTTGCGTACCGGCATGGGCTCGATGCCCAACTCCAATACCTGGCAGGTCTTCAAATGGGGATATGGCCCTTATCTCGATGGCATTTTCACGCAATCCAATTATGGCATCGTGACAAAGTTCGGATTCTGGTTGATGCCCGAACCGCCTGCGTTTAAGCCGTTCGTCATCCAATATCAACACGAAGAAGACATCGTGGAAATCGTGGAAACGATCCGGCCGCTGCGCATCAGCGGGGTTATCCCCAATGCCGTGGTTATCGCTCACGCATTGTATGAAGCGCCGGTAAAAGCCAAGCGCAGCGACTATGTCTCCGGGCCGGGGTCAATTCCGGATGAAGCGGTCTACCGGATCATGAAAGACCATAAACTGGGAATCTGGAATGTGTATGCGGCGCTCTATGGCACGCAGGAACAGATTGACGTGAACTGGAAAATCGTGACACAGGCATTCGGCCAATCCGGCAAGGCAAAAATTCTGACGGAGCAAGAAGCAGCGGATGATCCTGCATTTGCTTATCGCGCCAAGCTCATGCGTGGAGAAATGACGTTGACGGAATTTTCGCTGTATAACTGGCGCGGAGGTGGCGGATCGATGTGGTTTGCGCCGGTCTCGCAAGCGCGCGGTAGTGAAACCCTGAAACAAATGGCGCTGACCAAGCAAATATTGGCCAAATACGGATTGGATTATTCCGGTGAATTCATCGTCGGCATGCGCGATATGCATCATATCGTCGATGTGCTGTACGACAAGACCGATCCTGAGCAGACGAAAGCAGCTTACCAGTGCTTCGACGAACTGCTGACCGAATTTTCCGCGCGTGGGTATGGCACTTACCGCGTCAATACCGCCTTCATGGACAAAGTTGCCGAAACCTATGGCCCGGTGCAGCGGAAGGTGCACAAGACGCTCAAGAAAGCGTTGGATCCCAATGGCATCATAGCACCTGGAAAATCCGGCATTCGCTAACTTTATCCTGAACAAGCATGAAATAACGATCCCAAAGCGGAGGTGCACGTGAAAACAATCAAGGCAGCCGTTGTCCGCCAGCCAGGCGGGCCTTTCCAGATAGAAGAACTGGTACAGGATGAGCCACATTTTGATGAAGTGCGCGTGCGCATTGTAGCAACAGGAATGTGCCATACCGATATGGTCGCGCGCGATCAGCTTTATCAAGTGCCGCTTCCCATCGTGCTTGGGCATGAAGGGTCGGGGGTAGTCGAGCAAATTGGCAGCAACGTGAAGAAAGTCGCCGTTGGCGATCATGTGGTGCTGACTTATATGTGGTGCGGTCACTGCAAACCTTGCCTGAATGGTGATCTGACTTATTGCGAGCTTTTTTATGCACTGAATTTCAACGGCGCACGCGAAGACGGCAGCACGTCAACTTTTACAGCAGGTAACACGCCTGAGCGGATTCACGATCATTTCTTTGGGCAATCGTCCTTTGGCACCTTTGTGCTGGTGCATGAGCGTAACGTCATCAAAGTACCCAACGATGCGCCCCTGGAGTTGCTCGGCCCGCTGGGCTGCGGCATTCAGACCGGTGCAGGAGCCGTCATGAACGCGCTTAAGGTAAGTCCGGGCAGCAGTTTCGCGGCTTTTGGCGGCGGCGCAGTGGGACTTAGCGCCGTGATGGCGGCACGGGCTGCCGGCGCTACCACCATCATCTCGGCGGACGTGGTACCTGCGCGCTTGGCTCTGGCGATGGAGCTCGGAGCCACGCACACCATCAACAGCCGGGAAACCGATCCGGTCGAAGCGGTTCGTAAAATTACCGGTGGTGGCGCTGATTTCGCGCTGGAATCCAGCGGACGCCCAGCCGTGCTGCGCCAGGCCATCGATGCACTGGCTATCCGGGGAACATGCGGCATCGTCGGTGCGCCCGCCTTGGGTACGGAAGCGAGTTTCGATGTGAACGGCGTGATGACGGCAGGAAAGCGCATTATCGGCATCATCGAAGGCGATAGCAAACCCGATCTTTTCATTCCGGCACTGGTTGAGCTTTATCAGCAGGGAAGATTTCCTTTTGACAAGCTGGTGAAGTTTTACTCCCTCGACCAAATCAATCAGGCTGCTGAAGACAGCGAGAAGGGTATCACGATTAAACCGATTATCCGGCTGTAGTACAAATTTGTGTACTTCATTCTGAGTAGGTTTCCACGAAAATACGCATGAGGAATGCCTTATGGAAAAGAAAATAGAATCCCAATCGCCGTATTCAAATTTCGACCGGCTATTGATCAACGGTCAATGGCGCCACGGCAAGGGAGCAAAGGTTCTGAACGATTTGAATCCTTATAATGGCAATATTCTTGCCGAAATTCCACATGCCAATCGCGATGACATGGATGAGGCTTATCGTGGCGCCGCCAAGGCACAGCACGAATGGGCAGCATTATTGCCGGGCGAGCGCGCAGCCATCATGCGTCGCGCGGCGCAGATCATGGAAGCGCGGCGCGAAGAAATTGTGTCATGGATCATTCATGAGTCCGGTGGCACGCGCATCAAAGCGAATCTGGAATGGCATGCCGTGCATGGCGTGTTGCTCGAGGCAGCTACGTTGCCTTATTTGGTGGAAGGCCGGATTCTGCCCGCCGATATTCCCGGCAAGGAAAGCCGCATGTACCGTAAACCCGTCGGCGTCGTCGGCGTGATTAGCCCGTGGAATTGGCCATTCCAGCTTACTGCTCGTTCCGCAGCACCCGCGCTCGCGGTCGGTAATGCTGTCGTGGTCAAGCCAGCCAGCGATACTCCGATAACGGGCGGATTGCTATTTGCAAAAATCCTTGAAGAAGCAGGATTGCCTCCAGGTGTGCTCAGCGTAATCGTGGGTGCGGGCAGCGAGATTGGCGATGCCTTTGTCACACACCCTATTCCCCGCGTCATATCGTTTACCGGCTCGACGCCCGTTGGCCGCAATATCGCAAAGCTAGCGGCTGAAGGCCCCATGCTAAAGCGGCTTGAGTTGGAGCTGGGCGGGAATGGTCCGTTCGTGGTATTGAATGATGCCGACTTGGGGCAAGCTGTGGAAGCTGCCGTGTTTGGTAAATTTCTTCACCAGGGCCAAACCTGCATGAGCGTTAACCGCTTCATTATCGAGGATCGGATTCACGATGAGTTCGTCGAACGTTTTGCCGATCGTGTGCGCCAATTGAAAGCAGGTGATCCGGATGCGCCTGATACGATGATCGGTCCCATTATCAATAAATCCCAGTTGCATGGCCTGCAACAACGGATTCACGCTGCCATTTCAGCAGGGGCGCATCAAATGGTAGGTGGTGAAGCGCAAGGATTGGTACTTCCAGCACATGTATTTTCTCAAGTCACCAATCAGATGCCGCTGGCGCAAACCGAATCATTCGGTCCCATTGCACCGGTCATACGCGCGCGCAATGAAGCCGAGGCATTGAATATCGCCAATGACACCGATCTAGGGTTGGCTGCCGCTGTGTTTACACAAGATGTCGAACGCGGTCTTCGATTCGCACAACAACTTGAATCCGGTATGGCACATATCAATGACCAACCGGTCAACGATTTACCTTATAATCCATTCGGTGGTGAAAAGAATTCAGGTGTTGGTCGTTTCAATGGCGCTTGGGCCGTGGCAGCATTTACGACTGATCAATGGATCAGCATTCAGCACATACCGCGCCATTATCCTTTCAATGCGCAAACTATCGCGTAATTTAACTGAAATGGAATGTACAGGCAGATTTGTAAGTGGTACAACAGGGCTCGCTAAGCTCGATCAGGCGACACCGCTTGCGACAGCGATGGCAAACCAACTATCAAACATAATTGATAATCGCGCTTCCAGGGGGATTCATGCGGCGGAACTGGCCGATAAGCTGTTCTCTTAATGAGATGCAGATAAAGAGACGTCAAGAAGCAACCGCTTTCAGTAAAATCTTTCCATTCATAGGAATTTTTAAAATATTCATTTATTTTGCATGAACGGTACTTCCCCGATAGATTAAGTTCTATCAGCCAGAGAGGATTAAGTGATATGTTCAATTTAGGTTCCATGCTCAATCTGGGTTCGACCGATCCGGTTATCGGCCGGGCGAATACGATCGTGACTTGCTCGGCGGCGGAGCTGTTTCGTTTCCTCGGTGAAGGCTTATTCGACAATTACCCGAAATGGTCACCGGAAGTGAAAGAGCTGCAGCAGTTGACGCCCGGCCCGGTCAGGCTTGGCACCGAGGGGCGGCAGGTGCGCGTCGACCAGGGACGGCGTTCGGAGTCGAAGTTCAAAATTTCAGCCTTTGAGCCGGGGCAGCGCATCACGCTGGTCGGTGTGTCCGATCCATTCCGCTGCACTTACGAGTTGCAGGAAATCAATCCGGCGCAATCCACCAAGCTGACATTTTCTTTTGAATTGCTGGAAATTCTGGCGATTATGCGGCCTTTCGAAGGATTGGTTCGCGTCGCCATCAAAGACGGCGCGGACAGGACGGTGCAAAACATCAAACGTTTGGTTGAGGCGGAAAAATCATGAATACGTGGGTCGTTTCCAAACATTCTTTTAACACTGCGAACTGCGATGGTTGTTTCATAAACCGGTCAGGGTCAAAGGAGAGCTGATGACACAAAATGCCTTTTCCAACGTTCCGATGCCGCGAGCCGATGATCGTCTGCTATGGGATGTGGTGTTCGCGGTTTATGGTTATCCGGCCTTGTTGCTGGCGCACCGGTTGAAGGTTTTCGCCTTGCTAGCGGATAATCCGCGCACTTTGACGGAGATTTGCGATGCGCTCAATATCAAGCCGCGCCCGGCGGAAGCGATTCTGACCGTCGCTTGCGCGCTGGGCTTTTTGTCGCTGCAACAAGAGCGTTATGCGCTTACCGCAGTGTCGGAAGAATATTTACTGCAGAAGAGCCCGAATTACTTCGGTTTTCTCTGGGATCTGATGATCGACAATTATCAGGTCTGTTCCTTCACAAGCCTGGAAAAAGCCATCCTGACCGACTCACCGCAGACTTACGGCGGCGGCAATCTGTATCAATCGCACGAGGAACAAATCGAACTGTTGCATCGTTTCACCAGCGGCATGCACAGTATGAGCATGGCATCGGCGCTGGTTTGGCCGGGGGTTTTGGATCTCTCGCAGCACCGCATCATGCTGGATGTCGGCGGCAGTTCCGGCGCGCATTCGATTGGAGCGGCTTTGCGCTTGCCAAATCTGCAAGCGATTGTCATGGATTTTCCTCAGGTATGCGAAGTAGCGCAGGGTTACATCGCTGAATATGGCTTACAAGATCGCATCTCAACTTGTGGCACCAACCTTTGGTCCGATCACTGGCCATCCGCCGATCTGCATTTCTTTTCCAATGTTTATCATGACTGGCCGCTGGAGAAATGCCACTTTCTGACAGCAAAAAGCTTTGACTCGCTGGCCAGTGGCGGGCGCATCATCATCCATGAGATGTTGTGCAACGACGACAAAACAGGACCGTTCGCCCCGGCTGCATTCGGCATGATGATGATGGGATGGACGGAAGGAAAGCAATACTCTGGGCAGGAATTATCCGCCATGCTGCGGGAAATTGGTTTTACCGGTGTTGAAATCCACAAGGCTTCCGGTTATTACAGCCTCGTGACCGGACGCAAACCCTAGTTCGCACTAATTTCACCACTTTCACCATCCGCTGGCATCGCTGTATCCACAACCTGAGCAGCAAGGCTTTTAGCCAGATTCACGAGTATTTCCGCATCTTCCAGTCCGTCGAGAAAGCGTTGCGGGATGTTGGACAATCCCACTTGCGCACCGGTCAGCGCGCCGGTCAGAATGGCGCGCGCCAGGTTCTGCCCGCCACCGTTGACGGCATGCAATACCGCCGATTCAAAATCGTTGCGAAAGCGGGCAGCGAGATAGTAGGCGGCGGGAAGTTGATGATAAATAGCGCAGGGCATACCGTACACGATGGATACCTTCCACGCCGGTTCGATTCGGATAGCCGTATCCGCAGCGGCTTGCACCATGTAAGACGGCGTCAGCAACGCATCCGGTGACGCAAACCGTCCGGCGCGCGGCGGATCGGGGTCGCCCGGACGCGGTGGTTGCATATCGTCGAAGGTGACGGCATGAAAAGGCAGTTTCCCGGTCTTCACCAATCGCATCAATTTCCCGGATAGCGCCGCATCCAATGCATGTCCTTGCACCAGCATGCCTAATACGGCGTCATAGGCCACCGTCATGGAAATCACCGTATCGTCGATTTGCGTCAGTCGGGTATTGTTCGCCACATTGATAGCGAGTTCTGTTGGCTGAAAAGCATACCGGACGGCGATGGCCAGCGTGCGTTCGATGGCTTCGGTGGTGTCCGCGTGTCCTCCGGTTTTTCCCCACGGCAGTTTTTGCTCCACCCGGCAACGCCAGGCATGACGAATCGATTGGCTGGTGTAACCGCCCGGGCCGTTCATGGGCGTACCATCGAGTAACGGAAAAAGCTCTTCGTCCAGCCGCCGGCAAAAATCGGCTTCGTCGTATTGACCGCGTTCAACGAGAGAACGCAGCATCAGGGCTAGAATAATGCCAGCCTGCGACAGTTGCCCGGCTTTTCGTCCGCTGTGGTAACGTCCCGGTTTGGGATCGGTGTAGGTGGTAATCCATTCGCCGTAATCGCGCCGCATTTCGGCGAGATCGTAATACCAATGGGGGCCGAGCGCCAAAGCATCGCCGATGAAAGCACCCATGATGGCACCGGCGGCGCGATCTTGAATGATGGTGTGGGACATGACGCGCCTCCTGAGTTAATCAAGTGTTAGCCAGGACGTTGCCGGAAGGAGTTTAGATTGTTTTCCCGGTTATCCGGTTATCTGAGACGGCAACCGGTAAGGAAATTCCGAAAGCTTTGACCTACTCCAGCGATATTCCCGAAGATCGGGTTTTGTCATTCTTGATCAACGCATAAGCCGAATGGTTATGGATCGATTCGAAGTTTTCCGATTCAACCACATAAGCGTCGATGCGATCATCGTGATTGAGCGTCTCGGCGATGTCCCGGACGATGTCCTCGACAAATTTGGGATTGTCGTAGGCGCGCTCGGTGACATACTTTTCATCCGGCCGCTTGAGCAAACCGTAGAGCTCGCAGGAAGCATTCGTCTCGGCAATCCGGATAACATCCTCGATCCACACAAAACTGTTGGTGCGCACGGAGATCGTCACATGCGAACGCTGGTTATGCGCACCGTAATCGGAAATTTTCTTGGAACAAGGACACAAACTGGTAACCGGAACGACGACTTTCATCGTGAACAGATATTCATTGTTTTTGATCTCGCCGATGAAGGTCACTTCATAGTCGAGCAAGCTTTTGACTTGCGAGACCGGCGCGGATTTATTGATGAAATAAGGGAAGGTCATTTCGATATGACCGGAATCCGTTTCCAGTTTCTGGATCATTTCCCGCAAGATGATCTGGAACGATTCGACGGAAATTTCGCGTTCATGGCTGTTGAGGATTTCCACGAAACGCGACATGTGCGTGCCTTTGAAGTTGTGCGGCAAATTCACGTACATATTGAAAACCGCGATGGTGTGCTGCACGCCGTCGCTTTTGTCCGCCACAACCACCGGATGGCGGATGGCTTTGATTCCCACCCGGTCGATGGCAATACGCCGGGTATCGAGTGAACTTTGCACATCGGCAATCGGCAAATCTACCTGTTTATTCATGTTTATCTCCTGTGCGCTGAGGAACTCGTTGCTGGCAACTTTGAATTAAATAATCGATAGATCGATTAATTCCAGGAAAGTTACACAGGTAAAATTGCTCGCACTGATTTAATAATTCCGTCTTTGTCCAACCCGCAATCCGCCAGCATTTGCGCATGATCGCCTTGATCGATGAAAACATCCGGCAAACCCAGTTGCAACACTTTGACATCAATCCGCTGACTGTTGAGCGATTCGGTTACCGCACCGCCTGCTCCGCCCAATACGGTGTTTTCTTCCACGGTCACCAGCAAATCGTGACTGGCGGCCAACGATGCAACCAAATCGTCATCCAGCGGTTTGATAAAACGCATATTGGCGACCGTTGCATTCAATTCTTCCGCGGCACTCAAACACGGCGCCAGCATGCTGCCAAATGCCAGAAACGCTACCTTTTCCCCTTGCCGCCGAATTTCACCCCGGCCTACCGGCAATGCTTGCATGTCCTTTTTCACTTTCACACCTGGGCCAGTTCCGCGCGGATAACGAACTGCTGTCGGCGTATCGAGTTTAAAAGCAGTATACAACATCTGCCGGCACTCATTTTCATCCGCCGGCGCCATCACCGTCATATTGGGAATACAGCGCAAGTACGATAAATCAAAACTCCCCGCGTGCGTCGGTCCATCCGCGCCAACCAAGCCAGCCCGGTCAATCGCGAAAACCACTGGTAGATTCTGGATGGCGACATCGTGAATCAATTGATCGTAGGCACGCTGCAGAAAGGTGGAATAAATCGCCACGACCGGTTTTAAACCGTCGCAGGCTGCGCCTGCTGCAAAAGTGACCGCATGCTGTTCGGCAATGCCAACATCAAAATAGCGCTCCGGGTATTCCTGGGAAAAACGCACCAGCCCTGAGCCTTCGCGCATCGCCGGAGTCACGCCGATCAAACGGGAATCCTGTGCCGCCATATCGCACAGCCAGTCACCGAAAATTTGCGTATAAGCGGGTTTTCCGTTCGGCTTGGCGACAATTCCCTTCTTCGGGTCGAACTTGCCCACGCCGTGGTACAAAATCGGATCTTCCTCAGCCACTTTGTAACCGGCGCCTTTGCGGGTCACCACATGGAGAAATTGCGGGCCGTCCAGTTGTTTGATGTTGTTCAGCGTAGTAATCAGAACATCCAAGTCATGACCGTCAATCGGACCGATATAATTAAATCCGAACTCTTCAAATAAAGTACCCGGCGTCACCATGCCTTTGACATGTTCTTCAGCGCGCTTGGCCAATTCCAGCACCGGTGGAACGACGCCCAGCACTTTTTCGCCGGCACGCCGCGCCGTCGCGTAGAACCGTCCGGACATCAATTTGGCCAGATAATTGTTCAACGCACCGACCGGCGGGGATATCGACATATCGTTGTCGTTCAAAATGACAAGCAAGTTAGCATCCATTACACCGGCGTTGTTCAAGGCCTCAAACGCCATCCCAGCGCTCATGGCGCCGTCACCAATGATGGCGATGGCACGCCGGTCGGTATGATTCAAGCGTGCAGCAACCGCCATACCCAATGCGGCGCTAATCGAAGTGCTGGAATGCGCGGTGCCGAAGGCATCGTATTCACTCTCGTCGCGGCGCGGGAATCCGGCAATGCCGCCGTGCATGCGCAGCTTACTCATACCCTCGCGCCGTCCGGTCAGAATCTTATGGGCGTACGTTTGGTGCCCCACGTCCCAGACCAGCTGATCGTGCGGCGTATTGAATACGTAATGCAGCGCGATCGTCAGCTCGACCGTGCCCAGATTGGAAGATAAATGTCCACCGGTTTTTGCTACCGATTCAACGAGAAAATCACGTAATTCCTTGGCAAATTGCGGTAGTTTCTTTTGTTCCAGTTCGCGTAACTGAGCGGGTGAATTGATGGTATCTAGCAGTGGATACATTCAGAACCTGAAAATAAAAAATAAAGAAGAAAAAACTTAGAATTTACGTTTAATTATAAAATCGGTCACTTGACGCAATCTTGCCGCATCTTCGCCAAAACCGTCCAGCGCTTGATCGGCGTCGTGCTGTAATTTTTCCGCCAGCTCGCGCGCCTGACTGATGCCCAGAATGCTGACATACGTCGGTTTATTGTTTTCCGCATCCTTACCAGCGGTTTTGCCCAATGTGGCTGTGGTCGCCTCGGTATCCAGCAAATCGTCCACTACCTGAAACGCCAGACCGACACATTTGGCAAAGTGATCCAGCTTATCCAATTGCGCTTTATCCAAACGGCTACTGCAACGGGCGCCCAACATCACGGCGGCGCGAATTAACGCGCCGGTTTTGTGGATATGCATGAATTCAAGTTCCGGCAGAGTCAACGTTTTCCCAACGCTGTCCAGATCGAATGCCTGGCCTCCCGCCATACCGCGCGAACCGGAAGCTAGCGCCAATTGCGCAATCATCTCCAATTGGGTTTCCGGGGTATCCGCCAAGCGCTTTTCCGCCAATAACTCAAATGCCAGCGTTTGCAAGCTGTCGCCGGTCAGCAATGCGGTCGCTTCGTCAAACTCGACATGGCAGGTTGGTTTGCCGCGCCGCAAAACATCGTCGTCCATGCACGGCAAATCATCGTGTACTAACGAATAGGCATGAATCAGCTCCACCGCTGCCGCGGCAACGGTTACGCGTTCGACATCCGCGCCTGCAAGTTCACCGGCCGCAAACGATAACAGCGGACGCACCCGCTTGCCGCCACCCAGCACGGAATAGCGCATGGCCTTATGCAACCGCACCGGAACGCAATCGCTGGCGGGTAAGCGCGCATCCAGAAACTTTTCAATGCGTGCCTGACAACCGCTTGCCCAACTTTGAAAATCAACGCTCATCACTATCCGATCTTGTGAAGTTTTTTAACATTCCGGCTTCCAGCACGCGCACCTGCTGCTGCGCACCCTGCAATTTATTCTGACAATATTGCAACAACTCCGCTCCACGTTGATAAGCCGCAAGAGAAGCTTCCAACGACATCTGCCCGGCTTCCATGGCAGCCACGATTTTCTCCAGTTCAGCCGACGCCGCTTCAAAGCTCTCCGGTTGCGGCGGCGCAGCTTGTTTAGATGATTTGGTCATAGACGCTCATGCCGACAAGAAACTAATTGGAATAATAAGTGGTTCTGTCATAAAAAAACAGACAAAAATAACGCAATTAGCAGTATCAGGTCAATGCAAATTTAGTAATGACCATGATCACTCCTGTTGAAAACCGGAGGCAAGTACTCAAAAAACCGCTTTGATCATCGATTGCATACGATAAATTGCATTTTTCCGGAAAAAATTCCGCGCTCCCCGGTGGCTAATTTCCGGTGCCAGCGGCGCAAGGCAATCATATTGATCCATGCATATTACTATGGCAAGATACGAGCCTTGGTAGCGTCTTCAGAAGCAAGTAAGCATGTGATAATGACGGAATAAATCACAAGAAAAATGACTACTTGCTTCAGCAGCATTCTTGGTAGAGGTTCTTAATACCGGAACCTATCAATTTTTTTAACACACATTAACTGAGAACATCTTGGACGAAAGCTTAGCTCAAATCGCGTCATATTTTGGAACTGTGCCATTATGGCCATTCGTTTTATTCGGCCTGCTCGGGGTGGTGGCCATTATGGTCGATATCGTCAACCGCAAGCGCCGCGCCATGGCCATCGAAAATTTCCGCTATACCATCGAAACGGAATTGGCCGATATGTATCCGCAGCACAAACGCTGGCCGGCAAACATTAACCATTACCTCACTGCCCGGTTACCGGAAATGTATCAAAATTTTGAAGTGCTGCGCGTTTTCATTCCGCAAAAAAATTTGCTCCAGTACAATACCGATTGGAATAATTTCCGCGACTTCTGCCGCACCCTTACCGATGAAAAGATCGCCGCAGCTGAGCAAAATACTGCCAACGAACCTGATCCCAAAGTAGTTTTTAATCAATTAGTCGCGAATTTAATGAAACACACCGAATTTTAGGAAGCTCTCCGCAGAACTGATCGGAACAGTCAATCAGCATCAATTTATAACTTCTTTTCACCCGCTTATCATTAAACTGACATCGCTTACTTGCCATGACTCAACTCGATAAACCGGTCAATTCCAGGGTAACGGTGCGCCCGGTCATGTCGTATCGCGATATGGGCAAGTTTATCGGCGTACCGTGGCGCGTGTATGCGAACGATCCAATGTGGGTGCCGCCGTTACGGCTGGAGCGGCGTTTTCATTTCTCCCGCTTCAATCCCTATTTCAAGCACGGTGAGTGGCAAGCGTGGGTTGCCTTTCAAAACGGCGAACCGGTGGGACGGATCAGCGCGCAAATCGATTCCTTGCATCAGGAACACCACGGCGCCGACAGCGGACATTTCGGCCTGCTGGAATGTATCGACGATGCAGAAGTATTTGCCGCACTTTTGTTACATGCGGAAGCCTGGCTCGCTGCGCGCGGGATTCGCCGCGTCAGCGGCCCGTTCAATCTGTCGATCAATCAGGAATGCGGGATTCTGGTTGAAGGATTCGACACACCGCCGGTGGTCATGATGCCGCATTCCGCGCCTTGGTACAGCCGTTTGCTCGAAGCGCACGGTTATCTTCCGGCGAAGGATCTGCTGGCCTATAAAATCAGCGTTGAATTCGAAATACCGCGCGTCATGCAGGCTGTGATCAAGCGGTTTTCACCGCAAATCACCATGCGCACCCTGAAACGCGATCAGTTCGATCAGGAAATGGAAATCTTGCGCGATATTTTTAACGATGCCTGGTCGGAAAATTGGGGCTTCATTCCGTTTACGCGGGAAGAATTTGCCGAACTGGGCAGCAGTTTGCGCCTACTCCTGCCCGATGAATACATTCAAATCGCGGAAGTCAACGGTGAACCGGCGGCCTTCATGGTCGGATTGCCCAATCTTAACGAAATCCTGATCGAACTCAACGGCAGCTTGTTTCCGTTCGGCTGGCTCAAACTGATCAAGAAAGCCAGAAATCATCAAATCCGCACCGGCCGTATCCCGCTAATGGGCGTGCGCAAAAAATATCACAGCACGCCGATCGGTTTGGCTTTGGCCTGCCTGGTTATCGACACCCCACGCCAGATCGGTATCCGGCATGGCGTCAAGGAAGTCGAATTGTCTTGGATATTGGAAGATAACGTTGCGATGCGTGGCATTCTCGACAGTATCGGCAGCGAACAATACAAGCGCTACCGTATTTATGGAAAAACGTTATGACCGGCGAACTCAATCCAGCAGCGCAGCAATTCGCCGCCGTGGTTCTGGCTGCTGATCGCACCGGCAAGGATCCGATCACGCAGCATACTGGCGCTGCCTGCAAGGCTTTCGCACCCGTTGCCAACGTTCCGATGATCATCCGCGTGCTGGATACCTTGCAGGCTTGCGATCTGGTCTCCACCATTATCTTGTGCGGCCCGCCCGAATCGCTGCACGATCATTGTCCGGAATTAAAACAGCGCATCGCATCCGGCCAAGTCACTTGGCTGCCGAACTTGGATTCTCCCAGCCGCAGCGCGGAGAGCGGCCTCAATCACATCCCGCTCGATACACCGGTACTCTTGACCACCGCCGATCACGCTTTACTTACACCCGCCATCGTGCGCGATTTTTTACAACGCGCCGCGGTAACACCGTGCGACGCCGCGGTGGGTGCTGTCAGCGAACAAGCGATCATGACCGCGTTTCCCGGTTGCAAACGTACCATCATCCGTCTACGCGACGGCGGATTCCGCGGTTGCAACTTGTACGCATTCAATCAGCGTGGACGCGCCTTGGTGCGGTTCTGGCGGCAAGCCGAGGATTTACGCAAACGCCCGTGGCGGTTAATCGGCAAAGTGCTCGGGTTCAAGACGGTATTTTTATACCTGTTCGGATTGCTGACATCGCGACAAGGCTTGGCCGCGGTATCGGCAAAATCCGGCGTCAACATCGGACTTGTCATGTTGGATGATGCCCGTGCCGGCATTGATGTCGACAAGGTGCAAGATCTCATGCTGGCCGAATCGATACTCAGCCGGAAAGTAAATTCCGCTGACAGTGCGCAGCCTTCGTGATCGATCTTATCCGTACCCCCTCATGATCTTCGTCCTATTTATCGGTAACAGCCTGTAGCCGGTCTATGAAATTAATCGAACGGTATATCGCGCGCGAAATTCTGCTGCCTTTCACAGTAGTGCTCCTCATTCTGGTCGGCCTATACGCCAGCTTCGTCAGCGCCCGGCTTCTGACCGGCGCCGTCACAGAAACTCTGGGCGTCGCCGCGCTGCTCAAACTGGTATTCTTAAAAACGCTGATCGCACTGGAGGTGTTAATCCCCGTTGCACTCTACATTTCGGTCATCATTGGTCTGGACAGGCTCAACAAAGACCAGGAATTGAATATTATCCGTTCCGCGGGCGTAAGCGGTGCGCGCATTGTGCTGACGGTACTGACGGTAGCCATACCGGTCGGCATTCTCAGCGGCACTCTGTCAGCGTATGCGCGTCCATGGGCCTACTCGGAGAGCTACATTCTCGATGCGCAGGCGGAAGCCGAACTCAACACCAACCGTTTTCAGGCCGGGCGCTTTTACGGCAGTGAAAAATCCGGCAGGGTCGTCTATGTGCGCAGCAAAAATGACGCCACCAAGGAAATGGAGGATATTTTTCATTACATCAAGAAAAAGGAAGGCAGCGAAATTGTCATTGCCCAGCAAGCCCGTCAGGTTCATCCTAGCACTCAGGAAGATAGACCGCATATCTTGCTGTCCGACGGCATCGTCTACGAATTAAGCAAAACCGCCAGCGTCGATGACATGATCCGGTTCGAGGATATGACTTATTTCATCGATAAGGATTTTGTGCTGAAATACCGGCGCAAAGCGGCGGCCACCAGAACTTTGTGGGAATCCAGCCAGCCACATGACATCGCGGAGCTGCAATGGCGCATTTCCCGTCCGCTTTCGACGATTCTGATGGCCCTGCTCGCTGTGACTTATATCCGCATCTCACCGCGCCAGGAAAAAACGGAGCGGACTTACATCATCGCCGCGCTGGTTTTCGCCGCGTACTATAATTTGAGCGGACTGGCCAGAAGTTGGGTAGAACAAAGCGTTGTCGGCAGCATCCCCGGCGTGTGGTGGCTGGATTTACTCATTCTCGCATTCCTGGTCGGTTACGCGGCATTCTCAAACCGCAAATCTCTCTTCTTGCGCCGGTCATGATCATCTATCGTTACATTGCCTATCAAGTACTGATCGGCTTCGCTATTTCCACCGCGATTCTGCTGCCGCTATTCAGTTTCTTCGATCTGCTGGATCAGCTGGATGATGTCGGCAAAGGCACTTATCGCCCCATCGATGCATTCTTCTACACCGCCATGCTGCTGCCGCGCCGCTTTATTCAAATCGCGCCGTTTGTCGCCTTGCTGGGTACCGTTATCGCCTTGGGTAAACTGGCCGTCAATTCGGAACTCATCGCTTTGCGCGTCGCCGGACTCTCACCGCAGCGCATCAGCTTCGCACCTTTGGGAATGGGCGTTTTACTGCTAATGACCGTCGCCATTCTGGAACAATTCGCCGCCCCGCAACTGCAACAGAAAGCAATCACCTATCGCGCCATCGCATTGGAACAAAGCGCCGAGTTAGGCAGAAATCTGGGGATCTGGACGCGTAACGAACATAACATTTTGCGCATCGGCCAGATCGTGAACAACAAAAGAGCCGCCGATATCGAGCTGCTGCAACTGGATGCGGACGGTTTCATCGTTACCCATACGCTCGCCGAATTTGCCGACATCGTTGAGGAAGATATCTGGGAACTTAGCAACACCATCGTCCGGACATTCCAGGACGGCGGACGGATCTCGGTAAGCCGTATGGATGTCGTAAGATGGCCCTCTTTTGTCGACCCTGAAGATATTGCGACGTTGACTAAGCCGCCGGAAAGCTTATCGCCGCTTGAGTTATACCGGCATGTGGAATTTTTGCGCAGCACCGGACAGGACGCCGATTCGTACGCGCTGGCGTTATGGCGCAAAGCAGGCAGCGCGCTGATGACGATCGCCATGCTGCTGCTGTCGATTCCATTTGTATTCGGTTCGATCCGTTCCGGCCTCAGCAATAAACTCATATTCGCCACGCTGATCGGTATGGGGGTTTACCTGCTCGATCAAATTATCGCCAACGCCGGTCTGATTCTGAATTTAAACCCCGCGCTCGTTGCCTTAGGTCCGGGATTTACCATCATCATTCTGGCCAATATCTGGTTGCGCCGGACTTTTTAGCGGCATACTGTTATCTCTGTTATAGTTGCTGCAAAACATCTAAAATCGCACAACCGGATGCATCGCACTGGAATAATTCATTCAGAAAAAAACAATTTTTCATCACCCATGTCGACATCAACCTATATTTATTTTTTCGGTGACAACGAAATCACCATTTGGGGATTGACCGGCCGTGAACGGTTGCGGCGTATGCTGCAAGCACATCAGGACATCATTCTGACCGACGACGCCGAGAAAATCCCGGTCACCGCCACCGCGCTATTCCTGAATTGCAATTTCCTGTTCGATGCGCGCGTGCTTACCGCTTTACTCGGGATGGACAAAAAAGTCGCCTTATACAGCGACGACGGCTGCCCGGCGGGAATTCGCACCGACGGCAACTACGCGCCGCAGCTGTTGCGCAATCTCAACAACAACAAGGATCAGAACTATAAATTCGCGCTGCTGACGATCCCGCGCATTGGCTTAAACGATCTGAAGATCGATTACCAGCACAATCTGAAAAAGAAAGATCCGCCGTACATTCTGCCGGTCAGCCAAGCCAACCGCCCGTTGCTGGAACAAGAACTGTTTTCCGGTTCGTATAAAGGCGTTACCGACTTGGTCACCAAATGGGTCTGGCCGGTACCGGCATACTGGACCACGCATTTCTGCGTGCGCCACGGCTGGTCGCCCAATCATGTGACGTATCTCAGCGTGGTGTTTGCCGTGCTGGCCGGATTGGCGTTCTGGGGTGGATTCTTCGGTATCGGATTACTGATGGGCTGGTTCATGACTTTTCTCGACACGGTGGATGGAAAACTGGCGCGCGTCACGGTCACGTCCAGCCGCTTCGGCGATGTCATGGATCACGGCTTGGATATTATTCACCCGCCGCTGTGGTACCTGGCCTGGGGATTTGGTCTGGAGGGTACAGCGACACCGCTGGCTCCTTTGGGAATTCTGATGGGACTGATGTTTTTGGGGTATGTCGGCGGGCGTTTTTGCGAGGGTGCATTCCAGTTTTGGCTGGCGCACTTCGACATGTTCATCTGGCGCAAGATGGATTCTTTTAACCGGTTGATCACGGCCCGGCGCAATCCGAATCTGATTTTGCTCACGTACGGATGGTTAAGCGGCCGCCCGGATATCGGATTGCTGTTAGTGGTGCTGTGGCACCTGGCTTCAACCGGAATTCTGATCTGGCGCTTGGCGGATGGCTGGCAAACCAAGCAAAAAGAAGGCTCATTGCGATCCTGGCTGCAGGATATCGATCCGGCGCGCGATCGCGAACAATGGGCGGTGAAAATATTCACGCGCGCCCCGATCGATCTCAGAAAGCCGTTACCGCTTTCGTAAACACCCCAGCGCAAATCGATAGACTTGATGACGTTGCAAGCGCGGATCGACCGCCTGAAATCCGGAACAGCCAAAACCGGCTGCCTGTTGAATCCCAAGGGAGGGCAAGTGCGTAAACGCATCGAAGCTATCCGCCAGGCGTTGCAGCAAATACCTGGCATGCTGGTGCGCGAAGGCAACGATGCGGATACGTTTAAAAACGCAATCGATGCGCTGCTGCAAGCGGACATCGACTTGCTGGTGATCGTCGCTGGTGACGGCACGACGCATGCGATTTTCGGCCACCTATTCGCGGCACGCGCACCGGAAGATTGGCCGCTCATCCTGATCGTACCCGGTGGCACCACCAACATGACGCCGCTGGATCTGGGCATGCAGGGGAAACCCGAACAAATCATTCAACGCCTGCACGCCTATTTGCGCAAACCATCCGTTCCCAACTTGGTGCAACGCCCGGCATTGCGTATCGAGCAAGACGGCATGAACCCGATTTACGGGATGTTCTTTGCCGTGGGATTGGTCGCGCGCGGCGTGAAATTCTCGCGCAGCCCGGTCAAGCAGATCGGCATCACCGGCGGTATTTTCACCTTCCTGATCATGCTGCGCTCGTTCATCGGCATGCTCGCCAACATGATCCTCGGCCGCCAGCAAAGCGATTGGGCACCGGTCAGCATGACCCTGACAGAAGCCAGCGGCCGGATTCACCGCGGCACTTATTTGTTCGCGCTGGTCAGCGCACTGGATTGCTTGTTATTGAACATTCGTCCGTACTGGGGAAAAGAACCGGCACCGTTGCATGTCACGCTGGTCGATCAGCAGCATAAGCGCCTGTGGCGTTCGGTATGGCCGATATTGTCAGGCGGCGGCGCGGTATTGCAGGAAAAAGACGGCTACTATAGCCATAACACCGCTTCCTTAACCTTGCACATGGACGACGAATACATCGTCGATGGCGAATTGTACCGCTCGCTCGATCCGCAAGCACCGCTTACCATCACCGCGACCGATGCCGTGACGTTTCTCGTGTTATAGGATAGTGCCATGACCAATCCACTACTCGAAGCCATTGAACCGCTGCCCGCCGGACTGATCAACGAAGTCGCGGCGGAATGTAACAAACCGGTTTCCGCCGATTTCGTCCCTTTGGTGGATGCGTTAATCATGCGTTTCGGCGAGTCGCTCGACGCGGTGATACTGTACGGCTCTTGCCTGCACTCCGCCGTCAGTCTGGAAGAAGGCATTGTTGACTTGTACGTCATCGTCGATAGTTATCACAAAGCCTATCCCGAACGCTATTTGGCTGTTCTCAACGCCTGGCTCGCGCCCAATGTGTTTTACCTGGAAGTACCGCACGGGGAGAAAACATTGCGCGCCAAATATGCCGTCATTTCCACCGGCGATTTCGCGCGTGGCGCGCAATACTGGTTTCACTCGTACATCTGGGCGCGTTTTGCGCAGCCTTCGCGGCTGCTGTTTGCGCGCGACGACACGGTGCGGCAACGCATGTACGCCGCACTGGCGCATTCCGTCGTGACTTTTCTCAAATCCGGCGTACCAGCACTTGAAGCCGGTACTTTCAGCGTCGAAGAGCTCTGGACGCGCTGTCTGATTCTCAGCTATGCCGCGGAATTACGCGCCGAAAACGAATCGCGCGCACGGCACTTGGCGCAAGCCAACCAGGATGCATTTACCCGCCTGACAGCCGCCGCCAGTCCGCTGTTGACAGAAATACTGGAAAAACAGGCAAACGGACAGTACCGCTGCCTGACTCATCCGCTCAGCCAGCGGCAAGCCTTGTGGCGCTGGCGTCTGCGCCGCTGGCAGGGCAGAATCCTGTCGATCCTGCGGTTAGCCAAAGCCACACTCACCTTCAGCAACAGCGTCGATTACGCCGCCTGGAAAATCGAGCGGCATACCGGCGTGCGCGTGGAAGTGACACCGATGCTGCGCCGCCACCCGATCCTGTGGGGCTTGAAGGTGGCCAGGCAATTATTGCGGCGCGGCGTGTTGCGCTAATTCTTTACCATACAGATCAACCCAATGTGAACTTTCAAGGGAGATAAACATGAACACTCGGTACCGTTTACTCATACTTTCCGTCATCCTGATGCTGAGCGCCTGCACCACGATGTACCTGGAAGGCTTGGAAAAAGTCGGCATTCCCAAACGCGACGTGATGGTTTACCGCGTCGAGAAAGCGCGCGACACGCAGCAGGAAACCAAGGAGCAGTTCAAATCGGCGCTGGAGCAATTCACCGCCGCCACCCACTTCCAAGGCGGCGATCTGGAAGCTACCTACAAGAAACTGAACGACGCGTATGAAGCCAGCGTCAGCAAGGCTGAAGAAGTCAGAAGCCGCATCGCCGATATCGAAAGCGTCTCGGAAGCGCTATTCACCGAGTGGAAGCAGGAAATCACGCAATACAGCAATGCATCGCTGCGGCAAAACAGTCAGAAAAAACTCGATGCCACGCAAGTGCATTACCGTCAACTGATCGCGTCGATGAAGCAAGCGGAAAGCAAGATTCAGCCGATTCTCACGGTATTTCACGATCAGGTCATGTATCTCAAACACAATCTGAATGCCCGCGCCATCGCATCGCTCAAAGGCGAACTGGGCAATATCAAGTCCGACGTGTCGGTGCTGGTTTCTTCCATGGAGAAATCGATCAATGAAGCTAATGCGTTCATCAGCACGATGGAGAATAAATGATAGCGGCTCCTTGCTAGGGTTTAATTCATGGCGCTAAAACCGACCATCTACAAATTCAAAATTGCGCTGACCGATCTCAATCGCCAGTATTACGACACGCTCAACCTGACCGTCGCGCAGCATCCGTCGGAAACGCTGGAGCGCATGATGGCGCGCATGCTGGCCTTCTGTCTCAATGCACAGGAATCGCTGGCGTTCACCAAAGGATTGAGCAGCGCGGAAGAACCCGACCTCTGGGCGCACACCCCGGATGGCCGGATTGCATTATGGATCGACGTCGGTGAACCCGCTCCCGAGCGCATCAAAAAAGCCACCCGGATCGCGCAAACCGTCAAAGTGTATAGCTTCAATTCCAAATCGAACATCTGGTGGATGCAAGAGCAAGCCAAATTCAATCCACTGAACGCCGCCGTTTTCCGCTTCCAATGGCCGGACATCCAAGCACTGGCCAAACTGACGCAACGCACGATGGATATCTCGGTGACCGTCAGCGAAGAATCCGCTTATGTGGCGGCGGAATCTGGGGAGTGTGAGGTGGGTTGGGTTTCATTAAAGACTTAGAGCCATATAGATATTAACTTTAGACGCAACCTGATTTCTTAAAGTTGAGTTTCTTACTTACAGCTTCAATTTTTAGGTTAGCTCTACGTCCACCATTTTTCTTGTTGATCAAGATAGACGTTGCACTGAGGAACAACGACTGTGCCGCCTGTCCAGTTTTGGCGGTTTACAGGCCGAAAGCTCTTAGAAATTAGAACAGGCACACCCAGTCGCGGTGAACGCCAGCGTTTTGATGTTTTAATATACCCGCCCGCACTTTGCTCCGAACCATCTTCATACCACGTGCTATACGGCACCTCGATATGATAAGGATCAAAATGGACCACCTTCAATATTTGGTTCCGTTCCCAGTAATAGACCCGACCATAGTAGGTGGCATGGCACCACTTCTCCCATGCACTCGGACTATATTTTGAAGTTGAGAGATCTTGCGCTTGTAATCCGATCCAGAGAACCGATATCCCTAAGCGATGATAATTTTCAGTTCGGGCATTGATTTCGCTTGCACTAAGCACACTACGTTGAATCTCAATAGCAACCGGAGTACCTGAAATTCGAGCAAATATATCCGCAACTGATATACCGAAATCACGCTCTATTTCCAGTTCCTTCACGTTGCTCTCAAGACGCAACGCGTCAAAAATTGCTAACTTTGCTTGCAAATGTTGTTCGGACTCGCCACGTCCGCGAATGCACGTCACCGGGGGTTTGTGCGCAAAGTGATGCACCTTGATCTGTCCCTTTCGCAAAGTGACTTCTCGATTGCATGTTGGACATTGAAATGGCTTATCGATACGTTCACTTTCTCGGGCAAGCACCTTTACAGCGTCAGATTGGCGTAAAGCAGTAAGCATGAAATATCAGTATAGAACCAATTAAGAATCGGTATATTAAAAACAAAACATAAAGTCTACAAAATCAAATTGGCAACAAGAAAATCTTTAAGTTGAGAGAGTTATTGATTATTTTACCGGAGCACCGAATTCGCTGAAAAGCCAAACCAATCCAGAGATTCTTCGTGATGTGCGTCGATCACTATCTTAGCGACGTTACGTTAAGTCCTCGAGATACGCCTTGAGCGCCAGCGCATGGCTATGTGCCTTATCCTTTGCGCCATAAACCAGTGTAACCGGACCACGGCGCAGATGCTCGACGAGTTGTCCGACTGCTTCCGGATTCTGATCCAATTCCTGAAAGTAACGATTCCTGAATTCATCCCATTTCAACGGATCGTGACCAAACCACTTACGCAGGGATGAGCTGGGCGCTATATCCTTGCACCACCAATCGATCTGCGCCGCATCCTTGGAAACGCCGCGCGGCCACAGCCGATCCACCAAAATCCGCAATCCGTCATCCGGCCCGGGTGGTTCGTATGCTCGTTTCAGCAGAATTACCATTGGCTTGTTCAATCCGCACAAACCGTCTCTTTAATCTTCCGGAAAATCGAGTTCGCCGAGAAACCGAACCAATCCGACGATTCCTCATGATGCGCACCGATCACCATGCCGGTAGCTTTTTTATCCGGGTACATCAGCATGGTGATCGAGCGCGCTTTGTCCTGCGTGCAATCGAATTCGTACAGCGTTTTCACCGCTTGGTGCCCGCCTTTTTGTTTTTCTTCGTAGCTGGATAGCACCCAGACTTTTCTGAATTCACCGTCTTTTCGCACGGTATCGGGATCGAAGTAATGCGTCTCACCGGTTTTCCCGGCAATATCCACGCCGATCCATCCGGCTTGAACGGGTGAGACGGCCAGCAGTAAAAGAAGTACCAGCAAACATTTTTTCATGGTTAATCGCTATAATGAGTTCGTGTTATCTAATTTTCTTTCCTCGAAATCCCCAAACCGCAGATCATTCCCGCCGGAGTTTCCGCTTTGTTGCAGAAAGCAATCAATGCCGGTCATTTTGCCACTAAATAGTTTCCACTGTAGGTGTTTTCAACTATTCTTAGCATCCGGTCAACCGGGTAACGCCGGATGCCATTGCGCAGTTTTTCTCTGGCATGCGGACAACCATAAACTTTTATTTTGTGCGGATATTTTGCATCGTTTGACTGACCGCGAGAATTTCTTGCGTTCGATCGATCCGATGGGTACCGGAAGTCTACAGCGTTATGAATAGCCTTAATCTGGAGTTGAATATAATGGAAGAGTTGAATCAAGCCTGGGTGATGTTGAAGCTTGGCGGGATCATCATCGTGCCGCTGGGTTTTCTGGCGATTGTCGCGCTGGCGATCATGTTTGAAAAAGCGTTTATCTACTGGCGTTACGCGCGCCTTTCCAGCGACTTGCTGAACTTGGTGGAAACCTACGGTTTTAAATGGAACGATCTGGAAAAAATTCTTTCCGGATTGGACCGCCGTCACTATTACAAACGTTTTTTCGAAGTAGTGATTGCCAACCGCCATCAACCCGCCTGGTGGACGGAATCGCGCGCCGCCGATGAAGCGCAAATCATCGAAGAAGCCTTGGCGCGCCGCCTCTGGGCTTTGGAAACCATCGTCACCGCCGCGCCGCTGCTGGGATTGGTCGGTACCGTGGTCGGTATGATGCGCGCTTTCCAGGTGATCGGCAGCGAAGGCGTAGTCAATCCCACGGCGGTTACCGGCGGCGTTGCGGAAGCGCTGATTGCAACCGTGGTGGGGCTGGCGATTGCGCTGGTGGCGTTGTTCGGTTTCAATTATTTTTCCCGCTTGCAATCGCTGACGATGGATGAAATGGAACGCTTGGGTACACGGCTGATCGACAACATCCGGCTGGATCAGCAAGGCGCGAACGATGAAGCTCCGTAAATCACGCACGGTTCAGAAAGGCCGGATCGAGATCATCCCGATGATCGACGTGATGTTTTTCTTGCTGGCGACCTTCATGCTGGCTTCGCTGTCGATGCAAAACCTGGATTCACTGCAGGTCGATCTGCCCGAAGGGCAGGCGGAAAAACTCAGCGCGGAAAAACCGGCCACGTTGACGCTGACCAAAGACGGCAAAATCTATATCAATCAGACCGCGGTCACGCTGGATACGCTGGCCAGCACGCTCAAACCATTGCTGGCGGATTCCAAGCAAAAATTGATCGTGTCGGCGGATAACGAAGCACCCCAGGGTATCGTCGTGCAAGCCATGCTGCGCGCCCGTTCCGCCGGTGCTCAACATTTTTTGATTGCAGTGAAACATAAATAACGCAAAAAAAGCATGGCAAGCTCCCGATCGAGAGACATTCGCCTATGGTGGCCGTTGCCGCTGGCTACGCTCGTCTGGCTGCTGATCATCTGGGGGGTGGGATTTTTTCTGTCCATGCCGGAAGTGAAAATCGAAACCCCACCACCCATCGCCGCGAGCTTTATCGATATCAACGAAAACGAGAATGCTACCAGCTCGATGCCGGCTGCCGCACCCAGCCCGCCCCCGCCGCAACCGGAACAACCAAAAACCGTAGAAGAGCCAAAACCGGCGCCGAAAACATTGCCCAAACCCGCACCGGCGCCGTCAACACGGCCGCAAACCAAACCCAAAGCAGCGGAGAAGCCTGTTAAACCGAAAGCGCCCATTCCGGCGAAAGAAGTGGCCAAAACCAAAGCGCCACCGGAACCGCCCGCCGATGCACCAACGGATCTTTCCGAATACATCAATCAAGCCAAAGCGCGCCGCCGCGCGGAAGGGTTGTTCGACACGCCGGATTCTGTGCCCGCACCTGCTGCCAAGCAACCGTCCGCGGACGAAGTACGCATGGCCAATATCCGGCGCAATCTGCAAAACCCCGGCACCAGCGGCATTTTCCAGATTATGCGCATCGGCCCGCGCACCGCTGAATTTACCTTCCGCGCCTGGACTACGGGGCAAAGCAATCCTAAGTTGCAGACGATTCAAGTGCAGGCCGGACCGGACGGCAGTATCGAACTGGCCATCATCCGCCGCATGATTCAGCTGATTCGCGAGCATTACAAAGAGGATTTCAACTGGGAATCGCACCGATTGCATCGCGTCGTGGTGTTATCCGCACGTGAAAAAGATACCGCGGGACTGGAAGAATTCCTGATGCGCGAGTTTTTTATCAACCCTGTCCGTTAGAAAAATTCTGATCGATATATTTCGCCTCTCCTTCCGCACATTTATTTGTGATGATCAGCAATACCACCATCAAAGTTTCTGTTGATGACTTGCAACTGGGCATGTTCGTCAGCGATCTTGATCGTCCTTGGCTTGAAACGCCTTATCCGATTCAAGGCATCCTGATTCAATGCTTGCCCAAGGACATTCAGCACAAAAGAAATATGTCGCTCACCCCTGATGCGCGCATGGCGGCCATCGTCGATTGTTATGAAGAGCTTATCGAGGGAGATCCGGGACGCCGGGCATGAAGCCGTTCCATGCGCTGAAAGAACTAAAGGAATATGGGTTTAAAGTTAGCCATGGATGATTTCGGGACCGGCTATTCATCGATAGCGCGCATGCTGGACTTGCCATTGGATGAAGTAAAAATCGATATGATATTTGTCAAGCACATGGCAATCCGCCATAAACATGACCGCATCGTCGACTCTATGATCAATATGGCGCACCGCCTTAATTTATCGGTGTTGCCGAAGGTGTGGAAGATATTGCGACTTACCGGCGTCTGCACGCGTTAGGATGTGACGTCATACAAGGCTACCTCATCGGCAAAGCCATGCCATTGCCGGAACTCATCGCAACCTTCAACAATCAGTCCCTTGATTTCTTGCAAACCCAGCCGCGCATGGTTACCGAAGAGTGAGTTGTCATCACTTAATCTAGCCCTGGAATTTGAAATTCATGCTGATCAACAGGCAAACCTGTCCGGTTGAAGAATTCCTCGCTCAATTCCGACACCGGAACATCCCGGCACTCCAGATTCGTGACTAATTGCCCGTTCTTTTCCACCGCAACACCGTCTTTCGCACCCCACCCCTTGCCGATCGCTGTGTACACGATGTAATGGTGCGTGCCGTTGACAAAGCGCAGATAACCGCCACCGCCGCCTGCAAACATCAGCGTGCGCGCTTGCACGTGGGATGCAGCCGGGGTTGCCTGGGTCAAATCCGGGAAGGCCAGCTCAAGCCCGCCTTTTTGTCCGAAGCGGTATTGCAAATAACCACCAGTGGCGGAAAGATCGGCCGATGCGCACACCGAAACCGTTTTTTTGCCGAGCGAGCAGGAAAAAACAATGCGTTCCTGCTCGCGGCAATGCGATTCCGCCGCCCATGCCGGAGCAGTCAACAAACCGATCAATCCGCCGATCAACGCAACATTCTTCAAGTCAACAAGGCGTAATATTTTTTGAAATGACTGATGCGGTCATCCAATCCCAACGTCCCGCCGTTCACTTTCTTGGTAATCTTGGTCACCGCATCATCGCTCGCGCCCTCGTCGGCCAGCGAATTGAGTGCTTTGTTATTCCAAAACCATGCGGCAGACAATAACGGGTATTTCGTTTTGACCCAATCGGGATTAGTGACGACATCGTCGCCGATTGCGCTGGCAAATGCACGGTAATTATCCTTGCCGGTGAGTTGAATGTAACCTCGGCCGCGGTACTTGTAACCTTCCTTGCTCGCCTCGTCGCCGTTACCCATGCGGCTGGCATACACTCGCGAGGCGATTTTCTCCGGCTGCCGCGCATAACTATCCGCCAGATCATCGGGAAAATATTTTGGAAAAACCTTTTTCAAACCATCGGCGGAGTAATTCAGATTCTCTTCCAGCGCCTTGAATTCCATGCTTTCATGCGCGCATTGCGCAAGAAAATGCGCCAGGCGCAACGGCGAATCGATAGCAAACTTATCCGCGCAATCCGGGATTTGATCCAGCACAGCATCCGGAACATAATTCTTCAGCTTGTCTAGTGGCAGCATCTTTCTCTCCCAAAGGTTATTCAGTTAAATGACCGGCCGGCATACAATAAGCCAATCTGTTTAGGGAAGCTCTGAAAAAGGTAGCGAGCGAAGACCAGGCAAGGCGAAATCAAGTGAAAAAACGCAATTTACGAGTGGTAAATGAGCATTTTGAACTTGATTTCAACGCAGAATGACCGAGCGCAGTAGTTTTTCAGAGTTTCTCCAAGCATTATAATCACAATTTCATAGCCGCAGCCTTCTTATGCCGACGATTAAACCGCTTCCCGAATTATTGATCAACCAGATCGCCGCAGGCGAAGTGGTCGAGCGCCCCGCGTCGGCGCTCAAGGAAATCCTGGAAAACAGCATCGATGCAGGCGCCAGAAAGATTACCGTGCAATTGCAACAAGGCGGCGTCAAGCAGATTCGTGTCAGCGACGATGGTGGCGGCATCGCCAAGGATGAATTACTGCTGGCGCTGACGCGCCACAGCACCAGCAAAATCAGTACGCTGGAAGATTTGCAGCGCATCACCAGTCTGGGCTTCCGCGGTGAAGCGCTGGCCAGCATCGCGGCGGTTTCGCGCTTGACTTTGACCAGCCGTCAAACCGGGCAAAACCACGCCTGGCAGATTCAAGTGGACGGCAACCAATTTTCTCAACCCGAGCCTGCTGCGTTATCCAGCGGAACGGTACTGGATGTCAACGATTTGTACTTCAACATCCCCGCGCGGCGCAAATTCCTGAAATCCGAGATCACCGAGTTCGCGCACTGCGACGAAGCCTTCAAGCGCATGGCGCTATCGCAGTGCGGCATTGAATTTACCCTCCAACATAACGGTAAAGTGCGCCGCCTGCTGCGCCCCGCTAGTCCGGCGCAGCGCATTGCGGCGATTTTGGGTGAGGAATTCGATCAATCGGCAGCAGTTGTCGACGAGCAGTCCGCCGATATGCGCTTGCACGGCATGGTCGCGCTACCAGCGTATGCACGCGCCTCGCGCGATGCGCAGTATTTTTTCGTCAACAACCGCTACGTCAGCGACAAGTTGATTTCGCACGCGCTGCGCGAGGCTTACCGCGACGTGCTGCACCTGGACAAGCATCCGGCTTTCGTGTTGTTCCTGGAAGTCGATCCGGAAAGCGTCGACGTCAATGTGCACCCGAGCAAAACCGAAGTGCGTTTCCGTGAACCGCGCGCGCTGCATCAATTTATTTTCCATGCCATCAACAAAGCGCTGGCCGCTCCGGACAGAACCGTAAAAAACACCGAACCCGGACAGGCTCCCCGGTCATTCCCCGCGTATCCCAAGAGCGGTCCAACACAACAACCCGGCGCAGTAGCACAACCAGCCGGTTTTTACGGCACGTTGTTTGGAACGCAACCTCGTACCTACCCGTCAGCATCAATCGGCACGCCAGCCGCACAAATCCCCTCCCCCAGCCAAACCGCTGCGAATACGGAACAACCGGATCAGCATCCGCTCGGTTTCGCGCTCGGGCAACTGCACGGCATTTATATCTTGGCGCAGAATGCACGCGGGCTGGTGGTCGTCGACATGCACGCCGCGCACGAACGCATCATGTACGAACAGCTCAAACAAGCGCTCGACCGGCATGAAATCGCGATGCAGCCGCTGCTGATTCCGGTCACTTTCCATGCCAGTGAGCTCGAAGTCGCCACGGTTGAAGAAAATCAAACAGCGCTGGCGCAACTGGGATTCGACATCGCCAGTCTGTCGCCCACAACCTTGGCGGTGCGCGCGGTACCGGTCACGTTAAAAGACGCCGACATCGCCCAGCTCGCACGCGATCTGCTGCGGGAAATTCACGAATACGGCGCGAGCCAGATTCTCACCGCGAAACGCAACGAAATTCTCGCCACCATGGCCTGCCACGGCGCCGTCCGCGCCAACCGCAAACTTACACTCGAAGAAATGAATGCGCTGCTGCGCGATATGGAACAAACCGAACGCGCCGATCAATGCAACCACGGCCGCCCGACCTGGTTTGAAACCAGCCTGACCGAGCTGGATAAGCTATTTATGCGCGGGAAATAAAATGGATTCTAGTTAATTTATTTTCTTTGCGATATAGCTAGATTTAATAAATTAAGATAATATACGGCAAAAGCCTAAGGATCTTTTTCTAAAAATTAATAGAAAGGGAGAGTGTGATGGATGAAGAGAAAAAAGCTACAAATCATAAAAGTACATCAACAACTACTACAGAGGTTAAAGAACCTTTATCTAGTGAGAAGCATTTTCCAGACCCGGCGATGTCAACTGGAAAATGGATAAAAGCTAATTGGCTATGGCTTGTTGCTCATTTTCTTAATTTAGGCCTTGGTATAACAATTTTTCTCTTAGAAAAAGAGAGGGGGGAGAGTGGCATTCCTATACTTCCAGTTGTTATTTTTATGTGCATCATTTTTGTTTATATTTACACTTATCGAATTGAACCGCTGCCGACAGAAGGATCAGATCCGGAGGGGAAAAAAAGGATAGAGATAGAAGAAACAAGGTCCCGACAGCGGAATAAATGGATGATATTTGCCTACAGCTTTATGTTGTTGTCACTGTTGCTAACTTTCTATCCATTTATTAATCCCCTTTTTAGTTCTTACAAGCAGCCTCAGTCTGGATCTGATAAAGAAAAGATTTCCCTTGATGAAAATCAATACCTCAAAACACTTAATGAGCGACCGATTGCTGTATTTATTGGTTGTTCCCTAGATCCAGAAGCTAAGACTTTACGTTGCTTCGAAACTAAATCTAAAGAACAAGCTGTCAAAGAAAAAGAAGGTGGCGAAGTCAAGACAGACAACAGAGAGGAAAAAGCTGACAAGATAAAAAATGTAACATCTCCATCATTTGGCAGTGCATGGGTTATAAACATCGGCGGACATATAAAAGAATGTACTAACGTCAATAATGGATTCGGAAAGTCGGTTGACTGTAAGGTAAAAGATGGATTGCTTGTTCCGCTCTACTTTATTATTCTTGCTTTGATGGGTGGCAGCATTAGTCTGACTAGACGGTTGCCAGAACTCCAAAAGCAGGCGGGATCGGAACACGTCGCGACGGAGAAGCAACCCAAATTAACACAGTATGAATTCCGTGAAAACTTGATTTTTCAGATGGTGCAATTTATTTCAGCACCATTCCTTGCAATTCTTGCCTACTATTTAGTTGAGCCTAGCAATACGACCAATGCTGTCATTTTAGCATTTACAGCTGGATTCGCATCGGAAACAATCCTACTCATGGTTCGATCCATAGCCAACAAAATCACACCGGAAACCAATGCTGTACCTCAATATGGTACTGTTGCCGGTGTCGTTACCTTTGGAAACAATAATCCTGCTTTAGCAGGAAAACCTGCCGAAAAAATCGAAGTATCACTGGCCGGAATGCAGTCAATCACAGACAAACAGGGACTCTATATGCTGAGTAACATACCGATTGGAGATCATACTATTCTATTCACGAACAAAGAGATGGGAGTGAAAATACAAGAAATTGTGAAAATTGACCGCGCCCAAGCGATTATTAAAAAGAATGTAACTATTTAGAAGAAAACATAGTACAGTGTTTCATATGCTGGTGTGCGAAATGACAGCTGGGTTGGAAATTTAAACGGTAACCAAACATGTGGAAGTATGCCGGATTTAAACTTCCAATCTACGCTGATCGCTGCAACCCAATATAATCCGCAAATAATCTGCTTCGCTATGCTGTTAGTCATGCAAAGAAACATCCATTTTTATTCCTGACTATATGGAATGATCAACGCTCAGTCTGTTCATTGCGTTTTGGATAGCTTCATCTAATAAAAAATCAGACAATATTCATGAAAAAAGCATTACTAACTTTAGCATTGATTTTCACAAGCACCAGCACAATAGCGGAATGGACCCGGATCGGCGAAGACGGCCGCGAGGGCGGATACGCGCTGTACGCCGACACCGCTTCGATCCGTAAAGCGGCCGGACGGGCCAAAATGGCGATTCTGTTCGATTACCAAACGCTGCAAAAAGCCGCCGGCGCCGAGTTTCTATCGAAAAAAGTCCGGCGCGAATACGAATGCCGCGAAAAACAAATCCGCACCCTCGCTTACTCGCTCTTCAGCCTGCATATGGAACACGGCGACCAAATACGCTCATACAACCAGCCGCAGAAATGGGAAACGGTCAAGCCGGATAGTCTGGAGGAGGTGGAATGGGGGGTGGCGTGTAGTCAATGAATGATAAATTCAACAGATAAGTACTTAAGTGTAAGCAAATTATTTCTGATTATTTGTAGCTTATCTAACAGTCTGTTAAATTATTTTAGTCAGATTTTTTAAATCCTCTTAACTAAAAAATACCGCTTGGCAATAATCTAGCATGGAATTAATAATGAGAAAAATATTCAACCAGTTAATAATATTAGGCTGTATTCTAAGCTTATCAGGTTGCGCTAATTTTAATTCTATCAGCCGCACCACACCATTGATTGGAAGCTTCGATGGCAGAGAAGGTAAAGCAATTCATCTTGATGTCCAGCAGCGGCTAGTACTAATTAATAATCTTGGCAAGATTTGCGCCGAACCAAGCCCAGATGCAATGGCTGCTTATGCTGCCTCACTTGGTATCAGCGCAAGCGTCCCACGCGCGGGCTCCGGTGCGCTTTCGCATAGCCAGCAAGCATCAATCGCAAGTATTGGATTACGCACGCAATCGATCACTTTAATGCGAGATGCGCTATATCGAATGTGCGAAGCATTTATTAATAATGCGGCTGGTCCAACTCAGATTGTTACATTACTTGGGCGCAGTCAAGATTTAACAGCAGTTATCCTGGCAGTTGAGCAGTTGACTGGAGCAGTAGCTGCTAATCAAGCAGCACTTACGGGAACAACCAGCGCTTCAGCATCAGCCAGCCTTCTGTCAAATCAAGCGCTTCTTGATGCTGCACGAGAAAACGAAACAAACAAAAATAATGAGCTAGAGGAAGCAAAGGCTGCTTTGAAAGCAGCGGAAGAAACTCGTAACAGTCAAGAAAAAGCTGAAGCCGCAGCAAAAACCGAACGAGACAAACAAGCGAATAATTCTTCAGCAACCGATGCAGAAAAAGCAACAGCACAGAAAAATTGGGAAAGAAGCAAAGAGGAACTTGAGCGTGCTCAGCGTGAAGTTGATGCAGCTGAAAATACAGTTCAAACTCGCAAAAAACTATACGAAGAGGCTCAGAAAAATCGCGCAGCTATCGAGAAAGCTAAAGATTCTTCTTTAAACAATACAATCGCCAGCACCACAAGCTCCAGCGAATTTAGCTCTCCAACATCTCGGATACAATTAAGTAAAGATGCAACCGAGTCTATTGCTAAAGCGGTACAAGCCATGGTGGAAAAAGTTTTAGATAAAAATTACATTGAAGAATCTTGCATGGCAACGCTTGGCTATTTCCCAGAAGGAAGTTGGAATGAAGAACAAAAACAGCAGCTGCGTGAAATAAAAGACAGTTGCTTAATCATTATTCAACACGGAGTTCGCGAGCGTATCGTAGCCCAAAATTTTGGTACTGATGAAAACACAGCAAGAATTGCAGTTTGGCAAAAAGCTAGTCCAGATAACAACAAAAAACTAAATAATTGGCTAAAAAATAGAGGATATAGTTTTTCTTCAACATTACTAATATTTGGTTCTGAGAACAAATCGTTGCGAGATCTTGCAATAAGAGAATTGTCGATTCCATAAACTCATACTATGAATGGAGGATTTAAAATGCCGATCGAACCCCTAAGAAATATACCCGCTGACAGTGTACCTACAGTTGTTCAAAGCTTTTTGGATAATGGAGCCACTAGAATCATCATCAACAAGAATAATAATGGAACTTTTGATGTAGAGGCGACTATCTAAAATTGATGAGCTTCATCTACGGTCATTTAGATTTTATTGTTCACTCACCCATATAACTGCCGCTTCAACCCGCAACGATCCAGAATGATCGCGCTGATTTCCTCGATGGAAATGCGCGTGGTATCGAGGTACGGGATGTCGAAGCGGCTGAATAGCGCTTCCTGCCACTGGATTTCCCGCTGGCATTGCGTCAGTGAGGCGTAGCGGCTGTCCGGGCGGCGTTCCTGGCGGATGAAGTGCAGTTGCGCCGGGGTCAGGGTCAGGCCGAACAGTTTGTGTTTGACCGGTTCGAGCACCGCCGGAAGCTGTTGCACGTCCATGTCGTCTGGCGTCAGCGGATAATTCGCCGCGGCGATGCCGTATTGCAGCCCCAGATACAGACACGTCGGCGTTTTGCCGCAGCGCGAGACGCCGATCAGAATGATGTCGGCTTCACTAAAATGCTTTGGATTGACGCCGTCGTCGTGCGCCAGCACGAAATTGACCGCGGCGATGCGCTTGAAATACGCCGGGCTGTTCTGCAAACCGTGCGAGCGGCCGGCTTTGCGCGCGGAAGGCCGGCGCAACTCGGCTTCGACCGGATGGGTGAATGCCTCAAAAAAATCGTACACTCGGCAATCGGCTTGTTTGATCACGTCGAGTATTTCCGGCTGCTGCAACGTGCTGAACACCAGCGGGCGGTGGCCATCCTGCTCGGCGGCCTGATTGATCTGCGCTACCACGGCGCGGGCCTTTTCGCTGTCGTCCAGAAACGGCACGTTGACCGTTTCCCAGTCGATGCCGTCAAACTGTGTCAGCAAGCTGTGGCCGAGTGTTTCCGCGGTGATGCCGGTGCGATCGGACAAGTAAAAAACGGTGCGCTTTTGCCGGGTCACGCGGATTCAGTTAGTTCGGTTTGTTCAGTTTGGACAGGTGCAACCAGGTATCCACCACGGAATCGGGATTGAGCGACAGACTGCTGACACCTTGCTCATAAAGCCAGACGGCGAAATCCGGGTAATCCGACGGCCCCTGGCCGCAAATGCCGATGTATTTTCCCTGCTTGCGGCACGCTTCGATGGCCATCGCCAGCAGCTTCTTGACCGCCGGATTGCGTTCATCGAAAACGGGCGCGACCAGACTGGAATCGCGATCAACTCCGAGCGTCAACTGCGTCATGTCGTTCGAACCGATGGAGAAGCCGTCGAAAAATTGCAGGAATTCCTCCGCCAGCAGTGCATTGGAAGGAATTTCGCACATCATGATCAAGCGCAGCCCGTTTTGGCCGCGCGCCAATCCTTGCGATGCGAGCAATGCGGTGACTTGCCCGGCTTCTTCCAGCGTGCGGCAGAACGGAATCATGATCTCGACGTTGGTCAGCCCCATGTCGTCCCGCACCTTGCGCAGCGCGCGGCATTCCAGCTCGAAACAATCGCGGAACGCGGCGGCGACATAGCGCGAAGCACCGCGAAAACCGATCATCGGGTTTTCTTCATCCGGTTCATAGCGGCTGCCGCCGATCAGGTTGGCGTACTCGTTGGATTTGAAATCGGAGGTGCGCACGATCACCGGGTGCGGGTAAAACGCCGCGGCCAGCGTGGCGATGCCCTCGGTCAATTTTTCCACGTAAAAATCGACGGGGTTCGCGTAACCCGCAATGCGGCGCCCGATTTGGCTCTTCAAATCGCTGGGCAGCGCGTTGAACTCCAGCAGCGCTTTCGGGTGGATACCGATGCGGTTATTGATGATGAATTCCAGCCGCGCCAACCCGACGCCCTGATTCGGCGTGCGGGACACCGCAAAGGCGCGCGACGGATCGCCCACGTTCATCATGATCTTGACCGGCAAATCGGGCAGATTGCCGGTATCGGTTTTCAGGTGCTCGAATGGCAATAATCCCTCGTAAACGCGCCCGGTATCGCCTTCCGCGCAGGAGACGGTCACATCCGAGCCATTGGCAATCAGCGCGGTGGCATTGCCGCAACCGACAACGGCGGGAATGCCCATTTCGCGCGCGATGATCGCAGCGTGACAGGTGCGTCCGCCGCGGTTGGTGACGATCGCCGACGCGCGTTTCATGATCGGCTCCCAATCCGGGTCGGTCATATCGGTCACCAACACATCGCCCGGCTGAACGGCGTGCATTTGGTCGACACCCTTAATCAAACGCGCCGTTCCCTGGCCGATTTTGCTGCCAATCGCGCGCCCTTCCGCCAGCACCAAACCCTTGCGGTTGAGCTTGAACCGTTCCAGCACCGGTGCAGCGCGGCTTTCCACCGTTTCCGGACGCGCCTGCACGATGTACAGTTGCCCATCCTGGCCATCCAGCGCCCATTCGATATCCATCGGCCGGCCGTAATGCTGTTCGATGATCACCGCCTGCCGCGCCAGCGCCTCGGCTTGCGCATCCGACAGCGAGAAACGCATGCGCCGCGCCGCTTCGACATCGCGCGTCAAAGTAAACGCACCGCTGGCGCTTTTTTCCCCGGCGTATACCATTTCGACCGCCTTGGTACCCAGCCGCCGCGACAGCACCGCCGTTTTCCCGGCGGCAAGCCCGCGTTTGTATACATAGAACTCATCCGGATTGACGATACCTTGCACGATGGTTTCACCCAATCCGTACGTGGCGGTGATGAAAACGGCGTCGCGGAAGCCGGACTCGGTATCCAGCGTGAACATCACGCCGCTCGCACCCAGATCGCTGCGCACCATTTTCTGAATACCGGCGGACAAATACACCTTATCGTGTGCAAAACCTTGATGCACGCGATAGGCTATCGCGCGGTCGTTGTACAGCGACGCAAACACCACTTTGACCGCCGCAATGATTTGATCCAATCCGCGCACGTTCAGCATCGTCTCCTGCTGTCCGGCAAACGACGCATCGGCCAAATCCTCGGCGGTCGCCGACGAGCGCACGGCAAACGAAACATCGCCGCCGCTGGCCGCGGCAAGCTGCTCGTAAGCCTGCGAAATGGCCTGCGCAATGGTATCGGGCAGCGCGGCATCGAGCACCCAGCCGCGTATGGTCTTGCCGGCGGCGGTCAGCGCTTGGATGTCGTCGACATTCAAACCGCTCAACAACTGATTGATACGGTCAGTCAGTCCGTTGGCCGCGAGAAATTCGCGGTACGCTACAGTCGTGGTGGCAAAACCGGCCGGCACAGTCACGCCAGCTTGCGCAAGATGGCTGATCATTTCACCCAGCGAAGCATTCTTGCCGCCGACCAGACTGACATCGTTCATTGTCAATTGATCAAACCAGGCGATATATTGGGTCATCACAAAACTCCTATTGGAACTAAGCCGGAGAAAACTTCCGTTTCGCTATATTAGACGTTATCGGGTATGAATAAACAGAAAGATTATTATTTTTCCTGTTAGCAGCATCTATGCTTCGTTGACTGACAGCCCCTCATCTCTATCCTTGAGCACGACATTGGTATGAAGAGAAGCCGCCGTTCCCGGCCAGCGTGCGCAGCGGAATCTATCTTTGCTTAACCACATCAAGCAAACTTCATCCGATTGATTACCGCCGAGAATCTGGTAAGCCTCGTCATCTTCACCCGCATAGAAGCCCACATGGCCTTTCCCGCTGGCCAGCGATTCGCGCCAGAACACCATAATGGCACCGAGGCGGGGTGTGGCAGCGGTTCCGAATTTTTCCCATTGCCGCGCACCCAGCGGATTGCCCGGCAGCACTTCCTGCTGCAAGGTGGTGCCGACGCAATGCGCGACAAACAGGCCGCACCACGGCACATCATCACCGGCATAGTGGATGTCGAGATCCTTCGCCCAATCCATGATGACGAGGTTATTTTTGTCACCGAGCACTTCCTTGGTACCCATCAAATGACGGGCTTCTTCAAACCACGGCAGCAGCGGGTTGGTTGCAGAGAATGTGGAGGTTGAATTCGAGAAAAGCGCCGCCGAAGTTTTCGGCCCGACGATGCCGTCCGCTTCAAGGCCCTGTTGCTGCTGAAATTGTTTTACCGCAGCAATGGTCTTGCGCCCCCAGATGCCGTCGATAGCTCCCGGATCGAAACCTTTATTTTTGAGTGCCTGTTGAATTTGCTTCACTGCGTTGCTTGCCATCGCTCCTCCTGAAAATTTTCATGAATGAATACACCATCAAGCGATGAAATTATGCAGTATTTCTTTGCGGAGTGGCTACTACCGGCTTTCACGATCTCCTTGGGAAACCCTGATTAATCCGGCGGACGAGATGAAGCGATAGGCGCACGAAGCGCAGCAACCTGGACATATCAACAAGATAGGCGAGGGAGTGAGTGCCGCGCAACGAAGCGATTCGCTCGTGCAGTCAATTAATTAGCGTTTCCTCAGCAGACCGGACAAATGATTGAGCAACTCTTCCTCTTTGTAAGGCTTGCCGAGAAACACATTGACGTCCAAATCCTTCGCGACTTTCCGGTGTTTCTCCGCCGTGCGCGACGAGATGATGATGACCGGCATATGCGCCGTTTTGGGGTTGTCCCGTACTTTCTTGATCAATTCAAAACCGTTCATTTTCGGCATTTCCAGATCGACCAGCATGACATCCGGTGTAGCTTCTTGCAGTATCTCGACCGCTTCCGCGCCATTTTTTGCAATCAGCACGTCGCACCCCTCGCGTTCCAGCAGGCGGCAGGTGACTTTACGCACCGTCAATGAATCGTCCACGATCATGACAGTGGGCGGTGCGGCTGCTTTCTTCCGCGTGGCGGACATCAAGTCCTCAACCGGTGTGTTGAGCGCTTTCTGCACATCGGGACGTTGCAATAGTTTTACCGGATTCAGGATCAGAATCACTTCGCCGTCACCGGTGATGGTGGCGCCTTCCACACCTGGCGCATGCGCCAGCTGCGCCCCCATATTCTTGACCACGACTTCGCTGCTGCCGGTCAATTCGTCGACATGCACCGCCAGATGCTGGGTGCCGCTATGCAGGAACAGAACCTGACTGTGCCGTGCGGCTTCCGGGACAAAACCGGATTCCCCCAGCAAATGCGACAGATGCGCAAACGGATAGGTTTTACCATTGAGGGTAATACAGTGATCCCGGTAGATTTTCTTCAGCATCTCCGCGTCAAATTCGCGCTGATGCTCGACAATGAAAGCCGGAATCGCATAAATCTGTTTTCCGGCGCGAACCATGAACGTTTGCGCAACCGATAAGGTCAGCGGGAGGTTAATCGTGAAAACCGTTCCTTGATTGGGAACGGATTCCACGCTGATACGCCCGCCCAGCATCGTAATCTCATTTTTGACGATATCCAGGCCGATACCGCGCCCGGCAATACCGGTCACCGAATCGGTAGTCGACAAGCCCTGCGTGAAAATCAGCGGCATGATTTTGCCGTCGTCGAGCGCTTCATCCTTTTGAATCAGACCCAAGCGTTGCGCTTCTTCGCGAATGCGCGGCAAATTCAGACCGCGGCCATCGTCGCTCAACGTGATGATCACTTCGTTGCCTTCCTGGCGCAACCGGATCGCGACCTGACCGCTATCCGGTTTGCCCGACTGCCGCCGTTGTGCCGGTTCCTCGATGCCGTGGGCGATGGCATTGCGCAGCAAGTGTTCGAGCGGCGGGTTAATTTTCTCCAGCACGCTGCGGTCGATTTCAACCTCGGCGCCCTGAATTTCCAGACTGGCTTTCTTGCCCATGTCGTCAGCGGCCTGCCGGGCGATACGGTAATAACGCTCGGCATAATTACTGAACGGAATGGTGCGGATTTGCAGCAGCGATTGCTGCAATTGCCGGTTCATCAGCGCTTGCTGTGCAACCGCTTCTTCCGCGGCGATCTGCGATGCCCGCAGGCTTTTTTGCACGGTGATAATGTCGTCCACGCTCTCCGCCATTAATCGCGTCAGCTCCTGGAAGCGCGAGAAACGGTCAAATTCGAGCGGATCAAACGCCGGTTCGCTTTCCTGCTGATGCGCAAGATGCGATTGCATTTGCGTTTCCGCTTGGATTTCCACTTCGCGCAACTGATCGTGCAGACGGTGCGTGCTGTCCGTCAGATCTTGCAACGATTGCTTGAAATTGCTCAATTGCGCCTCGATTTTTGAGCGCAGAATGCTGGCTTCCCCGGCATCGTTCACCAGCCGGTCGATCAGTTCGGAATTGATGCGCAGCAGCGTTTTGGATTGCAGTAATCCGGCCTTTCCGGTTGACGGCTGCACCGGTCCGGAAATCGCCACAGGCACCGCAGCGGCAACCTGATTTGCCGCCAGCACAGCGGCTTCATCGCGTTGCAGCTGCTCGATCTTGCCGCTGATCGCGTCGAACTCTTTTTCCAATTGATCCAGTGCCGCATCGGTGATATTGCGTTCGCGGAAGGCCTTTTGCACTTGGCTTTCCATCGCATGAATCAATTCACCCAATGGCAACGCCCCTGCCATACGCGCGCCGCCTTTCAGCGTATGCAGCAACCGCAGTAATGCGTGATGAATGTCTCCGTCTTGCGGCAGCATGCGCCAGCCGCGCAATTTTCCACCGATTTGCGGGATGATGATGTCCGCTTCTTCCAAAAATGCCTGCAACAATTCCGGATTGATTCGGCCGGACGTTGCAGCGGCTGATGGCGCAGGCTGCGTCGGTTGTGGCGCTTGCTTCGCTTCGGCCGGTACCGGCGTCACGGATGGCAGTGGTTCTATTGCGGCAGCAGCCTGAACTTCCTCGCTTGCTAGAATGATCGTTTCGGTTTGCGGCTTAACGGCTGCTTTTTTGCTGACTTTTCCTTTTTTGCGGGTTAATAATTCTTTCGCTGCCTGCAGCAATGCTTCCGCATCGACATCAGTGCTGCCTTGTTGGCGCAGATTCTTGCACCATTCGCTATAGGCTCGATGCGTATCGCCGATCAAGTCCATTAACTGGCCGGAAACCAATCTTTTCTCATCCAGCCACAGATTCAGCACTTGTTCCAGATTCCAGGCCACTTCACTCATGTCATCGAGCCCGACCATGCGGCCGCTGCCTTTCAAGGTGTGAAATCCGCGCCGCAAGCTGGCAAGCGGTTCGCGATCGGCATCATCCATGCGGCATTTGTGCAAATCATCGGCGATGCTGGCGAGCACGATGTCCGCTTCTTCCAGGAAAATCTCGAGCAGTTCCGGATCGGCGCCGGTAGCGGCGGTCGCAGAAGTTGCCAGTTCTTTCTCCACAATGGCGGCGGAACCGGGAACAAATGTTTCCGGCGCCGGTAAAGGCGCACTTGGCGCAGCCGGTGCGCTCTGGAACCGCTGGATGGCTTCTTCGGCAATCTGCTCGCTATCGGGTTGACCGCTGCGCAGCGCTTCAATATAAAAACCCAGACTGCTCAATCCATCGACGAGCAGGATTTGTTCCGCTCCGGTAATGTCATGATCCGGTTCCGGCAGCTTGCCGGTCAGGTTCTGGCAAAGGTGCAGTAAGGTGTTCGCGCGTTCCAGATCAAGCATGACCAATGTGCCGGAAATCTGTTTGAATAACTCTGGCAGCAGCGATAATTCCGCACGCTGCGCGGGTTCAAAGAAAAATTTGTCGAGGATGCTTTCGACTTGCGCCAGATTGGTCAGAATTTCCTGCGCCACATGCGCCTGCAATTCTTTTTCCCGTGTTTCGCTTTCCAGCGTTTTGAAGGTTGGCGCCGGTGGCAGATCGCTGACGTTGCCTTGTGTAATGCCGTGCAAGCGGGAAACAATCACGTCGATCTGCTGCGGTAGATCGGCAGGCAGTTTGTGGAAATCGTCGATGATGCTTTCCACCAGCAATAATGCTGTGGCCATTTCCATCGCCAGCTCTTCGCTGGCATCCTGGGGATGGTCGTGCAAATAGCTGACCGTATCGCCGATGGCATCGGCCAGTTTTTCTAATGGCGCATAGCCGGTTTGCCGGGCTTGATGACTGAGCCAATCCACGTATTCCAGCAAGGAAGCCAAACTTTCCTGATGTCCGGCACAGAATTCGCGCCAGATGTCGTTCGCTTGCATCAGCGTATCGCGCAATCTATCCAAAATAGGACGCAACGCTTCCGATTGTTCAAACGTCGGTTTATCCTGGTCTTGCACCTGGCCCGGCCAGACATAACTGTTCTTAATGGCGTTGATGCGCGGACTATCCGCTTCGCTGTGCGCAATGCGATACAGCAATTCCCGCATCAACACGGACGTGTTGCTGGGCGTTCCCGCCGCCAGATGACGGATCGTTTGCTCGATTTTTCCGCACAAGCGGCGCACCGGCAGATCGATGCGATTGCTTTCCAATTGCAGCAAATCTTCCAGAAAACCGGCCGTCACCCACCAGAAAGCGCGCGCCTCGGCGGTTCCGGGAAATTCCTCAATCCTGTCCGCCACCGCGGCCATTTGCCGCAAACCGGCCTGATTCGATGGATCACGCAGCCACTTCAGCAAACCAGCCTGATACTCGGCACCCAGTTGCTTCGCCAGAATTTTGGCGGCAGCGTCATCCAAAGACGCAGTTTCGGCCTTTAATGCCGGTGCGACCGTCAAACGGGGGAAGAATAAGTCGCTTTCCGGCGCATTCTCAAAACCGTACACTTGCATCAAACTGCGGTACGCCGGGAACAAGCGTATTGGATTTTCCTCGGCGCCGTCGATCAATTCATTCAGATAATACAGCAGCGCCTTGGTCGATTGATTCAATGCATCGAAAACCGGTGGCGCGGGTTCAATTTTCTTACTCATCAGCGCGTCAACCAGTTGCTCCATTTTCCCAGTCACGATGGTAATGCTGGTCAATCCCAGCATCTCGAGCAAACCATCCAGTTGATGAATATAACGGCGGCAATCGCTGAGCAAATTAATCTTGCCAGGATGCTGACTGTATACCTCAAGAATCTGATCGATTAACGCAAAGACTTGGTAAATGCCGTCCTTGATCCCGATTATCGAAGCGATATTAAGTTTAGGTTGCGCGCTCATGTTTTGTACCATCCAGCAAAATTGAAACCGGCAATGACATTACACTTTGAAATTGGATACCGACGCTTTCAGCTCGGACGCAAAACCCGCGATCTGTTTGATCGATCCCGTGGTTTTCAGCGTCCCCTGCGTCGTTTGGCGGGTAATATGAAGAATTTCTTCCATATTGGCAACCACCTTATGCGCCGCCCGTGTCTGCGTATTAGTGACCTCAAAAATATGCGTCACCAGCTGCGCCAGTTGCTTCGATACTTGTTCGATTTCTTCCAGCGCACGTCCGGCTGCATCGGAACGTTTCGTTCCTTTTGCCACACCGAGCGTACTGCGTTCCATCGCGGCAATGGCATCCCGCGTATCGCCCTGAATGGTAACGATCAACTCGCTGATCTGTTTGCTGGCTTCCGCCGAGCGCTCCGCCAGGCGCTGCACTTCTTGCGCAATGACGGTAAACCCGTGCCCCGCTTCACCAGCGGCAGTCGCTTGCAGCGCTGCATTCAGCGCCAGCACATTGGTCTGATCGGTAATGCCAGTGATCAAAGCGACGATCTCGCCGATTTCCTGTGAACTCTCGCCGAGGCGTTTGATCCGTTTCGACGTATCCTGGATATGTGTGCGGATCTCGTTCATCCCGGCAATCGATTCACGCACCGCCAGCGCGCCTTTCTCCGCCGCGGCGAGAGATTGTTTCGCAACTTTGGCCGATTCCGTCGCCATATCCGATATTTCACTGATCGATTCTGTCATGCCGACAACGGCGAGTGTGGTCTGTTCTATTTTGGCCGTTTGTTGCTCGGCCGCGTGCAGCAATCCGGACGAAACTTGTTGCGCCTGATGCGATGATTTCACCACCAATGCGCCTGCTTGATTGACTTGCTCCACCAGGGTATGCAACTCCTCAATGGTACTGTTGATGGCATCGGCGATCGCGCTGGTCATGTGGTTGGTGATGTCGGTGCGCACCGTCAGATCGCCGTCGGCGATTCTTTTCATATCGTCCAGCAACGTCACGATCGCTTTTTGCGCTTTCTCGACTTCGTTGCGATTGGCCAGATCCTGATGATATGCATTACGGCGCACTGCCCGGATCAAAAATATTAACGCCAGCACGGCGCACGCAGCCCATACCACCGCCAGGGTATTCAGCAGCGCCGCGGCATGGCTGTTCTGCTGCTGAATTTCCGCATCGAGCGTTGCGGCCAGAGCTTGCAGTGCCGTTTGATGGTTCATAATTTCGTCGACTGCTGATTCGACCGTCAGGACAGCAGGAATTTCCTTGCGGATGACATGCAAGTGATCATCAAATTTTCTCAGTTGCGCGTGCACATGCGAGAGCAAATCCTGAATCACCTCGTGCTTGCTGGAAGCCGCACCGAGACCATTATTGCCTTGACTCAAAGTCTGAATCATTGTTGAAATTTGCGCGTGATCCTGGGAAAGTTGCGCATTGATTTCCGCCAGCGGCAACTCGGTCGGCAGCAGCGTTTTGACATTCTTTGCAATATTACGCGCGTGCAGTTTGATGGTTTCCACGGCGCGGACTTCTTGCGATAGATTTCCGGATTCCGTCATGCGGCTGATGAGTTCTTCAATCCTTCGCGCCAATTGGCTATGCGCGCTATTTACCGCTTTGATGCTGCTGTTCAGCCGTATCATCGATTCCTGCTGATACAGGATCATGTCGATCTTGCTGTCATCCAGTTGCCAATTTCTGAAATAAGTATGCAAGCTTTGTGCTAATGAATCGTCCGCTGCCGCTACGGTTTTGTCGCGATACAGCCCGCCTTGCAATAACAGCATCACGTCACGATTGAGTTGCTGCCGGCTGTCGCGCAATTGCGCGAATGCGGCGGCATCGCCCAGCAGCGTTTGCTGCGCGGCATTGGCAATCTGCGCCTGGTGAATTTGCAACTGCGCAGCGAGCTCGGACTGGATCGCGCCTTGTCTGGCTTGCTGCACGCCGGATGCCAGGGTAATCAGCAGCAGCACAGTGAAAAACATCACAATACCGCCCTGCACCCAGCTATTGTTTAAAGGGGAAACTTGTTTAAGAACATTTTTCTTCGCCGGCGCCGGAATCCACGGCAATTTCTTACCCAGCGCAACCAGACCGGTCGGCAATCCGAATTTAGAAAAATTGTCTTCCATTGTGTTCTCCAGCTTTAAGTATTCACCTGAATGCGCGCGCTGTTCAAAAGCGAACGGCACCCGGCATGACAAAATGTCAGGCAATAGCTTAGCTGCTGAAGGGTGTGATCAAAGGCGGAATAAGACCTGGAAAATAATGCCTTTTAGGAGTTGATGTATGATGGAAACAACTTCCTCGGTTGCTGGCGCGACGCAAGCTGGTAGCGAAGGCTCAGACTGTCATCAACGCTCATCTGAGAAATTGTGTGCAAGAAATCCCGGGGGTGTTACAGCAAGTTGATTATTCGAAATCACCCAAGAAACAGTTTATACGCAGGATTCTTGGTTTCGTCCCAATAGCGATAACCCAGCTGATCGAGAAAAGCCCGGAAAGCCGATTTCTCCTCCGGCGGCACCTGGATGCCAATCAACACGCGGCCGTAGTCTGCGCCGTGGTTGCGGTAGTGAAACAAGCTGATGTTCCAGTTGTGGCTCATGTTATTGAGGAAGTTCATCAACGCGCCGGGACGGTCGGGAAACTCGAAGCGGTACACGATTTCGTTCTTGACTGCGTGCGCATGCCCGCCAACCAAGTGGCGCACATGCAGTTTGGCCATTTCGTTGTTGCTCATGTCCTCGGTGGCCAAGCCGCTTTGTTTCAATTCCTTGATCAGTTGCTGCGTTTCTGCCTGATTGCGCACCGATACGCCGACGAACACATGCGCGACTTTCGAATCGGAGTAACGGTAATTGAATTCGGTAATGCTTTTGGCGCCGAGCAAGTTGCAGAATTTCTTGAAACTGCCGGGCTGTTCCGGAATCGTCACCGACATCACCGCCTCGCGCTGCTCACCGATTTCCGCGCGTTCGGAAATATGGCGCAGCCGGTCGAAATTCATATTGGCACCGGATGCGATCGCGATCAGCGTTTTATGCTGAATCTTTTCGCGCGCGACGTACGCTTTGATCCCGGCGATCGACAGCGCGCCGGACGGTTCCATAATCGTGCGCGTATCCTCGAACACATCCTTGATTGCCGCGCAAATGGCGTCGGTATCGACCAGCATCACCTCGTCGACCAATTCGCGGCACAAGCGAAACGTCTCCTTGCCGACATGCCGCACCGCCACGCCGTCGGCAAACAAACCGACTTGCGCCAGCTTGACGCGGCGGCCGCTTTGCAGCGAGCGGTACATGGCATCGGCGTCGACCGGCTCGACGCCGATGATTTTAATTTTTGGGTACAGCCGCTTTACATATGCCGCAATCCCGGCGATCAACCCGCCGCCGCCGATCGGTACAAAAATGGCGTGAATCGCGCCGGTATGCTGACGCAGAATTTCCATACCGACCGTTCCTTGTCCGGCGATCACATCAGGATCGTCGTACGGATGCACAAACGTGGCTTGTTCTTCTTTCGCCAGTTGCATGGCGTGCTCGTACGCATCGTTATACGAATCGCCATGCAATGCGACCGTAGCGCCATGCCCCATGACCGCATTCACCTTGATTTGCGGCGTGGTCACGGGCATCACGATAGTAGCGGAGCAATTGAGTTTCTTCGCCGCCAGCGCGACACCTTGCGCGTGATTCCCCGCCGAAGCCGCGATCACACCGCGATTACGCACTGCGGGCGGCAACTTGATCATCTTGTTATACGCGCCGCGCAGTTTGAACGAGAAAACTTGCTGCAAGTCTTCCCGTTTCAACAACACCTGGTTATGAATGCGCTCCGACAAATTGGCGACAAGATCCAACGGACTCTCGATCGCGACATCGTAAACCTGCGCGGTCAGTATTCTTTCAAGGTAATTGTTTTTCATGGCGGGAAGCGGATAAATCCAGGCGGCATTTTAATTTGAAACGGTGATGGGGATTTTATCACGATCATAGTTTCCTCCAGTTAAAACTATTTTCTCTTTAGAAACGCTGATTAATCCGGCGAACGAGATGAAGCAATAGGCGTACGGAACGCAGCGAGAGCGAGTATCGCGCAGCGAAACGATTCGCTCGTGCAGTCAATTAATCAGCGTTTCCTTTACTGGACTGCCCGGATTCTCTGGATCATGTTTGCCCTTAACGAATTCTTAACTAAGTTTTCATAAAAACTTAACGTTAATCAACGTATATAGAATATTAATTTAATTCTTTAAATCACGCTTGGATGGCATTATGGAATGGATCTTTGATTTTTTGCCATCCTGCCGGTCACCGATACTAAATTTTAAAATGGAGGTAAACAGATCATGAAATCAAAGACAGAAGAAAAATGGTTGTTTAGCGGTCAATCGCGTACAGCTGCAGCTGCAGCTGCAGCTGCAACAGCGGCAGCTTCAACGGGTTCCGCCGCTTTTCAATCGCAGTACGTATTACGCGATATCGCCGCCGGCTTGATCACGGGTGCGATGGCTATTCCGCTAACGATCGGTATTGCCATCATGTCCGATTATCCGATCAAAGTGGGATTGGCTACGGTAGCTTTTGCTTCCTTCATCGGCTGGATTAATGCCTGGTTCAAGCCGGGTAACTATATTGGTTCACCGGGTATTGCCGCGGGCTTGGCGCCGGTGCTGGCTATGGGCGTGGCCACGTTTGGCTGGGAAAATATGGCATTTTGCATTTTTATGACAGCGGTCATGCAAGCGATTATCTGGAAATTCAATTGGCAACGGTATCTGCTGGTTGCGGTTCCGGTTTATCTGGTTGAAGGATTGCTGGCCGGCGTGGGATTGAAAATATTGCTGAAGTTTTCGGAGTTTACTTACGAAATACCGGATGCGCTGGTTACCGAGGAATTCTGGAATACCGCGCGCATTCAAATGGTAGCGATCTCCGCCGCGGGTCTCGCTGTATTTTTGTTGCTATTCTCCAAGTTTAAAAACACACAACCCGCCGTTCCGTATTTCGTGCTGATTGCCGGCGGTATTATCTTGGCTCAGTTTGTCAGCGTGCCGATGATTTCCGTGGAAGATGTCGATCTGCATTTGCAGTTACCATTGCCGCAAGCGGATGTATCGTTGTTGATGCTAGTTTATATGGTGCTTTTTTGTGCCATGCTGGCGATTGTCGATGTCATCGAGCAAGTCATGAGTAATGCGGCTATCGAGAAAATCGATCCATTAGGACGCAAAACCAATAGCAATAACAGCTTGCTGGCAATCTGGATTGCCAATCTGGGGTCCAGTTTCTTTCATGGCATGACCAATCTGGACGGTTTGGCTAAAAGCACTACGAATAAGCTCGCCGGAGCAATGACCAAGTTTTCCGTTCTGATTATTGGATCGGTGGTCTGTTTCTTTACCTTCAACACCTATTATCTGGATTATTTACCCAAGTTTTCACTGGCAGCGATCATGATGTTTACCGGGTACAAAATGATTGCCGGATTGGTGCATGTCACCCATTATGGTCCGTATGCGTTGATACTGTCACTGTTAACGGCGGGGCTCGTTTATAAAGTGGGTATTTTCGAAGGACTGCTGATTGCGATGGTGATGCACGGTATCATTCATTTCATGGTATTTACCAAACACGACAATATGCCAGGCAAGGCAGTCGTTAAACGGTACTTTGAAAATTTGAAAAAAGATAGCAGCGGTAATTTGCAGTAATATTCCGTTATCATTTTCGTAAGAACCGGCGCACGGGAGGGATTATCGAATCCTCCCTCGCTGGCCAGAACATGCATTGCTTATCGCCCCGGGTCCCTTTCCTTATTAATTTTTCTGTATTTTATTTGGTTAAAATACGCCATGAAAGTGCTTGTCATCGAAGACAATCAAGATATCGCCGCCAGTATTCGCGATTATCTGGAGAACTCCAATTACTCAGTCGACATAGCAAGCGACGGCATGACCGGGTTAAATCTGGCAATTGCGCGGGATTATTGCGTCATCATTCTGGATCTCGGGTTGCCGGACATCGATGGCGTCGATATTTGTCATCGGATCCGCCATGATGCGCAACACTCGGTTCCGGTACTCATGTTGACCGCGCGGAGCTCTCTCGAAAATAAATTGGAAGGTTTCGAATCCGGCGCGGACGATTACTTGGTTAAACCTTTTTCTTTGAAGGAACTCGCAGCCCGGATCAAAGTACTATCGGAACGCATTGGCCGTGCACCGGATCCACGATTACAAATCGCCGATCTCACGCTCAATGCGAATACTCACGAAGTATACCGCGCGGGCAAGCGCATCGAACTTACCCCTTCATTATTCCGGCTATTAATGTATCTCATGCGAAATCCTCATCGCGTCATTACTCGCGAAGAGCTGTTGAACGCGGTTTGGCAAAATAATCCACCCGATAGCGATGCCTTGCGGACTCATCTCTTTAATCTCCGGCAACTCGTTGACCGGCCATTCGATCGGCCGCTCTTGCATACGGTGCGCGGTTTCGGATTCATGCTTACGGATAGGAATGCAAAAGACTAAGCGGCTGAGCCGGCGCATTATCCTGTCGTTTCTATTACTCGGCACCGTCATTACGCTCGTACTCGGGCTGAGCCTGGTGATAGCGTTAAAAACAATTGAAATCAACATACTCGATGAGATACTGCATACCGAACTTAAGCGGTTCCAGCAGCAGGGCAACGACCCGCAGAAATCCGGGGCCTCGCATTCGCGTTCAACAATCGTCATTTACTCCACACTGCCCAATGAAACGGATACGATTCCGGAGTACCTGCGTAATCTTCCTCGCGGCATCCACGACGTAACGCACAACGGCCGTGATTACCGGGTGCTGGTCGAGGATAGCGGCGGCGCTCGGTATACCATCAAGTTTGACGATACCAGCGTTCATACACGTGAACGTGAGTTTATCCGCCTCGTCTGGATATGCGCGTTCATTACCTTACTGGTTGCTTTCATCTTTGGCTGGAAAATGGCTCATTATGTGATTAGCCCCATCAGGAGGCTGGTCTATCAAGTGATGGCATTCAAGAATCAACCTGGCGAGTTGCTCGATTTATCGGAGTTCGGCAATGATGAAATAGGGGTTTTGGCGCACAAACTACAGCATTATCACGAGCAACTGCAACAACTGCTCATGCGTGAGAAGGAGTTCGCCAGCAATGTCAGTCATGAATTGCGAACGCCGGTTACCAGTATCAGCATGGCGGCGGAAGTATTGGCGGCTAAAAGAGATTTATCCGCGGTGGAACATGAACGGATTCAGCGGATTCAACGCGCCGCCGGTGAGATGTCCGAGCTGATCGAAACTTTCCTGATATTGGCGCAGATTCATAACGAATCGACGGACATCGCCACTCACGAAATGGGGCCTATCATCCGCAAAGTGATCGATCAACAACGGGTTTGGCTAGGCAACAAGTCCATCGAAGTCATTGTTGAAGAAAATAGCCCGTTAGCGGTACCGGCGCCTCCCGGTATCCTTAGCGTTCTGGTTGCCAATCTGGTGCGCAACGCATTCCGGTATACCGAACGGGGAGCTGTAACCGTAACTTTGGAATCCGGTCAATTAACCGTTACAGATACCGGCGCCGGTATCGATCCGGGCATGCAAGCGCAACTATTTAAAGGATATGCGGTATACAATCCAAACAAATCCGATAGAGCGAGACTGGGATTGTCAATCGTTCAACGTATCTGTGAACGTTATGGATGGGCAATCTCCTTTGAGAGCGCAAAAGAACGGGGAACCCGGTTCACCGTTAATTTTCATCAAGGAAGTGCTGATTAATTCGGCGAACATGATGAAGGGCGAGGCGCACGGAGCGCAACAACCGGGACATCTCAATCGGATAGACGAGGCAGTGAGCAGTGAGCAGTGAGCACCGCGCAACGAAGCAATGCGCTCGTGTAGTCAATTAATCAGTGCTTCCCAAGCAGATTTTTCTACTCCACGCATCCAGCGCATCCAATATCCGCCCGGCATCCTCATCGGTTTTGTACGCTTCTTGCAATAATGTAATTTTTGCTGCCAATTCATTCAGCGTCATACCTCCACTGCCATCGCCTTGTGTCAGGCGCTGCAAGCGCACCTGTTCCCATCGTTCCCTTTCCCCTGGCGTCAAAGTTTCTGGCCAGTTACGGGCGCGGTAGCGGAATAGCAGCTCGGGTAAGCGCCGGTCGTGAAAATCGAAGCGTTGATTTGCCAGTTGCTGCGGCGTGGCGCGGCGTATTTGTATCAGTGTTGCTGCATCGGCATTGTCAAAAAAACCGTCGTATAACGCCACATCGACATCACCGCACGGTTCGAAAGATTGGTTGGTATAAGCCGACGCAACGCGTTGGAAGAAATCGGGGTGATCGCACAATGTTTGCCAGTGCCGGTAGCAGCGGTCCTTATCCAGTGCGATACGTTCGGCGGCTTCATCATCGAGCGTATTGCGCGGCGCTAGCGCCGGGCATTTGTTGATCTTCACCGATTTGACCGGCAGCCGTTGCATGCCTTGCGGTAATTCATCGCTACGGGTGAATAGCAACCGGCTCAGATCATCCGCGCTCAACGGCAGGAACATATCCGGATCGTGGCGCAGGTCGTAGACCAATACGCTGTTGTTGTTGCCCGGTTCGGTGATCAGCGGCATGACTAATGACGTGCAGCCAACTTTGGCCGGGTACATGCGCGTGGTATGCACGACCGGCTGACGATTGACGAGATCGAGCTGCGCCGCCGCCTTGCGTTTATCGCGCAACTGCAAGAGCCAATCATATAGGCGCGGTTGTTGTGTGCGCAGCAGACGGGCCAAAGCGATGGTGGCGCGTACGTCGGACAGAGCATCGTGCGCAGATTCATGCAGAATACCGTTCGCGGCAACCAGATCTTCCAGCTTGAAACTCGGCTGGCCTTCTTCGTGCTGCGGCCAGGTGATTCCATTCGGACGCAGCGCGTATGTCATGCGCACCACGTCGATGATGTCCCAGCGCGAATTGCCCTGCTGCCATTCGCGCGCGTACGGATCGTAGAAATTGCGGTAGAGCGTGAAGCGCGTGACTTCATCGTCGAAACGCAGCGAATTGTAACCGGTGCCGCATGTGCCCGGCTGTGCAAGCTCGGCATGGATACGGGCGATAAATTCCGGCTCGGGCAAGCCGCGTACGTCGGCCAGCTGTGGCGTGATCCCCGTGAGCAGGCACGCCTCCGGATGCGGCAGATAATCGCGCGCCGGTTTGCAGTAGATCACCAGCGGCTCGCCGATTTCATTCAGCGCTTCATCGGTGCGCACGCCAGCAAATTGCGATGGCCGGTCGCGCCTGGGATCGGCGCCGAAGGTTTCGTAATCGTGCCAGTAAAACGTAAAGGACATATCGGTTCAGGAATTGGAATTGAGTGTGGCGGTAAAACTCACTTTGCATCTGGCTTGTTGCAACATTATAGTGGTATCGTACGCGAAAATTTTTAAACCAGCATAAAGGAAGCATCGTATGGCACGCAAACTCATCAGTTCAGGTTCGACCTTTGAAAAAGAAATCGGCTACTCGCGCGCAGTCGTCGTGGATAACTGGGTATTGGTATCCGGCACAACCGGCTTCGATTACAGCAAAATGACCATTTCCGATGATTTATTGGAACAGGCGGAGCAATGCTTCAAAAACATCGAGGCAGCACTTCAGCAAGCAGGCTCGAGCATGAAAGACGTGGTGCGGGTTACTTACGTATTTCCCGAAACGGGGGATTTTGAAAAATGCTGGCCGGTGATGCGCAAATATCTGGGTGATGTCAGACCGTCGGCGATGATGTTGACGGCGGGATTATCCGACCCAAGGATGAAAATAGAAATCCAGGTGACGGCTTATCGCAACACGGAAGCTGAATGAAATTTACATTTCCAGCCTGAGAAAATAAAAAGGAGCGCGCGAATAAACGAGCACTCCTTTGTTACAACCTATTTCAGATTAAGCATTTTGCTGTCTGCGGCGAGCGGCAAAACCTAACAATCCCAAACCAGCCAGTAGCATTGCATAGGTTTCAGGCTCTGGCCAACTGTGTTACTAAAATTATTGATCCATTGAAAAGCCGGATGCTGGCTCTCTCGCACCGCCTGCTGCGGACGAAGGTGCTGAAAAAGGGGAAGCACTGCCGGTTGACGAGGATGGCAAAGAAAAAGGCGATGTCTTTGCGCCCGTTGCTGAAGATTGCGGTGCAAAAGGGGAGTTGCCCGGTGAAGTTCCCGGTGCGGTATTCGGTTTGGTCTGGGTTGTTGCTGGTTTCTGAGAACCGGCACCATCGCCAGGCTTATAGACAAATTTCCAATCGCGGTAAGTCACGGCTTCAGAAAATTTAGCAAACTGTTCGGGAAACTTGTCTTTTTTGACCGGTTTTTTCTCGGAGAGGCTGTATACCCCGACAATTCGCTGCTTACCAATACTGGAGCTTACCGGACTGCTATTTGGCAGCGCGCTGCCGGGCGCAGGACTATTACCGGCCATCGGATTGCTGCCGGGTGCTGCGCCACCGCCCGGTGTTGATTGCGAATTGAGTACCGGATTATTACCAGCCACCGGGTTTGCATTGGTTGTCGGATTATTGCCGGATGCCGCGTTCGGATTCGGTGTTACATTACTGCCCGGTGAAGATTCCTCAATCAGGCCCCATTCGGCCGTATTGGTTACCGGATCCTGATAGATTTTCCGCAAATGGCGTTTGATGTTCGGTGAACGTTTATCTTGCAGCAGTTCTTCCAATGTTTCGGGAAATTGTTTTGTGCCCGTATTGTAATAAGACATGATCGCTTTGCGGAATTCCTCACCCACATACAGTAATTGAGCTTCTTTTTCGCGCTGCGCTTTCACTTGCCACACTTGGCCGGCCCCAGCCATGACAATGCCCGCCAATACTACTGCAAACAAGGCCCAAAGATAGACGAAGCCATTTTCCGCGCGTGCCATGTTAGTTATGCGTTAGCAATGCGGAAATACTTAAGTCACTTACCATTCTTGATAGTACGAGCCATCCAATGCCCGCCCGGTATAGCCGCTCTGAACATCGTAAACTCCCGATTCCGTCTCATTTTTAGGTGGAATTTCAATCCAGGTTTTATCACTTTCGGTAAAGGGATCTTTCGGTATGCTGCGCATATAGCGCTTGTCGACCAGCTCCGCCAAATCGATGGGGTATTTGCCGAAATCCGAATAAAATTGATCGATGGCATTGCGCATGACGCCGAGATCCTGACGCAAGACCGATTCTTTGGCTTTATCGATGGAATTAAAATAGCGCGGCGCGACAATGCTCAATAATGTCGCGATGATCGCCATCACCACGAGCAGTTCGATCAAGGTAAAACCTTTGCACTGACTTGCTCCGGACATGCTCATCACCACTCCCGGTAAGGAATGCCGTTCAGACCGATGGCTTCCGAACGTGAATAAACATCATAAACATCATCGCCTTCTTTCGGACTGTCCCACGGACTTTCATAGCTGCGCTTGCCCCATGTATCTGCAGCCGGTGTCGCTGTCACACCGGCGATATCAAGCTCGACGAACATCGGGTCGCGCGGTAAGCGGCGTATGAAATAAATCACCTTTTTATCCGGACTCTTGATGTCCGGTACGCCCATGAATAATTCCTCCAATCGCGGAGGGTAGCCAGACTCATCCGCTTTCTTCGTGATACGCCCCTCGTCCGTTGCTTGCTTGTATGCATCAATCGCCGATCGTATCTGCCGCAAAGCAACGCGTAATTCCTGCTCTTTCTCGCGCTTCACCATGAGCTCCCGCAGCGGCAATGCGGCTGTCGCCAGAACAGCCATGATCACCACCACGATCATCAATTCAATCAGCGTAAATCCTTTATGTTTCGCAAAAGCGCTCAATGCATCCATGCCAGGATTATTTGATACTGATACTGACTGGCGGCGGCAACGTCACTTCCGCCGCTTGACCATTCTCCATGTCTTCTGCCGTAGCATTCTGGATATTGATCTCTGTTGCGCCCGGGTTTGTGGCAATCACCTTGAAACGTAACTGAGCAGCCAAACCGGAAACTTGATCCTTGCCTAATTTAATCGTGCGCGTTCCCGACTTATCGCCGCCGTCCAGCGCCTCCAATGAACTGGATTCATAATTTAATTGCAATTCGCTGTTGACAGTCGCTTTTGCACCCACCAGCCGGACACTGACCGAAAATTCCTTACCCAGACCGACACTGGTCGGTGCTTGCAACGTAAGTGCCGGTGAAGAAGATGGTGAAGACGCCACGCTCGCAAATGGATTGGGGGGCGGCATTCCTCCTTCCATAGGAGCAGAAAAAGCATCTAATGCAGCGGGTGCCGCACCGCGTGCTGGCCCGCCTGCCGGCGCGATTGACAAGGATTTCTCAGCGGTTTTTTTGATAGCAACCGGCAACTTGCCTGCTTCGCTGGCGGTACCGAAGTGGTATTCGCTTTCAAAGTTAGTTGGTTTGGGAACATTACGCATGATGCGTGGTGTAATCAAAAGCATAACTTCTGTTTTTGTACGTTTTATATCCTGTCCCGATAAAATTTTATCAAGCCCTGGAATGTTTACCAGCCCCGCAAGACCACGAATAGATTTATTTTCATTATTTTGAATAAGTCCTGCGAGTACTTGCGTTTCGCCATCTTTCAAAGTCAAAATAGTTTCAGCGCTTCGATTCACAATCCTGGGTGCCTTCGGGGGAGTACCCCCGCTAGCGGATGGCCCATCAACAAAACCACTGATACTACTCACTTCAAGCGTCACCTTCATGGTGACATCGTCATTTAAACCAATCCGAGGTTCAACATCAAGTTTGATACCGACATCTATAAAAGTCGGGGATGAAGTAACAATGGAGTTAATCCCTGGCTGTACATTTGCTGTAAAAAAGGGTTCTTTTTGACCAATATGGATCTTTGCTTTTTCGCGATTACTTACCCGGATTCGAGGGTTTGCGAGCAAATCCGCATTTGTAAGATTTTGTTGAAAATTAATGGCTGCCTGACTGCTCATGCCAAAGCTCTTAAGACCGTCAAAACCGAATTGACTAAGCAAAGCTGTAGCTGGACCGGCTGTTGCCGCGGCAACAGGATTTGCCGAGGCAGCTGTAGCACCAAAAGCACTGAATGTAGCCGATTGAGGAAGCGTAGGGCCAAGAAGGTAAATATTGTCACGCTCGATTTCAAGAACCACAACATCCAATAAAACCTCCGGCTCAGCCAAATCATTTAGCGTCACCAATCGCTCCGTTAAGCGAATAGCTTCAAGCGTATCGCGCATAACAAATAGATTGAGCTGCTCGTTGACATAGATATCCTTTGCCTTGACGATGCCTCTGATCATCGCAACCATTTGTTTGACATCGGTATGCGCCACATGGAAGCTTTTTACGACCAATTCTTGATAGTCTTTTTGTTTTGCCGGTGTATTCGGATAAATCAATAACGAATTATTGTTGAGTACTTTGTATGCTAGCTGATTGGTTGTAAGGATTAGTTTGAGAATATCCTCAATCGTGTTATTTCGAACAAAAATAGATATTTTTGTCTCTTGCCGGATATCTTTATCGAAAACAAAATTGATACCAGCCGTGCGGGACATCAGCTCGAAAACCGACTTCATATCGGTATCCTTAAATTCCATCGACAGTGATTTCTTAAAAGCAGACTCAAGTTTTAGGTCAGATACCTCAGGACGAGTCATGCGAGAATTAATTTCTGTGATCAGTTGCCGGGCATGGGATTGCTGTGAGTTTTCTTGTAATACGGCACGGATGATTGTTTCCGCTCCCATCACATCATTACGTGCTAGCAGCTCTTTCGCGGAATCTATGGCAGCAATATGACGACGCTCGATCTGTAAAGCCTCCAACCCTTCTTTTGCACGTTGATGAAATGGATACAGGCTCAGAATTCGCTGATATTGCTGCTCGGCTTTACCCAACTCACCAGAAAAACGAAGGTTGTCAGCCTCCAGCAATATCTTGCTGGTGACTTCTTCGCGTACACGTATCAGCACGGTACGGATTTCTTTATTCTCAGGCTCTTCGCGTAATGCTTGCTCCAGTTTACTGAGTCCGGTCTCAAATTGGCCGGCGGTAATCAGCTTTTGTCCCTCATCGAAGGCGGTATTTCTGGTGCCGAATGTTCTATTATTGATCGCACATCCTGACATCGACACGAGCAAAACGATAAGGACAATAATTCTCCAGCTTTTCATCGGAACGTTCCTGCGATCTTGTTGTTGATAGTGAGCGTCTGCTTTATATTGAGCGGTAGATACGTGACGGTGACCGTGCTGTCATTGATCGAATCCAGTCGGTATTGATTATTAATTTTGCCACCCACTTTAGTGATATGGTGCTCTCCCGATTGTGTCAGGAAAACCCAGGTTTCATTGTCGGCAATCGCTTTTCCGCTGTATTTGAATTGCAATGGCGGCGCGGTTGGGGCAGGCGGCGGAGCGGCTTTTTTGGCTTGCTCCGCCAACGCGATTTGTTCTTCCAAACTGACTTGCGGTTGTTTCGGCGCCCAGGTTGTCGATGCAAACAGCTCACCCGCCAGTGGATTGAATTTTCTTTGCCCCAGTTTACCGACATCCAGCAGCTCCGGGCCGCTTTCTTGATTTCTCGCCCGATCCCGGCTATTGCTCGCCGTCTTTGCCGGTTGTACGGTTTCTACGATACCGGTTGTAGCGTCTTCCTCTTCCTCTTCGACCAGCGCCACAGCGGCTAACGTGGCAATCAATGCTCCGCCCAAAATCAATTTTCGCTTTTTCTCAGCTTGATCCATTGCTTATTTGTTTAAGTACAGATTAATTTCAAGACGGACTTCAAGTCTGTCGGACGTGATGTTTTCGCGCTTAAGCGCGATCGCGGAGATGGCCATAGCGGGGACGGCCTCCAACGCCGCCGCCATGAACGCGCGAATCTGCGGATAGCGGCCTTTTACCGGCAAAACCATTTCGTAACGCGCCAGACGCGCGTCATTTTCATTAACCAAACGGTATTCACTGCTGTTGAGTTCCACGTTGTGTTTTTTCGCCAATTGCACCAGCTCGCGAATCCAGAAGGGCGACGAATCGATGCGTGGAAAGAAATCGTAAAATACCTGCAGCGCCTGATCGCTGCTTAATTTTTTTCCACTTTCCGTTTCACTCTGATTTTTTTTTGCCTGCTCCTGCATTTGCAATGTTTCAGCGCGTTCTTTCAGTTTCTGCAAATCGGATTCTTGCGGCAAAAGCGCCGAGAAAAAATAGATCGTAGTCACCACGATGAGGCCCAAACCGGTTTTCCCGATGACACCGAGACGGCCCGCCTGCCAACGCAGCTGCAGTATCAACCGATCAAGCCGGGTTTGCAGTGTTGCGGTCTTCAAGAAACTTGCATCCATGCTGCAGTCAGAAGAAAAATGATCGGCCGGTGTGGGTTATCTTGTTTAATTTTATAGTTTAACAAATGTACATTCTCAAAAACCAACTCACGTTCCAGCGCTTCGACGAAATCGAGCAGTTCGGCCATGCTTTTGGCTTCGCCATTGATGCGCAAGGTGCGGTTGCCGACATTCGGTTGCAAGGATAATAAGGCGACTTGTTCTGTCGCCGCGTGCTCGATGGCATCGAACAAAGTTTCCCACGGCAAATTGAGTTGATCCAATATCACATTGGCTTGCGTGATTTCCTTGCGGATCTCCTGACTGTATTCTTTTACCCGCGGAGCCGCCCGGGTGCGTGGTGCGGCTTTTTGCTGCTGTTGTTTTTCCAGGCGTTCGACGCGATTCGTCCAGTAATTCACTTCTTCCGTTACCTGCCTGTATTGCCAAAACACACCGGCCAGCACCAGCAGACCGATCAGCAGCAGCGCAAAATCGATGTGCGGAGCCGCTTGTTCGCGATCGGGAAACTTAAGCTTCAAGCGCGGCATGGTTCAACCTGTTGTCATCGGCTGTTACAGATGGATAGTGCGCCGCCACCGGTATCTTTCCCGCCGGCAATGGAACGATAAGCCAGCCGCAGTTCTCCGTCAGTGTCAAATCCGGATGCTGCGGTGCGAATAGAAAAACCTGTTCAACCGCCGCTTTATTTCCAGACAAAACAGCTTCCTGATCCAGTGCCGCGAGCAATTCATCCGCGATGCTATGCACAATACGCTGATTGCGGATGCTGTGCCAAACACCATTAATCTGGGTTGAAATGCACATCCGTCCGGCTTCCACCACCGCACAGTAGGTTTTATCGCCATTCAACAACTTTTGCCAGCGATCGTACACGGACGCGAAATAAGGTTCGATCTCCTTGAGTTTGCAATGCAGCCGCGCAGCCATTTTTCCCAGTTCCGCCATCAAATCGCGCGGAATCGCCGCGCACACGGCGCCGGTCAGCGGACTCCATTCACTAACGCTGAGCGCCCAGGCATCAACGCGCTCGGCGTAAACTTCGCGCATGCGAAAAGCGGCATACGAATTCACTTCCTCCGGCGTCATGATTTCCGCCTGCGGCGGCAGCGTGACGTAACGCACGAAGTGATTGGATAAAGTGATCGATAAATCGGCGCCGGATGCATCGATCAGGTGTTTTTCCAGTTGCTGCAGCGCGGCTTGCCAAACCGGTGTGCCTTGCACGGATTCACACTGCACAGTGACTTTGGCTGCCTGCACCGGCTTGAAACCGCGCGTGGTGCGCACCCAGTCAATTCGATCTGGCGCCAGAAAGACCTGAATCCGGTCACGCCACAATGGTGACACGATTGGCTTCCTCCAAGCTGGTTAATCCTTGTTTGACCATATCCAAAGCCGCTTCGCGCAGAAAGCGCGTACCGTTGTTCCGGGCCGCCTCTTTGATACGGCGTATCGGTTCCTGAGCAACGATCAGCTCGCGTATTTCGTCGTTCAACAGCAGAATCTCGGCAATGGCGTTCCTTCCCCGGTACCCGCTGCCACGGCATTGGCCGCAGCCTTTGCCGCTGCGGAAGTTGTAATGGTTTGCATCGTCCAAAGAAATTCCGGATTCTTCGATCACTTTTTCATCCGGGCGCTCATCGATCGCACAATGCGGGCACAACAAGCGCACCAGACGCTGCGCCAGAATACCGTTCAGAGCGGATACAAAACTGTAGGGATCTACGCCCATATGCGCGAACCGGCCGATGACATCGAATACGTTATTGGCGTGCACCGTGGTGAAAACCAAGTGACCGGTCAACGCCGCCTGAATGGCGATTTGTGCTGTCTCGGCATCGCGGATCTCGCCGACCATGATTTTGTCCGGATCGTGCCGCAGGATCGAGCGCAAACCGCGCGCGAAAGTCAATCCTTTCTTCTCATTCACCGGAATTTGCAAAACACCAGGAAGCTGATACTCGATCGGATCTTCGATCGTGATGATCTTGTCATCGCCTCGATTGACTTCGGAAATCGCGGCATATAGCGAGGTCGTTTTACCGCTTCCGGTCGGACCGGTCACTAGCAGCATGCCGTAAGGCTCCGAACTCAAACGGCGGATACTGGCAATTGCCGCCTGGCTGAAACCAAGCTGATTCAGGGTTAGTCCCTCGATATGATCGGACAGGGCTTGGCGGTCGAGAATACGCAACACAGCATCTTCGCCGAAAATGCTCGGCATGATCGACACGCGAAAATCGATCTCCCGTCCCTGGATGGAAATCTTGAAGCGCCCATCCTGTGGCACGCGGCGTTCGGCAATATCCAGTTCGGACATCACCTTGATACGCGAGATGACTTGCTCGGCCAGGTCGGCGCCTTGAATCACGCCGATCGAACTCAATACGCCGTCGATGCGGTATTTAATCGACAACGAATTCGCCGTCATTTCCAGGTGAATATCGCTGGCTTGCGATTTATGCGCGTCGTACAACGTAGAGTGCACCAGCCGCACCACCTGGCTGGTGCCTTCGTTGATACTTTTTAACGATAAATCTTCGATGCCGCTTTGTACTTTATCCAGCTCGGCGGAAGGCAACACTTGATCCATGGCACGCATGGTTTTTTCCTGCTGCGTGAAAAAAGCGCTCAGATCGGCCGGATGAACCAAATGCCACGACACCGCAACGTCAAAACGCTCTTCCGCCCATGCGCGCAATTTGCTGGAGAAAGGGTTGCTGACGGCAAACAGATAGTTCCGCTCGTGGCGGAACAACGCGCATTCATGCAGCATGGCTTCGCCGAACGGCAGGATATCGAAAGCGGGACTAAGCGTATGAATCGCTTTCATATCCAGTACCGGCATATGCAACAACTGCCCAAGCTGCTGAATGAGCTCATCGGGTGTATAAACACCTTTTTCTTCCAAGATCTGAATAACGGAAACTCCTTGCTCGAACGCTTTTTGCCGCGCGGCAGCCAGATGGCCGATGTCCATCGGCGGCTTGCTCCCGGATTGCATGGCCGCTTCCATCAATTGATACTTCCCGCCAATTCAAATATGGGCATATACATGAGAATAATAATGCCGCCAATCACGATACCGATAACCGCCATCAACAGCGGTTCAATCAATTTGGTTGTCCACTCAACCCAACGGGCGATTTCCTCGTCGTGAAAATTGCCGATCCGCTCCATCATATCGCCCATCAATCCGGTTCTTTCGCCGACGCGGAGCATGCGATTGCCTACCGCGGTTGTCAATCCCTCCACTTCCATCGCAGTGGAAATCGTTTTACCTTCACGGATATGTTTAGCAGCGGCAGCGACTTTGGGCCGGAAATGCGCTTGCAGCAATCCGCTGACCATGTCCAGTGCTTGCGTGACCGGTATGCCGCCACGCAGCAACATACCCAGTGTTTTGTAAAAACGTGCCAATTGATAAACGCGCATGTGCTCACCGATCGCCGGAATGCGCCATAATAATTGCAACATATTGGCGCGGAAGGTCTGCCGGCTTACCGTATATCCCGCCGCAGCCAGCATGGCTACAGCGGCAATAGCCAATTCCCAGCCGCGCTCGTGCACGAAATGCCCCCATTTGATCAGCAGCAATGACAGCCAGGGCAAATCGCTACCCATATCGTCATAAATGGCGCTGAATTTCGGCACCACAAAAACCATCAGAAAAATAGAGACTAGAAAACCGATGACCAATAACAACACCGGATAAATCGATGCGCCGACCAGCTTTTTACGCACGAAATCCATCTGGGTCTGGTAAGTGATAAAGCGAGTCAGCGCTTCCGCCAGATCGCCGGTGCGCTCACTGGCGCGAACCGTAGCGATGTAGAGCGGTGGAAAAGCCTGTGAAAATTCCTCCAGTGCTTGCGAGAACGTCACCCCCTCGTACAGTCTGTCGAGGATAGTCTGGATAATTTTGCGGTTACCGCCGTCCTGTTCCTTCTCCAGCAGCGTCTCGATGCTTTCCACCAAACTCAGCCCCGCGGTCTGTAACGACAGTAATTCCTGGCTAAAGTGAACCAGCGGAAAATGACTCTTTGCTTTCAGCGAAAAACCCGAGAAGCGGCGCCGTATGCTTAACACCATGCCGCCTTGTTCAATCACCTGCCGGCGCGCTTCTTCCTCACTGTTCGCTTCCAGCTCAAGTTGCACGGTGCCTTGCCCGGACATCACGGCTTTCACTTCATAACGCATTGCGCCAGTTTACCAGTTCGTTATATCAGCCGCCTCGCCTTCACCGCCCGGCTGTCCATCCTTGCCATAGGACAGCAAGTCAAACTCAGCGCGCTCGCCGGGATATTTGTACACATACGGGCGGCCCCACGGATCGGCTGGCGGTAGTTTAGACAAATAAGGGCCTTGCCAGCGCGCTTCATTGTTCGGGCGATTGACCAGCGCGGCTAAGCCTTGCTCGGTTGCCGGGTAGCTTCCCACATCCAGGCGGTATTGATGCAAAGCCTTTTCCAGCGCATCGATTTGCGCTTGCGCCATCTTAATTTCCGACTTGCCAACTTGCGAAAAGTACTTGGGCCCGACATAGGCAGCCAGCAGACCGATGATCACCATCACCACGAGTAATTCGAGCAGTGTAAAACCACTCACGGCTTTTGCCTTTTGTTGCCTAACCAGATGCATCATATTTATCCCTTAACTAAAAAGATTTTTAATTCCTTACAGATACGCCATTCAATTCACATTGCGCTTTACATGGTAAGTTGCTTATTTAACAGGGTCAAGATGATAACTATCACAAACAACGGGATTTTAGCGTCTCATCGCCACTAAGAAGCTCTAAGAAACTGCTGTGCCCAGCCATGCTGCGTTGCTTGCTACCTTTTTCAGAGTTTCCCTAACGCCGCAAAATCGCCCACCAGCGGCCGATATTGAGCAGCGTCATCAGTGAAGCGGCAACATACGTCCACGCTGCAGCACGCAGAATCCTGCGCGCATGCGGTTCATCCCCTGGTATGAGATACTTGCCTTGTTCCAGCATCGGCAATGCACGCGAAAAACTGGCATGCAGTTCCATCGGCAACGTGAACATATGAATAACTGCCGCAGTTCCCAGTGTTAGTAAACCGCCCGCAACAAACAAAGCGCCTGCGACTGGCGCGCGCGTCGCAACCGTGATAACCGGTGCAATCATCAAAATCGCCGCACCCAATTTCTCAGCCGGAGCTGCGATTTGCACCAAGCGCGTGCGTAATTTTAACGGTAAATAGCCATCCCGGTCCTGGATGGCATGTCCGACTTCATGTGCTGCCACTGTAATTGCAGTCAGCGATTTGCCATTAAATTTATCCTCTGTCAGGCGCACTGCTTTTGCGATCGGATCATAGTGATCGCCTTGTTCCGATACTTCAACCTTCACTATCTGTAAATTGGCCCAATCCAGCAGAATGCGCGCCAATTCCGCACCCGTACCCGGATAACGATCATCGGGATGACTGTACTTCTCCAAGGTATGCTTAACCCAGTAGGACGGCCCCACGATGAGCGCAGCGATGACAATGACCAGTATCAAATAAAGCATAGACCTGAGATAACCGCATGAATAATTGGTTCCACACGAAATTTACCCGTCATTTCGCATACCGTCTCAAATATCCCTTGCTAATCAATCATCAGAACATATTCGCCAATTATACCGTTTGCTTTTGGACTCGACGACAATAAAGCGCGATAGCGAACGCTGAGAATAGCGGTAAATTCCTTCTTTCGATTTCTCGATCAGAGCAATCAAAGGGTGCTATTTATTTGTTCCAGGATGTCTCTTAACCGGATGATCAAACGATCATAAAGCCGCTATAATCGATCGGAATAAGTACGGCTCGAGATAAAATGGTTAACGATCCGACAGATACCGGTTTAAGCAGCGCTGAAGCAGCGATCCGCTTAAAGCAACACGGCGCAAACGAAGTCAAACCCGTCAGACAGCGCTCCGTCCTGATGCAGTTTCTCGCGCATTTCTATAATCCGCTCGTCTTGGTGCTGCTGATCGCCATTACGATATCGGCGTTGAACGGCGACGAGATCAGCGCGCTGATCATCGGTGTCATCATCCTGATGAGCGTCACGCTGGATTTTATTCAAGAATACCGTGCCGGGCAGTCGGCAGCCAAACTGGCGGCGCAAGTTGCCGTTACGGCGACCGTGCTGCGCGACGGCAAGTTGTCCGAGATTCCGGTCACCCAACTGGTGCCGGGCGATACCGTCTACTTGTCGGCCGGAGACTTGATCCCGGCGGATGGTCAATTGCTCGAAGCGAAAGATCTTTTCATTAATCAATCGCAATTAACTGGTGAACCCTATCCGGTCGAGAAATATGCGGAAGCATCGGCAGATCCTGATCCTTGGGATGTCGAGGCAAAATCCGCAGTATTCATGGGCAGCACTGTGATCAGCGGTTCCGCCCGGATGCGCATTACCCGCACCGGCCAGGCAACCGCACTCGGACAAATCGCCGGCAGCCTGGAAAAGAAACCGCCGCCCACCGCGTTTGAGCTCGGCATCCGCCAATTCGGCATGCTGATCATGCGTTTTACGTTTCTACTGGTTCTTTTTACCTTACTGGTTAATGTCGTGCTGCATCGTCCCTTGCTCGACTCGTTTTTGTTTGCCGTGGCATTGGCGGTTGGTTTGACGCCCGAATTATTACCCATGGTGGTATCGGTCACGCTGACGCGCGGCGCGCTGCGCATGGCTGCTCTGAAAGTCATCGTCAAACGGTTGTCGGCGATCCAGGACATGGGCGCCATGGATATTCTCTGCACCGATAAAACCGGCACGCTGACGGAAGCGAAAATCCGCCTGGAACGCCATGTCAACGCCCAAGGCCGGGAAACCCAGCGCGTCTTGGAGCTCGCTTATCTGAACAGCTATTTTGAAAGCGGGCTGAAAAGCCCGTTGGACGACGCCATTCTGCTGCACCGTGAAATCGCTGCCACCGGTTGGAAAAAAATCGACGAAGTACCGTTTGATTTCGAACGCCGCCGTGTATCGGTGCTGGTGGAACGCGATGAAACCCGTATGCTGGCGGTCAAAGGCGCACCCGAAGATATTCTCGGTCTTTGCACCCAGTATGAAGACGCAACCGGCGCCGCCGTTCCCCTGGATGAAGCCGCGCTGCAATCAATCAACCGGCTGCTCGATCAATTGGGAACCGATGGTTTCCGGGTGCTCGGCATTGCCTGGCGCAAGGTGGCGCCGGATCACGCCTATGCCGTCGTCACCGATGAAAGCGAGTTGGTGTTCTGCGGTTTCGCGGCTTTTCTGGATCCGCCCAAAGTCAGCGCCGGTCCGGTTCTGGCCGCGCTGCAAGCCAGCGGCGTGCAGGTGAAAATTTTGACCGGGGATAACGAACTGGTCACGCGCCACGTATGTAATCAGTTGAATCTGCCCGTCACCGGCGTGCTGACTGGAAAAGAAATCGCCGCCATGCAGGACGATGCGCTGCTCGCACGCGTGGAAGAAGTGAATCTGTTTTGCCGCGTCAATCCGGCGCAAAAAAACCGCGTGCTCTTGGCGCTCAAGGCACGCAAGCATGTCGTAGGTTATCTCGGTGATGGCATCAACGATGCACCTTCGCTGCATACCGCCGACATCGGTATCTCAGTCGCCGGCGCGGTGGATGTGGCCAAGCAGGCAGCCGCCATGATCATGCTGGAGCACGATCTCAAGGTGCTGCATGCCGGTGTCATCGAAGGGCGGCGCACGTTCGGCAATGTGATGAAATACATCATGATGGCGACCAGCTCGAACTTCGGCAATATGTTCAGCATGGCCGCATCCACGCTTTTTTTGCCGTTTCTGCCGCTGTTGCCGCTGCAAATTCTGTTAAACAATTTACTGTACGATCTGTCCGAAATCACCTTGCCGATGGACAATGTCGACCGGGAAGACCTGGCGCAACCGAGTCAATGGGACATGAATTTCATTCGCAATTTCATGATGACCATCGGCCCGATCAGCTCGGTATTCGATTTCGTGACTTTTTATCTACTCATCGCCGTATTCGACGCCAGTGAAACCCTATTCCGCACCGGCTGGTTCGTGGAATCGATTGCCACGCAAGTATTGGTTATTTTCATCATCCGGACGCGGCGCAATCCTTTCTCCAGCCGTCCGAACCGCTGGTTAACCGTCACTTCGCTGAGCATCGTCGCGATCGCCATGCTGCTGCCGCTGAGTCCGTTTGCAGAGTATCTCGGATTCATGCCGTTGCCACCTTTGTTTTTCGGATTATTGACCGTTCTGATCGGCGTCTATCTGCTCACGGTTGAATACTGCAAACAGTGGTTTTACCGGCGGCTGGGCAATTTCCCGCGCAAACCTTTCAACGTGTGAAATTCAACAAAATATCAAAAACCGTTTTTCGCAGCCGTTGAAAGCTTTCTCACACCGATTAACCATTAGCGGAGGAACATTTTGTTTTAATCTTCATCGTGCTAATCTTCATCAATAGGCATTGTCACGCAATGATTACTCTTAATCCGCATTAACCGCTCATTCGATCGATTTCCTACTATTCATGCTCAGTGACAATCAACCGGCTCCTTTACGCCATTACATATTTCAGCTTGCCGCGCTAGCCGTTTTGTATTTTGTCTTTGGCCACATCAGCTTTCTGATCTCCGTCTCGCACCTCATTGTCACACCGGTTTTTTTCGTCGCCGAAGGCATCGCGCTGGCTGCTGCTATTTTACTGGGACGGAAAGTCTGGCCGGGTATTTTTCTCGGGCAACTGGCGCTGGCACTCAGCAACGGACTGGAATTCTTACCGGCACTCGCGATTTCCGCGATCAACAGCATCGAAGCGGTGATTGCGGCAACCTTATTCAAGCACTGGAAGCTTGATCCCAGGCTCAACAGCGTGCATAACTTCAGCCGCCTGACCGGCATGATTTTTCTGGTCCTACAGCCATTCAGCGCCACCTTCGGAACGATCACGCTGCTATTCTTCAATGTCATCCAGGAACCGCAAAACTATTTTCAGTCCTGGCTTTATTGGTGGTTCGGCAACAGTCTGGGGCAATTTCTGGTAACGCCGTTTCTGCTAATTGCGTTTTCCTCACCCGGCGGGACCGCCGGTATCCGGCAATCCATGCGCCATGCCATCGTGCCAATAGTGCTGATGCTGCCGGCTACCTGGCTGGTTTTTGGCGATTCCGATTTCAGCGGTATTTCCCTTGCACTGGTAATCTATGTGCCGCTGTTGTTGTGGATCGCGATAAAAAGCGGATTGGCCGTTGTATCGCTGATATGCAGCGGCATTACCGTATTGGCGCTGTTTGAAACGGCGCGCAAATTCGGTCCGTTTGTCGTGGATGAAAGTCCGCATATCTTCGACATGAACATCTTCATCCTCGGCATTTCGCTTACGGCGCAATTCGTCAGCGTCCTGTTCGCCGAGCGCAATCAAGTGGAAGCAGAGTTGCGGAAAAGCGAAGCCAGGCTTTACACGATCATCGATTCATCGCCGATACCCAAAGCGGTTAACGATGATCAGCGCAATATCGTTTTCCTGAACAAAGCGTTCATTCAGACATTCGGTTATACCTTGGACGATATCCCGACATTGGCGGAATGGTGGCCCAAAGCATACCCGGATCCGGCTTATCGCCAGCGGGTAAAAACCACTTGGCGCGAACATCTGGAAAAATCACTCAGGGATCATACAAACTTCGAGCCGCTCGACATCGTCATTCGCAGCAAAGACGGTTCCCTGCGCAGCGTAATCGCCACCGCTTCACCGCTGGATTCCGGCGCATCTACCACGAATCATCACTTGATTACCTTGGTCGATATCACAGTGCGCAAGAATCTGGAAACCCAACTCATCAAGAGCCATAAGTTTCTTGAAGATCTGTCCAATAACATTCCGGGTTTTATTTATCAGTTTCAGCTCTTTCCGGATGGGCGCAATTGTGTACCCTACGCCAGCAAAGGAATAACAGAGATTCTCGGTGTATCGCCCGAAAGCGTCACCACCGATGCGACCGCCATATTCTCCATTATTCATCCGGAAGACTTTGAATCATTCAACCAGTCGATTCAGGAGTCCGCCAATGCAGTGAGTGACTGGCACTCCGATTTCCGGATTTTGACCGCGCACAATGAAATCCGCTGGATACACGCGCATTCGAAACCGGAAAAACAAAATGACGGCAGTATTATCTGGAATGGCTATGCCAGCGATATCACCGAACTGAAAAATATCTCGCTGAAATTCGAAGCCTTACTGGAATTCGCCAGTGACGGCGTCCATATTCTGGATGAAGATGGCAACATAGTCGAATTCAGTTACGCATTCGCCAAGATGCTGGGCTACTCCAACGAGGAAACCGCCCGGCTGAATGTGATGGACTGGGATGCCATGATTCCCAAAGAAAATTTGATCGCTGCAGTACGCGAAGTCTCTAAAACCCCACGCGTGTTCGAAACGCTGCACCGGCGTAAAGACGGCACGGTTTTCGATGTCGAGATCAACGCCAGAAGACTGGAGATTTCCGGCAGAAAACTAATTTACGCTTCATCCCGCGACATTACCATCCGCAAGCAGCATGAAAAGGAACTGGAATATCAGCGTCTGCGGTTATCCAATATCATTGAAGGAACGCACATCGGTACCTGGGAATGGAATGTGCAAAGCGGGGAAGTCATTTTCAATCCACGCTGGGCCGAGATCATCGGCTACACCCTAGACGAGCTGGTTCCGGTATCCATCGAAACCTGGCTTAATTACGCGCATCCGGACGATTTGAAGCAATCCGGGATGCTGCTCGATGAGCACTTCACCGGAAAGATCCCCTATTACGAATGCGAGGTGCGCATGCGGCATAAAGAAGGACATTGGATCTGGGTGCTCGATCGCGGCAAGGTGTTAAGCTGGACTGTAGACGGCAAGCCATTGATGATGTTCGGCACGCACCAGGACATCACCGAGCGCAAGGAGCGTGAAGCCCTGCTGATCGAAGCACGCCAGCAGGCAGAAGCGGCCAGCAACGCCAAAACCCGTTTCCTGGCGATGATGTCGCACGAAATACGGACACCGATGAACGCAGTCTTGGGTATGGCCTATCTATTAAGCAAGACCAACTTGGATGCGCGGCAAAACGGGTACCTGCGCAACATCGAAGGTTCCTCCAACATCTTGCTCGGTGTGATCAACGATATTCTGGATTATTCCAAGATAGAAGCTAACAAAATCGAATTGGATCATACCGTTTTCGACCTGAATACGATCCTCGAAAACCTGTCGGCGATTGCTTCGATTGCGGCCAAGGACAAAACCATCGATGTGCTTTTTTGTGTCGAACCCAGTGTACCCCGGCAGCTTATCGGCGATCCGTTGAGGCTCAGTCAGATTTTCGTGAACCTTACCAATAATGCAATCAAGTTTACCGATCGCGGTGAAGTCATTATCCGCATCGCCGTCGCTCCGGCCGATGATGCGGGAACCGCCACACTGGTTTTCAGCATCACCGACAGCGGTATCGGAATCACCCGTGAGCAAATGGCGCACCTTTTTCAAGCGTTCACTCAGGCCGACTCATCCATTTCGCGGCGTTTCGGCGGCACCGGCTTGGGTTTGTCGATTTCATACCGGCTGGCACAGCTCATGGGAGGCAACATCGTAGCCGAAAGCGAGTTTGGCCAAGGCAGCCAGTTCCACTGCACGGTCAAGCTACGGCACAAAAATCAGCATAGGGAACCTTGGGTGACCATTCCGGCTCACTTGCAAGCACTCAAAGTTATGATCATCGACGATAATGCAGTGACGCGCGGTGTCGTCACGGAAATTGTGCAATCCATGGGCTGGAGCGCCGTGGCTGTCGACAGCAGCACAGCATCCGCCAGAATGTTTGCCGATCCCAGTCAGGTACCGTTCGATTTGCTACTGCTGATGACACGTCTAGCCGATACCGGCTATCGCGACACCATCCGAGCCATAGAGCATGCATTACCTGCTTTGCGCCGTCCCAAAATCATACTGATGAGCAACAACGTCGATCCCGCATTCTCGAATCAGTTTGAAGCCAACAGTGCGATCAGCGTGTTGATTAAACCTTTCACACCATTGAATCTGCTGGATACCGCCACCGCGCTGTTTAGCGAAACCAAAATCAATCTAACTGGCCAGCACGCAATTTCCGGCCACAAGCAATTCACCGGCGCCCATATCCTCATCGTGGAGGACAATGAATTCAATCAAATGCTGATCACCGAATTATTAACAAATTGGGGCATCAAAGTGAGCTTGGCGCAAAATGGCGTGGAGTGTCTGGATCTGCTAAAGATGGCCGGATCGCCGTTCGATCTGATTTTTATGGACATACAGATGCCGGAAATGGATGGCTTCGAAGCAACCCGGCATATCCGGCAGGACTTGCATCTGACTGACATCCCGATCATCGCTTTAACTGCGAATGTCATGGCGCACAATCAGCAGGAATTTCTGGAAACCGGCATGAACGCATACCTCCCGAAACCTTTCGATCCCGATCAGCTGATCCGGATTCTTGAACAGTTTTTACCAGAAAACAGCACCGGCAGGAGTTCTTCGGCGTAAGGAAGCGCTGAAAAAGGTAGCAGGCAACAGTCAAGCAAGGCGAGATTAGGCGAGAAAGCGCAGTTTATAAAGTGCAAATGAGCATTTTGAGTCTGATTTCAACACCGCATGACCGAGCGTAGTAGTTTTTCAGCGCTTCCTTAATTTTCCAGCAACGCTTCCACCAATTTCGCTTCTATCTCCTGATACTGCACATTGCTGTTGCGTGCGGCGGAAGGTTCCTGCCAAGCGGGGTTCTGGCGTAACGCACTGGTCAGTTTGTTCCAATTGGCCGGTAATTTTTCGCTGTCGGCTTTGTCCACGTGCACCGTATCCTGCGCCGCATGACCGCGGTGCATCAGCTTTTTCAGCAGATGCTTCTGGCGCAGATACAAGATTTGCAGCGTAGTTTCGTCGGCACACTGCCATTGGGTGCCTTTGACTGTCGCCTTGATTTCATCGCCATAGCGTTTGAATGTCGACCAACCGGCACCCGCGAGAGCGCCCAGTGCACTGGCCGCTCCCAGGCTCATACCGCCGACCATCAAATCGATCCCGGCACCGGCTGCGGCACCTTTGGCTGCGGCGCTGCCGAGATCCAGTCCATACGCTTTGAGAATACCCGGCGCGAAGATATCCAATTGCCACTGACCATTGCTGACCGGAATTTTCTGGATGGCGACGTCTTTTTCCGAGAAATTGAAAATGGCCAGCAAATCGTGCAGGCAGCTCTGCTCGGCTTTGCGCACAAAGTCGTGCAAACGGTCTTCAATCAGCGAATGCGCAATCAAATTGCTTTGCGTTCCTTTGCTTTCACGGTAGCAAGCCACGTTAACGATCAGCTCGGCAACCCGCTTGGCGCCCGACAAGCAAAGCTGGTTCCATAATTTGGCGCGGTAATCGATCAGTTTCTGCAACCGGTCGTAATGGGGCTCCACCAGCGTCTGCATTTTCTGGTACAAGCGCTTTTCCGCTTCAAACGAAAACGCCACGGTATCGAATTCCAGCGTCGCATGCATGTGGAAAGCCGCCAGATGCTCGCGCCACTTGGCCAATGCATGATCATGTCCGGCGATAAAGTTGAACACCGGGATAACCGGTTTTCCCGCTTGCGAGAGAATTTCCAGTTCCAGGCGGTATTTTTCCAGGAAAGGCTCGCGCACGTCGATGATGTACAACAGAATATCGCTGCGCAACACTTGCCGGATCACTTTGGCTTCCTGTTCCAGCGGATCGTTCACGGTGGCCTGCGCGACGAATTGCTCCAGAATTTGCAGGGCAGACAACGCTTTTGATTTCGCACTCAACTTCTTAATGTGCGCCGACAGCGCTCTGGAGTCTTCCAGTCCGGGCGTATCGTACAAATTCAGAATAGGTTCATTGTCGGCGGAGATAGCCGCTTGCTCGACGTGCCGCGTTGTGCCCGCAGCATCTTCAATGACGCCGAATTCGGTACTGCGCAGCATGGTGCGGATCAGCGATGTTTTACCGGTGTTGGTATGTCCGACGACAGCGACATTCAGCATAGTGGCGCTTTGCGGGCGCTGAGGATTTTGCATCATCATGAGTTAGCGTGTAATGACATGTTCGGCAGGAATGCCGCAAGCTTCGGCCAGGCGGAACCAGGCAAATTCACGCGCGCTGGTAACCGGCGCCGACGGCTTGCTCAAAAGAATCAGCCACGGCTTGGTGGAACAACCGTCGACCAGTTCCTTGATCAAACGCTGCACGCCGCGATCGGGCAAACGATGCGCGGCAACACCCAGTAATAATGGACTGTTGAGATTTTTGATCAATGCCATGGCTTGGTCGTGCGATTCCTGGTCGATGATATTCAACCGGCAAATTACGGAATCCGGCCAGTTTGTAGCCTCATCCAATTCAATGCCGAAGGCTTGCGCATTGGCCGGGATGGCGACATTTTCCGGCGGGCGCTCCACTTCTTTGGGTTTCACACCGGCGTGCGGATCGGCATCGATCACTGCGGCTTTCACTTCGCGCGCCATCAAGCGTTGACGCAGTTCAATGTAATAGGGTAAATACAAATCCAGCTTGAAGCGGTGCTCGCTCCATTTTTGCATGATCAGCGAAAAACCCAGCACCAGCAGGCGCGGCAACAGACCATAAACCAGCACCGCACCGATCAGGAAAGTCGCCCACGCGGTGCGCGTTTCCGCATCCTGCTTCATGACGCCAACCCGGCTCGCCACCGTTTGCGGGTTGTCGGGAATTTTCAACCCCAGCCCTTCCAGCGGTGTTCCCAGCATCTGCGTCAATCCCGGTAAAGCGCTGTCGGGCAGCAACGTCGTTCCCCAGATGAAATTATATTGCTTCGCCAGCATCAGCAAGATGAGCAACACCAGACCTGCGCTCAAATAGGTCAGCCAGAATTGATGCGTCAGCACGCTGATGCGCCATTTACCGACATTACCGGTCAAACAGCTTTCCCACCAGGCATGCGACGCCAGCGACGGAATCGCCGGGTCTTGTTTATGCCGGTACGGCAGCCAGCTGGCCAACTGCGCCACGATGCCGCTGCTCAAACTTTGCAAATTCAGGGCGATGCCCGATAACCACAGCAACAGTGACAACGTGTTAAAACCGAGCAGCACCGCCAGTAGCCAGTAGATATTCAACGTCGACGATTCGCTGACCGCCTGACTGGCCGCCAATCCGCCAAAAATCACCGCAAGCGCCAGACAAATCCAGCGGGCGCGGACAAATTGCCTGCGCGGCTGCTGCAACGCGTCTTCCAGCGCGTTGTCGCGAATCAAGTGACCGGCGCGAATCGCCAGCCGGTCGACGAATTCCGCGTAGTTGAAATCACCGCTCGTCGAACCTGGCATATTTTTCACACCATCGTACGATAGCTCCCCGGCTTTGACGGATTCAATCTTGCGCAACTGCTCGATGCGCACCAGATTGGCAAAGGTATGCGAGTTTACCGGCATGGCGGCATCCATTGCGAAAAAATAACCGGCGGGATATTACGATAGGCGGTGTTGTTGTACTTCACGGCGTTCAAAGAAAAATACCCGGATTTTCCGCAGAAAACAGGCTGCAAAACAAGCTAAAATTCGTCATCAGATTATTCAAAATTACGGCAGGAAAATTTCATGAAACCGGTAGCAATTTTTAGGCACATTCCCATCGAAGGGCCCGGCTATTTTGCCACATTTCTCGACAACAATCATATTCCGTGGCGCTTGATCAAAATCGACGCCGGAGAAAAACTACCGGCCAGCATCGATGAATTCAGCGGCTTGGTTTTCATGGGCGGCACCATGAGCGTCAACGACGATCTGCCGTGGATTAAACAGGAATTATCGCTGATCCGCCAAGCGGTCGCCGCCGATGTGCCGGTGCTAGGACACTGCCTCGGCGGGCAGCTCATGGCCAAAGCACTGGGGGGCACGATTAGCGCCAATCCAGTCAAGGAAATGGGCTGGGGCGAAGTCAGCGTGCCGGATAATGCGGTAGCCCGCGAATGGTTCGGCGGCCTGACCGGTTTCAATTCATTTCACTGGCACGGCGAAGCTTTCAGCATCCCACAAGACGCCACGTGCATCCTATCCAGCCCGTATTGCGCCAATCAGGCTTTTGCCATGGGCATGCACCTCGGCATGCAATGCCACGTCGAAATGACCGAGCGCCTGGTCATCGACTGGTGCAGCGTCGGCGCGGAAGAACTCGCCAGTCTGGACGAACCGTCGGTGCAACCGCTGGAAGAAATCGAAAAGGACTTGCCTGAACGCGTGGCGGCACTGAATGCGGTGGCGGAGCGGTTGTATAAAAAGTGGATCGTGAATTTGAAATAACTGCCCGGTTGTTACACTTAATCCAGAATATGCTCACCCAGCAATAACTTCATAAACTTCTCCCGCGTGGCGCTGGAAGAATCGCGATAGAGCTTGTATTGCGCGTGCCGGTCCGGTTGCGCCGGATCGATTTCGATGCCCCACAGCGGCGCGATTGTCGTCGGCAAATTGGAGTAGCGCACGTCGACCAGCACATCCGGTTGTTGCGGGCGGATCGCGAGGTACCCGGACGAGAAGTGGCTGAAGCGCGCGATGTCCTGCGCCAGTACGGATGCAGCCGGTAATCCATTCAAGTCGCGCTCCAAGACGAATTTTTCAACTGATTCGCCCGGATAAATGCGCGGTGCGGAAAACAAGCCGACGCGGATTGCGTCGACATGGAATTGATCGTCAAATTCGTAGATCGAGCGCCATAACACCAGATTAGCAAGTGTCGGTTTGACCAGCAACCTTTCGGCGTGGTGCCCTCGTTCAGCAATCAATGCGGTAGCGGCAGTTTCGGCGCGCTGCATTTGCATCCAGCCGAATGACAAATAGGTTGCCGCCAGCAATAAACCGATACGCGCTGCGGCATGACTGTATCTTTTCCATGCAACCGCGCCGGCAATCAGTAAAATCAAGGTAAAAGCCGGATCCAGAACGGAAATGATATTGAGTGCGACGCGTTCGTCGCTGACCGGCCACAGCAGATTCGTGCCGTAGCTGGTGAATGCATCGAGCGTTCCGCTCAGGCAATAACCAAGAAACGTGAAGAGATACAGCCGGGCAAACGGTAAACGTTTGCGCAAAAACGGCCAAAGCAGCAGCGCGACAACCAGCGCACCAAGCGGCACGAAAAACAGCGAGTGTGTGAAATGCCGGTGAAATTCAATATTCAGCAGCGGATCGTTTTCCGACTGAATCAAAATATCGACATCCGCAGCAATACCGGCAAAAAAGCCGATGCCGGTTGCCAGTCGCGTTTCCTGTTGTTTAGCGCCCGATTGCGCCATCGCGGTGCCGAGTAATCCCTGAGTCAATAAATCCATAGTTGCATAGCAATCGTGAAAAAAACCGTTTCTTGTACAGAAGGTGCGTAGTATAAAAGAGGCGCGCGCTTCTTACCGATTTATTCGTGTACCGGTGCGCAACATAAAATGCTGCAAGGCCATTACGTTGTGTTATCTTGTCTCAAAATTAAAAGGTTTAAACAAAACTAATCAAAGATGTATTAACCGGATTGAATGTCAATTCAATGCTTGTAACCACATACAATTGATGCAATGGGAAAACTCTTTAAAACCGGATTACTGATCCTGATCAGCCTCATCGTTCTTGCCGGGACGGCGCTTTATGTTTTCCGCAATCCACTATTGCATGCGCTGATCGGTCAGCAATTGAACAAGCAAGGTCTGCCGCTGCAATCCCTCACGGAATTGGATGTCTCGTTCAATGCTTTGCGCTTGAATGGTTTGGTGGCGGGCAACAACAAAGAGTTGCGTTTGGATCATCTGCTCGCGACCTGGCGCCTGCCGGATCTGTTGATGGGAGAATCGCTTGCAATCGAAATCAGCGGATTGCAAGCCACATTCGACTTGGACGCGCGGCCGCCTTTGAGTTCTACTCAGCCCATGACGGCTTCATCCGGAAGAAGCGTTAGCATTCTTTGGCTGCCCAATTTTTCACTGAAAGATTCAGTCATACACCTGCATTCCACCGCTGGCAACGCCGACATTGCGCTGTCCGGGGAAATCGTGCAGCGTCAGCCGGATGGTCAAGCGATACAACTGAGCGTTATTGTTTCCGGTGCGCTTGCGCAGAGCAAAAGCTTGCTGACTGCAACGCTAGATAAACAAGGCAACCTGCAAGGCAAGATGACCGTTGCCGATGGTTCTCTGGCATTGCCCGCAGCGAAAATTACCCGCTTTGCCGGTGAAGCGGCGTTCTCGTTCGCGGCATTGCAACTGCAACATATTCAGACTGAATTCGCGTTATCGGGCATCAAACTACCGGAAATAGCGATTGCAAAACCGGTGGCTGACACAGCCAATAAAAAACCGGCAACACCCCAATCACCGGGCGATATCGCCATTGATCAAATCACCCTGAAAGGCGATATCCGCGCTGCGGCGCAATCTTTGACCGGATCACTGGACTTCGAGCTTGCGGGCGGTCAATTGTCTGCGGAACCGCTCAAAGTTCAGCAGCTAACGGTTTCCTTACCCCTGCAAATTACTTCCGGGCAGGATAGCTGGCACATCGGATTGCGCAACCCGGGGCAGATTGCAGCGGGTAAAATCGACTCCGGCGCCCCTGTTCATTTGCTCAATGCGTTTAAGGTTTCCATTCCGCAAGCGGATCTGGATCTGGTAAAAAGCGCGCAGGGCTGGTCGCTGGCGCACGATATTGTAGTAACTCCCGGCAACCTGAGCTTGCGTGCGGATCGTGCAGAATCTCCCGCTATCGATGCACAAATTCATCCCGGAAAAATAACGTTGACCGGCAAACTCAACGCCGGTAAGGATTACCAAGGACGATTCAGTATCGCCGACGCAGGCTTCGCGTTGCCGCAATCGCAACTGCAAATGAAAGGCATCTCCGCCACTGCCTATCTGAATGACACCGAACTGGGCAATGCTGCCGATTTCGCCATCGGACGGTTGCAGCATCTGGCATCCGAACCGTTATTTGCCGCGCTGTCGATTTCGGGCAGCATTCGCAATGAAGCCGCTGATGGAGAAGCAGCGGTATACGCTTTGAATATGACAGGCGGTGTGCCAGATTTGCGCTATTTGAAAGTCAGCGGCCATCACTCCCCCGCGAGCGGTGACGGTATGCTCAAGGCGGAAATGGCTCCGATCCGTTTTGCACCGGATGGCTTACAACCCGGCGTGCTTTCGCCGATTCTGGCACAGCTCGAAGCGGTTAGCGGACAGGTCAGCGCCAGCACGCAATTCAAATGGTCTAACGAAGGCGTGCGTAACAGCCAAGCTGCCTTCGAAGTGCGCAATCTATCGTTTGCTCGCGAAAATACAAAACTCACCGATCTGAATGTAAGCCTCAACTTCACGGATTTATTATCTCCCAGCACTCCGCCACGGCAAACGATTTCCATTCAACGTATCGATGCCGGTGTTCCGCTGGAAAACCTGTTGGTTTCCTATCATATCGAAGGTACCACTCCGCCGCGGATCGCCATTGAACAAGCGCAGTTTTCCATGCTGCAGGGCACGGTATCCGTGGTACCGACCATTATCGATCCGGCTATGGCGCGCTCCGACACGCTGATCCGCATCAGCAACATCGATTTGGAATCCTTTTTTAATCTGATCAAGGTTGACGGATTGACGGGAAGCGGTCGTCTCGATGGCCAGATTCCGCTGACATTAAAAGAGAATCAAGTAACGATCACGCGCGGCCATCTGGCGGCCCGGGCACCGGGCGTGTTGCGCTTCCAGTCGGAAAAAGCGTCGCAACTGTTGGCCTCTGCCGGGAAAGAAATGAATTTATTGCTGCGAGCCGCGCAGGATTTTCACTATACGGAATTATCCATGGATCTCGACAAAGCCGTTACGCATGATCTGGTAGCCAAATTGTCGCTATTAGGGAATAATCCCGAGGTAAAAGGCGGGCGGGCATTTCGTTTGAATATTACGCTTGAAACGGACATTGATAAAATGCTGCAAACGATCAATCGAGGTTACAATTTATCTCATGAAATCCTGCGCGGCTCATTGAAATTCCGTTAAGCGGACTTGCGTTCAATTAAATACAAGGAATACGAAAATACCTATTACCCGGATTTTCAGCCCGAAGTGGTGCAAAAATCCATCAGACAAGGAATACCATCATGCGCAAAATTGGTCAGCAAACTAACCCGATGCAAGTCAAAGTAATCCTGATTCTTGGCTGCTTGGTGATCGCGGCATGCGCGCCGACAGTCAAGGTGGAATCACCACAGGAACCGATCACGATTAATCTCAACATCAAGCTGGACGCGGATGTCCGGGTTAAGCTTGAAGAACAGGCGAAAAAAGATATCGCGACCAACCCTGACGTCTTCTGATATTCAATGCGATAAGGAGAATACTATGCAGCGTATTGCAAACATGATCGTTAAAAATTCTTTGCCGGGAGTCAGCCGCGCGCTTTGGCTTGCCCTAACGCTTACCATTCTCACCGCGCTACCGGCCTGGGCCGATTCTCTCGAGAATCTGCGCGCATCCGGCGCCATCGGTGAAAGTTATAATGGCTACGTCGTCGCGCGCGAGCCGGGCGCCCAGGAAGAAGCCGAAGAGATTAACGCCAAGCGCAGAGCCATCTATCAAGAAAAAGCGACCGCTCAAGGCATTGATATAGAACAAGTAGCAAAAGTCTACGCCGCGGAGATCATTCGCACGGTGCCACCGGGAACTTGGATTCAAACCAACGGGCAGTGGAAAAAGAAATAGCGGGTATGAAAATTTTATTTGCGAAGCTTCTCATTGATGATCTGCGCGACAATCAGTCCCGCTATTAATGCAATTACAGAATAAATCGTAATTTCTATCCAATCAGTCATCCGGCAAATCCTGCGTCAATTAAATTAAGTCCCGGCATTCTAACTGAGATAGCCAGGCACGAAAAACTTTTACTTACCGATTGACACAATCCGGAATTATTCTCAAAATTGCCGCGCGCGTTGACCGTTTACCGGTCAGTAACGCGAGAAACATAGCTGCACCGGCATCCCAAAGCTTTAGGAACGAATAAAGAAAGCCTTGATGCCACCCTCAAATCTATAAAGTTGTATCCGGCAAGGCAACCAAAAGCATTGAGACGATACAACGGATCGGATTTATCACTTTAATTCATAATTAACGATAGGTTTAATACGATGAAAAAAATACTTTTTGCAGTTCTGATAGCGATGATGTTTAGTTCTAACCTCTATGCCAAAAAGAACAAAGGCAGCGTATCAAAAGCGCCGTCTAGTTCCAAACCGGCAGCCGCTGCTCCACAAAAACAAACAACCACCCAAAATCAACCTGCGCCAGCACCGGCTCAAGCGCAAGCAGCCAATGTAAATCCAGCGCAACCAGCCGCAGCTGCGGCCCCCGCTGCAGCGGCTCAAAGCCCGTCACTTATGCAATCCGTTATGCCAGCATTGGTCGGTGGAGCAGTAGGTAGCTATGTTGGCAGCAAATTAGCCGAAGATGGTGGAAATAACGCAAAAGCTGCAGAAGAAAATGCAGAAAAGAAAGATGAGCAGTTCTTGAAATAAGCTATTGCAATGCGGCCTAATCAAATAGAGCCGCTGAAACAAAGAGCGTTACAGCGTTTAAATCAGGTTTGCAAAAGTATTTAGACTTGTAACGCTCGAAGTGTTTACATTTTGGATTCGCACTCTTTCCGTTTCAGAATTGTTTTCTCTGAAACAGATGATGCGGCGGTCAATCCTTTCCGCAACGGTTCGCCAGCAGATCTCTTGCCATATCCGGACTTCAAAAAATACCGCACTTGCGGCACATAAGCGCCAGGACAAGACCAATTGTGGCACTTCTGTTACTTTACCTATATCCGCATCCACAAGATACTGCCAAAAATATCAAGCGTTAATCGCTGTACCTTATTAATATTATGGCACCCTGAACACGAATCGAACGTGCGACCTACCCCTTAGGAGGGCGAATAAATCAAAAATCAACAATATATCGCAACACTCAGTGACTATTGAATCAATAAGTTATTATATTTTTGTTGTTGCTCATCGCGGCTGATATTTGTGGGTTTTTATAGTTAAGTGCGACAAAATTGCGACAAAGATTTATAATCAAATCCAAGAAATAACACGGGCTTGAAGGTGTTACCAGCATCTTCAAGCCCTAGCCGATTTACTTAACAAGCAGGGTTAAGCAATGGTTAATGCAAATTATACCGCCATTGCCCCAAGGGGTTTATATGGCAACCATCAGAGAACGCACTGACAAATACGGCAAGCCAAGCTATACGGTTGAAATCCGGTTAAAAGGCTATCCGCGCCAAACAGCCACTTTTAAGCGGCTGACAGATGCCAAAAAATGGACTCAGGATATTGAGTCGGCGATCAGAAACGGCAAGCATTTCAAAACCACCGAAGCCAAGAAACACACATTCGCCGATGCTATCGACCGATACATTAGTGATGTATTGCCAGTCAAATTCACCACCAAAGAACAAGGCAACCGGCGGCCTATTCTAGCTTGGTGGAGAGAAGAGCTTGGCGTTCATATAATGGCCGACTTATCAAGCCCGATGTTTGCACAATGCCGAGACAGCTTAGCCAAGAAAACCAGCAAAACAGGAAAACCATTTTCGGCTGACTCGGTTAAAAAATACTTTGGCGTGATTCAAAACGTCTTGAAATATGCTGTCAATGAATGGCAATGGTTAGAACAATCCCCATTGAGGGATAAGCGTATCGAAATGCCGGAATTGCCACCTGGTCGAATCCGTTTTCTTGATGATGATGAACGCAAACGGCTAACAACTGCCTGTAGAGAATCAGAAAATCCCCTGCTTTACCCTGCTTTTATCCTGGCGCTATCGACTGGCATGAGGCAAGGCGAGTTGATGAATTTGTATTGGAAAACGCCATCCAATCCGCCTGCCGAATCCGCGTGGGGCGTGATTCATATGGAGCAAAACGCAATTGTGTTGCACAGTACCAAAAACGGCGAACGGCGGCGCGTTCCTTTGGTTGGATTGGCGCTTCAATTGGTGCGTGACCATGCCAAGGTTAGGAGGTTCGATTCTCAACTTCTGTTTCCGTCTCCGAAATGTCCACAAAAACCAATCGAATTAAAAAAAGCATGGCTTACAGCCTTAAAACAGGCTGAGGTCGAGAATTTCCGCTGGCATGACCTACGCCATACCACCGCATCTTATTTAGCCATGAATGGTGCCAGTTTAGCCGAGATTGCCGAGGTAATGGGGCACAAGACTTTAGCAATGGTGAAACGTTATGCCCACCTTTCAGACGGTCATGTTAGCAATGTGGTTGCCAACATGAGCGCCAAGATTTTCGGGGGTGTGTGATGACTGAGCAGGAATGCGAAGAATTTAATAAGTTTATGGAGGATTGGCTTATGAAAAGGAGAGCAGACCCCATTGAAAGGTTGAAGCGCGAAGTTAGGCTCTTGAAAAAAGATGAACGTGAGCATAACGATCCGCGATTAGAAGATTTTATTATGCAGGTACGGGCTACCCCAGACGCCGAGATAGATAAGGAAACGCTCAAATATGTGGCACAGATTATTGAGACGCTTCTTAATGGCAAGAATCATTTTCCGAAGAAGCGAGGCAACCAGCCGAAGAGAGACTCAATGTGGAGGTGCTATTGGCTAACGAATTTTACTGGACCAGAAACTCCACATTTGCCGCTACATTGTAATGAAGGCGGAGTGTATTATATTGTTGGAGATTTGCTGAAAAAATCACCGAATACAGTCGAATCTCATGCTCGAAACGCCAGAGAGCTAATGGACACTCCAGAAGGACGGAGAGAATTTGAGCATTGGCAATACCGTTGCAGAAATGGAGGAAGGTTTGTTCCAGTCTTACCACATGATCACCCTTCTACCATAGCAGAACTTGAGCGACGCGAGAAAGCAGGTATCCCGACCCGATTTACCAGAAAAGCCAAAAAGTTAATATCTGGTCAAATCCCACGCAATAACCAGATACCCAGAAATGAACTAGACAAATAGTATGCTGCTGTGCGTTCCTAACAAGACTGGAACGCTTCACCTTCATCAGGAGAAAGCTAAATGGCAGCACACCCCCTTATTATCTTGCGTCGTAAGCAGGTAGAAGCCCGTACAGGGTTATCACGTTCCACTATCTACGCCAAGTTGCGGCGTAATCCGAAGCGCCCCAACGACTACGACCCTACCTTTCCCAAACCGGTATCAGTTGGGGCAAAAGCCGTCGGATGGGTCGAAGCCGAGTTGGATGGCTGGCTGACTGCCCAAATCACGAAGAGCAGGGGGTAACTATGACTAATCGCTTAATCCCTGTTCCCGAATGGAATAAGCACCACTCATGGCCGCCACAAGGCGGATTGCGTCATTTAATCTTCAATGCGAAAACTAACGGCTTTGCTAGCGCCTTTAAGCGTGTTGGCCGTCGCGTTCTGATTGATGAAGCTGAGTTTTTCGCTTGCGTCGATAAGCATAATCAAGGAGGTGCAGAATGAAGCACCCCTTGCAAGACGTTTTGTATGAGTTTATAACCGCGCGTACGAAGTGTGGAAATTGCGAAAAACCCTTCACGCGAATCGGGAAGCCAAAGACAGTTGTAGGTATCAAAAACGGCAACTGTACATCTTGCTATCTTCTTTGCGAGAGTTGCGCACGCAAGTTAAAAGCAGAAGGCCTTCCTGGTATTCCCCATGCCGCAAAGGATGCTAAGTTAGCGGCGTTGCTTCATGCTTCACCTGCGGGAGGTGAAGCATGAATATAACAATCTTTCCAGATCGATTTGGCCACACACAGCAAAAGCATGATATTACATTTTCAGACCTGGTTCAATGGTGCAGGGAGCCGAAAGAATATCCAACTAAGGAAGCTTGTTCACTGATAAAACTAGCTACGTTCGGGGATGTTGCGACTTCTAAGGGTTCGCTTCGCCATGATGCAAATGTGCTGACTGTATCTGGCATTGAGGGCGACTATGACGGGGGAGTATTTCTTTCGCCGGATACAGCCGCTAACTTGCTTACCTTTGCTGGCATCCAAGGCGTTGTCTATACTACCCCAAGCCATACCCCCGAAAAGCCGCGCTGGCGGGTTCTTGCGCCCTTCAGTAAAGAATACAGCCCAAAGCAACGGCGCGAGTTTGCCGCCCGGCTGAATGACGCGCTGGGCGGGCTTCTTGCGCCGGAATCGTTCACACTCAGTCAAACGTATTACTTTGGCCGTGTGGCCGGTACTGAATACGAATGCTATGAGTCCGAAGGCCAACCGATTGACTTGGTAGAGGGAATCACGCAAATATTCCCAGTTAAGCATCCTGCCGACGGCAACCAACGCCAAGTAAACGCTGAAACAATCGCTGATTTGCGCTCAGCATTGCAACATATCTGCGCTGATGACTATCACGAATGGGTGGCAGTCGGTCAAGCCCTTAAATCACTCGGTGACGACGGTTTCAATCTTTGGGCAAAATGGTCAGCTACTTCAGACAAGCATAAGCCTGAAGACTTGGCAAAGTGGGCGGGATTTACCGCTACGCGTACCGGTTTTGAAGCTGTCTTTGCCAAAGCGCAACGCAACGGTTGGGATAACCCTAAACGGGTTAAGCCGGAAAATGTCTTCGGGCTCAATGCTGGACTGAACAGCGTTGAAATGGCTTTAAGCCAACTCGGAAATCAAGACGGCGTAGCGCTCATGTTCGAGCAGCGGTATGCTGGCAAACTGCTATACGACCATTCAAGGGGATGCTGGCGAGAGTGGGATGGTTCTCGCTGGAAATTGGAGAGAACCGATAAAGCTTTCGATTTTGCCCGATGTATATCGAGAGAGCTTAACGTTACCGGTAAGAGTACTATGGGTTCGTCTTCTTTTTGCGCTGGTGTAGAGAACTTTTGCCGATCCGCCAGGGCATTTTCAACGACAGGTGAAGAGTTCGACATGGATAATTACTTGTTGAATACCCCTGATGGCACTTATGACTTACGTACCAGCAAGCTGCGCAGGCACAATCCGGCCGCCCGGATAACACTATGCACCACTGTATCGCCCAATCCAGAAAGCGGCGAGGTATTCAATCGGTTTATTGACGAGATTACCGTGAATGATAGGCAACTTGCTGAATTTATTCAAGTTTCTTTGGGAGCGTGTTTATCAGGCGCCGTGGAATCTCACTGGATGCTTTTTTTCATTGGGCAAGGCCGTAACGGTAAAAACACGCTTGGAGAACTAATTCAAGACGTTTTAGGCGATTATGCGAGAAAGATACCTGCTTCCACGCTCATGTCAAAAAAGCAGGAATCTCATCCTACCGAAATTGCTAACTTGCAAGGTATCCGGTTGGCGTTAGCGTCAGAAATTAATGAGGGCGAATATTGGAACGAAGCCAGAATTAACGAAATTACCGGAGACAAAGAATTAAGCGCGCGAGTCATGCGTGGCGATTATTTTACGTTCCGGCGAACCCATAAGCACGTGATTTACGGTAACCACCGCCCGCAATTGCGAGCAGTTGCCACAGGGATAAAAAGCCGAATCAAAATCGTACCTTTCACAGCGGACTTCAACGGCAGAGAAGATGCAGCATTGCCCGCACGTTTAAGGAGAGAAATGCCCTATGTTCTTCATTGGCTGATGGAAGGGCACAAGAAATGGTTAGAGGCTGGTCGAAAACTCCCCTATTGCCTAGCCGTAGAAGATGAAAGCGCTGATTATTTTGCATCGCAATCGACGGTTGAGCTTTGGCTCTCGGAACGGGTGAATATTTTGAGCAATGATGATAGACCAGCAAGTCAATGCCCAAAATCAAGCGAACTGTATGCCGACTACGTGAACTGGAAAAAATCTCGTTGTGAAACTCCGGTATCTCAAACTCGCTGGGCGGAACCAATGCGGAAATTTGAGAAAGTGACAAGCAATGGTGCTCGGTATCGCGGCTTGCAGTTGGTATCCCCCTTTTCGCAAGTTGCTTAAACCAACTTTGGAACCCTTTGGAACCCTTGTATATTACTCTCTATGAAATTTAGCAGTGTAGACGGATAAATATACAAGGGTTCCAAAGGGTTCCAGCCCAAAAAAGGGGAGCATGGCGGTGCAAGCATCCGGATGGCAACATGCTGGCATGTGATAATTTCAACAAGGAGTTTACAGATGTTTGAAAAAGGTAAATCAGGAAACCCGCGAGGCCGCCCGGCTGGGGCACGCAATAAAGCGTCACTCATGCTCGATAAGCTGATGGAAAAAGGCGCGCAGGATATTGTAGAAACCGTCATTGACCGCGCCAAGGGTGGCGACATGACCGCTGCCCGCCTCATCCTGGAACGCCTTGCCCCACCTGCCAAAGAGCGGCCTATCGCTATCGCATTGCCGCCCGTGTGCCACGTGCAAGGTGTGGTTGATGCTCAGGCATTGGTTATCGCGTCATTGAGTTCAGGAGAGCTTCTACCTGGTGAGGCGACGGCCATCATGACCATGCTGGAAGCTCAACGCAAAGGTATCGAAACCGTTAAATTAGAGGCCCGCATTAAATCACTTGAGGAAAATCTAAATGAGCTTTAAACGTCGCCTCCAAGCGCTTGAAGCCCGCACAGCGGGCTATCGTTCGTCTGAATGTGTGGAACAAGCCACAGACCAGCAGCTTATAACCATACTAGTGCAGCATGACACAATTCTCTATGCCCGTGCCTGTGCTCTCGGTAGACCGTTGCGCCCTTCGGATGTGACTGATGATGACTTGCGGCGAATCCTGCTAATGCCCGAAGAATCCTTATCGACGGGTATTTAATCGAGCTTGGAGGTGTCTATTTTGTCCGCTATGGTATGTTGCCGCCGCTATCGACATTCCCGCGCGAATGTATGGACATGACCTGCGGTGGCAAAGGTCGTCGGTCATGGGGGTGGCATGCAAGCTTCTGCAATATTTACACTAATGGCCACTGAAAGTGGTATGGCGATGCAAGTTCTGGGGCAAAGGCGAAAGAAGGGAAAGCGACTGCGCTCTCTAATTTAAAGCGCGACTCGAAGATATAAAGTGCTGATAAAAGCTAACTTTGACACCGCAATCATACTCCCCTAAACTTCGACTCATTACCAATGGGAGGGAAAATGTCCTGGTTTTCTCGTTTATTTCGATCACCAAAATCCAATCCCCAAGATACCCTAAAATCAATTCCCATCGTTAAGTTCGATCCCTCGCTTGTAACAACAACCGTAAAGGCCGATATAAAAAAGAACATGAGGTTGATACCTGAATTGAATACCTCAAACTTCAATCGGCTTTATGATATTGCACTGGAATCTGTTTCCAGAGGCGGAAAACAGCATTTGTTGTGCAAGGCTCTTAAAGAAATCGAAGGAATAAGCAGCTCAAGAGCGGCTGAAATCACACTAAGTTTGCACAGTAAGGCGAACTCTCTAATTGACCGGGAGCGCTCCAAATCTATTGGAATTAAGCACGCTGTTTGGATGTATTCAGGAGTTCCCTGTATGCTAAATCCAAAGTCTCCAACCAAAGCTGAATTGAGACAAGATAAAGCCCATTCAAGCGCGAATGGTAAGCGCTACAAGATCGACAAAGGACTATTACTTGATGGCAAATGGACTTGGCCAGGTGTTGAAGATGGTTGTAAGTGTAGTTCTAGGGCTGTTTTATCGGAAAATTAATTAAGCTTTATTATTTTTAAGTGCGACAAAATTGCGACATTTCTTATAATTTTTATATCGACATTATTGCAATTTATTGATTTTATTGGCGCCCTGAACACGAATCGAACGTGCGACCTACCCCTTAGGAGGGGGTTGCTCTATCCACTGAGCTACCAGGGCGGACTCGGCATTTTACGCTAATATGACGCCATGAATAAACCCGATCAACCAGATGCTGCAAACTCCGGCGCTGCGAAGCGGCTGCCAAGAACCGTTGTCGTTCTTGGATTCGTCAGTTTCTTCAACGATTTTGCTTCGGACATCGTGGTACCGCTGATTCCGATTTTGCTGGCGACCGTGCTGGCGGCGGGACCCGTTGCGCTGGGGTTGATCGAAGGGGTTGCGGACGCGCTGGCGTGTTTTTTGAAGTTATGGGCGGGGCGGCATTCCGATGTTATGAGCGGGCGGCGCAAAGGATTGGCGTTGACAGGCTATACGCTTTCTAATCTGGCGCGCCCGCTCCTTGGTTTGGCCGGTTCCTGGGTGACGGTATTGTTGCTGCGTAGCGTGGATCGCATCGGTAAGGGATTACGCAGCGCGCCGCGCGATGCGATGGTGGCGGATGCGACGCCGCCGCCGATCCGCGGTTATGCATTTGGTTTTCATCGTGCACTGGATAATGCCGGCGCGGTAGCGGGCGCGCTGGCGGCTGCGGCGATTCTGGCGTGGTCGGATTTAAGTCTGAGTGAAGTGATTCTGTGGTCGGCGCTGCCCGGTTTTGTCGCGGTAGCACTGTTAGGCGCAGGCGTGCAAGAAGCCAAAGCAAACCCCGATCAATCCACGGAGCTACCACGGGCGCTTGCGCCCCTGCGCTGGTCGGCGTTATCCGAACCGCTGCAACATTATTTATGGGTACTGATGCTGTTTACCTTTGCGCGCGCTTCTGAAACTTTTATTTTGCTATTCGGTCATGAATTAGGCGTCAGCGTTGTTGAACTGCTGCTGTTATGGGCGGCGCTGAATCTCGCCAAGGCGGTTACTTCCACGCAGGGAGGACAATTGGCCGATCATTTCGGACGCGGCGCGTTGATTCTGATCGGCTGGTCGGCGCTTGCCATATCGTTCCTGGCGTTGAGTCAGGTTACCACCGCCGCAGGCTTATGGATAACCGGTATTTTGTACGGCCTGCTGACGGGTTTGAGCGAAGGCGCGGAACGCGCGTTGATCAGCGATTATGCCTCGCCGGATGAGCGTGGCACCGCGTTCGGCTGGTATCATCTGGTGAGCGGTATCGCGGCCATTCCGGCGGGATTATTGTTCGGGGTCGTTTGGCAGGTATACGGTGCAGCGGCCGCTTTTACGTTTGCCGGCTTGCTGGCGTTACTGTCGACTGCATTATTGCGGCTCTGGGCCTGGCCGGTGAGGCGCCCATTTAACGAATAGGAGCAAACAGCACTATGGAATGGTTCACTATTATCTTATCGGTATTCGCATTGGGATTCATGTTCTGGTTCTTTTCCACGAGCAAGAAACCATTCGAACCGGGCCAGCTTGCGCCCGATTTCAGATTAACCGACCAGCATGGCAACACGCACACCCTGGCCGATTTTCGTGGCAAATGGCTGGCGTTGTATTTCTACCCGAAAGACGATACGCCCGGCTGCACCAAGCAAGCCTGCGCGTTTCGTGACGGCTTGCAGGAGTTGGTGGAATTGGGCGCCGCCGTGGCTGGCGTGAGTGTTGACGATACCAGTAGCCATGCCGATTTCGCTAAAAAGTTTCAGCTGCAATTTCCATTGCTGGCGGATACCACGGCGGAAACGGCGGCGCGTTATCATTCCCTGGTTAATCTCGGCATTATCAAGTTCGCCAAGCGCAATACTTTTCTAATCGATCCGCAAGGAAAAATTGCACGCATGTACCTGTCGGCCAGCGCGGCGCGCAACTCCGCCGAAGTGATTGCAGACTTAAAACATCTGCAAGCTGCGTGACAATCACCTTTGCAAAAGCTTTAGAATGGATTCATGCCGCGCCTTGACTTCAATCAAGAATTGCAAACGAGTATTTCGGACAATAAGTAATGTGTAGTTAAAGAAAGGAAACAAAATGGCTAATTTCACGGAAGATCAACTCATACAATTGAAAACAGCGCTTGAGAAGCGGTATCTTGCATTGAAGGACGAGGTCAATAATGAGTTATCGCGCGCCAGAGCTACGCGCGATCCCGAGCAAGATGTGTATGCCGATAATAGTCCCGACGACCTCGACACCGCGCTGATCGACCGGCAGATCAATGAGATGCGCGAGCTGGAAATGTCGATGGAATATCTGAACGAACTGGAATTCGGCGATTGCATCGACTGCGGCGGCGAAATCGGGTTTGAGCGGTTACTGGCGCAACCCTCGGCGCAGCGCTGCATTGAATGCCAAAGCAAATACGAAAAAGCTTTCCCGCAGGAAGCCAATCCTTCGCTGTAAAAATATCTACGCTTTGGCCTTGAGCAAGATCAGAATAGCACCGCCGCCGCCATCTTCCGCTCGGGCCTGACAAAAAGCCAGCACATCCGCGCGTTGCAGCAGCCAGTTTCCGATCCGGGTTTTGAGAACCGGCTCGCGATTCTTCGAGCTCAATCCTTTGCCATGAATGACACGGACGCAACGCATCATCCGTTGTGTGCAAGCATCCAGGAAAATACTCAATGCCTGCCGGGCCTCGTCGCTCGTGAATCCGTGCAGATCGAGATTCGCTTGAATTTCCCAGTGGCCGCGCCGCAATTTCCGCAGTGTTTGATGCGACATGCCGGGGCGGGCATAAGACCAATCCTCACCCGCTTCGATTTCGATGGCGATATGGTTTGAAAGCATATCTTCCACAACGGATTGCTGCTGTTGTCTTCTGCGCGGAACCGGAGAAACGGGTGAGTGATGAGGTGTGACAGTATTGGCGGCGGGCAACGGCGCTACATCGCGCATGGCGGCGTGAAACAGCGCCGCGTCATCGTCATCCGGGTTGGGATCTTTTTGCGTCATCTCCTGTTGCTGACTGCTTATCACAAGGTGCTCGGTTCATTTGTCATTTCAAATGATCGAGGTATTTTTCTGCATCCAGCGCCGCCATGCAGCCACTCGCGGCGCTCGTAACCGCCTGGCGGTAAATGTGATCCTGTACATCGCCCGCAGCGAATACGCCAGGTATATTGGTTGCCGTGGCATTGCCCTGACCGCCGCCGCGCGTCACGATATAGCCGTTTTCCATGTCCAATTGGCCGGTAAAAATATCGGTGTTGGGTTTGTGGCCGATGGCAATAAAAACACCCTGCAAGTTGATCGTTTGCGTGGCATTGTCCTGCGTGCTTTTGATGCGCATGCCGGTGACTCCGGATGGATCGCCGAGCACTTCTTCCAGCACATGATTCAATGCCAGCTTGACGTTGCCGTTGCGCACCTTTTCCATCAGTTTATCGATCAGAATCTTTTCCGAACGGAACTGATCGCGCCGGTGCACCACGGTCACGCTGCGCGCGATATTCGCCAAATAAAGGGCTTCCTCCACCGCGGTGTTACCGCCGCCGATCACGGCGACATCCTGCCCTTTGTAAAAGAATCCGTCACAGGTCGCGCAACCGGATACGCCGCGTCCCATGAACGCTTCTTCCGACGGTAAGCCGAGGTATTGCGCGGAAGCGCCGGTTGCGATAATAAGCGCATCGCAAGTGTAAGTTCCCTGATCGCCGATCAACGTCACCGGTTTTTCCGTTAGCTTGGCGGTATGAATATGGTCGAAAATGATTTCGGTATGAAAACGCTCGGCGTGCTTCTGAAACCGCTCCATCAATTCCGGTCCTTGCACACCCATCGCATCGGCCGGCCAGTTATCGACATCGGTCGTGGTCATCAATTGCCCGCCTTGCGCCAGTCCGGTGATCACAACCGGATTTAGATTGGCGCGCGCGGCATAGACCGCGGCGGTATAACCCGCAGGCCCGGAGCCCAGAATAAGCAATTTACTGTGTTTGGTTGTCATGATTTATTCGCTGCGAAGTGGATCGAGAACGATATTGTACTCGTAAACGGGCAGAATGCCTTGCTGTGCGATCAGCCTCGCCGTCATCGCAGCACGCTCCGCAGGCGGTTTCGCATTCAATAATAAATCGCTGTTGTTCAGCTTCTCATCGGGAAAATACATTTGTGTCGTCAGCGTGCGGTAGCTGGGTTTTGAAATTTTGAAATGAATATGCGGCGGCCGGGTCCAGGCCCCGCTGGCCGGATAAGCACCGGGCATCACGGTTTTGAAGCGGAAAAATCCATTTTCATCGCTGCGGAGAATTGCCCAACCCTGGAAATTTTCATCCGCTTTTGCCGGATTAGGATCGCGCGGATGACGGTAGCGGCCATTGGCATCGGCCTGCCAAATATCCAGCATGGCCTTTACCACTGGATACCCGGCAACATCCTGTACACGGCCGCTGACGATAATGTAGCGGCCTTGCGCAGCAACGGCATGCCCATCGATTTGCGTCAAATCGGCATCTTTGTCTTGCTGATCCTGCGCCGGATAAAATGGCCCTTCCGTTTCTGAGGGGGTCGGCATCAGCGCCAATGCTTTGGCAATACTGGCATTAACGCCCAACGCACCGGCTAGACCGCTCAATACGCCGAATTGGATCATTTTTCTGCGGGAAATTTTTTTCATGGTGATAATTCGACCGCTCTTTATGCTGTAAGTGCGATTGCTTAAGGTTGCACAAAGATCTGCCTGAATCTGCTTTCAACGCAGCAAAAACCGAACGTCCCTTGGAGTCTGCTTTAAGCCCTAATGATGATGGTGATGATGTCCATGTTCCTTAGCTTGCACCGGTTGTCCGGATGCCGGTGCCGTATTGATTTGATAGGTGTCATGACAGGCGACGCACTTGGCCATGGCGTCGCTCAACTGCCGCAGCGTGAGCTTGGAATCCTTCTTGGATTCCGCATCCGCGGCAATTAGATCGAAATCCTGATGCAAGGACATGCCGAGTTGCATGAATTCCCTGGGCAGCACGCTCTTGAGATGATCTTCGGCTTTATGCGCCATGCCTAATCCCAAAGGACGGGCGTACCTGGAAACAGCCACCATGTCATCCGTTGAAAGCGCCGCCAGAATGTCTCGCGTGCCCGACAACAATGCCCGCATTTCCTCCAGCACGTGACTGCGCTGAGCTTCGGAGAGCGTGAGCGTTTGCCGGTTATCCATATCCGCCGCAAACGCGGATGTAGAAATCAGCAAACAGGCAATGATCATTCGCGTTTTTCGCATTTGATGCTCCTTGATAGTGAAGATCGAAGCCCGACTTTATCAGCTTGGCCTATTTTGCCGCAACAGGTCTGGTGGAATGGATGATCCGTAACTGACAATCCGGTTGACGGTAACTTGATGCATTTCCAATTCACCGGCGGCAGCCTTGAACATTAAGAGAACACCATTAGGCGGAGAAACGTCATCGTGGTTCGTATATGAAAAATTTTTTTCAACATGCCGCACAACGCGCCGCCTAGACACAACAGTGGTCACTCCCATTCTTACCCCGCATCTGAACGGGCGGACATGGCACCGAGCCATAGGAACAATAAACACAGCAGTCACCCGGCTTCGGTTTAAGCATAGCATGACACTGCTCGCATTCGTAAAACCACTGGCAAGCATCCGTAGGCATGGTTTCCGTCTTGATATGACCGCACACCGGGCAGGTTAGGATGGATTGCAGAATGACATCACTCATGAACAACTCCTTTCAGTAACAACACCAGAAATTTTCTTAATTACGGTTTCCATTCCCATCGAATCCGCTGGGCGATGCACAGAGTGATGCCATCAGAAACAAGCAGCTTGTGCCGCATCCGAGGCTTAAACATCATTTTCCAGTCATACCAAACTCAATCGGCGTTTTGACGTAGAACACCTTTACACCTTCCCGCTCCAAATGTTCAAACATGCATTCCGCTTGCTGTCCGCTGACGGCCATCGTCACTTCGATTGGCTGATCGGCCAGTTCGAAGAAATGCGCGGCGTGCAGTTTGCGGTCGTGTCCGATACCTTCGCTGGCAACGATCAGCGTTGCACCGCCGATGCCCAGTTTCATGGCGGCTTGCAGCAGCCATTCTCCAAGCGGCTGGTGATTGTGCTGGCGTTCTTGCTGGGTGAAAAAAGTCAGTTGATAGCCTCTCATAGCTCTCTCCCTGGAATCAAATGGTCTTGAATGCAGAAACAGTCGCCAATCCCAGCATCGTCATTACCAATGAACCGGCCACATGCGCGCTAATTGCACCGAAAGCCCACAGCATGCGCCCCTCCTGAATCAGCGTTGTGACTTCGGCGGAGAACGTGGAAAACGTGGTCAGGCCGCCCAAGAAACCAGTGATGACAAACAAGCGCCACTCGGGTGCCAAGCCGGGATGATGGGCAAAAACAGCCAGCGCGACGCCGATCAGATAGCCGCCGGCCAGATTCGCCGCCAACGTGCCGGGAGGAATGGCCGGAAACAGCGCGTTGAGCGACATGCCCAGCAGCCAGCGCAACACGGCGCCGAGAGATGCACCCAAACAAATGGCTAATAGCGAATTGAAAATAAATTTATCCTCGCCCGATCGGATTCATCATGTCCTGCTCCATATTACTAATGGTGATGGTGGCCGGAATCATGCGGATGGCCCGGCACGGCATGACGGGCATGATCGCTTAATTGTGCATCGAACCACTGATGAATAGCCAGCTTGAGCTTTTCGATATGCGTGGCATAAGTGATTTCCGCGCCATCCGGCAATTCTTTATACACAATTTTTATCTGCCCGGGTTTGGCCGCTTTCAACTCTGCCAACCCAGGCATCGTAGCACCGTGAATTTTTTCCGGATTCGAGTAATCGCCTTGCTGGAATTGCCGGGCAATATCCGACAAATGCAACCGTATCCGGTCAATCTGCACGGTATCGGATTTGTCCTTTGCAATAACCTGCTGAATGCCGCCAGTGTCCGTCTTGGAAAAAATATGCGTGGTTTTCTCCAGATCGAACGGCATGACATGCGAACCACGCTCGGCGACTTCATTCAGCCGTTGTTCGCTTGCTTTATCTGCCGCGTGAACCGGCGATGTTATCAAGAAAGTCAGGCAGACAAGCACGATCAGGCTTTTATTCATTTGCAGGTTTGGTTTTAGGTTTGTGCAAATTTTGCATACTGTTGACATAGGCATAATACTCTCCTTTGATCGCGATATTGCGCACTTGTATTTGCCGGTTCACATACAAGGCAATTTATTTCAGCATGGCCATCGCCAGCCGGGCACTGAAACCGGTTTGCCGCCTAAACTACCATTCCAGATTCCTATCGGCAACCATCCGCTTTGAGCCATGCCGAGGTCTCTTGCATAAAAACCCCATTTTTTAACAAAAATTCAGTGCAGCTTAGGAATTAATTTGGCAAAATTGGCCTATTTGCAGATAACCTTCCAATTACCGGGGAAATAAAATGAAATATAAGAGTCTTCAGGAGTTCAGCACTCATGTCGCCGAACGCAATCCGAATCAGCCAGAGTACATGCAAGCCGTCACGGAAGTCATTGAAAGTTTGTGGCCGTTCATATTGGAACATCCGCGTTACGCTGAGCAGGGATTGCTGGACCGGTTGGTTGAACCGGAGAGGGTGATTATATTTCGCGTATCCTGGGTGGATGATCATGGCGAAGTCAGAGTCAATCGCGGTTATCGCATTCAGCATAGCTCTTCCATTGGCCCCTATAAAGGCGGTATCCGGTTTCATCCCTCGGTGAATCTGTCGATTCTTAAATTCCTCGCGTTTGAGCAGACTTTCAAGAATGCGCTGACCACATTGCCGATGGGTGGCGGCAAAGGCGGTTCCGATTTCGATCCGAAAGGAAAAAGCCCCGGCGAAATCATGCGTTTCTGCCAAGCGTTCATCAGTGAATTGTTCCGTCATATCGGCTCGGACACCGACGTGCCCGCGGGCGACATCGGCGTGGGCGGGCGCGAAGTCGGCTTCATGGCCGGTATGATGAAAAAACTATCCAACCGCGCGGATTGTGTGTTTACCGGTAAAGGATTGAGTTTCGGCGGATCGCTGATCCGCCCGGAAGCAACCGGTTACGGCACTGTGTATTTTGCCCAGGAAATACTGAAACACGCAGGACGCTCACTCGAAGGCATGCGCGTTTCGGTCTCCGGTTCCGGCAATGTGGCGCAATTCGCCGTGGAAAAAGCCATGTCGCAGGGCGCCAAAGTGGTAACCGTATCCGATTCCAGCGGCACCATCGTCGACGAAGCCGGTTTCACCCCGGAAAAACTGGCGATTCTGGCGGAAGTGAAAAACCACTTATACGCGCGCCTCGACGAATATGCCAAACGGGTCAATGTCACCTATCTGCCGGGCGCAAAACCCTGGCATGTGCCGGTGCAAGTTGCACTGCCATGCGCCACGCAAAACGAATTGAACGGAGACGATGCACGGGCGCTGGTCAAAAATGGCGTGATTTGCGTCGCCGAAGGCGCCAATATGCCATCGACCGCGGAAGCCGTCGAATGCTTCTTGCACAACAAAGTGCTCTATGCACCGGGCAAAGCCAGCAACGCCGGCGGTGTCGCCACATCCGGCCTGGAGATGAGCCAGAACGCCATGCGTATGTCCTGGACGCGCGAAGAAGTCGATGCGCGCCTGAAGGAAATTATGCAAGCGATCCACAGATCTTGTCTGAAATACGGTACCAAAGCCGATGGCAGCGTGAACTACGTCGATGGCGCGAATATCGCCGGTTTTGTCAAAGTAGCTGAAGCGATGCTCGGTCAAGGTGTGATCTAAAGCCGGTTCGTCATAACTAAGATTTGAAGTGGATTCCGGGCTCTTACAGCGCCGCTGTGAGAGCCCGGTTTCATTGTAAAATATCAATCAGCGTTTTTTCCATCCTGTCAGTAAATCTGCAAGGTTAATAGCTATGAAAAATTTTCTTTTTGCATTGATACTATTAGCTTACGTTGGAACATCAACGGCCAATCAGGACAGCGATTTCCTTGGCGCCCGGGAAGCCTTTCAATCGGGCAACGCCAAGCTTCTCGATGATTACGCGAAACGGCTGCAACGCCACGTGCTATGGCCTTATGTCGAGTATTATCAGCTGCGCATGACATTGCGCACGGTCGATAGCGCGCAAATCCGCTCTTTCCTGACTCGCTACGACGGTGATCTGGTCGCGGACCGATTGCGCAGCGACTGGCTGAAAGTACTCGGCAAGAATCAGCAATGGCCGCTTTTTGAAACCGAATATGCCTTGCTGGCCAATAAAGATACCGAGTTACTGTGCTATCACTATCAGCACCGTCTGCACAAACGCGATACTACGACACTGACTGGCGCACGTTCGATATGGTTTACGCCGTCCAGTCTGCCGGATAGCTGCACGCCTGTTTTTCAAGCGCTCATTTTCAGTAAGCAGATTACGCCGGAAGATATCTGGCGCAGAATCCGCTCGGCCTTGGAAGAAGGCCAGACCGGTGTAGCCACCCACGTGAACCGATATTTGCCCAGTCATGAAGCGCTCAATAGCGCCGATCTGAATAACGCTGCGAAAAATCCGCAGCGTTACCTGGAGTCTTTGAAGCAAAAAATCCAGACACGCAGTGACCGTGAGATTGTTTTGTTCGCGCTGCTGCGTCTGCTGCGTAACGATACCGACCAAGCCTATAAGCACTGGTTGAAAATCAAGAATCAGCTGACCGCATCGGATCGCTCTTATTTTCTGGCAAGATTGGGGCATCGCGCCGCCATGCGGCATGATCCGCGCGCGCTGGATTGGTTCCGGGAAGCGCAAAACACCCCAAATCCTTACCCGGCATCGGACACCGTGCTGGCGTGGCAAGTGCGTGCCGCATTGCGGGGTGCTAACTGGAACGAAGTGCTGAAAACCATCGACCGGATGTCACCGGCCGAGCAGCACACGGATACCTGGCGTTACTGGAAAGCGCGCGCTTTGAAGGCAAAAGGTAAACCGCTGGACGCCAATCAAATTTTTATTCCGCTCAGCGAAGAGCACAGTTTTTATGGCCAACTGGCCCGGGAAGAGCTGGGTACTATGCTCAGCATCGCGGAAAAAACCTACCGCGCTAGCAACAGCGAGGTATCCGCAATGGAGCGTAAGCCCGGAATTCAGCGCGCGCTGGCTTTTTCGCGCATGAATTTGCGCACCGAAGCACAGCGGGAATGGAGTTGGACCACGCGCAATTTCAGCGATGCCGAACTGCTGGCTGCTGCCGAAGTTGCGAAACGCCAGGGTTTATACGATCGTGCGATCAATACCGCCAATCGCACCCTCTCACAGCATGATTTCAATTTGCGCTTTTTATCGCCGCACCGCACCGCACTCAAAAAAGTTCTGCAGCAGCATGAACTGGATGAAGCTTGGGTGTATGGTTTGATCCGCCAGGAAAGCCGTTTTATCGCGAACATTAAATCGCATGCCGGTGCGGCCGGCTTGATGCAATTGATGCCCGCGACCGCGGAATGGGTCGCCAAGCAATTGGGCATCGCGAATTTCCGCCAGCATCTCGTGGTCGATGTGAATACCAATTTACAACTGGGCACGTACTATCTCAAACATGTGCTCAGCACATTGGACAATCAACCGCTGCTGGCTTCCGCCGCCTACAACGCCGGGCCGGGGCGCGCCAGACGCTGGCGCGACAATACGGTACCGCTGGAAGGCGCGATTTATGCGGAAACCATCCCGTTCAACGAGACGCGTGATTACGTCAAAAAGGTCTTGGAAAACTCAATATACTACGCCAAGGTTCTCGATCACGGCCATGATGCGCCGCTGCTCAAGGAACGTCTGGGCGTTGTGCGCGCGGCTAAGTAACCTATTCTCAATAAAAAACCATGAAAACTTATCTTGTGGGCGGTTCGGTGCGGGATGAACTGCTCGGATTACCGGTCAAGGATCACGATTATGTTGTGGTGGGCGCTTCACCCGAGGAAATGGTGCAGCTGGGCTATCGTCCGGTGGGCAAGGATTTTCCGGTTTTTCTGCATCCGCAAACACACGAACAGTATGCGTTGGCGCGTACGGAACGGAAGATTTCGCTCGGCTACAAAGGGTTTGAAGTGTACACCTCGCCGCAAGTCACTTTGCAGGAGGATCTCGCGCGGCGCGACCTGACCATCAATTCGATCGCCAAGGATGAGGATGGCAACATCATCGATCCATTCAACGGCGTAGCCGATCTGGAAGCCGGCATTCTACGCCACATCAGCCCCGCCTTTTCCGAAGATCCGGTGCGCATTCTGAGAGCGGCACGTTTTGCCGCGCGTTTCAATTTTCACGCCGCCCCGGAAACACTCGCGCTGATGAGCGACATGGTGCATAACGGCGAAGTGGATGCACTGGTGCCCGAGCGCGTGTGGCAGGAATTGTCGCGCGGGCTAATGGAAAAGAATCCGTCGCGGATGTTCCACATGCTGCGCGAATGCGGCGCACTGGCGCGCATCATGCCGGAAGTCGATGTGCTGTTCGGCATTCCGCAACCGGCGCACGCGCACCCGGAAATCGACACCGGCGTGCATATCATGCTGGCGATCGATTATGCCGCCGCGCAAAACTATTCGCTGCCGGTACGTTTTGCCACGTTGACGCACGATCTCGGCAAGGGCACGACACCTCCCGAGGAATGGCCGCGCCATATCGGTCACGAAGCGCGCAGCATCGAACTGACACAGAATTTATGCGAGCGCATCCGTGCACCTAAAGATGTACGTGATCTTGCCTTGCTTGTTGCCCGTTATCATGGCGACGTGCATCGCGCGGAAGAACTGAGACCGGCCACGATGGCGGACATGCTGCAAGCGGTCGATGCCTACCGCAAACCTGGCCGCTTCGACGAATTCCTGCAAGCCTGCGCGTGCGATTTTCACGGCCGCCCCGGTTATGCAACCAAACCGTACATTCCGTTTGGACGGTTTCAGCAGGCCTATGGCGCGGCTAAAAGTGTCGATGCCGGTGCCATTGCTGCCGAATTGAGCCAGCGTATTGCGGATTCTGCCGCATTACCCGCAGCCATCAATGCAGGTGTGCGGGAAACGCGCATCGCCAGAATCAGAGCCGAGCTTGGTTGAAAACCGGGCGGTTGTTGAATTTTATGTCAGGATTTGACCGGAATCTCCGCTTCCGGGCGGCCCAGGTAATAACCTTGCGCCAAGTCGATACCCAGACTTCTTACCATGCTCAGCGTGGCCGCATCTTCCACGAATTCCGCCACGGTCAGCTTACCAAGCCCGCGCGCGACTTCCACCATGGCTTTGACAAAAATCTGATTGTCCCGGTTATTCGGAAGATCGCGGATAAACAATCCGTCGATTTTAAGGATTTCCACTCCCAGGTATTTCAGATAGCCAAACGTTGAAAAACCGCTGCCGAAGTCGTCCAGGCAAACACGACAACCGGCTTGATGAACCGTTTCGATAAAACGTTGCGCATCCTGTATGTCCGACACCGCCGCCGTTTCCGTCAATTCAATGATCAGGCGTGCCGGATCCACTTGCAGCTCGCTTAACAAGCTGCGGATATACTGCGGAATCGACGGATCGTCGAACGTCCTGCCGGAGATATTGATCGCGACGGGCGGCATAGCCGGATTCTCACCGAGCAGCTCGATGCTGCGCCGGATCACCCAGCGGTCGATATTGACAATCTGTCCATTCTTTTCCGCTATGGGAATAAACTGGCCCGGCATGATCAAATGCCCTGGTTCATCCACATCGCGCATCCTGACGAGGATCTCCAGATGAGTCATGGTATTGCGAGCGGTTTCGTAAACACCTTGAAAATGGATTACAAAAAGATTCTGTTCCAGCGCCTGGGTAATCCGGTTATACCAAGTCATCCGGTGCATCATGGCTGCCGAGGAATCGCGCTGCGGATCGTAGATGGCCCAGGTATTTTTGCCTTGATTCTTAGCTTGATACATCGCGGTATCCGCATGCGCAACCAAATCTTCAGCTGTTTCACCGTGCTCGGGGAAAATGGCGACGCCTACACTGGTCGTCAGGCGGATATTGGTTCCGCGGAAATGCAATGGAATCGATGAAATCGACGTTACTATCCGGGCGGGCAGAATATTCAAATCGTCATCCGGTTGCAGATGGCTCAGAATGGCAAACTCGTCGCCCCCCAAACGGGCGAACACTTCTATGTGACGCACAATGCTGGAAATCTCTCCGGCGGTTCGAACCAGAACGGTATCTCCGGCCCGGTGCCCGAAAGTATCATTAATATATTTGAAATCATCGAGATCGAAATACAACAACGCAAACTTCTGGTGGCTGCGTAATGAAGCGGCAATCAGATTATTCAATTCTTCCTGAAACCGATGGCGGTTATACAAACCGGTCAATGGATCGCGTTCCGCCAGATACAGCAGTTGCTGTGCCGTTTGCCGCTCTAGCGTAATATCTTCGTAGAGCCATAACCGCCCGATAATCCGGCCCTCGACATCATCGACAGGATAAGACAACTGCGTAAGCGTTCGTCCGTTATTCAGCTCAAGTTCGAAGCGTTCACTGGTTTCATGCGTATCCGGCATGTTCAACACATGTTTGGAAGCATGATCGAGTTGCGCGAACCGCTCGCTGGAACATTCGAGGATGGCCCGGGTCGGCTTGTTCAATAAATTCTCATGCTCACCGATACCCCACATCCGTAAAAATGCCGGATTGACATATTCCACGCGCTGTTGATTGTCCTCAAACAATATGCCGATACTCATGGCGGAAAGCAATGCACCCATGCGGCTTTGTTCCCGTTCCGCCAGCACCCGTAATTCCCGTTGATGGCGCTCGGACACCCGCAATTCTTCCAGAGCCGTGCTTAATTCTTCCGCCACTTTCCTTTGCTGCGTAATGTCGTGCGCATAGCCTACGATACCGGTGATCTCTCCGCTGTTATCGTTGCGCAACGGCAATTTGACGGTTTCAAACCAGCGTAACTGACCAGTGGCAAGCATGACCTGATCGGCTGAATTGTGTATGCGTTTGCCGGCAAATGCCGCATCGTCATCCGCGTGCAATCCCCGGATATTGTGTGCTGGATCGCCGTAACATACAGATTCCGGCCAGAAATCCGTATCCGGCTTGCCTAACATATCATCCGGCTTAAGCCCTTGACTGTTTGCTAAAGCCTGGTTCACTAACAAAAAGCGATGTTGCCGATCTTTCACAAAAATCCAGTCCGGCGTGGCATCAATCACGGTGCGCAAGAGATTCCTGGCTTGATTGACTTCTTCTTCAGCTCGTTTGTGCTCGCTGATATCTTCGACGGTTCCCAGTACCTCAACGGGCGTCCCCGCACGATTGCGCGTCAACTCGGCACGCTCTCTAAGCCATTTTATCTGCCCCCGCACGTCAATGCGATGTTCGATATCATAGGATTCACCTTGGAGAGCGGCCTGCCAGGCAAGATTGACCCGTTCCCGGTCTTCCGCGACAACGCACATCAGGAAACCTTCATAAGTCAGCGGTCTATCATCTTCAACGCCAAATATGCGAAACGTTTCTTTGGACCAGGTCAGCACATCATTTTCCAAATCAAGGCGCCAGCTGCCAAGCTTGGCGAGTGCTTGCGCGCGAAGCAACGCTTCCTCATTTTGCTGGAGAGCAAGCTCTTTCGCTTTCCGGTCGCTGATATCGGTGTGTGTACCCAACATCCGCACCGGATGCCCCTCGGAATCCCATTCGATCACTTTGCCGAGCGATAGAATCCACTTCCATTCGCCTTGCTGCGTGAGTTGCCTGAACTCCACTTGATAATCTGTGCGTAGACCGCCGATGTATTCTTTGTATATCTGATAAACACCTTCCCGGTCTCGGGGATGCATGCGATCAAGCCAACTGGCATTGGTTTCCACGAAAGAGTGCGGTTCGTAACCCAGCATCCGGGCATATTCGGGGCTGACGATTGTTTCCCCCGTCTGCACGTTCAAATCATAAAGCCCCTGATTAGCCGCTTGCAAAGCCAAACGAAGGCGTGATTCACTCTCGTGCAGTTGTTGTTCAGCTTTGCGCTGGCTCGCCTGGATACCGATCATCATAAAAGCGATGAGCGTAATCGTGGCAATAAAAATGCACAGAATTAATTGATCCAGCTGGAGATCGCCGCTGGAAAAAGGACCGGCCCCTTTTGCCGTGCCGATAACGGCAACCGAGGCAATGACCAGAACCACTGCAAAAGTTTCTAAAGCACTCAGGCGCAAGCCCGCCCATATCAAGGGAGGAAACACCAGAAAGGCCAGCGGCAGCATGCGTTGACTAATGACCGGAACGCCGCCGAATATCAGCCAAGCAAGGCAGACACAACTACCCAGTACTAAAATAAACTCCAATTTGATGGGCGGCCATTGCAACACCGAAGTTCGCCAGTCATTCAGCAAAAACAGCAGCAGAGGGGTAAACACCAGAACACCCACCGTATCGCCAAGCCACCAGCCGATCCAGGCCTGTGACAGTAAATCAAACGGCAGCATCCCGCCGGCATACAATGCAAAAACACCGATACTGGCGGTCAGCAGCATACTGCCCGACCCAACCAGCAAAAAGGGTGTCACATCACGTCCGCGCATGAAATCGTTTTGAAATCCCATCACTTTTTGGAGTAATAGCGCTCCCAGCATGGGCCCTGCGGTATTACCGAAAGCGATTGCCAGCGCAACAGATGAGGTAAGATCACCGACAAACAGGTTAGTGACGAGCGCACCCACGAATATACCTGGCCAGCACGACACCCCCCATAGCAGCAATGCCGCCAAAGCGATTCCGGAAGGAGGCCAAAATAAGGTGATACTTGAACCTACGTAAGGCACGCTTAATCCTGCATTCCCCCCGGCGAAATAGGCCGATGCCAGCAGCAATATGCGCATGACAAGTGGAAGCAGCGATTCTTTTATGTATTGTCCGTGTTCCATATCGAAGAAGGGTTTATTGATTTTATGAGATTAAGCTCTATCCCGGAATATGGAAACTGCAAACATCATATTGTTTGAATTTTAAGAAGTTAGCGAGCGCTGATTTTGATAGCGTACTACAAAAATATCATATTAAATGTAAGAACTCTCAGGGTTGTTT
>JAFEGA010000048.1 GCA_018240285.1 Pseudomonadota bacterium | reverse complement strand
TAAACAACCCTGAGAGTTCTTACAGGTTACATTTGATTGCTTTTTTCGTCCTATGGGGAGTCGTCGATGAACGAGTTTTTTACCAAAATGTGGAAGTTTGTTTCGTTTGAATCACTGATAGAAAGAGGTTGGCTGGAAATTGTGCAAATTCTGATGCCTATTTTTTTGCTGGCATTGGTATTTCTAGGTTTGAGTTTTTATATCCAGCACAAACGCTGGAAAGCGGCGGCATCAATCGTGTGCGCTCTCATCGGGCTGGTTTATCTGCCGTACGAGTTTTACCGCCAATCGATGGTATCCGCCAGAGCGAACACCAATGTCAGTGAAATTCAGGGCAGTTTGCAGAGCTTACTGGATTCGGCCAGCTTAGCGCATGCCAAAGGCATTGCGGATAAGGAAGCGGCTGCGAGTATTCTGGATGAGATGATTCATGGCCTTAATCAAGAAAAGAAAAAAGAATTGATGCTGATTTCCTGGTTGTTTGCGGAAAATGAGAAAAATGCGCTCAATCAAATCGACAGCAAGCAAAAATCGCTTGCCGACGATATTAAATCCAACTTGGCGGTAGCAAAAACAGAAATCATCGACTCACGCCCGCAAGTTGAGAAAATTTCCGATACGATCGTCAAAAAACTGGATGACGACGTCAAAGTGCTGATTGAGAAAAAGATGGTTGGATTCAAGCAGGAAGTCGACAGCTCATTGGATGGCTTTAAAGAGAGTATCAATTCCTTTGTTCAGGGAGAACTCAATAACTACCAGACCAAGCTGGCTGGTATCACGCAGCAGAATGTCGATGAATTAAAAAATTATTCCAACAAAGCCAATCAAGCCTTCGCTGAACAAGTGCATAAAATCAATCAAGTGTCACTGAAGAAACTGGACGCCACGAAAGAAAGCATTGAAGGTGTCGGGGCGGCATCGGAAACGAATCTGAAAAATATCGCGCAGCAAGTCAAGCAACTGTCCGCTTCGTTGGAAATCGCTCAGAAAAAGAACGAGATTTTGTTCGAGTATAACGAATGCATGCGCACTTCCGGCTTGCTGGACATCGGCAATAAGGGTGAGCAGTGCAAATCCAAGCTGAATCAGGAATTGAATGCGCTGAAATAAGCGGAATCAAGTCAACCGATCCGATGATGCTTGCAGTAAAAGCAATAATCATCGGATCACGATTCAGTCCTTCGCGTTACGCTCCGATTGCGTCAGCAGATGCGGCCACAAGCGCTGCATGGCGAGAAAGGTGAAAGATGCTGACCAAGTGATCGTCGCCAGACCTACCAGCCCTTCCGCAGCCGTGAGAACGCGGATGGGACCGATGGGAATCAAGTCACCAAATCCTACCGTGGTAAATACCACCGATGAGAAATAAATAAATTCAAATAAGTTGTTTTCGTTTAAACCGGCAATGTGACCTAATTCCGCGCTCAACTGCATGACTCTATAACCCAAGGCGAAAATACTGATTTCCGCGATATGGGCGAGCAGCAACCCCAGCATGACCACCAATACGCCAATGCGCTTATGCACATGCACACCAACCGTGCGGCTTAAAAAACGCAAAGCTTCATAGTGCAACACGACGCAAACAGTTACGATAACGCCGGAGATTACCAAAGCCATTAGATAGGCGGTTTGTTCATTCATCGTTTACTGGGAAATTACCCATCACAAAACAAAGTGCGGATGCCTATAATAGAAGGCGGTTTTTATTCGAGCAAATTTTTGCTGGCGGCTATTATCCCATGCATTGCGGCATAGCTTTCTATCGTGACAGGAATGTCGCGCTACTGATAAAACGCATGCAGATATATTTAAGCATAAGGAAGGGAAGGATTTATGGGGCGGGTTACTGAAATTGTAGGCCGTGGATTGGCGGGATTTTTAACCAAACCGGTGCGGCAAAGTATTCAAGTTGCAACCATTAGCCAGGAAAAGCTCTCAGAATATTTGCAGCCCGGCGATGTGTTGCTGGTGGAAGGGAATACGCGTATCAGTGTCGCTATAAAATATCTTACCCAATCGACCTGGTCGCATGCGGCGCTGTATATCGGCAATGCGCTGCCTCCCGTGGCGCCGTGGGAATTGCCTTTGGTATTGGTGGAGGCAGATTTGCAGGAAGGTGTGCGCGCTATTCCGCTGGCGCAGTACGCGCAGATGCACACCCGGATTTGCCGTCCGGTCGGTTTGAGCGATGAGGATCGTAAGCGTGTGGTGGATTATGCCATCACGCGCATTGGTCAGAAGTATGATCTCAAGCATATTTTTGATCTCGCGCGCTATCTGCTGCCTACCTTTCCGGTTCCGAGAAGATTGCGCAGACGCATGCTGGCATTCGGCAGCGGCGACCCGACGCGCGCCATCTGCTCAACGTTAATCGCGCAGGCATTTGAAACCATGCGCTATCCGATTTTGCCGGAGATTCAGCGCACTTGGTCAGATAATCCGATGCACAAAGATTGCTACGCGGACATCTATCACATCCGCAACTATAGTTTGTTTACACCGCGCGATTTCGACATTTCCCCTTACTTTGACATTATTAAGCCCACGATTGAAAACGGCTTTGACTATCGCTCGCTGACCTGGAGCGATCCCGGACAAGGCAGCAAAGCGTGCGGGTGCGAATCCGAGGAATAGCCATGAAGAACAAGTGCTTGGTTTAGTTTAAAATGAAAGGGAGATTCAATATCATGCGGATATCACTAGCGCAATTTGTTTTGGGTTTAATCAGCGCTTTTTTTGTTTCAGGCGCCGCAGTCGCGGTTGAATTGCCCAGCTTTTCCGCTGCTGAACGGATAGTGCGTATTCCGCAGATCATGATGGACAACAATAATCTTTTGTACGATGTTGAGTTACAGCTGGATTTTGACAGCGGAAAGTTTTTCGTGCAGAGGTATAGCGACGACGCGCCAACCAATATCGCCGAATTAAATCTTCCGTTCAAGCTTGCCCTGGGTAAGACCGCAACAATCAGCGGCACCGATCTGCAACTCCAATTTTCCGATGTGACCGAAGATTCCCGCTGTCCAACGGGGCTTGCTTGTATTTGGCCGGGGCAGGCCGGTGTCGTAATCGATGTCATCCGTGCCGGAAAGGATTCTGAAAAGATCACGCTGACTTCACCGGATTCTTATCCGATCATCCATGAACTTTCTGGTTACAAACTGGAATTGCTGGGTGTGCAGCCTTACCCTGTGTTTGACACAGCCATTAAAAAGCAGGATTACCGGTTAATTTTGCGAGTCATGCCGCTATTTTGAAAAAACAAGCTATCGAACACCACTTCAGCATGCTGTGGAGTTTTCTCGATTTCAACTCTGCATGGCTGTGCTCAGTAGTTTTTTAGAGTTTCCTTAAACAAATTAGGTTGATATTCGTGGCGTTCACATCCGAATTGGCTGCAATTTCGAGCCATTGCGCTTGTGTCATTGAGTCGCCGCTGCCGGTAAACAGAAAACCATCCGGAATGATGTAGTCGGACGTGACTAAACCCAGCTCTGAAAATCCTTGCGTTGCTACTAAGACCGACTTGTGCAGAGTTGCCTCACCGGGCAGGTTCGCAGGGAAAGTATACATGTGCGTGGTGACGCCATCGGTCGACGTGAGCGTATGCCCGGCCCATTCATCCTGATCGTCGGCATCCCCTGAAAACTCAATGAATTGAACGGTTCCGCCAGCATTTGAATAGACATTCATTGATGTAGAAAATATGGAATGTCATATTCTCCTCCGTTTATCAAGCCGGAATCCGGCGATTAAATAAATTTGCTCCGCGCGTGCCTTTGCAATTCCCCATGGCAAACCACGGGGAATTGCAAGCTAAAGCTTGCTGACATGATTACACGATAAGCGGGAATAAAAAATATCTTCAAGATGTTGAATCTTTTCAGGGTGAGCAAATGCATTGCAAAGCAACATCAGAATATGATTAAAAATGCTTTTTGCCAGTTACTGCTCGCAATGAAATTTTGTTTTAACCTTTAATATGTAAGAATTCCTAGCGTTGTTT
>JAFEGA010000047.1 GCA_018240285.1 Pseudomonadota bacterium | reverse complement strand
CCTTCGGTGCTATTTGTTGACGGCTGCTGAGAATGCATCCAGAACCGGCTGAATCGCGTCTCTTTTCAGTTTCAATGCTGCCTGGTTGATGATTAGCCGGGACGAAATCGGCATGATTTCTTCCACGGCTTTCAGGTTGTTGGCTTTTAACGTATTGCCGCTCGACACCAGATCGACGATGGCATCGGCCAATCCCACCAACGGCGCCAGTTCCATCGAACCGTACAGCTTGATCAAGTCGACGTGCACACCTTTTGCGGCGAAGTGTTCCCGGGCGGTTTGCACATATTTGGTGGCGATGCGCAACCGCGCGCCTTGCCGCACCGCGGAATCGTAATCGAAACCGTCAGGCACGGCGACCATCATGCGGCAGCGCGCAATGTTCAAATCCAGCGGTTGATACAAACCAGCGCCGCCGTGCTCCAGCAGCACATCCTTACCGGCGATGCCCAGGTCGGCGGCACCGTATTGCACGTAAGTCGGTACATCCGACGCGCGCACGATTACCAAACGGACATTGGCGCGGTTGGTCGTAAGAATCAATTTACGCGACGCTTCCGGGTCATCCAATGCTTCGATACCGGCGGCTTTGAGCAGCGGCGCGGTGTCTTCAAAAATTCGCCCTTTTGACAGGGCGATCGTGATATCAGTCATAAATCCGGGATTATCCGAGGTTGGCGGCGGCAAAATCCCAATTGATCAGCTTGTCCAGGATGGTATTGACGTAATCGGCGCGGCGGTTCTGGTAATCGAGATAATACGCGTGCTCCCACACATCGATGGTCAGCAATGGCCGGATATTTTTGGTAATCGGTGTTTCTGCATTACCGGTTTTGGCGATGGTGATTTTACCGCCGTCCAGCACCAACCATGCCCAGCCGCTGCCGAATTGCGTCAACGCCGCTTGTGCGAATTCCTTTTTGCATGCATCCACGCTGCCGAATGCCGCCTCAATCTTTTGCTTAAGTGCCGCTGACGGTTCGCCGCCGCCGTTGGGTTTCAGACTATGCCAGTAGAACATATGGTTCCACACTTGCGCGGCGTTATTGAAAATCGCCGCTTTGTCCGCTTGTCCGGCGGATGCCCGGATAATATCTTCCAGGGATTTACCGGCTAGATCGCTATTCGCCAACAGATTGTTCAAGTTATCGACATAAGTTTTGTGGTGCTTGCCGTAATGAAAACTCAACGTATTGGCGGTGATTACCGGTTCCAGCGCATTATTGGCATAGGGCAGGGGCGCTAGAACATATTGCGAGCCGGATTGCGCCGCTTGGGAAAAATTATCGACATTGACTGTAGACATAGTGGTCTCCTTCGTAGGTTTATTGAAAAAATTTTTCAGCAATTCAAACATGGGGCCCTCTTTTTCTATTGGGCATTATTCGTTTCGGTGGTAAAGGTGATTTTATTGTAGCCCGCCAGACGCGCGGCTTCCATCACGGCAATCACGGATTGATGCGTGGCTTTAGCATCCGCATTGATGATGATGAACGGGTCTTCGTGACCTTTGGCTGCCGTCAGCAGCGCATCGCGCAGGCTTTCGATGCTGGCGGATTTAATGGGCGCCAGATTGATCGTATATTCTCCCAATGCGCTGACAGTGATATCGATCGCATTGGGTTTCTGGGTATTTTTATCGACTTGTTCCGCACTGGTTTCCGGCAACGTCAATTCCAGTTCGGCAAACTTCGAATACGTCGTGGTGACCACCAGAAAAATCAGGATGACCAGCAGCACATCAATCATCGGGATCAGATTGATTTCCGGTTCGTTACTTTGTTTTCCGCGTTGAAAATTCATTCAAATACCGGTTGTGTCAGTGGATATTGAGCTGGTAAACGCACAGCAATGAAAAGCGCGCTGTTAAAGCAGGCGCGTATAATACCAGCAGCCCATCGATTGCAGCGATCGAAATAAATAACACGATTATTGCACAGGCTTATAAAATAGCCAGCCGTGTTTTCAGGGTGTGATAGTACAACATTATGCGTGGATATTTATTGTTAATTTTTTACCGGTTACCATGAAATGATTAAACCATTGGTGAGTGTTGTAATGGGCAGTACCAGCGATTGGGACGTGATGCAGCACGCCGTTGCAGTTCTGGATGAATTTCATATAGCGTATGAAGCCAAAGTGGTTTCGGCGCACCGCACACCGGATTTGCTGTTTCAATTTGCCGAGGAAGCCAAAACACGCGGCATCCAATGCATTATCGCCGGTGCCGGTGGCGCGGCGCATTTGCCCGGCATGATTGCAGCCAAAACCACGCTGCCGGTGCTGGGCGTGCCGGTGAATTCCAAGCACTTGCAAGGATTGGATTCGTTATTGTCGATCGTGCAAATGCCGAAAGGCATCCCGGTTGCCACATTTGCCATTGGTCAAGCCGGAGCGGCCAATGCCGGATTGTTCGCCGTGGCGTTGCTGGCGGTCACTAACAGCGAACTCAGTATGCAATTGAACGAATACCGGCGCAAACAAACCGAATCCGTTCTCAACGCCGAGTTGCCGCAATAATGCCGGTGATGCCAGGCGCTATGCTCGGTGTGCTCGGCGGCGGGCAGCTCGGGCGCATGTTCGTGCAAGCCGCGCAGCAAATGGGCTACTCGGTCACGGTATTGGATCCCGATAGTGCTAGCCCGGCCGGGCGCGTTGCCGATGCATTCATTTGCGCGAATTATGACGATCCGGAAGCATTGGAAAAATTTGGCCAGCAATGCGCCGCCGTCACCACTGAATTTGAGAATATTCCCGCGAATTCGCTGCGAAAGCTGGCTAAAACTTGTGCCGTCAGCCCGGATGCCTATAGTGTTTCGGTCGCGCAAAACAGGATTGCGGAAAAACAATTTCTGAGTATCAATGGCTTTGCCGTGGCACCGTTTGCCGTCATCCAACAGCCAGATGACTTTGCTGATCAGGATGCCGCGGACTTGCTTCCCGGTATTCTGAAAGTCAGTCAATTCGGTTACGATGGCAAAGGCCAAGTCAAGGTGACCAGCACGGCGGACTTTCCTGCGGCGTACGAGCAATTGAACCATGCCGTATGCGTGCTGGAAAAATTCATGCTGCTGAAAAGCGAAATCTCGGTGGTGGTCGTGCGCGGTGGCGATGGCAAAGTGGCGACGTTTCCGGTGTCCGAAAATCAGCATGTGAATGGTATTCTCGACGTCAGCATCGTACCCGCCCGGATTTCTCCACTGCTGGCCGGAAAAGCGCAGGAAGTCGCCTGTCAGGTTGCGAAGAATCTCAATTATCAAGGCGTGTTGTGCGTCGAATTTTTCGTATTGGATGACGATACGTTATTGATCAATGAAATCGCCCCGCGCCCGCATAACAGCGGACATTATTCGATCGACGCCTGTGTTACGTCACAATTCGAGCAGCAAGTACGCACACTGTGCGGTTTACCGCTCGGTGCCACTGCGCAACTCAGCCCCGCGGTGATGATCAACCTGCTCGGCGACGTGTGGCGCAACGGCGATCCCGACTGGAATATCGTGCTGCAACACCCCTCGGCCAAGCTGCATCTGTACGGCAAAACCGAAGCACGCCCCGGCCGCAAAATGGGGCATTTCACCGTGTTGAACAGCGACATCGAAACCGCATTGAGCGAAGCGCTGCGCATCAAACAACAACTCGACCAAAGTTAAAGCGAACACCATGACAGAAACCGCATTGTTTGAAACCACCATCAAGAGCCTGCCGTTTTTGCACCGCGGCAAAGTCCGCGATATCTACGCCGTCGGCGACGACAAACTACTGATCGTGCAAACCGACCGTTTGTCGGCATTTGACGTGATCCTGCCGACTGCCGTGCCCGGCAAAGGCAAAATTCTCACCGCGTTGTCGCAATTCTGGTTTGACAAGCTCTCGCACATCCTGCCGAATCACCTGACCGGCATCGCGCCGGAATCGGTCGTTGCTCCTGAGGAACACGATCAAGTGGCAGGGCGCGCCTTCGTGATCCGCCGCCTGAAACCGCTGCCGATCGAAGCCATCGTGCGCGGTTACGTCGTCGGTTCCGGCTGGAAGGACTACCAGCAAACCGGCGCAATCTGTGGCATCCCATTGCCTTTGGGCTTGAAACTCGCGGATAAATTGCCCGGCGGCGCGATTTTCACCCCCTCGACCAAAGCCGCCGCCGGTGCGCACGATGAAAACATCGCCGTTGCCGAAGTGGAAAAACTGCTAGGCCGGGAATTGACCGCCAAAGTCAGCGCCAAAGCCATCCAGCTCTATTCCGAAGCCGCTGAATACGCGTTACAGCGCGGCATCATCATCGCCGATACCAAATTCGAATTCGGCCTAGATGAACAAGGTGAGTTGTACCTGATCGACGAAGTGCTTACCCCCGACTCGTCTCGCTTCTGGCCCGCCAACCAATACCAGCCCGGCCAAAACCCGCCGAGCTTCGACAAACAATTCGTACGCGACTGGCTGGAAACGCAAGATTGGAACAAGAAAGCTCCGGCT
>JAFEGA010000046.1 GCA_018240285.1 Pseudomonadota bacterium | reverse complement strand
CGTTCTTTCCAAACTCGCACACTACCCCGCGCAAATTACGCCGTCGCTTTTTTTTAGAATACCGCGCTCTCTTCACTCTTGCAAGCTCTACCCTCCAGCCGCGTCAATTCCATTTGTCCCGCACTGACCGGCTCGGCCCCTGCACTCGCCAATTGGCCTTTTGCCGCTTGTCGAACTCAATTCTCTAATGTCTGACTCGGCATTCCCAGAACTTTGGCTGTCGCTGCGCATGATTGACCTTCCTGAACCAATCGCACCGCTTCCAATTTGTATTCCAGTCTATACGACGCTCTCTTGATCCTTTCTGCTTTCATTTCTTCCTCTCCTTAACTTGTAGTGTAACCCCAGTTAAGAAATGCGCTTTTACAGGGAAAGGTCATAATAATTGCTGCAACATTAGCAGGATATGATGATATTTACTTTATCGTTCGGCGATTGGGAATCGGACGAAATGGTAAAGCAGTATGCACATCTATCTAAACCGCAACTCATGCAATGCAGCATGCCGAGCTGGTTTCAAATATCCTTGATGACACAATTTTGTCACATCAGAAAGAAAAAAGAGGTTAGAAACTAATCTAACCTCTTGTTGTGGTGGGTCTGGTTGGACTCGAACCAACGACCAAGGGATTATGAGACGCAGCCATTGAATATGCAATTAATATAATCAATCACTTACAATGCTTGCCAAGCACAAAACCAGTGTCAAACAGCCTCAAATGATGGTATTTCTGCCGCAGTTTGGCACAAATTTGACACAGTCATTTCTTAGCAATGATTGTTTCAATATCTGTTTGCTGTTTCAATTTGCAAATCATACTTATCTATGCCAAGATTAAACATGATTACTTCTGATTAAGGAATAAGAAATGGCAAGCGAAACAGGACGCATGAGTGTATCAGTGGCACCAGAAAAACAAGAAAAGCTGGATGCAATTGCGCACAGTCTGGATCGTTCCAGAAACTGGTTAGTTAATCAGGCTATTGATCACTATCTGGAAATTTACGATTGGCAAACAAAAAAAATTCAAGAACGTCTGGATATTGCTTCAGGGAAAAATGCAAAATTTCATTCAAGCAATGATGTTGATGCCATAATAGATAAATTCAAAGCATGAGCGCTGTTGTATGGCTCGATGAAGCACTAGAAGATTTAAAATCAATTGGCGATTATATTGCACAAGAGAACGCCGATGCTGCTTATAATGTTTTAATTAGAATAAAAGCTACTACCAATAATCTATCGCTCCACCCCGAAATTGGTCGCCCAGGCCGTGTGTTTGGTACGCGTGAAATAGTGATGAGCGATCTTCCATACATTCTTGCCTATCAAATAACCGACAGAGATATTCGCATATTAGCTGTCATGCATACATCCAGAAAATGGCCTGAAAATTTCAATCGATTACGCTAGTGGTTATGCTTACAATAACTTTAACACTTCGATATCGTAAAAATAGCGAAATTCCATTGCAACATGAAAGACCTCTATTACAGCTCGTCATGCCATACTGCAAATAATTCAAATTGGAGTAGTGTATCCATTGACATCAAAATGACACTGCATTAATAACCTTTTTATCCTTTAAAAAAGATCCAGAATTAACGCTATTTGTTGACGATTAAACACAAATTTTGTGAATTTATGATCGCTTTATAGCGTGATGGATTAACCATTGAGCTCGAAAGTTCGGCGAACAAAGTGTATAGAAAACCCCGATGATTAAATCGTTGGGGCGTCAGGTCACATTGCGAGATGATCCGCCATTCCATAATCACGCGTCTGATATTCAGTTGACTCTACTGTGAAAGTTAACGAGACAGTAGTGGTCATTTCTTAACATATCCTAATGCTTATGACGACTACATCCGCACCCAGGCACGTGTAGGTGATTTACCGGATCGGTTTTTGGTTGAAGTGAACGTATTGCCAGATCACGGCCACGCGCCATGTTGCCATGCGCCGCAGGAGCAGAAAGAATAACCTTTTCTGTCGTACTCCCGCATGCCGGGCAATCTGGATTGGGCGCATTGATTGAATGGCGTGTCTCGAATTGTAGTTTGCACTGTGTGCACAAGTAATCATAAGTTGGCATTTAGAATCCCTATCCATTAATCAAGGCATTTCTCAGAAATGTTATGACGCGACCACTTGGCACAACAAGTGATCACGTTTCCAGGTTTTTCTCTTGAACTTAGCTCCAACGAGGTGGTTGCTTCACTTTGACACCGAATTGAGCGGAGGTGACATCGGTTCTGGCCCGTTTTTCAGGGTCTCGGGTTGGCGCTCTCAGCCGGCGCGTCTCGACCTCCCAGATCCAGCCGCTGATGGCTACGTCCTTGGGAATGAGAGGATGATTTTTGAATGTCTCGATGGTCTTCAAGCAGGTTTCGTCCACGTCATCCATCATTCCGATCCACTTGGCGAACGCACCTTTCTCCAGCTTCTGCTCCGGCAGGGTCGGGTCCAGCGCGATATTGTCCGGATCGATCCCCTTGTCGCGAAAAGCCTGTTCCAAATCGGCTGCATTCGCCGACAGCATGCCGCACTGCGTATGTTGCACGATGACGATTTCCCTAGTACCAAAGAAATTACAAGTCAGCATCGCTGAACGGATTGCATCATCGGTGACAATTCCACCGGCATTGCGGAAACAGTGCGCATCGCCATGTCCGGCCGGTGTGTCTACGTGAATGCCGAGCGCTTCATCTACCGGCAGACGTTCGTCCATGCAGGCAAGTACCCATAATCTCAGGTTGTTATGTCCAGCCGGCCCATGGCGGCGACGCTGTGCCCAGTGATCATATGCGGCAACGCGTGTGTTTAGTTCATCTTTGAGAGTTTTCAATGTTAAGTCTCCTCGGTAATAGGTTGCAATTTTAAAATTACTTTAAGTGATCTATCTTTTCGATAGACCCTAAAGGGATTCATAACGGATATTTAACAGGCCGTTGAAAAACTATCTGTGTTGCCGTTACCATTTAAAAAAATGGATTCAAAATGCTCATTGATTAAGCATAAACTGCGCTTCACCTGTTCTTGCCTTGTATCGGCAGCCTCGAAAAAGTTTTTCAACGGCCTGTTAACCCGTACACCTGGTTATTGTTAGATGCGATAAAATTACATGCAAATACCATGCCACTAAGAAATAATTATATTTATCATTAATTACAACGGGTTATTTATGAATTATTGCTACATTAGTGTAGCTGTGCTTCAATTGATGAAGTTTAACTTCACATATCATCCATAATCTATGAACAAAAATCCTCTTGCTGAGTTAACACCGGTTTTTTTTCTGCAAACCTTTATTCTTGAGCTGATGCATGCTAGTGAACAACAGGGGCAAAAGCATTGCGAGCAGTTGATTGAACATATCGCCAAAACTGCCGGATGCTTTTTTGAAGAAACTTACCGGGAGAATACTCATAAAAGTGAGCAACTCGATAGTGAAAGCTATACCGAACTCATACTCGGCATCAAAAACAATATCGGCGGTAAATTTTCACTCGTTTCCAGTAATCCGGACTGCATAACGGTTACCAATTCCCGTTGTCCTTTCGGCGAGCAAGTTACCAACTTTCCTGAGTTATGCAGGATGACCTCCAGCGTATTTGGAGGTATCGCAGCTAGAAATTTTGGTTATGCCAAGGTTGAAATCAAAAAAAGTATAGCTCGTCAGGATGGCCAATGTGAAGTATGTATTTACACCAATCCACATGCAGCAATAGGGCATGCTGGAATGGAATATACCGACACAACGCCGGTTAAGGAGATTAATGATATCAATGAATTGCAGTGCCGAATTGAAACAAGCATGCAGCTGCTTTGGCACAAACAAAGCAGGCAAGCATCAAAGAAGCATCAGTCTCCTGCAATCATAGCAAAATCACCAGTGATGCAGAAAATACTGCAATCGATCGAGGTTATTGCGCCTACTGTGGCAACGGTGTTAATCCAGGGGCAAACAGGTGTGGGTAAAGAGCTGATAGCACGCGCCATACATGCGATGAGCGAGCGTTATCATAAACCGTTCATCGCTATTAACTGCGGTGCAATCCCGGAAAGTCTGATTGAAAGCGCCTTGTTTGGGCATGAAAAAGGCGCTTTTACCGGGGCCATAGAAGTACACCAAGGCTATTTTGAGCGAGCCGAAGGCGGTACTCTGTTCTTGGATGAAATCGACTCGTTATCGCCAGCGGCACAAACTCGATTGCTTCGCGTAATCCAGGAAGGGGAACTGGAAAGAGTTGGCGGCAAACTAACATTGGCAGTCGATGTAAGGATCATCTCTGCAACAAATCAAAATCTGGAGAGTCTCGTAAAACAGGATTTATTTCGCAATGACCTGTACTATCGTATCAACGTAGTCCGCTTAAATATCCCTCCCTTGGCCGAACGGCTGGAAGATTTACCTTACCTGGTGCAATTGACCATTCAGCGATTGAACAAGCGCTATAACAAAGAGGTTGAATCAGTAAGCCGTGAAGTCATGCGGAAAATCCGCGCCTACCATTGGCCAGGTAATGTCCGCGAGCTGGAAAACATTCTTGAGCGCAGTATCCTGTTTGCCAGTGGCAAAGAAATGACCGAACTGGATTTAGAGCTTCCAGCTAAAACCAAAAGTGTTGTTGAATGGAAAGACGTAAAAGAACATACTCTTGCCAAAATAGAGCAATCGTTCCTTGAGACAGCTTTGAAACAGCATCATGGAAATATAAAAAGAGTTTCTGAGAACATGGGAATTACTTCACGTGCTGTTTATGCCAAACTAAAAAAATACGAAATAAACTTGGCAGAATTCCGTATTTTTGATTGAAGCCATCATGTCAATCTCGAAGTGGCCACGCAAATTCGTACAGCCCGCTAAGTATTAGCTTTGCTCAACCCGAACCGTAGTGTACTGGGTCAAATTATTAGAAAGTCACAATGCGTCAAGACTGCAATAGAAGCAGAAGCAACGTTTTACAGCAGATCCATCCCATTAATCATTACAAATCTAAGTACTGCCGATGCGGAGTATTAGTACCCATACCGAATTACGAGAAATTGGCACGCTAACCCTAATCCGATTAGCACGATTCCAATTTAAAAATTTAACAAATTTCTACACAAAGAATTCTATACTGCATACAGTTAGCTTCTTATCGAGGCTAACGAACAACTAATGGAATTGAAGGAGATTAAATGAAACTCGGAATTATCATTTATTCGAATGACCCAGAAACTGTATGGAACGCCTTCCGACTTGGAATTTTCTCCCGCAAGCAGGGGGATATTGTTTCAGTGTTTTTACTCGGAAAAGGTGTTGAGGTAGAATCTCTTGATAGGGACAAGTTTGATATTACCGGACAGATTCACAGTTTTTTGGATATAGGCGGTGCAATTCTAGCTTGTGGAACCTGTCTTAAGCTTCGTCAGTCTGAAGAGTTAGGAATCTGTCCGATATCCACGATGCAGGATTTATATACGCTGATTCACGATTCAGATAAGGTATTGAGCTTTTAGAGAAATTACGCCATGGATAATAAGCAGCATTGGGAACAGATATATACCACTAAGGCATCTGACTCAGTTAGTTGGTTTCAGGAACACGCTGACCAGTCTCTGCGACTAATCCATAATACAAGACTCGGCAAAGATGCGGCCATTATTGATGTGGGAGGAGGAACTTCCAGACTAATAGATGACCTTGTGGCCGAGGGCTATACTGATTTGACAGTATTTGATCTGTCATCAACTGCGCTTGATATTGCAAGGCAGCGTTTGGGGAAACATGCGAATATTGTTCACTGGATAGAAGGCGATATTACCCGTGCAAAGTTTCCCATGAACCGATTCGATATTTGGCATGACCGTGCAGTGTTCCATTTTTTGACTGATCCGGCAGATCGCCATGCTTATGTCGAGCGGGTCTTAAGTTCGGTTCGGCCAGGCGGACATGTGATTGTTGCCACTTTTGCCGAAGATGGGCCAGAAAAATGTAGTGGCCTGCCCGTGATGCGATACCAACCTGAAACCCTACATGCGGTATTTGGAGATACTTTTCAGCTGGTCGAACATAAAAAAGAAGCGCACCACACGCCGTTTGGCACAGTTCAGCAGTTTGTTTATTGCTATTGCCGCAAGAGGTAATAGTTAATTCTCCGCATATTTTTAAGACTGCACAATCTTTCCAGGAAAGAAGCACAACTTACTTATCCTGCCCCCTTCTTTTTGCTAAACGCCTTTGAGATTTCTAAACTTTTAGACTCTTGAAAGTTAATCGAAGGCACCAATCGTATGTAAATCAGCTCACCGATTAGCTCCACCAGCGTTTGAGTCACGATTACAACAGATGCCAAAATCCAACCATCCGGCAAAGCCAGCGCTAAAGGCAGAACCACCAACGAATTCCGCGTCCCTGCGCTAAAAACAAGTGCTCTTCCTGCCTGTGTGTCCAGGCGAAATGCATACGCTATCAAGCGAGCAAGAAAGGGCATGATAGCCATAAAGGCAATATAAACTGGCACGACTTGTTCCACAACAGGGAGGTATTCTTCTATTCTGCCAATTTGAGATGCCACGACGAGAAGTAATGTAACCGCCATAAATGGCACCGGAAACCACGCCGTGACTTCAAGCCAGATTGCACCGCTACGCTGGCGCTTTGCCCAGAACTCGGTTGATAAGGCAAGCCCTAGAGGAAACACAATCAATACAAGAAAAGCCTCAAGGAAAGGCTCAGCACTCATGACTTGTGCAGCTTGTTCTCCCATGAAAAGCCATAGATACACGGGCAAAAGAAGCATCTGGGTAAGCAGCAACAAAGGCGTGGAAGCAAGTACAAGCCGGGCATTGCCACGACCAAGGTGAGTAAAAACCACAACGTAATCAATACAAGGCGTTAATAGAACCAGATATACTCCTAGTAACAGCGGCGGATGCTCCGGCAAAAAAAGTGACAATAACCAAACAACGATGGGCACGATGATGAAATTAACTAGCAATAGCGCAGCTGTAAACCGCTTATTCGCGAACGCCTCGCGTAGTTGAAGAAAAGGGATTTGCGCAAACATGCTATAAAGCAACAGCGCAAGCACGGGGGAAATCAAGTACTCCAGGCTTGCGCCAAAGCTAGAATTCCACAACCCAAGCCCCATCCCGACAGCCAAGGCCACAGCATATAATCCTATCTGATTTTCTTCCAGCTGTTCTCTTCGCATTGTGTTTCCTTAAAATACATACCGTAGTGGGACAGCGAGCAATTTGTGCCATAATTTGGCGCAGCGTTTTATTTCAATGTTTCTGATCATGTTGACATAACCATTGTAGTTCAGTCTACGAATCTCCGATCGGTTCCATATAATTTTAATATATCCGCTATTTTTAGAAATTCACATGTCGGAAAAAGAACCTATATATGGCACACAACCACCCCCACGATCATAGCCACGCTCCAAAAAACTTTGATCGCGCATTCACAATTGGGATTGCGCTAAATGTAGGTTTCGTTGTGATCGAAGTTGTTTTTGGTTTATTTGCAAATTCTCTCGCGCTGTTGGCAGATGCAGGCCATAACCTCAGCGATGTTTTGAGTTTATTATTCGCGTGGGGCGCAAGCGTCTTAGTACGCAAGTTACCAACACAGCGGCATACTTATGGTTTGCGCCGTACTTCGATTTTGGCTGCATTGATTAATGCGCTAGTTTTGCTTGTTGCTGTTGGCGCTATCGCCTGGGAAGCCATTCTCAGATTTGGCCATCCCGAAGCAGTGGCAAGTGACACAGTCATCTGGGTGGCATCAGTTGGCATAGTCATCAACGGGTTCACGGCATGGCTGTTCATGTCCGGCCAAAAGCAAGATATGAATATTCGCGGTGCATATTTGCACATGATGGCTGACGCAGCAGTTTCTTTTGGCGTTGTTTTGGCAGCTATTACCATAAAATTTACGGGCTGGTTGTGGTTGGACCCAGTCATGAGCCTTGTGGTCGCCGTAATTATTGGTATTGGCACTTGGGGCTTGCTCCGTGAATCGCTAAGTCTTGCTCTTGATGCTGTGCCAGCAAATATCCACCCGGCCAAAGTTGAAGCTTACCTCGCTAGTCTTCCAGGAATAGAAGCAGTTCACGACTTGCATATCTGGGCAATGAGCACGACGGAAATTGCGCTAACCGTGCATCTAGTCAAGCCAGATGCAGTTATTGATGATTTGCTATTGGTTCAAATTAATAATGAATTGCGTGATCTGTTTGGAATTCAGCATACTACTGTTCAATTTGAGCGCGGAGATACATCCCATCCCTGTAAGCAAGCACCGGCAGAAGTGGTTTAAAGTAGAAATGAGTAACTTTTGTTTTATCATAATAATAAATAATTATTTGAGAGCTCCGCAGGTTTTGTAAACTTAATCAGTAGTGTCCGGTTAAATTAG
>JAFEGA010000045.1 GCA_018240285.1 Pseudomonadota bacterium | reverse complement strand
CCAGCCTAAAAAACACTTTTTTACTCCCCTTTACCCCCTTATTCGATATTTTTATCAATTGGTTTATGAATCGAAATGGAAGCCGAGGCGAAGTACTGGCTGTGTGCTGTAAAAATAATTCCGACTGGGATTACGGCATCCAAATGCAATAAGATTAGCTGGAATAATTAAGCTACATTAAGCAATCTTAATCAATGCCTGTTTCTGTTTGATTTTCTAGTCAAATACAGGAAAATAGATTGAATGGCCCGTTTGCAGTCATTGCATGGAGGAACTGATGAAATTTACTTCATTGACACAGCGTTTCGCTGTCTGGTTTACGTTGGTTTCCTTGCTGCCGATATTGGTGATCGGCAACAGCCTTCTGCATACCTTTGAGAAGGAAATCAAAAAATCGGCCATTCGTAATGTTTCCGCTATTGCCGACAAAAAATTCGAACAGATCGACAGCTATCTGCAAGAACGCTTGCTCGACGCCAGTCTGATCCGTGATGCCAGCACGACACACGACGCCATGGTCGGATTTTCCAAAATTTTTACGGAGAGCGGAGTGGATTCGGAGGAATACCGCCGTTTGGATGCCAGTTATCGTGAAAATTTCAAGCGTTTTGTCGAGGACGCGAAATATTACGATTTGTTTCTGATTTCCACCCAAGGCACGATCATCTATTCGCAAACGCATGAAGCCGATTTTGCCACGAACTTGTTCACTGGCCCTTACCGCGATACCGGGCTAGGCAAGGTTACCCGTTTTGCGCTGGATAACTTAAAAAGCAGTATCTCGGATTTTGAACGCTACGAGCCATCCAGAGGCGCTATCGCGGCATTTGTCGCTACCCCGATTGTACTGGCGGGGGAACTCAAAGGTGTTTTGGCGTTGCAGATTTATAGCCAGCGCGTGTTTACAGTACTGTCAAATAATGTCGGATTGGGTGTCAGTGGCGAAACAGTTGTAGCGCGCCTGGAAGATGAAAAAACCGCACTTGTCATGGCGCCGCTCAAATACGATCCCGATGCAGCACTAAAACGCCGGATACCGCTGAATATGCCGCCATCTTCCGAAGCCATGCAAAATGCTTTGAAAGGTCAATCGGGTGCTGCCTTGACTATCGATTATCGCGGCAAGGAAGTGGTTGCGGCGTGGCGTTATCTTCCACGCATGAAATGGGGCATCGCGGTGCAAATTGATGTCGAGGAAGCCTTTGCTTCGGTTAATAAAGTGCATTTCATCGGTTTGGTTATTTTGGTTCTGACGCTGTTTGCCGCGTTATTGGGTGCGGTATTGTTCCACCGCCGCGTGGTTAATCCCTTGAAGCATTTGAATCAGAGCGCAATGGAAATTTCCACGGGGAACTTGCATCAACGGGTTGCGATTGAAGGCTGGGATGAAATGCGGCAACTGGCACACACATTTAATGCGATGGTCGAAAAACTATGTGCCAGCGATCATAATCGCAATAAAGCCGAAGAAAATCTGGTGCAACTCAATCAGGAATTGGAGCATCGCGTGGCGGCACGGACCGACGATTTGCAGCGCGCAAACGATGTTTTGGCGATCAAGGAAGAGGAAATGCGCTCAGTGGTTGAGCACATGGTGGATTGCGTGGTGACCACCGATGAAATAGGCACGATTCTTTCCGCTAATCCGGTGATGGAAAAATTGTTTGGTTACAGTCACGAGGAAATGATCGGTCAAAATATATCCATCATCGTGCCTGAGCCGGATCGCAGCCGGCATATCGGTTATATGGAAAATTATTGCCGCACCGGGCATGGCCAGGAATATGTCGGCCGCCCATATTTGTCCGGTTCTCACGGCATCGGCCGGGGGCGCGAAGTGGAAGGCGTGCGCAAAGATGGTGAGCGGATCGAATTGTATCTGGCAGTCAGCGAGTATTTTGTCGCGGGAAAACGCCATTTTACCGGCGTAATGCGCGACATCCGCGAACATGTGCAAATCATGAAAGAGTTAAAACAAGCCCGGATCGAAGCGGAACAGGCTAATAAAGCCAAATCGGCGTTTCTTGCTGCCATGAGCCATGAGATCCGCACTCCGATGAACGGCGTGATTGGCATGATCGATGTCATGCGGCAAACCAGTTTGAGCGGTTATCAAATGGAAATGGCCAATCTGATCCGCGATTCCGCCTATGCCTTACTGTCCATCATCGAAGATATTCTCGATTTTTCCAAGATCGAAGCGGGCAAGCTGGAAATCGAGAAAATTCCCATGCCGCTCGCCAGCATCATCGAGAATGCGTGCGGTATGTTGGCGCACCTGGCGCTGAGTAAGAAAGTCGAACTGACCTTGTTCATCGATCCTGCGATTCCGGAAAATGTCGTCGGCGATCCGCTGCGGCTGCGTCAGGTGTTGGTCAATATCATCAACAATGCGATCAAATTTTCCAGTAAGCAGGAAAAACAAGGCAAGGTTTCGGTGCGGGTATTGCTGACTGAATCCAATCCCGATCAGATCGTCGTGACTTTCCAGATAACCGATAACGGCATCGGCATGGATAAGGAAACGCAGGAAAAACTCTTCAAATCCTTTTCGCAAGGTGACCCCTCCACCACGCGCCGTTTCGGTGGCACCGGTCTTGGCTTGGCGATTTCGCACCATCTAGCTGAGCTGATGGATGCGGAAATCACTGTGCAAAGCGAACCGCAGCACGGTTCCACCTTTATCATTCAAATGCCTTTCAAACCGCTACCAGCTACCGCTGTTACGAATCACAAGATCGAAGATCTGGAAGGTATGAATTGCTTGATATTCGGCGACAACGCCAGCTTGAGCAATGATTTGGCGGTCTATTTGCGCAGCGCGGGAGCGGAAGTTAAACAAATATCCAGTTTCGCTGAAGTTGATCAAGTCATTCAAGATCTGGCACCCGGGTTATGGCTGGTGGTCATCGATGCAGGCCAAGAAACGCTTTCCATTGAAGCTCTGCGCACTGCATTTAATGCACGCGGCGAACAGATAAAAAAACAGGCCGGTGAAGCCGGAATGGAAAAAGCTCAACCATTCATCGAACCGCGCTTTGTCGTGATCAAACGCGGCCGCCGCCGCCAGGCGCGCATTGAAGACATCGATATCATCACGCTCGATGGCGACGTCATGTACCGCCAATCGTTGCTTCGTGCGATGGCGATTGCCGCCGGTAAGGTGGAAGCGAGTACGGAGAGCGCGCCGCTAATCAGTAGCTTCAAGACTCAGCCTGCGCCCGTTTCGCATGAGGAAGCGTTGCGCCAAGGCCGGCTTATTCTCGTGGCGGAGGATAACGACATCAATCAGAAAGTCATCCGCCAGCAATTGACTTTGCTCGGTTATGCCGCGGATATTGCCAACGATGGCCGGGAGGCGCTGAAGCGCAAGCAGAACTGTGAGTATGGATTGTTGCTGACCGATTTGCATATGCCGGAAATGGACGGTTTTGAGCTGACAAGGGCGATTCGCACGGCGGAGTCCGGCGGCAAACACATGCCGATTGTCGCGTTGACCGCTAATGCACTAAAAGGCGAGCGGGAGCATTGCCTCGATGCCGGTATGGATGATTACCTGAGCAAACCGGTGCAGCTGGAGGATTTACGCCAGATTCTGGAAAAATACTTGCCCGGCGCCAAAGCGGCGGTTGTGGCAGAACCAGCCCAGGCGATGCCAGAGAGCGCGGCGGGAGCAGCTGCTGCGCCGGTCAATGTTCACGTGCTGGAAGAATTGGTCGGTGACGACGCGGAAATGATCAGGGAAATGCTGCTCGATTTTCGCGCCAGCGCAGAAAAAATTGCCGCGGAATTGCACGCCGCTTATCAAGACGGTCAATTGTCCACTGCCGGTGCATTGGCGCACAAACTGAAATCATCCGCCCGGTCCGTGGGGGCGCTGGCGTTGGGTGAGTTATGCGCGGCCATGGAACAAGCAGGTAAGAAAAGCGATGCGGCTGAGCTGGCGGTATTGCTGCCGCAGTTTGATGCGCAACTGATTGAAGTACGGAACTATCTGGATACTTTAACTGCAAAATCCGGGAAAGATCTGTAAACCGATTGTGTAATTAAGGTGCCGGTGAGGCGGTCAGTGCTTCAGCGCGGACTCTGGTGTGCCATTCTTCCATCCAGCGCAGCAGGTCGGCAGGCAGCAGCGGGCGCGAGATGAAGTTGCCCTGCGCCATATCGCACCCCGTTTGACGCAGGAGCTCCCAGTCGTCGCGATCTTCAACGCCTTCCGCGACGATATCCATCCCCAGTTGCTTGCCCATTGCCAGGCTGGCATCATAAATGGCGCGTAGCGTGTCATCCTGCCATGCGCGATGAACAAATCCTTGATCGATTTTCAGCTCGTTAAACGGAATGTCGCGCAGTTGCGCCAGGGATGAATGACCGGTGCCGAAATCGTCGATAGATAAATGAAACCGCTTGAGACGCAGACGGGTGAGAATTTCCAGCGGAATGCGCGCATCCGATCCCATCACCTGGCTTTCGGTGATTTCGATGACGATTTTCTGCGGCGGCAAGTTGTTTTCATTGACGAGATTGACCACCATGTCTTGAAAATCCAATGAAGCCAGATTTTCCATCGTGACATTGATCGACACGCGCAGGGTTTGTCCGTCCCGGTGCCATTTTCCCGCTTGAATGATCGCCTGCTTCAACACGAAGCGGGTCAAATCGTCGATCAGATTATTATCCTCCGCGACATGAATAAACCGGTCTGGCATGATCACGCCATCTTGCGGATGATGCCAGCGTACCAGCGTTTCCACGCCAATGACATCACCCGTCTCCACCGAGACTTTAGGTTGATAATAATTCACCAGTTCCTGATTGGCGATGGCCGAGCGGATATCATCCGCGCTGTAGATCTTGTCGCTCGACTGCGGATGAATGGATGTTTCAATTTCCAGCCTTTGCAAGATTTCCGATAATTTATTCGGGTCTACGGGCTTATGCACATAACCGGGCATCGGGATTTTGTGCGCGTGAACCAGTTTTTCCGCAGTTCTGAGCATGCGCTCGTCTTCGCCGCTGACCAATATCAATTGACCGTGGTATTGACGGTCTACCAGATAACGCACAAATTCGATGCCATCCATATCCGGCATGTTCAGGTCAAGCAGGATCAAATCGGGACAAGTATCGGCATGATCGATTTTTTGCAATGCATCCGAACCGTTGTCGCAGGTAGTGACAGCGGTGTAACCCAACTTTGCCAGCATGCGCGACAGCAGCTTGAGCATAAAAGTATCGTCATCAAGGATCAGTATCTTAATTTTCGACGTGCTATCCATAGCTTATTTTTATAATTGCAAGAGAGGCCTGCCGGTGATTCTCAAAACATCAGCGCATGATCATACACTGTGTACCGGCAAAACGAACAACAATCGTTTTTCCGCTATGAAGATATGGTGAACAACTGGAAATCAGCTCAGAGTTAAAGATTAGCCGGGCAATCAATCGTCGATCAGCGTATGACCGAAGAGAGCGAAAATCCCGATTGCGATACCTGTGACAAACTGCGCATGCACCAAGTAAGAGAATTTTTTCAATTCGACCGGTGAATAGCGCAATGTCAGAAACATGCCGAAAACACCCTGCCAGATAACAAGACCCAATAAAGCGGGGAAGAAAAGAATATGACGGTAACGCGAAAAATCCATCATCCCAATGTGCAATAGAATGACAGCAACCGCGGCGATGCCGAAATAAATGTGCGTGCGATTCAGCCAAGCCAGCAGGCGGTTCAACGCCGATGATTCGATCGCCGGAATATAATCCGGAAGTAAACGCTGTGCCAGTTTTCCCTGACCCAGCAACAGCTTGAGCAGTGTGCGGCAATAAATGAAAACTAACAACGCTAAGCCTATTTTTCCGAATCCTTCGCCGATTTCCGTCAGAAACGTTTCACGTTCCTCGGGAATCGGATGAACCGTGTAAGCGTAAATAAAATAGAACAACGAAATCAATGCAACGGCAACGGTATAGATCAGGATGCCGCGAATATTTTTTAACGATTTTTGCATATTAATCAGTTAGTTAATTTGATGGCCTGTGACTTTCAGAATCTCCCACTTGAAGTCATGCACATCGGCGACATCGCTGGGCAACGCCATCGATAGCGCACCTTTGGACGATGGCGGCAGATCCAGGTCGATTTGATGTACTTTGGCATCGTGCGACATATTCGGATGTATGTGCATATGATGATGGTCGTGAACCGGCGTCATGCTGACGACGAGTTGTGTGATGTGGTAATTATCGTTGCCATTGTAGATCGTACCGCTAAAAATCCCCCAACCGAATCCGGCGTCTATTTTCAGTTTTTGGATGGCGTCTTGGGGTAATTCAATCAGGTCGCCGGCTATGGCAAGCGGCATCGACACAAGCCATCCTGCTAATATTGTTGCGAAAAAAAAATTTTTAAACGTCGCGGTAGTTCTCATCCGGTATCCTTCACAGTAACAATTGAAATCGGGAAATAGGCAAATTATAAATTGAGTTGCTGTGCTGGAATGCGTTTCGTCGGATAAATAATTTCCAGCAAAGGAGAGGGAAGTGATAATCAATGGTAACGATCCGTACGATCTCGAACGTTTCGTACAAGCGCAAGCGCATGATTTTGAAATTGCTTTGGCCGAGATCACCAGTGGCCGCAAGCGCTCGCATTGGATGTGGTATATCTTTCCGCAATTCGCCGGACTCGGATTCAGCGCAATGTCGCAACGTTATGCGATCAGGAGTGTTGCAGAAGCACAAGCCTATTTGAGTCATCCCATGCTCGGGCCAAGATTGATGCAATGCTGCGAAGCGCTACTGGCTATTAACGGCCGTTCTGCACATGAAATCTTCGATTCGCCGGACGATATGAAACTGCAATCCTGTGCCACGTTGTTTGCCAGCGTAACACCTGCGGATTCGGTGTTTGCGCACGTGCTGAAGAAATATTTTCAGGGCAAATGGGATAAAATGACACTGGATCTACTGAGGCTGAGGACAACAGTGAAAAATTAGTATCGTCGGCGTGATATACACTGATGATGCAATTGCATAATTTTTGTTACTCATGAGTCTTGTGTCGGATGTTATGATTTTGTACTTACTACATTATTTCTAACAATGAGAAAGTTTGATGAGGTCAAATTAAATGCTATTTTTGTTGAAATAAATCAAGTTACCCTACAATTTTAATTGTCATTGAGTGCCATGTGGATCGATGAATTTCTCAAACTAATGGCTGGGAGCACGGTAACGCCTGATACAATTAATGCTGCTTACGAGCTAAAGGAAAAAAATTTTCCCAGTAAGATATACAAATTCCGAGCGATCAACGATCACGCAATATCTAATTTTAAAAATGATACCGTATGGCTTTGCTCAGCAGATAAATTCAACGATCCTTATGAATGCGCAGCGAAATGTGATACGGAGGAGGTGACGCGGCAATTCTCAAAGAACAACCTAGATGAGTGGTTTAGTCAAACTGATTTTGAAAAGAACTTGTCGAGTATTGAGGTTGCTGCTGTCAAAGCTTCATCTGACCCAATGAAAGAATTATCAAAAATTCTGATTGGAACTCATGAAGGTATTTCGGGCGAAGAAAAAGAAAAGATAATTTCCGAATTGTCTGCAATAGAAAGAAAGCTATCGCTGGAGATTTTTAGTCGATTCAATCGATCCATGCAAAGAAGAGTGAAAATTTGTTCGTTTAGCTCCAGAGTCGATTCAGTAGTTATGTGGGGGCACTATGCAGATTCGCATAAAGGTTTTGCTATCGAATACGACGTGACAAATTGGCCTCAGGGGGATTTACATCGGCAAATATTATATCCTGTAATCTATAAGCAAGATATTTTTGACTCAACAAAATTTCATCTACAAAATGCATTAGGAAAGGATGTCAATAATCGTCATTTTTGCATTGTGTCTTCCATTCGTAAATCACCTGACTGGTCATATGAAAGTGAGTGGCGTTTTGTTCTTCCAGTAAATCAATTTTACTTAGACATGGATTATTTAATGCCTAAACCGAGTGCCGTTTATATAGGTGCAAAAATTGAATCGATTAATAAGACAAGACTATTAGAAATTGCGAAAAGAAAGAAAATGCCGATCTATCAGATGAGTCTGTCGATGAGCGAATATAAATTTAATTATCATGATGTTATGGAATTGTAATTCGTTTCTTATAGAGAAGCATTGCTCTTCTTGTAAACCCAATCATTAAGCAAAGCACGCCCGGAAGTAATCACTTCCGACGCCGTCATCCCCAGCATTCCCCGATTCTGATGCACCCAGCGATCCGCTGCGGCACCGTGCAGATAAACCGCCAGCAGTAATGCACGATCCGGGCTTAAGCCTTGGGCGATCAGCGCGCCGATGATCCCGGCCAGCACGTCACCGGTTCCGGCGGTGCTGAGCGCGGGGTTGCCGCTGGTGTTGAGGTAGCGTTTACCGTCGGGAAGGCAGCAGATGCTGCCCGTGCCTTTGAGGACGACATAGCAATTGAAATGTTGCGCGATTTGTAATGCCGCGTTCATGCGATTGTTTTGTACGGTGGCGTTGTCGGTTTTCAACAAACGCGCGGCTTCGGCGGGGTGGGGTGTCAGGATGGTGGCAGCTTTACGCTGGCTGAGGTTTTCCGCCAGATCGGGGTGTCGCGCGATCAGGTTGAGCGCATCGGCGTCAAGCACCAGTGCGCAATCGCTATCCAAAGCCATGCCCAGCCACGACCGGGCTTGCACCGATTGCCCTAAACCGGGGCCTGCAATCAGGCAATTCAGCGGTTTCACTGCGAATAATTCCGATGGCGGGCGCAGCATCAGTTCCGGCTGCGAGAAATCGACTGCGGGTGCGTTCTCCGCCAGCAAGCCGATGTAAACACGGCCTGCGCCCAAATGCAGCGCAGCCCGGCCAGCCAGCAGCGCCGCACCCGCCATGCCGGTCGAACCACCGAGAATGGCGACGTTGCCGAACGAGCCTTTATGGCTGTTGGCGCAGCGGGGCGCGGGCAGCAGCGTGTGTGCGAGCGCATCATTCAGCAACCAAGCCTGCGGTTCGGGCAGCGCAGGTAAGTGGATGTCGAGGTCACGCAGCACCACCGACCCGCAGCATTCCGGGCCGAAATTGGTGAACAAACCGGGCTTTAACCCGATAAACGTGACTGTAACGGCGGCGCGGATGGCGATGCCGTAAATGCAACCGTCGTCGCTGCCCAAGCCAGACGGAATGTCGAGCGCCACGATAGGGGCCGTCATGCGATTGGCGGCTTCGATCCATGTGCGGTACTGTCCTTCGATCGGGCGGTTATGCGATTGATCGAGGCCGATGCCGAACAGACCGTCGATCACCACATCCCAATTGCCCTCGCCGTCGGGCAGACCGGTACAAATATCGCCGCCGCAATCGAGCCAGGCTTGCAGCGCTTGCCGGGCATCGGCTGGCACACGGTCGCGCTCAGCGGCGAAAGCCACCGTAACTGCATTACCCCATTCCTTCAGATAACGCGCCACGACGAAGGCGTCGCCGCCGTTGTTGCCCGGTCCGGCGAGTATCAGTACATTGTGGTTGGGGTTCTTCAGCACCCGGTCGCGAACCACCTGTGCCGCGGCCAAACCGGCTTTCTCCATCAACTGCGGCGGTTTGGGTAACTGCAGCGCCTGCTGTTCCATGGCACGGATTTGCGCGGTAAAAAAGACGGCATCGGAATCGGTTGTCGGCATAATTTTCGGCTACGCGGGATGATCAGCGATAAGTACATCTTCTCGTGTAAAATTGCAATCTTTAAATCTTCGCACTGCACAGCCTACGATGCTTCAATTTTGTGGTGGACACGCGCTTTCGCCGTTTCGTCTGGAAAAATTACGCAAGGAAATTAACGCACTGAACCTGCCGGTCACGGCGATTGAAACGGAATACTGGCATTTCTGTCAGGTAACCCGGGCTCTGCATAACGAGGAATTGAATGCGTTGCGCAGGCTGCTCAATCACGATTCAGCACAGGAAAATGCGCAACACTCCGGCGAGTTCTTTTTGGTATTGCCACGCCCCGGCACCATTTCGCCGTGGTCCAGCAAAGCCACCGATATTGCGCAGCACTGCGGCTTGGTGGCGGTCGAGCGCATCGAGCGCGGCATCGCGTATTACATTCAATGCGCATCACCGTTATCCGTCGAAGATAAAGCGCGGTTAAAGCCGTTGCTGCACGATCGTATGACCGAAGCGGTGTTTGCATCGTTTGCCGATGCCGGGCGGTTATTTCAGCATTTTCCGCCGCAACCGCTCCACACCGTCGACGTGCTCGGTGGCGGCATCGATGCATTGCGGCAAGCCAATCAAAGCATGGGGCTGGCGTTATCGGTGGATGAAATCGAATATCTGGCGAAAAACTTCCAGCAAATGGCGCGCAATCCGACCGACGTCGAATTGATGATGTTCGCGCAAGCCAACTCAGAGCACTGCCGTCATAAAATTTTCAACGCCGATTGGATCATCGACGGTAAACCGCAGGACAAATCGCTGTTCGCCATGATCCGCAACACGCATCAAACGCATCCGCGAGGCACGCTGGTGGCGTATTCCGATAACGCCAGCGTGATCGAAGGCGCGGAAATCAACCGCTTTTATCCGGGCGAGGGACAGAAGTACGGTTACGCCCTGGAAAAAACGCACATGTTGATGAAAGTTGAAACACACAATCATCCGACCGCGATTTCGCCGTTTCCCGGCGCGGCGACTGGCGTCGGTGGCGAGATTCGCGATGAAGGTGCAACCGGCCGCGGTGCGAAGCCGAAAGCGGGATTGTGCGGTTTTTCCGTATCCAATTTGAATATTCCCGATTTCGCGCAACCGTGGGAAGCCGAGCACGACGGTCAAAACCGTTACGGCAAACCCGGGCGCATCGCATCGGCGTTGCAAATCATGCTCGAAGGTCCGATCGGCGGCGCGGCGTTCAACAACGAATTCGGCCGCCCTAACTTGGCGGGTTATTTTCGTACCTTTGAAGAGCGTGTTGGCGGGGAGGTGCGCGGATATCACAAACCGGTCATGCTGGCGGGCGGTGTCGGGCAGATTTCGGATGCGTATGTATGCAAGGAAAAATTTCCGCCGGGTGCGTTATTGATTCAACTAGGTGGCCCTGGATTGTTGATCGGTCTGGGCGGCGGCGCGGCATCCAGCATGGACACCGGCGCCAATACCGAGGCACTGGATTTCGATTCGGTGCAGCGCGGCAACCCGGAAATGCAGCGGCGCGCGCAGGAGGTGATCGACCGCTGCTGGCAATTGCAACGCAGCGGCGAGGACAATCCGATTTTGTTCATTCATGACGTCGGCGCAGGCGGTTTGTCGAATGCGTTTCCGGAGTTGGTGCATGATTCCGGCCGGGGCGGACGTTTCGATTTGCGCGCGGTGCCGTCCGAGGAAACCAGTATGTCGCCGATGCAAATCTGGAGTAACGAAGCGCAAGAGCGTTATGTGCTGGCAATCAAACCGGAATCGCTGGCGTTGTTCCGCAGCATTTGCGAGCGCGAACGCTGTCCGTTTGCCGTCGTCGGCGAAGCGACAAGCGACGAGCAGCTACAAGTAACCGATGCGCAATCGCCGGTGCCGCCGGTCGATATGCCGTTGCCGGTGCTGCTCGGTAAACCGCCGAAAATGACGCGCGACGTGGCGCACGGGAACCGGGTATTGCCACCGCTCGATTGGGACGGTATCGATTTAGCCGACGCGGTTTACCGCGTTTTACGCTTACCCGCAGTGGCCGACAAAACCTTCCTGATCGCTATCGGCGATCGCAGCGTCGGCGGCTTGTCGGCGCGCGATCAAATGGTTGGGCCGTGGCAGATTCCGGTCGCCGATGTCGCGGTGACTTGCATGGGATATCAGACGATTCTGGGCGAAGCGTTCGCCATTGGCGAGCGCACGCCGCTGGCGTTGATCGATCCGCGAGCTGCGGCACGCATGGCGGTGGGCGAAGCGATCACTAACATTGCCGCGGCGGCGATCGGTGGCATTGAAAAAATCAAATTATCCGCCAATTGGATGGCGGCGGCCGGTCATCCGGGCGAGGACGCTGGGTTGTACGATGCGGTGCGCACCGTCGGCATGGAATTATGCCCGCAACTGGGCATCAGCATCCCGGTCGGTAAAGATTCGATGTCGATGAAAACGGCATGGGAAGAAGCGAGTACGCGCAAGGAAGTGACCGCGCCGCTGTCGCTGATTATTACGTCGTTCGCCACCGTGACCAACGTGCGCAAAACCTTGACGCCGCAACTGCGCACCGATTACGGCGACACTGAGTTGATCCTGATCGATTTGGGACAAGGCCGCAACCGGCTGGGTGGTTCGGCGTTGGCACAGGTGTACAAGCAAGTCGGCAATACCGCACCGGATATCGACGGTGAAACAGGTGCGCAGCAATTGCGCAATTTCTTCAGCGCAATTCAGCAGCTCAATGCAGCAGATCGGTTACTCGCGTATCACGATCGTTCCGATGGCGGCTTGTTTGCAACGCTGTGCGAAATGGCGTTTGCCGGGCATACCGGCTTGACGATCAATTTGGATCAATTGTGTTTCGACGCGCAATACAGCGATATCGACGGATCGGAATTGCAACCGGAACGATTGGGCGGGCATTTTCTCGAACGCATCCTCGCCGTGCTATTTAATGAAGAACTGGGTGCGGTGATTCAGATTACCGCCGCGCAGCGCCGGGAAGTCATGCAAGTGCTGGCGGATGCAGGATTGCGCGATTGCAGTTTTATCATCGGTTACCCGAATCAATCCGGTGAAATCCGCGTGATGCGCAACAACAAACCAATCCTGGCGGAAAAACGCGCCGATCTACAGCGTGCCTGGTCGGAAACCACGTATCACATGCAGAAGCTGCGCGACAATCCGGCGTGCGCGCAGCAGGAATTCGACCGGTTGCTCGATACCGGCGATCACGGTTTGCAGATTGCATTGAGTTACGACGCCAGCAATGACGTTGCCGCACCGTTCATCCAGACCGGTGTGCGTCCGCGCCTGGCGGTTTTGCGCGAGCAGGGCGTCAACGGTCATGTCGAGATGGCGGCGGCATTTGATCGCGCAGGTTTTAGCGCGGTCGATGTGCACATGAGCGACATCATCGCCGGGCGGCTGTCGTTGAAAGATTTCACCGGTTTTGTCGCGTGCGGCGGTTTTTCCTACGGCGACGTGCTCGGCGCCGGTGAAGGCTGGGCCAAATCGATTCTGTTCAATCCGCGCTCGCGCGACGAGTTTGCAGCATTTTTTCAGCGCGGCGACACATTCGCATTGGGCGTGTGCAACGGTTGCCAGATGATGAGCAATCTGCACGAGATTATTCCGGGTGCGGAAAACTGGCCGCGATTTAAACGCAATGTGTCGGAACAATTCGAGGCGCGTTTTGTCATGGTGGAAGTGCAGTCAAGTCCGTCGCTGTTTTTTGCCGGTATGGCGGGTAGCCGGATGCCGATCACAGTGGCGCATGGTGAAGGCAAAGTGGAGTTTTCACCTGGTCATGCGGAAAAAGCCAGCAACTTGGTAACACTGCGTTATGTCGACAATCGCGGCCAAATTACTGAAAACTATCCGTATAACCCGAACGGTTCGATCCAGGGGATAACAGGATTGACGACACCGAACGGGCGTTTCAACGTATTGATGCCGCATCCGGAACGGGTATTTCGCGTGGCGCAACACTCGTGGCACCCGGACACACGCTCGGACAAGGTAGAAGACGGCCCGTGGATGCGGCTGTTCCGCAATGCACGAAAATGGGTGGGGTAACGTTCGTTGTAATCAATTTCACACTGAGAAGAATGAATAACATGACAAATTGCAAAGTAATCCGGCGTAATAGCTTGATGATATGTGTGACTGCCGTGCTCATGAGCCTGGCGATGAATTCCGCCAATGCGGTGATTATCCCGGCGAAAAAACCGGCACCGGTGAATTGCGTACCGCTGGGAGACTGGATCGTTCCCGGTTCCGGCAAAGTCTCGCAGCAGGAAGTGATCTCGCGCGCCGCCAAAGCGTCAGTGGTGCTATTGGGCGAAACGCATATCAATGCCGACCATCACCGCTGGCAATTGCAGGCGCTGGCGGCTTTGCATGCGCAGCGCCCGAATATGGTGATCGGTTTTGAAATGTTCCCGCGCCGCGTGCAACCTGCATTGGATAAATGGATTGCCGGTGAATTGAGCGAGAAGGAATTTCTGCGCGCGGCGGAATGGGATCATGTGTGGAATACCGACGCCAGTCTGTATTTACCGCTGTTTCATTTCGCCCGCATGAATCGCATCCCGATGCTGGCGCTGAATATCGAAACGAGCCTGCGCCGCCAGGTGGCGGAGAAGGGTTTTTACGGCGTGCCGGTGGAGGAACGCGAAGGCTTGACGCGTCCGGCGGAACCCAGTCAGGCGTACATCGATTTTTTGCTGCCGATTTATAAACAGCACGACCGCAAACCTAAAAAAGATGATGAAACCACGCAGGACGATCCGGATTTCCGCCGCTTTATCGGCGGACAGCAGTTGTGGGACCGTGCCATGGCACAAATTCTGCAGCAAGCGTTAACGCGTTCAACGGGCGCGGAAAAACCGCTGGTGGTCGGTGTCATGGGCACGGGCCATGTGCTGCACGGTTTCGGTGTCACACATCAATTGCATGATTTGGGCGTCAAGTCCGTCGCCGCATTGCTGCCATGGGATAGCGATAAGTCCTGCAAAAATCTGGTTGCCGGTGTAGCCGATGCGGTGTTCGGCGTATTGCCGCATGTTGCCGAGTCTTTCCGTCCGCAATTCCAGCGTCTCGGTATCCGCTACGAGATGGGCAGAGGCGGCGCGGTCATTTTGCAAGTGGAAAAAAACAGCATTGCCGAGGCTGCCAAGCTACAGGATTCCGATGTGATTCTGGAAATGGCCGGTGTGCCGGTTAAAACGCTGGAAGATGTGACCACCATCGTGAAACGCCAAGCACCAGGTACTTGGCTGCCGATGAAAGTTAAGCGTGACGACCAGGAAATGCAGGTTATCGCCAAATTCCCGGCAGCAAAGCATTAATAGATATTTTGTGATGAAACCATGATCGCCGCTACGTTTATCCGCAATTGTTTTTTTGTTTTTTTGGCTTGTTTTGTTGCAACACCCGCGGTATCCGCGCCCGTGCCGTTCAAGATGAACGATGTCGAATACGACATCACGGTCAAAATCGACCCGGTAAATCGCACGCTGGAAGGAAAAAGCCTCATTACTGTGCATAGGCCGCGTGAGCTGCAATTGCTGCTGGGAGCCGGGTATGAAGTGACGCAAGCGGAATTCAACGACGGCCCGCTGGGCAGCGGGCGTGAACAAAGCAATCTGCCCCATATTTGGAACATTCCGTTCCATTTCCGCCAGCAAATCCAATTTCTGATTCAGTGGAAAGGCGTGCTTGCACCTCTGGATACCGCGCTCGACCATCGCCAGACATTAGCCAGACCGGTCGCGGTCAGCGGCGTGGAGGGCACTTTCTTGCCGGATAGTTCGGATTGGTATCCGCGCATTGCCGGGCAGTTTGCGCGCTATAAAGTCAGCATTGAGCTGCCGCCCGGACAGAAAGGGCTGGTGGCGGGCCGGCTCATCGAAGAAAGCGATTCGGAACAAGGTTACCGGGCGACGTTTGAATTTTCTCAACCGGCGGAAGGTATCGACTTGATGGCCGGGCCGTACGTCGTCGACACGCAGATGCATCACAATATCAAACAGAAACCGGTGCAATTGCGCACTTATTTTCATCCGCAAATCAGCAAATTATCGAAGGATTATCTCGACGCTGTGAAAGGTTATCTGGATAGGTATGAATCTGAAATCGGTGAATATCCGTACAGCGAATTCAGCGTGGTATCAAGCCCGACGCCGACCGGCTTCGGCATGCCGACGCTGACTTATCTCGGTATCAACGTGCTGCAATTGCCGTTCATCCGCAGCACGTCGCTTGGGCACGAAGTGCTGCACAATTGGTGGGGCAACGGTGTGTATCCGGATTACCGCAGCGGCAATTGGTCCGAAGGGTTGACCACGTTCATGGCCGATTACGCCTATAAGGAACAGGAAAGCGAAACGGCTGCACGCGAAATGCGTCTGGACTGGCTGCGCGATTTTGCCGCGTTGCAGCCGGGACAGGATGCGCCGTTGACGGCGTTTACCTCGCGCACGCACGGCGCATCGAAAATCGTCGGTTACAACAAAGCCGCGATGTTTTTCTTCATGCTGCGCGATCATCTGGGCGAAGCGGTTTTTCAGCGCGCCTTGCAGGGCGTGTGGGCCACCCGGCGATTCAAGGTTACTTCGTGGCAGGACGTGCAAAAAATTTTTGAATTGGTTTCCGGGCAATCGCTGGAGTCTTTTTTTACACAATGGCTCAATCGCAGCAGCGCGCCCGCAATCGAAATCGCTGAGGTGAAAAATGCCGCGGCAGATTCCGGATACAACTTGTCGATTACGCTGCAACAAGCCGAACCGGCGTATCAATTGCATGTGCCAGTCGCAGTCGAAACGCAGCAAGGCAGCACAATTCACCGGCTGGACTTGCAGCAAGCGCAGCAAACCTTCACGCTGAAGCTGACGGACAAACCGTTAGCCGTTTCACTCGACCCCGACCTGCGTTTGTTCCGGCAATTGGCATCCGGTGAAGCACCGCCGATTCTGCGCGAAGTGATGGTCAATGCCGCCACACAAACGGTTTTATTATCTGCCCAAGCTGATTTCCGCAAAATCGCTGAAACCCTCGCCGCTAAACTGCAAGATCGCAAACTTGAAATAATCGCACCGGACGATCCGCTTTCCGCTGCGCCGACTCTGGTGATCGGTCTGCAAGCCGAAATCGACGCCTGGCTCGCCGCCAAACAACTGCCCGTCCGGCCGGATGAAACCGGCAAAAAAGGCAGCGCGCAAGTTTGGATAGTGACGCGCACCGGCGGCGCATCGCTCGCCATCATTTCCGCGCAAGACGCCGCTTCGCTCGAAGCACTGATCCGTCCGCTACCGCATTACGGGCGGCAAAGTTATCTGGTGTTTGATGGACGGCAGGCGATTGAGAGAGGAGTTTGGCCGATGCAGGTGCAGAAGGTGATGGTGAAATGATGTGATGGAAACAATTTCAGCAGGCTTTCACCTGTTCAGTTTGCGATGAAAAAATCTCAATAACCTCTATTTTTCAGTGGATCGAATTTTCGAGGTGATTACAGCTGCACAAAATAATCTATAGTTTCAGGGGGGAAGTTCTTGAAACTCAGAATCATGGCGCTGTATGAAACCCATTATGTTCCTGCCAGTTGAAGCTGAAGTACGCATTTTCCCGGATGCACCGAAATTAATGAAAATAAGCAAAATGCTTATATCAATAACATTTTCTTTGTGCAATATTAAAAAATCCCCTCTGAAAGAGGAGGTTATCAGGTTAAAAATACATGTAAGGTTTAATTAAGTACTCGGTAATTTTATTGATACTTATTTTTAGACTTGAATAAGTGCATCAATCTGACAGTACTGTAGTTAAGCATAGCGGTAATAGACGCGTATTTTAACTTAATGACAGGCAATCTTCTTTATCAACTAGAAGCGAGGTACTCACCATGGCCACAAAGAAATCTTCTCAAACTGAAAAAAGCATCGGCAGTGAAGAAAGTAATAGCATGCCGGGAGCACTCAAAGGTATGGAAATAAGCAATAAACAGAAGGATTACTCAATGCCGGGAGACAACGCGAACTATGGCAGGACTGAGGATTGCGGCTGCATGGGTGCGACCGGGAGGAGTGAAGAAGCTAGCGGCGGTATGCCAGAAGGAAAAATGAGCAGCGATAGTGCTGAAGAATCTGGCAGCAACATGCCGGGAGGCGGCATGAGCAACGATAAAACAGAGGAACCAGCCGGCGGTATGCCTGGAGGCGGCATGAGCGGCAACGGAGGCGGTGGCAATGACGAGGGCGCTGATACGCCGCGGTCGCGGATTTGCGGCACGATGGACGTGCACCGGCGGCTGTTATCGCAGGTTCCATCTTATGCCCGTGCCAGAGATGAAATCGAGAATTTGGCAATGCGCTTTGCAGAAAACCCTGAAGCTGCATTACGCCCCGGAATAACCCGCATCCCTGTCGTCGTCCATGTGGTATGGAACACGCCCCAGCAAAATATTTCAGATGCGCAAATCAATAGCCAGATCGACGTTCTCAACCGCGACTTCCGCCGCACCAACCCAGATGTAAATAATACACCTGCGCCTTTTTTGCCGTTGACTACCGATGCGAGGATCGAATTTTTCCTTGCCAACGTCGATCCTGCGGGCGCCCCGAGCACAGGAATTAACCGTAGACAAACAACGGTCACTTCATTTAGCAGCAACGATGCCGTGAAGGCTCAGTCAACTGGCGGCGCAGATGCTTGGCCGGCTGACCGGTATCTCAATATATGGGTTTGCCAGCTGGGCGGCGGATTGCTCGGCTATGCGCAATTCCCTGGCGGTCCCGCAACGACTGACGGTGTAGTGATCCTGCATTCGGCATTCGGTACCACGGGAACTGCCTCGCCACCGTTCCATCTTGGACGCACAGCAACCCATGAAATCGGACACTGGCTTAACCTCAATCACATCTGGGGGGATGACGGCACAGGGTGCTCAGGCACGGACAATGTTGCCGACACACCTAATCAGGCCGGAGCCAATACCGGTACACCGGCTTTCCCTCACGTCACGTGCGGCAATGGACCAAACGGCGACATGTTCATGAATTATATGGACTACGTCAATGATTCAGCAATGTTCATGTTTACCGCTGGTCAGGTGGCGCGTATGCAGGCTTGTCTCGATGGTCCGCGCAGTTCGATCGGTTTAGAGGTTGCCGCTCCACGGCAGAGTTCTTCG
>JAFEGA010000044.1 GCA_018240285.1 Pseudomonadota bacterium | reverse complement strand
ACAACGCTAGGAATTCTTACATCTTAGGAAATAGATATAATCATGAACAAAATGAAATTACTTGCACGCACATTGACTGGCATTATGCTGATGGGTTTGGGGCAGAGCGTGCTGGCGCATACCCGCCTAGATGTACCCACGCAAACTGAAGGAACTCGGACAATCAATCATATCGTAATTGGTCACTCCTGCAGTGATACTGTCCGTGTTATTGGGACATCAGTTGTATTTCCAAATGGCCAGGATTCAACTATTTTAGTGGATGGCCAGCCGCATGGTGGCTTATTGACTGATTTTCTGACAAATTATGGAAATAATTTTCAGCTTTTATGGAATCGCGGTGCATTCGACGCGATGGCAGAGAAAAAAGATTCAAACGGCAACGTGGTTGGATTCTGGGTGGGTGGTGGACCCGGTATGCCGAGCGATTTGAATGTCGCCACGCCTGTGAGACTTACAGCAGCCGGAATCGAGCCGACATCCTGTGCCAATAGCGTGAAGATAAGTATTTCGATTGCTAATATCTGCGAAATTACCGGTGTGGGTGATTTTAACAGCAGAGATGGTGTCGTTGATCTGTGGACGCATAATAACCTGGGCACCCCATATGATCGCGTGAGCACAACCGACGATGGCCCAGCTTCGTTTACTATTTCGCGCGATGTGGTGACAAATCCCTTGCCTTCATCATGTGGTGGTACTGGCGTCACTGTGGAAGTAAAACCATCGGCTGCGCAAATTAATCGCGATATGCCAGTTGTAATTGACGGGCAACAGATCTGGCCGCTGCCGTAGATCGCTAAACCATGAGCTCTTTACGGAGCTTGCCCGCAACGAAAACCCGATAAACTAGCAATAGCTTGTCGGGTTTTTGCTGATACAGGTGCGACATTTTGTCGCATTGCTATTTGTTTGTCTGAACAAGATAATAAGATCAGGTGCTGCGATAAAGGTGTAGCTCCAGAAATAGCTTAATATGTCTTTACGACATAAGGAGATTAATTATGCAACCCAACATCTTGAAAAAACTATCAATCAGCATTTTCATGTTGGCGTATACGATAGGTTATGCGCAGCTCAGTGGAGCGGATGAAGGTGGTGCAGTATTGGATCCGACGGGTACCGTTAGAAATTTTACCGGTTATGCGCAAATCACCTGCTTTGATAACGGCAATGGACCGGCCGATTATTTAGAAGCCGATATCATAGACCTTTCTGCCCCAGCGGAACATTTATTGGTTAATTTGCTGTTGCTAAAGGGTGACAGGGCGATTAGTGTCAGCGACACAGTTTCAGGGGATGCAAATCCAAGCCCACCGATTATACTGCAAGGAGGGAATGGGGTTTATTTATTGGTGGTAAACAAAACCGATGTGGGCGCAAGACAATTTATCGTTGACTATCATTGTAAGACAGCAACAGGTGCCCATACCGGAACAGATATTAATGTCAAACAGTTTGAGTAATTTCCGGCCTGCTAGATATAAATGTTAAGTCATCATTCATTTGATATCTTAGTTTCTTAAAATAAGTGAGCCTGGAAATGATTAGGCAGTATCTTCAAATGATTCAAGTAATCAATGAAAGTACTAGAGCAATGATTAAGAAAATAAAGTGGTTGTTCTTTATAGTTCCAATGTTGAGTCTGTATACAACAACATCAGTTGGAGAACATCTGGACAAGATCTCGCCTGCCTGTACGCTGACTACCTTGGAGGGCGCGCCTGCACATAATTTGCAGGAATTGAAAGGTAAAGTTGTCTATATGGACTTTTGGGCATCTTGGTGCCCGCCTTGTGTCAAATCTTTTCCGTTTCTAAACGAACTCAATCATGATTTAAAAGATAAAGGGCTGCAGGTAATTGGGGTCAATTTAGATGAGAAAGTAAGCGATGCACAGGAATTTATTGCTAAACATCCAGTCGATTTTTTGATTGTTGCGGATACAAGTAAACAGTGTGCTAAGGGCTTTGAAGTGATGGCAATGCCCACATCCTATTTAATTGATCGGAAAGGAAACATCCGCCATATTCATCAAGGATTCCGTCCTGGTGAATCGGAAAAATTGCGTGCTTTAATCACGCAACTGGTGATGGAAAATCCGTAGGGTGGTTCTGTCCTCATGGTTATGAAAAAACGGTATGCCACGATTCGATTGATACTGGCAATGTATATTGCACTGACGGGTTGTGTCAATGTGGCGCCATGGGAACGGGGCAATCTTGCAAAACCTCAGATGGAATTGGATCCACATCCTTTGCAGAGTGAAATACAATCCCACAATTACAGCAGCCGAGAAGCCGCCCCAAGCCATAAGTCCTCTACGGGTGGTGGCGGTTGTGGCTGTTATTAGGCTGATCTCCACGGGGAGCGATTTCTTTAAGGTAAATAAAATTTGCAGCCAAGCAATATGCCCCGGCACCAGGGTGGCAATTATCCACTGAACGATCTGGAAGTCCCGTCTGCAAAACCAAGAAATACACTACATGCGTTGACATCTGCCGCATTGGTATTGCCGGGTCTATTGATAACACCCGGACATGCGGCAGGAACAGACAGGATCAATTTCCAATATAGCCGTTATCAGGAAGGTGAGCGTAACCTCTTTGGTGTTCCCCAAAGCTTAAAACCTATCACTGCGGACGTTTTGCACGGCAGCGGTAATTTCTCGCTGACAGACCGCACTAAATTTTCTTTTGGCTATACGCAGGATACCTGGTCAGGTGCTACGCCGATTACGATCTCGCCACTGGTTGCCAATGGCAATCGTCCCATCTTGAGCAATACCGAATCTGGATTGGTTACTGTTGGAGCTTCTCCCATTATTAATAGCTCAGTCTATTTAGATCGAGATTTAAATCCAATTCAGCGAGATCCCCAAGGTGGTCAGTTACAGGGCAGGGATAGCCGGTCGGTGATGGTCATGTCTTCGGCTTCTCCGGAAACCCGCCGTCAGGCTAATTTTGGTTTAAGCCATGAGTGGAACGAAGCTGCAATCAATGTAGCGGGTGGGTTTTCCAGAGAGCGGGATTATAAATCCAGCTATGGCAGTATTGGCGGGCGTCTGGATTTTAATCAGAAGTTAACCAGTGCTAAATTTGGCGCAGGCTATACGGACAGTGACATTGGCGCCATTCTGGACCCTGATGCGTCTCCTTATATCACCAAAACAGCATTTTCCCAGCAAATCGTAAGCCGTGGTAATTCTGAGATATTGCAAGGCAACCGGCACGATTGGGTGGCAAATGCGGGTTTGACCCAGGTTCTGACCAAGAATGCATTTATTGATGCCAGCATTGGTTATACCCGTAGTGACGGTTTTATGGAGAATCCCTATAAGGTGATGTCGGTGATCTTTATTGATCCGGCAGCTTTAAACAATAATCAGACAACACCGATTGCTGGCGATTTGCGTGCGCTCATCGAACAGCGTCCGGATATTCGCAATCAAGTGGCGATTAATACCAAATATGTTCAGTATGTCGGCACCTTCGATGCGGCATTACATCTCGGCTACCGGCTATCGGTGGATGATTGGGGTATTAATACCCATACATTTGACGCCAATTGGGTACAGCCGATTGGCAGCGGGTGGACACTGACGCCCCGAATTCGCTATTATTCCCAGGACGGCGCCAGTTTTTATCGACCTTATTTATTTTCTCAACAAACTTACCGAAGAAATGAAGTCGATAGTTTAGGACGGAAGATTTGGGTTGATGGAAAGAATCCCACTGTACAGTATTTTGGTGACTCGATTTCTAATCTAGTTGATCAAAACGGTAATCCAGTCGATGGATTTTTAGTTAATGCACAGCCCAAAACAACATTATTCGATGCTGGAAAATTGCCTGACAATTTTTCCAGCGATCATCGTTTAGCGGGTTTTGGGGCGCTGAGCGGCGGCGTTACCATAAGCAAAATGCTCGGCAAAGGCGTCGCGCTGGAAGCCGGGTTTGAATACTATACGCGCGCCAGTTCCATGCAGATAGGTAGCGGAAATAACAGTTTTGCCGATTTTGATTACTATGTTGCGAATGCGGCCTTGAAATTAGATATGGAGAAGGTCGATTTTCCAAGGCCAAGCACAAGCACAAGCAGCTTCCATCAACATGAGTATTCGGCCAAGTACCACAAACATGAAGTTCCACCAGCCGGGGTTATGTTCGGCCATATGCTCAATAAGCCTGGCGATTTCATGATGGGTTACCGGTTTATGTTGAGCAAATCCGATGGACACATGATGGATGGCGCGCACAAGGTGAGCGATCAAACGATTGTTGATCAAGGTTGCAGCGATGCAACACCCTGCCGGTTCACGCCAGCTTACATGAACATGCGCATGCACATGCTGGATATCATGTATGCGCCAACGAAGTGGATGAATGTCATGCTGATGCCGACATTCATGGACATGGACATGAATTTGCGCAGACTGACCGGAGCGCCTCCTCCTGTTCCGGGTGTGCACGAACATAGCAGCGCGGCAGGCCATGAAACCGGCGCTGTCGGGGATACTTACATTTCCTCATTAATTAAGTTGATCGATATTCCTGGCCATCGCGTGCATATGAATCTGGGACTCAGCGCACCGACCGGCAAGGTGGATATAGAATTGCGCCGCATGTTTCAAACTCCTGGCGGACTGATTCATTTTGGTATGCAATTGGGTAGCGGTACCTGGGATTTTCTGCCGAGTTTGACATATCTTGGTGAGAATAGCCGTTGGTCGTGGGGTGCGCAACTGAGTGGTGTCAAACGCATGGAAGATAAAAATAAATCCGGTTATCGCCTGGGCGATATTTTTCAGGCGACAACTTGGGGTGGTTTTGATCTGACGCAGTGGCTGACAGCCTCCGTGCGCGGTGCCTATACTGTGCAAGGAGCGGTACAGCGAGATTTTGATTCATTTAGCGCGCGTATTGGTCCGATGGATTTTCCTGCCAATTATGGTGGACAATTTTGGGACATTGGATTGGGGTTGAATGCCGTCATCCCGAGCGGGCGGTTTGCGGGTAATCGTTTTGGTTTTGAATGGATACAACCGCTTAGAAATGATTTCAATGGATTTCAGCTTGACCGTAAGGGGGCGCTCGCAGCGACCTGGAGTTATTGGTTTTAAATTCTTAATGAAGGATTGCCGAAAAAGTTGTGACAGACAAGCAGGCACGATTTGGCCGCAAAGGTAAAAATAAAGACTGGTTGGGATACAAAGAGCATGTCTCGGTAGATATACAAAGCGGCTTGATTAACAAGGTGGCAGTAACTTCTGCGAAAGTGCCTGATGGGCAAAAGCTCCATGACATCTGCCATGATGAGGGGCAGGATATGAAGACTTAATTTTAATCGTCTGGTATTTACTCTCAAGCGGCTAATAACATTGGGTATCGAGCGGATTACGTTGCACTCCCACATAGGTGTAACTGCCTTCAATAGCCATATCAGTCAAATTGATCGCAAATATGACTTCCAAGATCTAGAATTTTCGAATTTTCTGCTGTACTAATGTTTGATTCCTTGCTTTTCTTGAATTTTACGATGCACGACAAGAAGCAAGAACGATTGATCTAATGATACAATACCATTTTTAATCAATGAATTGAATTATAGATGGTGAGTTTTTCAGATTTTTACGTCACCCATCGTACCCGTAAAAGCAACTTTCTAAATCAAATCGATCTCTTAATCGAGCGGATGTCTATAGAATAAGCTATTAGTCTACGACTCGCAACGATATTACAGGCTGCCTTGGCTATTATGGATTACCTTTATTCAAAATGCTGGTGGTTAGTATCTGGCATGGAGGCATCAGCGATGAAGCGGTAGAAGACACGGTCAACGCGAATCTGCACCTCATGCATTTTAAGTTTGTATCTGAAAAATGATGTTGCCGATGAGCGTTGTCGCGTTTCATAACACGCTTGATGGCAGCTCGTGCATGGGATGGTTTAGGTGGCAAGTTGGCTTGGCTATAAACAGCACACACTGGTTGATGACGATGACGGGGAAATAGCAGTAGGGAGGACCACTGTCGCCAATAAGCATGACAGACGTCCTATGTTGACGTTGCTTGATAAAGTTACCATCAAACCAGGCGCACGGATGTATGGCGACAAGGCTTATTGCCGCCAGAACACCGTGAAGCTTTGAAATCACGCGGTGACATTAAAAAAGGCATTCAGGACAAGACGGTGAAGAACAAGCCGCTGACGCAACGGCAATTACAGCGCAATCGCTTGATCACTAAGGTAAGGTATGTAGTGAAGCGCACCTTTGGCAGCCAAGCACCCCTGTTCAAGCGTTGAGATTGTGCTGACATCGCTGAGCTTGCTATATCGGATACATAAATAGAGACATATTTATCTCTCCTGCATGGCTAAGGATAAGTCGCTAAACTTATCCTTAATAAGTGTTATGATCACATCATACTTAATTGAGTTATCGGCGAACTGGGTACGTTCCATATTCATATCTACTGTGTTTCCATCTGCACTAGGTTGCAAAGGAACACGATATAATAAGTTATCTTCGAGGATCCCTGTAGGATCGGTGCTAATGTGCCCTGAAGATGTTGTTATTAAACCAACCTTGGTTGTATTTGTTGTTAATGAAAGTTTTTCACGTAGTACACTAGAAAAATCAATATCTTTCGCCTTAAAATTAGGGGTATCTGCATTTGCTACATTGCTTGAAAGTAATTCTTGCCTTGCAGCTCTTAAATTCAAAGCTTGGTGGTATAAATTCAACTCTTTATCTTTATCAAGTTTGCTAATCATTGTATAAATCCTAATTAAATATATTTATCAACTTTTCTACTAGCATTTAAACATGCCAGTATGGTAAATGCATTTATTAAGCGATCAACTCACGAAAAAGACATGAATTAGATGTTATCTTTAAATTAAACATAAATTATTAAGCACCTGTTTAAGATTTCCATACGGCGACTAATTAATGCTTATCAGCTGTTTCAGCATGACCGACCGGTTTTCCGTATCGCTCCACTACTCGACTAAACCTCGATCCCCAACAAACTCCACCAGTCCGTGCCGCATACAACACACGCACAACTGATACACCGTCATGATGTGTTGTGGTCAAATAAGACCGGACACTTTACTAAGTCTTGTTTCAAATTCTATTGGCGTCACATCACCGATCGCCGTATGAATCCGCTGAGAATTATAGTAACTCATATAAGCGTGAGTATCGGCAATGGCAGATTCTCTGTTTTGATAAATATTGCCTGTCAACCATTCACGTTTCAAGCTACTGAAGAAACGCTCGACCGGAGAATTATCCCAACAGTTTCCCTTTCTACTCATTGAGCAAACCATGCCATGCCGTTTAAGCAACTGCTGATATGCATGGCTGGCATACTGACTGCCGCGATCGGAATGATGAGTCAATCCTTCAGGCGGATTACGTAAATTAATTGCCATCAATAATGCCCGAATCGCCAGCGATTGCTTTATTTGTTTATCCATGCTCCAGCCGATCACACGCCGTGAGTACAAATCAATGACAACCGCCAAGTATAACCAGCCCTGTAATGTCCAGATGTAAGTAATATCAGTCGCCCATACCTGATTGGGGCGTCCCGGACTAAACTGCCGATCCAGTATATTGGGTGCTATCGGACATGAATGCTTGCTGTCTGTGGTTAACACAAACCGGCGCTTACGTTTAACAACTAACCCTAATTTCTTCATGAGAAACCGTATTCGATATCGACCTGCCTGAAAACCTTCCTTGCGTAATTGCTTCATCATGCGTCGGCTGCCCATGCTTTCTCTAGATTGGGTAAAGTGCATCTTCATTCGCTGACACAGATGCCATGTTTGGCTATCTATGAGCTTTGCACCCTTTTTACGCCAATCATAATAAGCACTGCTGCTTACGCCCATTACCCTGCAAAGCATAACTACTGGATAATGACTTTTTCGAGCTTGAATGAAACCATATTTCACTTCATTTCTTGCGCAAAGAAGGCGCTCGCCTTTTTTAGGATTTCTTTCTCCATGCGCAGTGTTTTTATCTCTCGCCTGAGACGCTGCAGTTCTGCACGTTCATCAGCATCCAGACATTCACCATTTCTTTCCTGCGCTTGTTGCTTAACCCACCGTTGCAGATTCTTCTCTCTGGTATCAACCACTTGAGCCGCTTGCACTATGGTGTAGCCGTACTCTGTAACCAGTGATACCGCTTCCTTCTTAAATTGCTCTGAATAGAGCCTTCGCCTTACTGATTCTTTCATCCTTCACCTCGCTTCTTAGTAGTTCAGCCACCTTAACAAGATATCCGGCTTTATTGAACCACAACAATGGTGGCTGGGCTTTCTCTATGG
>JAFEGA010000043.1 GCA_018240285.1 Pseudomonadota bacterium | reverse complement strand
GTACGAATTATCGGGGCAAGGTCAGTATTTAGTAGTGCAAGTAAGCGCGAAGCGCTTAATGATTTGTTAAGAAATAAACTGATGGTTGATCCCGCACAGTGGTATAGAGAAATGTAGGCAGTATCAAGCATTACGGAAGCGCGAATGCTTAACGATCAGAATCGTAACGAGCGGCAAAACAAAACCGATGATGGTCACCGTAATCAGTAAATGTCCCAGCTCGCTATAGTCGGCGGGAACCGTGATCTGGCCGGTCGCCATATCTTTCACTTCACGTTTGACTTCGTATAATTGGTTGAGATACTTGGTGCCCAATTGCGAAGCCGATAACGCCAGATTGGTAAACGACGCCATCACAGCAAAGAAAGTCGCTTTGAGTTTCTCCGGCGCGGAGTTGGCGATCCACGCCAGCATCGGTACCATGGCAATTTGCCCCAGCGGCGATTCCAGTGCGGTATCGACCAGTGCAATGAAACGCGCGTCGACGACACCACCCGTGACCGATGCCGTCCATTCGTGCAAACCAAAGTACATGCCGACGATCGGCAGCGACAGGAAACCGCTGACGATGGTGAGAAAAGCGATGATATAGGCAATCGAACGCTCCGCCATGAAGCGGCGGAAAATGAACATGCCGAACAGCGTCAACACCGCGCCGATCAGCGACAGCACCGCCAGAAACTGCTGATCGAAACCCAGCACATCGATCATCCACCAGGTAGAACCTGCGCCGGGACTGGGAATCGCACGAAAAACAAAAATCATCAGCGCGGTTCCGACCAGGACGTTGCGCGCTTCCGGTTCGAGCTCTCCGGTCAACCGCCACATCAAAAATACGATGATCACCATGGAAATCGCAAACACGATCTCCTCGCCGCCGGATACACCGCTCACACCCACGCCCAGAGACATCACGGTAAAAGCCAATCCGCCACCGAGAATCCACCAGTTGATTGCGGGCGCTTCCGTATGCATGCCGAGCAATTTATCCGCTTCCTGCTGGCTATGCCCCAGTGCAAGAAAACGTTTGCGCTCGCGCCGCTGCAACCACGACGCAAACACCACACCGAAAATGGAAACGGCGGGAATGATCAACGCCAGTTCATAAACCAGCAAATACACCGCACCCTTCTCTTCTTCGGACATCGATCCGGCGTCGCGCAATAAAAAAACGTTGGCAACGGATACCAACACGCCGCCGCCGATGATGGCAACGCGTCCCAAAGTCTGCATGGTGACGTGCATGAGCTTGCGCTTTTCCGCGTCCAATTTGTTGCCGTTCTCGTCGACGCGCGGCACCGCTTCGACGGTCATGGCATCGGCAACCACATCCTGCAGCACATAACCGACCGGCGCCAGCAGCGCGGACGATACATACCAGGTCTCAACCGGCGCGATCGCAATCATCGCTTCGGTGTGCCCGAGCAAGCCGATCATGATGAGCAGACTGAGCATGATCAAACCGGCGCCCAGATACACCAGCAAACTCTTCCAACGCCATATCAGATCGACCAGATGACCCAGCGGCATCTTGAGTGCCCACGGTAACATCATCCAGAATCCGAGTGCCGCCAGGAATTCGGCGGAGAGACCGAGCTTTTCCTTGACGTAAAACGTACCCACAATGCCGGTCAAACCGGAAATGCCGGCAGCCACGTACACCATCAGCGGCGGCAAATAAGACAAGCGCATTTCCCGGCCGAGCGCAAGAATATTGGCGCTGAACCACTGCGCGATGACCGATAGTAATCCGTTAGCGGGTAAGAGATTTTTCATGAATTTTGCATGGCATCAGGTTAGAATTTTTACGCGCGGTTATTTTTGTTTAGGACGCACGCCCACTTTGACCGGGATCGATTTCTCCCGTTTGTTGCGAATGACCATAACCGTCACGGTTTCACCCGGCGGTAACGCGGCTACCACATTCAGCATCTCGGACGAATTCTTCAGCGGTTTGCCCGCTATTCCAATCAGAATATCGCCTGCCTTGATCCCGGCCTTGTCTGCCGGGCCGTCTTTCAGCACGCTGGCGATCAGCGCTCCATTCGGCTCTTCCAGCCCGAAAGATTCCGCCAGCTCCTGCGTCATATCCTGCATGCTGACACCGAGCCAGCCGCGAATCACGCTGCCGGTTTGCACGATCTGTTCCATGATCTGCTTGGCGATATGCACCGGGATGGCAAATCCGATACCTAGCGAGCCGCCGCTGCGCGAATAGATCGCCGTATTGATACCGATCAGATTACCCGATGTATCGGTCAATGCGCCGCCGGAATTGCCCGGATTGATCGCCGCGTCGGTTTGAATGAAATCCTCGAAAGTATTGATGCCGACCCGGCTTCGGCTCAGCGCGCTGACAATCCCCATGGTGACGCTTTGTCCGACACCGAAAGGATTACCGACCGCCAGCACCACATCGCCGACTTTGACTTGCTGCGATTGGCCGAACGTGATCACCGGCAAATCCGTCAGATTGGTTTTTAGCACCGCCAGATCGGTTTCCGGATCGGAACCGATCAGCTTTGCTTTCGCCTTGCGGCCATCGACCAAGGCAACTTCGACTTCATCGGCTGCTTCGATCACATGGTGATTGGTCAATATATAACCGTTGGCGCTGACAATCACACCGGAGCCCAGGCTTGAGGCACGCCGCGGCCTGGATTCGAATTGTTCACCGAAGAAGCGGCGGAACGCAGGATCATCCATGAACGGATGAGCCGGTTCTCTGACTTCTTTACTGGTAAAGATATTCACCACCGACGGCATGGCAATCTCCGCCGCCTTGGAATAACTGTCCGGCCTATTCTCTTCAACGACAGGTGCAGTCTCCCGGATAGTTACGATTTCCCCGCGCGGCTTCCACGGCAGCAATTCCGGCCGCAGCGTAGAGATCACAAAAAAAATAGCCAGCAAAACTGTCGCGGTTTGTGCAAAAATCAACCAGAGTCTGTACATCAAAGTAAGTTACTCCACAATAAAAAAGCCGCAGCGATGAATTTGTTGCGGAATCGTAGTATATGCGCAAAGGAGAAAATTAATGCATCGCGATGAGCTGGAAAATCATCTGAATCAATTACTGGACATATCCCGTTTTCATGATTATTGCCCAAATGGCCTGCAAGTGGAAGGGCGTGACCGCATTCAGACTCTGATCAGCGGTGTTACCGCTTCGCTCGATCTGCTGCACGCTGCTGCCGCAACCAAGGCAGACGCCATCCTGGTGCATCACGGCTATTTCTGGCGCGGCGAGGATATGCGTATCACCGGCATGAAAAGCCGCCGTATTGCGTTGCTGATGCAGCAGCAAATCAACTTATTCGCCTATCATCTGCCATTGGATACGCACCCGCATCTCGGCAACAATGCGCTGCTGGGCAAGAAATTGGGATTGATTGAAACCGGCCGTTTCGGCGAGCAGGATATCGTGGCACGCGGAGAATTGAGCCAAGCGACCACGCTCAGCGCCTTCGCGGAAAAAATATCACGCACGCTGCTGCGCAAACCAACCATCATCGGCGATCCCGATAAACTGATCCGGCAAATCGCGTGGTGCACCGGCGCAGCGCAGGGCTACTTTGAAGCTGTCATTCAACAAGGCGTGGATGCCTACATCACGGGGGAAATCTCGGAACAAAACGTGCATGCCGCGCGTGAATCCGGCGTTGCGTTTATCGCCGCCGGGCATCATGCCACCGAGCGTTACGGCGTACAGGCCGTGGGCGATCACATCGCGCAAAAATTCGGCATCCAGCATCAGTTTGTCGATATCGAGAACCCGGTTTAATCTGCTATCCGGCAACATTCACAGCGCCGCATGGGGTGCGTACAACGAGGAAATAACGTTTAGGTTTATTTATCCTTGTTTTCATCATCCTTCTTCTTTCTGCCCGAAAACATGGTCCACCAGATAATAAACAGAAACAACCCCAACGCCACTGCCGCTTCGACCACAAGCCACCACCAATTCATAATGTAAGATACACGTTCAAGTTAAAAATAGACCGCTACTCTAACCAAAATCCGATGAAAAACCAATTCAGTTTTATCGTTGCTATTTCGTACCTACTCCTCACCGCATGCGCTACTGGACCTATCGGCCCCACGCAACCGCCCATTGAGCCGGTCGAAGCCGTCAAACCTCTGCCAGCCGAAAAACCGCTGACCAAATCCGTTCACAAGCCCGTTCAGTGGTCGGCATTAACCGGCTGGAAACATGATGATCTGCAACCGGCATGGCAAGCATTCCTGAAAAGCTGCACGGTTCTGAACAAGCAACCGGCCTGGAAGGAAACTTGCCGGTTGGCGGCAGCGCAGAAGAAAACCGATAACGCCGCGTTGAGAGGCTTCTTCGAAACCTACTTCACGCCCTATCAAATCATCAACACCGACAACAGTGAAGAAGGGTTGATTACCGGTTATTACGAACCATTGCTCAAAGGCAGCCGCAAACCTTCCGGCCGCTATCGCTATCCGGTATATGCTGCGCCCGATGACTTGCTGACCATCGAACTGGGCGCTGCCTATCCCGAATTGAAGGATCTGCGTTTGCGCGGCCGCCTGAACGGACGTAAGGTCGTTCCTTATCACAGCCGGGCGGATATCATGAGCAATCCGAAGCTGCTCAATGGCTACGAGTTGCTGTGGGTGGAAGACGAAGTGGAGCTGTTCTTTCTGCATGTTCAGGGTTCCGGCCGGATCGTGCTCGATAGCGGAGAAACCATGAAAATCGGCTTTGCTGACCAGAACGGCTACCCGTATAACTCGATCGGCAAACTCCTGGTCGAGCGCGGTGAATTGCCGCTGGAAAAAGCTTCCATGCAAGGCATCAAACAATGGGGACAGCAAAACCCGAGAAAACTGCCTGAGCTGTTACAGCAAAACGCCCGCTATGTATTTTTCCGCGAACTGCCGGCGGATTTATCGGGGCCAATCGGCGCTTTGGGCGTACCGTTGACCGCCGGACGCAGCATCGCCATCGACCCGCTGTCGATCCCGCAAGGCGCGCCGGTATTTCTGGCGACTACCTGGCCTAACAGCAACAAGCCGCTGAACCGGCTGATGGTGGCGCAGGATGTCGGCAATGCCATCAAAGGCGGAATCCGTGCCGATTTCTTCTGGGGATTTGGTCATGAAGCGGGCAATCAGGCGGGGAAAATGAAACAACGCGGAAAAATGTGGGTATTGATGCCGCGCGACTATCGGTTACCTGCACTTACACGGCAATAAAAAAAGCTTGCTGAATTTCCCCAACAAGCTTTTTTAAACCCCGTCCGGCTGAATTTATTTGCTCTTATCCGCGCTTTCCAGTTTTTCCTCGATGGTCGTGGCGGGAATCATGCCACCGACAATCGATCCATCGGCAAAAATCAGCGTCGGCGTACCCGATACTTTATTTTCATGACCCGATTTCAGCAATGCTTCCAATGGTGTGTCGCAATCCTTACCCGATGGTGCGATGGCTTTCAGCATAAAATCATCCCAGGCTTTGATTTGATCCTTGGAACACCAGATTTTTTTCGACAACTCCATCGAACCTTTCAACACCGGGTACAGCAAGGTATAAATCGTGACATTGTTGATGCTCAGCAATTCTTTCTCCAGCTGCTTGCAATATGGGCAATTAGGGTCGGTAAAAACGGCCAGCTTGCGCGAACCGTCGCCTTTTACGATTTTGATAGCATGCTGCAACGGCAGGGAATCCAATGGCACGCGCCGCGCCGCTTTGATTTCCTGAATGCGCTCGTTGGTCAGGCTGGTGCGGCTTTTAGCGTCGATCATATGACCGAAGAAAAAATAATTGGCCTTATCGTCGGTATAAAACACCTCGTCGCCCACCACCACTTCGTACAAACCCAACAGCGGTGTTTTCTTCAGGCTATCGATCGCGTGTCCCTGAAAATGCGGCTGTATGGCTTTTCTCAAAGCTTCTTCATCGGCCCACACGGATGCGGATAAAAAACTCATGAACAGGATTGAGATGAACAGCTTTAAGCGCATGGCCATAGTGACTCCAATGTTAGAAAATAAAATTTAATTCAAAGCGTGCTGCATCAGGCGATTCTTGATCAGCGGCAAGCGGTTGGTGATCTCCAGCCCGAGATTACGCAAACGCGCTAAGGTCGGATTGGAATTATTGAACAATTTCTGCAGGCCGTCGGTAACCAGTTCCAACGCTAGAATATCTTCCTTGCGCGCCAGTTCGTAACGCCGCAGCAGCATAAAATCGCCGCAATCGGTTTGCAATCCGCGCTTGTTGAGAATCGCCGCAAGTTCGCGGGTATCGCGCAACCCCAGATTCACGCCCTGCCCGGCCAGCGGATGAATACCGTGCGCGGCGTCACCAATCAGCACCAGCCGCGGTTTAATTAATTTATCCACGTGCACAAAATTCAGCGGAAAACCAACCGGCGGAGTGATCAATTGCAATTTACCCAGCGTATGCGAGGAAGCTTCCTCCACGCGGGTGCATAACTCCTCAGCCGGTAAATTACGCAAGAAATCGGCATGATCTTCCGTCGTCGACCACACCATCGATACCCGTTTTTCCGGCAACGGCAACAACGCCAGCACGCCGTCCCGCCTGAACCATTGATGGGCGATCTGGCGATGCGACCGCTCCGCGCTGAAATTGGCGACCACGCCGATTTGATGATATGCATGGCGCGATACCTCGATTCCCGCTTGCTTGCGTACCCAGGAATTCACGCCATCCGCACCCACCACCAAGGCGGCTTCGAGCTGATTGCCGTCTTCCAGTTGTACCTCGGCATGCGTATCGTGCCAAACAATCGCGATACATTTTGCCGGACAAAAGATGTGCAGATTTTCATCCGCGGATTTGAGCACTTCCCAAACAGCCGATTGCAATTGGCGATTTTCCGCAATAAATGCCAGCTCCGGCACACCGATCTCATACGCGCTGAAGTTGATGCGCGCGGTATTGTCGTCACCGAACACCGCCATCTCATAAACCGGCGCCACGCGCTCGGCTGCCATAAACTGCCAAACGCCCAGTTCCTGCAAGAAAGCCGCGCTGCCTGGGCTGATCGCATACACCCGGCTATCCCAACTGTCATCCCGCGGCAACGGCGGTGTTTCGTGCGGTTCTATCAGTGCGATCTTCAAGCCGCTACCCTTCAGCGCAGCCACCAGGCTTGCCCCCACGAGTCCACCACCGATTACGATCATATCGAATTTCATGGAATTGATTATACAGCCGCTTTGTTGCCGATAGGTAATACAAACTGCTTCTTCACTGAAAGCGGAAGCTGATTGACTGTCCGATTTACCCGGCAACTGTGCATTTTCAATACAGCGCAACCGATAGCCAGGTCACGTTAAATAGTTGGAAAACAACACCGAATCCCCTGAAAACACGCATAAACCCTTGTCAAGTCACATTTTTGATCTTGACAAGCCACCCCCTCGAAGGCAAAATGCGTCCCTTGCGTTTTAGCATATGGCGAATTAGCTCAGTGGTTAGAGCAGCGGAATCATAATCCGTTGGTCCGGGGTTCAAATCCCTGATTCGCCACCATAAAAATCAATTGCTTACATGATAACTTCATGAGTGTTTTTTTCTCAAATAAAGTTGATGTAAGGTTTGTGTAAGGAAATCTGGCAAGTACCAATCAATAAAGTCGGCCTCTGCTCATCCTCCTTTTCTTCAGTGATTAAGTCTAATCGGGCTCATTTTGGTGATTTTTCCGCTTTGCTTATAGCCGTTTAGTGCTTCAACTAACCCAATCGGTATTACTTATGATCCGGTGCCCTGAATTCATGCCGCCGGGTCAATAGTTCAGCAATGATTCAGGTTTCTTTTGCGCCAATCTATAGCGGCTTTAAGATTTTTGACCGGCATTCCCTGCCATAAAAACTTATAGGATGCTGTCTCGAAATTCCCAAAGCTTTGCCAATTTTGTTTTTTCATCCTGTCAGCTTATAAAAATTTTTTTGACTTCAAATAGCCGGTTTCAATGTATAGATTTTGCATATCTAATCTAATGCGCGCGAATGGGGGGGCGAATTACCCTTCAGCAACAAATACTCTGGAAGTGCCTTAAGTCATTGCGCCCTACATGTTTCTCATTATTAAAACTCTGTGTGCGTGTTTCAAGAAATAAGGTAATTGTTTTGGCGGCATCTTCGGTTTCTTGATGGCAGGAATATCAGAAGCATGCGAAAAATATCAAACTATTTCAGGGCTTGCTTAGAAATTCTAATGCTCTAGTTTGATTCTCTAAAAAATTGAAGTGTAATTACTTGAGAGGAAGCAGTGAGGTGAGAGTAAAAACTTTTTGCGCAACTCTTGGTGCAAGGGTTGCGCGGATTTGTCAAAGATAATGATCTTTCTGGGAATTTCTTATTTGTTATTACTTTTCCGCTCCCGACATCAAAAACTTAACGAGTAAAGCAAAAATGAATGGAACCGTGCTCAACGCGGTCACCATATAGTGTTCAGTAGTGAATTGATCGCCCTCATCCATGATGATGTAGCCGAAAAATACTGTGACTGGGGTGATGATCGATAGTGCAATGACTAAATTGAATAGTCCTTTCATTTTTTATATCCTTTCGCTAAATTTTTTCAAAGTATATGCTGGTTAGCGCGCCCTGCCCAGCCTGCCAAAGTTAAAAATCATATCTGTCCAATCAGTCCTTAGGCAAGGTAAAATTAATCGTTTCGCATCAACTGATAATCCGGATGGAAACCATACTGATCATCTCCAACTTTCCTGACGAAAAGTCGGCTAAGCAATTGGCTGAAGCTTTGATTCACCAGCATTTGGCTGCGTGTGTCAATGTGCTGAGTCCGTGCGCTTCAGTCTACCGCTGGCAAGGCGAAATTGAATCGGCTGAGGAAATTCCGGTTTTGATCAAAACCCAGCGACAGCACTACGACCGGGTTGAACAGTTGATCAAGATGATGCATCCTTATGAACTTCCCGAAGTGATTATGGTTCCTATAACCGGCGGACTGCCTGCCTATTTGCAGTGGATCGCCGCTGAAACACCACTATCCGATTAAACAATACCGAATATCGATGCGATTAATCCAATTTTTGTTACTGATGTTATGTTTAGCCAGTACTCAGGTTTATGCTGAGGAAGGCAATTCTTTTAGCTTGTTCCAGAAGTTGCAGGGACTGGGCATCAAACTGGGCCAGGGCAATGCGCAAGAGCTTTTGCCACCGGACGAAGCATTCAAGCTGTCGGTGGAGGTGCGCGACGGCAATACGCTGATCGCGAACCTGACGCCAGCCAAGGATTATTATCTATATCGCGACAAGATCGCGTTTGAGTCGAAACAAGATGGCATGACGATAGAAAAAGTCACATTGCCGCCGGGCAAAATGAAGGAAGATGCGACCTTTGGTCAGACAGAAGTTTATTACAGTCCGGTGCAAGCCATTATTTCGCTAAAACGCGAGGATGCTGCCAGTGAGCAGCCGTTGACGCTGGCGGCATCTTACCAGGGTTGCAATGAGCCGGTCGGCGTATGTTATGCGCCGATTCATAAGGCCATCGACCTGACCTTGCCGGCGGTGAAAGCCGTCGTGGGCGCAGTTGCCGAGGCAGTGAGCAGCCCGGCGGTGGCGGCAAAAGCAGGGGATGCCGCGGCGGAATTGTTTCAAATGCCGTCCAAAGCACCTGCCATAGAAACTGAGTCGTACAAAATCGACCAGATGTTTCAAACCGGTGATTTCTGGCTGATCCTGACCGGATTTTTCGGTATCGGCCTGTTGCTGGCGTTTACACCTTGCGTGTTTCCGATGTTTCCGATTTTGTCCGGGATTATCGCTAATCGCGGCAAGCATGTGACCAAGCGGCACGGATTTATCCTGGCGCTAGCGTATGTGATGGGAATGGCGATCACATACGCCATTGCCGGTGTAGCGGCAGGCTTATCCGGTGCGATGCTATCGGCGGCGCTGCAAAATGTCTGGGTGCTGGGCACGTTTGCCGTGATCTTCGTGTTGCTGTCGTTTTCGATGTTCGGTTTTTATGAGCTGCAATTGCCTGGTACGTTGCAGACCAAGCTTTCCGAGGAAGCTGGGCATCTCAAAGGCGGGCATTTGACCAGTGTTTTCGGCATGGGTGCATTGTCGGCATTGATCGTCGGGCCTTGCGTCGCGGCACCACTGGCGGGTGCTTTGCTGTATATCAGTCAGACGCGCGACGTGATTCTGGGTGGTTCGGCCTTGTTCGTCATGGCGCTGGGCATGGGTGTGCCATTGCTGTTGCTGGGCACGTCTGCCGGTGCGTTATTGCCGAAAGCCGGCGCATGGATGGAGTCAATCAAACGGTTTTTTGGTGCGTTGCTGCTGGCTGTGGCGATCTGGATCATCTCCCCGGTGATCAACGACGTGGTGCATATGCTGTTGTGGGCGGCCTTGCTGATCATTTCCGCCATTTATTTGCATGCTATCGATCCGTTGCCGGAGCGCGCTTCGGGTCTGCAGAAATTTCTCAAAGGCATCGGCGTGATCGCGTTATTGGTTGGCATCGCCATGCTGATCGGTGTTTTATCCGGCAGCCGCGATGTGTTGCAGCCGCTATCAAAGCTCGGCTTAGCCGCAACGAATACCGCCAATGGTAATGAAGCGGTTGCTTCCGGTTATTCCGTCTTGCCTTTTCAGCGGGTAAAAACGGTTGCGGATTTGGAGGAACAAATCCATCAATCCAAAGGCAAACCTATCATGGTCAAATTTCATGCCGACTGGTGTGTCTCCTGCAAGGAAATGGATCGCTTTACGCTGTCCGATGCCAAAGTGCAAGCGCGGCTTAAGGAAGTTGTGTTGCTGCAAATCGATGTGACCGGCGGCACACCGGATGATGCGGCTTTGCTGAAACGGTTCAAACTGTTCGGGCCACCCGGCATTCTGTTCATCGATCGTCAGGGTAACGATATTCCGGATATCAAAGTGATTGGTTTCTTGAATAAAAATGATTTCCTAACGGTGCTGAACGCAGTTTTGATCTAGGCATGCGAAACCCCGCAGTTAGTTTATTCAGATTGAAAAATTATCGAAGGAAGTGAAGCAGCGATGCCAAAATCTAAACTTCTTGCGCTGTATTTGCGCGCACTAAAACCCCACAGCAAGTATCTTCAAGCTGGAAAATTATCAAAGGAAGTCGTAATGTCAAAATTTAAGCAGATTTTTTTATATATTTGTGTCGCGGTATTTGCACTAGGAGCGGGCTCGTATCTGCGCTCCATGCTGACGGAAGCGCAACAAACGAAATTATCCAGCGAAGAGGGCCAGCAAGGCGCAAAAGCAATTCTTGCAGCTAATTTGCCGGATATTCACGGAGAAAATCAGGCAGTTTCGCAATGGCTCGGGAAAGTCATGGTGGTGAATTTCTGGGCTACTTGGTGTACGCCCTGCCAAGAGGAAATACCCGAGTTTATTGAAGCGCAGGAAAAATTCCGCGATCAGGGATTGCTTTTTGTCGGCATTGCGCTGGATCAAGCCGACAAGGTCAAAATGTTCAGTCACGAATTCGGCATTAATTATCCCGTACTGGTTGGTAGCATGAACACGTGGTCGCTGGCGCAAGCAGCCGGTAATCGTATGTCGGTACTGCCGTATACCGTCGTCATCAATCGTTCCGGCGAAATCGTCGAAACCTATATCGGCCGCGTTAATCTGAAAAAACTGGAAAAATTGGTGATTCCACTGCTGAAGGAAAATCCGCAGGCGCAATCGCCGGAAAAAGCCGGTTGATCAAATAGAGCGCCGCTAAAAAGGCGATTGCGGCGCACGATAATCCTGTAATATTAACCACAGGAATGGAATGCTTTATTCACCTGGTATGCATGCGAGCTACTCTGTCCACATAAATACCTCGCATTCTGATTTTTGCGGATACTTACCGGGAAGTTCAATAAAACTGTTCATTCAGGATTGAACACAGCACGGAAGGCAGTAACGCAAGGGTTTTAATCTAAATGTGACGAGGGATATTTTCCAATAATCATTTAGGAGAACCTCATTATGGGACAGCTTGATTACACACGTTGTTTCTTTGTTTTCTTCTTGGTGGCACAACTAGCTTTTTTCCCGGGCTGCGCAACAGGCAAGTATGAGGGAAGCAGGGAGCAGTACGACGATATCGTCATAACGACCAAAGTTCACGAAGCCATTATCGATGAACCCTCTCTGCGGCCTTTCGAAATCAATGTCAGAACCATAAAAGGCGTGGTCGAACTCAGCGGCACCGTCAATTCAAGGGATGATATCGATAAAGCGCTGGCGGTTGCGCGCGGCATCAGTGGCATAAGATTTATCAAGAATGACATGCGCACGCTGGGAACCGGCGATTATTAGTTGTTGACACCAGTGAATTGCAAGTGGCGTTATCCGGAGAAACACTGCTTGCAATTCATTTTCCCCCAAGCGATGCGATGAGCCCGTATCAATAGCCGTCAATGTGAGGAATCGCAAAATTCATATGCCGCTGGCCGACATCGTCTTGCTGATTCATTTTCTGTGTGTGTTGTTTGTCGTCGGCAGTCTGCCGCTCATTTGGCTGGGCGCCTGGTTAAAGCGGGGGTTTGTTAGAAATCCGTGGTTTCGCTATTTGCATCTTGCGGCAATTTTATTCGTTGTGGCCGAATCGCTGATGGGTGTGGTGTGTCCGCTGACTGTGTGGGAAAACGCATTGCGCCAAACCGCGGCGGAGGGCAGTTTTATTCAGCACTGGCTGCATCGCATGCTGTTTTATGACGTGCCGGAATCGGTGTTGACGGTGGTTTATGGACTGTTTGCCGGTTTGGTTGCGATGACGTTCAAATGGATTCCGCTCGCGCGCGGAAATCGCCGGTCAAGATTATGAAACGAGCGGACTTTCGCCGGTTTCTTCCTCCGCCGGAATCAGCATTTCTTCAATATTGGGCTCGAAAGTTTCTTCATCGAATGCCGTGTCGCCGTCAACGAACGGTTGATCTTGTGTCTTCAGGTTGAAGAAATCGTAGCGGGAGGTATCGGCCAAGTGCGATAGTTGAACGTTCTGTAAGGAACGGAACATGGTTTCCAGGCGGCCGGGAAATTTTTTATCCCACTGTTGCATCATTTCTTTGATGACCTGGCGTTGCAAGTTTGGTTGCGATCCGCATAAGTTGCACGGAATGATTGGAAAACCGGCCATTGACGCATATGTCGCTAAATCCTTTTCCTTGCAGTAAGCCAGCGGCCGAATGACGATGTGCTTACCGTCGTCGCTCACCAGTTTGGGCGGCATGGCTTTCAGTTTTCCGCCATAAAACATATTCAGAAACAGGGTTACGAGGATATCGTCGCGGTGATGGCCCAGTGCGATTTTGGTCGCACCCAGTTCGCTCGCAACCCGGTAAAGCACGCCGCGGCGCAAACGCGAACAAAGGCTGCAGGTGGTTTTTCCGTCCGCGATGACACGCTTGACGACACTGTAGGTATCCTGCTCGACGATACGGAAAGGCATGCCGATTTCCGTCAGATAAGTAGGCAGTACCTGTTCAGGAAAACCGGGTTGTTTTTGATCCAGATTGACCGCAATCAGCTCAAATTCCAATGGCGCATGCGCCTGCAGGTTGCGCAGAATGTCCAATAAAGCATAGCTATCCTTGCCGCCGGACAGACAGACCATTACCCGGTCACCGGCCTCGATCATATTGAAATCGGCGATTGCGGTACCAACCAGCCGCCGCAAGCGTTTTTGCAACTTGTTGGCGTTATAGTGTTGTTTCTGGTTCATGTTCTATGAGATTTCAAGAGAAGAAAACGATCATTTTAGTCGGGTAAAATGCAGGAAATTGAGGGCGGAATATTAGACAAAAGAACTGGAACAATTTAGCATAACCGGATTCTAAACAAAGCGGATAAAGAGGTTCGGGAATTATTTCAGGAGAATTCTATGAACGGAATTATACCATTTGTGATCTTGCTCTTGTTTTCAACCAACGGCTTTTCGAGTGCAGGTGATTCCGGTTTAGCGGCCGGTATTGGCAAGCCGGGCGATGCGGATAAAGTGTCCCGTGTCGTTAAGCTGACGCAAGTGGATAATATGTTTTTGCCGGCTGAAGTTAAAGTGGCGGAAGGTGAAACAATCCGTTTTGTGATTAAAAACGGCGGTAATCACAAACATGAAATGTTGCTGGGACTGATGACCGAGCTGAAGAAAGTTGCCGAAATGCGGCGCAAATACCCTGACAAGGAACATTCGGAAGCGCATCTGGTGCAACTGGAGCCGGGTGAGCAAAAAGAGTTGATTTGGCAATTCACGCAAGCAGGAACGATTGATTTTGCCTGCCCGTTGCCGGGTCATTTTAAAAAGATGCATGGAACAATCATTGTGGAGAAAAAATGAAATTACGGATAGGTATGATATTGGCGGCCGGTTTGTTGGGAGTTGCTTCGCAAGCAGTTGCTACAACGACGGTTGATGTTTACAAAAGCCCGACTTGCGGTTGTTGCGCCAAGTGGGTCGACCATATGCGCGACCACGGTTTTACCGTAAAAACGCACGATGTAGGCAATAAGGAAATTCGCAAAAAATCGGGTATTTCCGAATCCCTGGGTTCTTGCCATACCGCGTTGATCAACGGCTATGCGATTGAAGGGCATGTTCCGGCGCAGGACATCATCCGCTTGCTGAAAGAAAAACCGAAGGCGGTTGGATTATCCGTTCCCGATATGCCGCATGGAACGCCGGGTATGGAAAGCGGCCGGGTCGATCCTTATAACGTTTTGTTGATTACTGAGCGGGATCAAGCACGCAAGGATACGACGATTTATCACCGCTACGATCCTCATGCCAAAAAGGCGGTAGAAGCTGAACCGGCTAATCCCGAACGTGAGCAAAACAGCTCAGTAATGCGCCTGAAATAGTTTTTTATGACAATGCGTGATTTTATGCTCTGCCTGATAGCAGTTGCGATGCTGGGCTGCGGCAATTCCGGGTTGCCCGGCGCTTCATCTCAGCAGCACTCGGTTGATAATAAGACAGGCAAGGTAAAACGGAATTTCGATCAGGCGCAAATCAAGCGCGGTGAGAGCGTTTATAACACGTATTGTATCGGCTGTCATGGACCCAACGGCGCAGCGACTCCCGAGTGGCGGAAACCCGGCGCGGATGGAAAATATCCGCCGCCGCCCTTGGATAGCACAGCGCATGCCTGGCATCATTCGACCGAAGTTTTGAAGAAAACCATTCTCAAAGGAACGCCGCCGGAGATCGGCTCGATGCCCGCCTGGGAAGGCAAATTAACCGAGCAGCAAGTGGATGACGTGATCGTCTGGATAAAATCGTTATGGTCGGACGAAATTTATGACGTCTGGTTTAAGAATTTTGAAGGCAAGTAACCATTAGAAAAACTCTGAAGCAGGTAGCGAGCGACGGTTAGGCAAGGCAAAATCAGGCAAAAAAGTGCAATAGTTTTTCAGAGCTTTAGTAGCAGTCATTATTCTTCCGTTTTTTTCTTTTGCTCCAGTGAATTGATTTGTTCCAGGATTGTCTCCTTTTCATTTTCCAGTTCGCTAAAGCGCTCATACAGCCGGTTCAAGTCGGTCGTATATTTCTCGATCCGCTGTTCCCTATCTTGTTTCGACTGCATTAAATCATTGTAATTCGGGATCGGAACGCTTTGTCCGGGTGTTTTGGGTTGCGGAACTGTTATGGCAGGTTCAGACATTTCATTGCGGCGTAACTCTTGGATCATTATAAATTGCTGCTGGATGGATTGAGATTCTTGTTGCAGGCGGGTTAAGGCTTTTTCCAGTTGACGCACTTGTGCCGCGGAATCAGCTTGGATGGTCAGCGGTAAAGCCAGTAACAATAAAAGAAGAACTGTTCGCATGGTATAAGCGCCTATTCAAAAGAAAAATGCCGGTTTCAGCAATGCTTAATTGGCGGCTCATGGATTGTAGGGCCGCTGATTAATTTCCCGGAATACCTGGGGCAATTTGCCTATAATATAAACGTTTGCTCAAGTGGCATCAAATGTCGTGCTCCTCCTTCATTCGTCTGATTACCAATCAATACTTCGATTAGAATATTCAGGAGTTCACCTGATCGAAATAATATTACCCACATGAAGCATTTTCCGTCGCATCCATTATCTTTCCCGCACCGATGAAAGCGCAAAAAGACCCGCACACGCCAATGATGCATCAGTGTTTTATGATTGATTTATATTATTAATTTGTATTAATTTAGGAAATACTAGACTTTTGTCTATACTAATTCTTGTTTGCTGGTTTTTATATACTGGCGTGCAGCCACTCATTTCACAACGCATATCAATTCATCCCAGCACGTCGTGTAATTGGGGCTTTTGTTGCCCTGCTTCATCTTCCACGGTTGTTTGAATCCCTCGGATGCGAGTTTTAGCGTACCTCGCCCCATACGGGCATTGATTTGATCCATGACGCGCATCAGTTGACTGGATTTGGTATCGGTATCGGCCGGCCCGAAGAGATCGATTTGCCGGTATTGCCGGGATACCAGTTCTGACAGCAACACGCCCGCTTTCTGATATTTATAGCCACGGCGGTAAATTCTTCGTAATTCCTACAGAGCAGCCTTGGTTAAAAGTACGGTGCAATCCGTTTGCATGGATAGTGGAGCGATTATACCGTTGCTAATCCGCAACCATGACGAGCCCCTATTTCAGTTGACAACTAAACCGTGCTTCAGTACTTTGGATTCTCGTCCTTTTCTATAAGACATGACTGACATCCAAGATCAATTGACCTCGCTTGAGCCATTTCCATAGGCAGCGTGCAGTGGTTAGCCCTCAATTGTTCTTTAGATTTTTACTTGGCTAGAAGCTTCTATGTAAGCATACGACATTAAGGAAGGAAAATCATGCCACATCCCGCGATTAGTAAAATTTTTGTATTGATGCTTGAGAACCGCTCCTTCGACCACATGCTCGGTGCTTCTGGAATACCAGGCATTGACGGAATTTTAGATGCCACCGGAAAAATCAAGTCAGATTGTTCAAATGTGAATTCCTTAACTGGTGCATCTGTACCAGCATTCTGTGGAGCCCATGATCCTTTTGGAAATGACCCGCCGCACGAGTTCTGCGACATACTCATGCAATTGAGCGGCAGGAGTGCGGTTTCTGCAAACGGAAGTTATCCCCCTATCAGCAATTCTGGATTTATAGACAGTTTTAGTAGCAAATTTCCCTACCCTGGGGCTGGAGCAGTACCCTATAGGTGTGGAAATAACACAAACAATAAAGTAATCACCCCAGACCTCATCATGGGTTGTTTTACGCGTAACCAATTGCCCATACTCACTACGCTCGCCCGTCAATACGCTGTTTGTGACATGTGGTTCTCGTCCCTACCTGGTCCCACTTGGCCGAACCGTTACTATGCCCATGCGGCTTCCTCATCCGGTCTGGATGGCAGTCCCGGCTTGCTTCAAATAGCTAATGGATATGCAATTGGCCAGCGCTTTCAGAATGGAACTATTTTTGATAGGCTGGACAAAGCTAACATTCAGTGGGAGATATTTTCTGATGGTCACCTATCGCAATCATTCGCACTGCATGGCATGACGCGCGCCCTGTTTAGGGGAAAACTTAGCTCGTTTGATGGCTTTAAGTACAAAATTAGTCAGGATGGCTATAGACCACAATACATCTTCATTGAACCGAATTACGGGCATTTAATGTTGGGAAATTACGAGGGTGGAAACTCACAGCACCCCGTTGACGGCATTGCCGGAGGAGAAAAATTGATTCGAGATGTATATGAGGCCATCTACAAGTCCCCTTATTGGGAAGAGAGCATGCTTATCATTGCCTACGACGAGCATGGCGGATTCTATGATCACGTCCCTCCAGGCGCTGCCACACCACCCGGTGACCGACACTACCCGCCGAGTAACAACCAGTACGGATTCAATTTTGACCAACTGGGTGTGCGCGTTCCTGCCGTGATCGTATCGCCCTATGTATCGCCAGGGCATGTTTCGCACGACATATTCAACCACGCCTCCATTCCGGCCACCGTGTGCAGGCAATTTCGCATGAATCATCTAACCGCCAGCGATAAGGCAGCAAATGATCTGCTTGCACTACTAAATCTTGAAAAAGCTCAAGATGGCATCCGCCCGGAAGAAATGCCGGAAGCACCGCAGGCGCTCTACGAGGCAACCATCGCTTCCTTGGAAGATATGCCGTCTGGCACCCCTATCAAGCCTATTACGCGCGGATTTTTAAATGTCGCCGTCCTGAAACATCAGGCAATAGAGGGGCACAATCTGGAGAAAAATGAATTCATCAATGCCGTTGAACAATACGGCGTAAAGCAACCGCATCTGATGGTTAAGATGATTGCTCAAGAGACTTCGGGGAGTTTTAAAGAAATCATTGACCGATATAATGCAATCAAGGATGAAAAATCGGCGCAAGAATATATCACAGAGGTCATTCAAGCATGCGAGCAGCACAAGGAAGCTAATCCCCATTTATACGGTATTGAACTAGCATGACATTGCCTTGTAAAGGCATAATTCTTAAAGGGTCTTAGGAAGTTAAAGCGGTTTTCAACGTAATAATTTGAGAATGTGATAATAAAGATTATCACGGCGATGATTAAAACGAAATTCGGTTTCTTTCAGGTGCAAATAGA
>JAFEGA010000042.1 GCA_018240285.1 Pseudomonadota bacterium | reverse complement strand
AAGCTCGGAAGCCTCGGCCGATGATGATGAGGATGATGAGGAGTAATGAACTCTTCTCGATTCGTAGCCTCTATATTTCGCTTTGAGTATCAGGAAATTCTCAATAAAGTTAGCGGTATCACTTGAAAAGAACCCGTACAAAATTTTTTGTGCGGGTTCTTTTTGTTTATTGAAATTGCATCAATATCAGTTATATGATTATCGTTCTTCACGAAAACTTCAATTAGGAGCTGTATATATAGTGAACAAATCAGGTAATTTTCAGGAGCAGTAAAAATATGTCATTCGAGCAACTCGGTTTATCAACCGATTTATTGCGCGCGATCTCTGATCAGGGATATGTAAATCCAACACCAATTCAAGAACAGGCAATACCCGTCATTTTAGAAGGCAAAGATGTGATGGGCGGTGCTCAAACGGGTACCGGAAAAACAGCAAGTTTTACCCTGCCAATGTTGCAAAGGCTGCAAATTCATGCAAATACCAGCATGTCGCCAGCTAAACATCCAGTTCGCGCATTAATTTTAGTTCCAACGCGCGAGCTTGCCATGCAAGTACACGACAGCGTTAAAACTTATAGTAAATACTCAGCACTTCGATCGGCCGTTGTTTATGGAGGGGTCAGCATCGATACGCAAATCGATATCGTTCGTTCCGGCGTGGAAATTCTGGTCGCAACACCAGGAAGGCTACTGGATCATATTCAACAAAAAACTTTGACGCTGGCAAAAGTCGAGGTACTCATTCTCGATGAAGCCGACCGTATGCTGGATATGGGATTTTTGCCAGATATAAAACAGATCATTCAGTTGCTGCCAGAGCATCGCCAGAATCTCATGTTTTCGGCGACTTTCTCACCGGAAATCAAAAAGCTTGCGAATAAATTATTGCAAAATCCTGTATTGATCGAGGTTGCAAAACAGAACTCGGTCAGTGAACTGATAACGCATGTGGTTTATCCGATTGAATCCAGCAAAAAGCAAGAATTATTAATTCATTTAATTCAGAGAGAAAATTTACAACAAGTGTTGGTTTTTACGCGAACCAAGCACGGAGCGGATCGATTGGCGCAACGTTTAAAACGTCATGAAATTACCAGTGAGGCGATACATGGCGATAGGAATCAGCTTCAGCGGACGCAAGCGTTGGATAATTTCAAGCAAGGTTTGATCCGAGTGCTGGTTGCAACGGATGTCGCTGCACGCGGCCTCGATATAGAAGAATTGTCCCATGTGATTAATTTTGAATTACCCAATAATCCAGAAGATTATGTGCACCGCATTGGAAGAACCGGGCGTGCCGGAGCGAAAGGGCTTGCAATTTCGCTGGTCAGTAAGGAAGAGAATAATCTACTGATTGAAATTGAGAAATTACTGGGAATTAAAATCAAAACTGAGCAAATCGATGGATTTGAATTAAAGGAAACGCGGATTCACGATTCTAGAAAAAGCACAATAAGCGAAGAACAAAGAAACAAACGTGGCGGGTTATCCAAACAAAGTAAGAAACCCCATTCGTTTGTCAAACACAGTGAAAAAGTTGTTCACTTTAATAAAGAAGTGATGACGAGAAATGCCAAGCGTGGGGATAATAAAGTTGACGATCCGCTATTTACTCAGCCTTATATATCCAAGTATGCTGATGTCAATGCTTTGATTGAGGAATCGAGCGGATTAAATAAAAAAAACACTCATCGTCAAATTTCCAAAAGACCGGTACCAGCTTTATTTATCTCCCCAGCAATCAATAAGCAGAAAAAAAGCGAAGCTTCTTAATTCACTTTCTACTGGTTTTCATTAATAACAGGTGGTGGCATAAAACCAAACTCAGATGAAATGAGCCGTGTATTCCTTGTAAGAAAATACAGTAATAATTTTATAATATTCTATCGATTGACTTAAAAGATAATTGTATTGTAAGGCTTTGACTCTTTTTCCAATTTTGCGATGACCTTTTGCTTATCATGCGTCCAATTCTAAAATCCAGCAAATTAACCAATGTGTGTTATGACATTCGTGGGCCGGTGATGGAACGCGCAAAACAAATGGAAGAGGAAGGTCATCACATTATCAAACTGAATATCGGCAATCCGGCAACGTTTGGTTTTGATGTCCCTGAAGAAATTTTGCAAGATGTTATCCGCAATTTGTCCGATGCTTCCGGCTACTGCGATTCCAAGGGGTTATTTGCGGCGCGCAAGGCTATCATGCATTACACCCAGGAAAAGCAGATCAAGAACGTTCAGTTGGACGATATTTTTATCGGTAACGGTGTATCCGAGCTGGTCGTGTTGACGATGCAAGCGCTGCTTGATAATGGTGACGAAGTTTTGATACCAATGCCTGATTATCCATTGTGGACAGCTGCGGTTGTGCTTTCCGGCGGTACGGCACGGCATTATGTGTGCGACGAATCATCGGGCTGGTTACCCGATCTCGATGATATACGCGCCAAGATCAATCCAAGAACACGCGCCATCGTCATCATCAATCCCAATAATCCGACCGGTGCGCTTTATCCAAAGGAATTGCTGCTGGAAATCATTGAAATTGCCCGTCAGCATCAACTGATCATTTACGCCGACGAAATCTACGACAAAATTTTGTATGATGAAGCTACGCACACATCGATCGCTTCATTGGCTGACGATGTGCTGTTCGTAACATTCAATGGGTTATCGAAAAATTACCGCGCCGCCGGTTTCCGCTCCGGTTGGGCGGTGGTCTCCGGTGAGAAAAACCATGCGCGCGATTATATCGCCGGGCTTAATATGCTGGCTTCAATGCGACTGTGCGCCAACGTACCGTCGCAATTCGGCATTCAAACGGCGCTGGGTGGATATCAAAGCATTTACGATCTGACCATGCCAACCGGGCGGTTGATGAAACAACGCGATGTGGCATGGCAGCTGTTGACCGATATTCCCGGTGTTTCCTGTGTCAAACCGAGATCGGCGCTGTATTTGTTTCCACGGCTTGATCCGGAAGTTTATCCGATCGAAGACGATCAGCAATTCGTGCTCGATCTCCTGCTGGAAGAGAAGGTGCTGCTGGTACAAGGAACCGGTTTCAACTGGATGCATCCGGATCATTTCCGCGTTGTATTCCTGCCGAATGTCGATGATCTGACTGAAGCGGTCGGACGGATTGCGCATTATTTGCAGCGCTATCGCAAACGTCACGGCACTAATTAGCTGACTGATCGCAACTTTCCGCATAACCATCGCTTATCTGGTTATGTTTTCCGGAGTTTCCCAAGCCGGGCACTAATTCCATTTCTCGCTTATAATCTCATACCGCATAACTTTCAGTTTTTTTACAGCACAACATTATGAATCCGATACAAATAGGTTTATTGGGCGTTGGTACCGTCGGTGGCGGCACTTATACCGTTCTGAAACGTAATCAAGAAGAAATCGCGCGCCGCGCAGGCCGCGGAATCGTCGTCAAAATGATCGCCGATACCAATCTGGAAAGAGCACGCAGCCTGGCCGATACAGGTGTCATTGTCACTTCCGACGGCCACGAAGTGACCCGGAATCCTGAGATCGATATCGTCGTCGAGTTGATCGGCGGACAAACCATTGCCAAAGAACTGATCCTGGAAGCGATCGCCAACGGCAAGCATGTGGTGACGGCTAATAAAGCATTGCTGGCCAATCACGGCACCGAAATTTTCGCTGCGGCGCGCGCCAAAGGCGTGATAGTCGCTTTCGAAGCGGCGGTCGCCGGTGGTATCCCAATCATCAAAGCGTTGCGCGAAGGACTGACGGCCAATCGCATTACCTGGATTGCCGGTATCATCAATGGCACGTCGAATTTCATTTTGTCGGAAATGCGCGACAAAGGGTTGCCGTTTGAAACAGTACTGGCGCAAGCGCAAAAACTCGGTTATGCCGAAGCCGATCCGACCTACGATATCGAGGGTATCGACGCGGCGCACAAAATTACGTTGATGTCGGCGATTGCGTTCGGCATCCCGGTGCAATTCAGCAAAGTGTATATCGAAGGTATTACCAAGCTAACCGGCGACGATATCCGTTACGCCGAAGAACTGGGGTATCGCATCAAATTGCTCGGCATCACCAAGCGCGTTGAAAAAGGCATCGAATTGCGCGTGCATCCAACCTTGATTCCGGTGCGCAGGTTAATTGCCAATGTCGAAGGGGTGATGAATGCCATCGTCGTTAAGGGCGATGCCGTCGGCGCCACGCTGTATTACGGCGCTGGTGCCGGTGCGGAACCAACCGCCAGCTCGGTCATCGCCGATCTGGTCGACGTGACGCGCCTGCATACCGCCGATCCGATGCATCGTGTGCCACCGCTGTCATTCCAGCCCGATTTGCTGTCCGATACGACGGTGATCCCGATGGATGATGTGGAAACTTCGTATTATCTGCGCATCCAGGTGGTCGACAAGCCCGGTGTGATGGCGGAAATCACGCGCATCGTCGCGGAGCAGAATATTTCGATCAGCGCGTTGCTGCAAAAAGAGGCGAGCGACGAATCGGATCAAGTCAGTGTCATCATGCTGACGCATTTGACGGTTGAGAAAAACATCAATGCAGCCATCAGCCGCATCGAAGCGCTGCCGGTTGTTGCTGGCAAGGTGTTCCGCTTGCGCATCGAAGAATTGAATAATTAATGTGAAATCCGGCGACAACGCGGCAAACTGCTTCGATGGCGTTTGCCGTATCCCCGGCCTCGCGCTGCTGCATAACCTGAAGAGACCAACCATGCGTTACATTTCCACCCGCGGCGGCATGCCGCCCAAGCCTTTTTCCGAAATCCTGCTGAGCGGCCTGTCGCCCGACGGCGGTCTCGCGATTCCGGAAGCATACCCTCAAATTACCGCTGCGGAACTCGCTGCGTGGCGGAATTTAAGTTATCCGGCATTGGCGTTTGAAATTCTGTCGCGCTTTGTCGACGACATTCCGGCGGACGATTTGCGTGGCATCATCAACCAGACCTACACCGCTGAGGTATTCGGCACAACGGACATCACACCGCTGAAAACGCTGGAACCGGGGCTGCATATCCTGGGATTGTCGAACGGCCCGACGCTGGCGTTCAAAGACATTGCGATGCAATTGCTCGGCAATTTGTTTCAGTATCAACTCGCCAAGACCGGCGACGAATTGAACATTCTCGGTGCGACTTCGGGTGATACCGGCTCCAGCGCTGAATACGCCATGCGCGGCAAGCGCGGCATCCGTGTATTCATGCTGTCGCCGCTCGGTAAAATGAGCCGCTTCCAGACCGCGCAAATGTTCTCGCTGCAAGACAAAAACATTTTCAACATCGCCATCCGCGGCGTGTTCGACGATTGCCAGGACATCGTCAAGGCGGTCAGCAACGACCACGCGTTCAAACAAGCGCATCGCATCGGCACGGTTAACTCGATCAACTGGGCGCGCATCGTCGCGCAAGTGGTGTATTACTTCAAAGGTTATTTCGCCGCGACCGAAAATAACGACGAGCAAGTGTCGTTCGCCGTACCGTCCGGTAATTTCGGCAACATCTGCGCCGGTCATGTCGCCAGAATGATGGGGCTGCCGATCAAACGTCTGATCCTGGCAACCAACGAAAACGACGTGCTCGATGAATTTTTCCGTACCGGCGTCTATCGCCCGCGCGCGACTACTGAGACGCAACACACCAGCAGTCCGTCGATGGATATTTCCAAAGCCTCCAACTTCGAGCGTTTCATTTTCGACCTGACCGGGCGTAATGCGCAACAAGTCAAGGAACTCTGGTCAGCAGTCGATCAAGGCAAGCCTTTCGACTTATCGCAAACCCCGCTGTTCGCCAAAATCCAGGACTACGGTTTCGTCTCCGGCAGCAGCAACCATGCCGCGCGTATCAGTACCATCCGCGACATCTACCAGCGCTACCACGTGCTGGTCGACACGCACACCGCTGACGGCCTCAAAGTCGGCCAAGCGCACCGTGAAACGGGTATTCCGCTGATTTGCTTGGAAACCGCATTACCGGCGAAGTTTGCCGAAAGCATCCAGGAAGCCATCGGCCGAGAACCGGAGCGCCCGGCGGGTTTCGAGCATCTGGAAGACTTACCGCAGCGGTTTGTGGTGAAGGATGCTGATGTGAAAGTGGTGAAAGATTATATCGATGAGCAGTGTAAGACGGTTTAATAAATCAAATTCGCTTAATTCTGCATAGTTCGCCGAATGGATAATGATGTAATTTCTGTCTAGACATAAGGTCCATTTTTTTAAGATATAGGCCAGGTCACCGTGGTATCGATACGCTGTGAAATTAACACCCCGCTGCTTGCGGCGGGGGTTCTTTATTATCGGCACACAATAATTTATCAGCCTGCCTGAGCCTAATTAGCCAGACTTGTCAGAGCTTAACTTTACTTTCAGATTGTACAGTTTCATAAAGCTACATCACCGTTTTGCTTTCCATTGAATTCCATATCTGAGAAAAGACTTCTTCAATAGAAGGAGTCTTTTTTGTACGTTTGTTATTCTCAGTTGAAACTCTTTTGGAAATGGAATCATTGGTTAGTTTTCCGAATACTTGCACTTGCGGCAATTGTTGTCGATGCAATATTCGTCACAACCTTTTTATGTTTCCAATAACGGACTCATCGGATACTCCAGCGCTTCCTTCATCGCAACCAGCGACAGCACTGCTTCGCGGCCGTCGATGATGCGGTGATCGTAGGATAACGCCAGATAATTCATCGGCCGGATGACGATCTGGCCGTTTTCGACGACTGCGCGTTCTTTGGTGGCGTGAATGCCGAGAATGGCGCTTTGCGGCGGGTTGATGATCGGCGTTGACAGCATCGAGCCGAATACACCGCCATTGGTGATCGAGAATGTACCACCACTCAGTTCTTCGATGCTCAGTTTGCCGTCTTGCGCGCGTTTGGCGAAATCGGCGATTTGCAGTTCGATTTCCACTGTCGACAGTTTGTCGGCGTCACGGATAACCGGCACGACCAATCCGCGCGGACTGCCGACGGCGATGCTGATGTCGTAGTAATCGTGATAGACGATCTCGTTGCCTTCTACCGAGGCATTGACGATCGGGTATTTTTTCAGCGCGGCAACGGCTGCTTTGACAAAAAACGACATGAAGCCGAGCTTGACGCCATGTTCTTTCTCGAACTCGGTTTTGTAACGCGCGCGCAGATCGATGATCGCCTGCATGTTGACTTCGTTGAATGTGGTCAGTATCGCCGCGGTCGATTGCGACTGCACCAAACGTTCGGCAATGCGCTGACGCAGCCGCGACATGGCAACACGGCGTTCTGTGCGCGCGCCTGTTGCACCACCAGTGCTTCCGCCGATTCCGGCTTTCGCAACCGCTGCTGTTCTGCTATCCATGTACGCTTGCACGTCTTCCTTGGTGATACGGCCGCCGAGTCCGGTACCCTTGATCACGGAGGTTTCGGTGGTTTTTAGGTTGTTTTCTTCCACCAGCTTGCGCGCTGCTGGCATTAGCATCGGGATCGCGGTATCGACGGTTTCGGCGCTTGCTTTTTCAGCACTGACCGCAGCAGGCGCTTGCGTTTGTTGACCTGTGGCAGGCACTGGAGCCTGAGCTTCCGGTTTCGTAGTTGACGCGGCTACTTCCGTTTCGATCATCGCAATCACCTCTCCGCTGACCACCGTGGCGCCATCGCCTTTTAGCACTTTGGTCAGTACGCCGGCGTTGGGTGCCGGTAATTCCAGCACAACTTTGTCGGTTTCGATGTCGATCAGGTTTTCCGACCGGTTGACATAGTCGCCCGCTTTTTTATGCCAGGAAATCAAGGTAGCCTCAGCTACGGACTCGGATAATGCGGGAACTTTGACTTCAATCAGCATGGCGTCCTCTTGCTAAATTTTTTCTCGGAATGCTGCGACGATTAATTCATTCTGTGTAAATTTGTGTCTTGCCGTGTAACCGACCGCCGGAGAAGCCGAAGATGCCCGCAGCGCGTAAGCTAGCACTTGATCCGCCTGCATATGACGCAGCAGATAATGCTGGATGCGATGCCAGGCGCCTTGATTGCCGGGTTCTTCCTGACACCACACCACTTCCTTGGCGTTGACGAAACGGTCGATTTCCGCCTGAAATTCCTCATGCGGGAACGGATAAAGCTGCTCCAGGCGGATGATCGCCATATCGCGGATGCGCTGCTCGTTGCGGTAAGCCAGCAGTTCGTAGTAGATTTTTCCGCTGCAAACGATCAGCCGTTTGATAGTGCGCGGATCGAGCGCCTCCACTTCCGAAATGACTGGATAAAAATGGCCATGCGCCAATTCATCCAGGCTCGAGGTAGATTCCTTGAGCCGCAGCATGCTTTTCGGACTCATGATGATCAACGGTTTGCGGATCGGGCGGATCATCTGGCGGCGCAGCACATGGAACATTTGCGCCGGTGTCGATGGTACGCACACCTGAATGTTGTAATCCGCGCATAATTGCAGATAGCGCTCTAATCGCGCCGACGAATGCTCCGGCCCTTGCCCTTCGTAACCGTGCGGCAGCATCATCACCAAGCCGCACAAACGCCCCCATTTGGCTTCACCAGAGGCGATGAATTGATCGATCACCACCTGCGCGCCGTTGGCGAAATCACCGAACTGCGCTTCCCAGATCACCAACTCATTCGGCTGCGTGGTGGCGTAACCATATTCAAACCCCAGTACGGCTTCTTCCGACAGCATCGAATCGATGACGACGAAATCCGGCTGTTCGGGGTAGAGATGGCGCAACGGCACATAAATGCGCTCGTTTTGATCCGCCGCAACCTGATCGTGCAACACGGCATGGCGATGAAAAAAAGTGCCGCGCCCCGAATCCTGCCCGGACAATCTGACTGGATAACCTTCCTTCAGCAAGGCTGCATACGCCAGATTTTCCGCCATGCCCCAATCCAGCGGCAATTCCCCTTTACCCATCAAACGCCGGTCAGCGATGATTTTTTCTACGCGTGCATGCAGCTTGAACCCCTCGGGAATATCCGTCAGCCGTAAGGCTAGTTGTTTCAACGTTTGCAACGCGACGCCGGTTTTAACTTTCTTATTCCATTTGAACGGCCGGACAAAAGGCTCCCAGTTGATGGCGTATGGCGACTTGTAGTCATAACAAACGGTCTTGTTGGGATTATCCCCCTCGTCCATCGCCTCACGGTACGCTTGCACCAACCGTTCCGCATCCTCCGGCTTGATAATTTGTTGCGCGATCAATTTATCCGCATACTTTTTGCGCGTGCCAGGATGCTGACTGATGATCCGGTACATGCGCGGCTGCGTCACCATCGGTTCATCCTGTTCGTTGTGACCCAGGCGGCGGAAGCACACCATATCGATCACGACATCCTTGTGAAAACGCATGCGGAAATCAAACGCCAGCTCGGTAACCATCAATACCGCTTCCGGGTCATCCCCATTGACATGAAAAATTGGCGCTTCGATCATTTTGGCGACATCGGTGCAATACAACGTCGAACGGCTGTCGCGCGGATCGGACGTGGTGAATCCGATCTGATTGTTGATGATGATATGCACGGTGCCGCCAGTGCCGTAACCGCGGGTTTGCGACAGATTCAGCGTTTCCATCACCACACCCTGCCCGGCGAAAGCGGCGTCGCCGTGAATCAACACCGGCAAAACCCGGTCGCCCAGTTTATCGTTCAGCAAGTGCTGGCGCGCACGCACCGACCCTTCGACCACCGGATTGACAATTTCCAGGTGCGACGGATTGAACGCCAGCGCCAAGCGCACGATGCCATCGGCAGTCTTGATCGCGGAAGAAAATCCCTGGTGGTATTTCACATCGCCGGATGGCAAAGCCTCCGGTTGCGTGCCTTCGAATTCGCGGAACAAATCGGCGGGCATTTTCCCCAACGTGTTCACCAGCACATTGAGCCGGGCGCGGTGCGCCATGCCCATGACAATCTGCTGCACACCGGCTTTGCCGGCGCGGTGAATCAGGCAATCGAGCAACGGAATCAGGCATTCGTTACCTTCTCCGGAAAAACGTTTCTGCCCGACATAACGCGTGTGCAGATATTTTTCCAATCCTTCCGCCGCCGTCAGGCGTTCGAGGATATGGCGCTTATAGTCAGCGGAATAGTCCGGACTCGAGCGCTGGCCTTCCAATCGCGCCTGAATCCAGCGTTTCTGTTCCACCGAGGAAATGTACATGTATTCGGCGCCGACTGAACCGCAGTAAGTTTGCCGCAGAATCTGCAATATTTCCCGCAGCGTCGCATGTTCCGGACCGATCAATGAACCGGTATTGAACACCTTGTCCATATCCGCTTCGGTAAAACCGAAGTGCGCCGGATTCAATTCCGCCACATCCGCATGCTGTTTCAATCCCAGCGGATCAAGCTTGGCTTGGTTCAAACCAAGATAGCGATGCATATTGATGAGCTGCAACACGGCCACTTGCTTGCGATCATTGGTATCCACGCCGGCTGCCTCGGGCAACTCGGTTTGTGTTTCCAACGCAGCAGACTTTCCACCCGCAGCTACAGGTACTTGACCGGCTGGAATTTGGGCTTGCTTGACCGGGGCAATTTCCGGCTGTTTCGTTAACTGATCAAAGTATTCGCGCCAGGCAAGCGTGACCGAGTTAGGATTATGCAGATACTCGTCATAAACCGCTTCGATAAACGCGGCATTCGCGCCGGACAACAGCGTATCATCCAACAAAGGCTTATTCATAGGATAGTCAGCCCGAAATCAATAAACGGCTATTTTTTGCGATACGAATCGGGTACATCGCGCATTGTCGTACCGGTATACAACTGGCGCGGACGGCCGATTTTATGGTCTGGATCAGACACCATTTCGCTCCACTGCGCTACCCAGCCGACCGTGCGCGCCATGGCGAAAATGGCGGTAAACATGCTGGTCGGTATGCCCAATGCGCGTTGCACGATGCCAGAATAAAAATCGACGTTGGGATAGAGTTTGCGTGAAATAAAGTAATCGTCTTCCAGTGCAATTTTTTCCAGTTGCAGCGCCAGCTTGAACAACCGGTCGTTCTGCAATCCCAGTTCGTTCAGCACTTCATGGCAGGTTTCGCGCATCAGCTTCGCGCGCGGATCCATATTCTTATACACACGGTGGCCGAAGCCCATGAGCCGGTAATTGCTCTCTTTGTCTTTGGCGCGCCGGATGAATTCATCGATGCGCGACACATCGCCGATTTCTTCCAGCATATGCAAGCACGCTTCGTTCGCGCCGCCGTGCGCAGGACCCCATAGGCAGGAAATACCGGCAGAGATACAGGCAAACGGATTGGCACCGCTGGAACCCGCCAGCCGTACCGTCGAGGTGGAAGCATTTTGCTCGTGATCGGCATGTAGAATCAGGATTCGATCCAAGGCGCGCACGATCACCGGATTGGCTTCATATTTCTCCGTTGGCACGGAGAACATCATGTGCAGGAAATTTTCCGCGTAACTCAGTCTGTTTTGCGGATAAACGTAGGGTTGGCCGATGTTGTATTTATACGCCATCGCGGTAATCGTCGGTAATTTCGCGATCAAACGGAACGCCGATTGCTCGCGGTGCGCCGGATCGGAAATATTCAACGAGTCATGGTAAAACGCCGACAATGCGCCGACCACACCAACCATCACCGCCATCGGATGTGCATCGCGGCGGAAACCGCTGTAAAAACGCACCAGCTGTTCGTGCAGCATCGAATGGTTTTTTATCTCGGCGTCGAAGGTTTTTTTCTGTTCGGGCGCGGGCAATTCGCCGTGCAGCAATAAATAGCATACATCAATGAAATCGCAATGCAGCGCCAGTTGCTCAATGGGATAACCGCGATACAGCAGAATCCCTTTGTCGCCATCGATGAAGGTGATCGTGGAGCTATTGCTGGCTGTCGACACAAACCCGGGATCGTAAGTGAACATACCGCTTTGCGCATGCAGCTTACGAATATCGATGACATCCGGCCCCATGGTTCCCGACAAAACTGGCAGATCGATAGGTGCGCTGCCATTATTCAGATTTAGCGTCGCTGTGCCTTTTTGTGCCATATGACTTCTCCACTTAATGCGAATGATTGATTAGTATGCACTGTTATCAGGTTCCGGGGCCGCCAATACTGCCGGAAACCTAACTCTTTTGCAGCAATTCCAGTACCGTTTGCAAGCTGCGATCATGGTTAATTTGTTTTGCCGCAATCAAATCCCACAAATCATTATCCGGTAACGACAGCAATCGTTCAAATTGTTCCAGCCCCTGTTGATCCAATTGCGCGTAATATTGATCCATGAAACGCTGCAGCACGATGTCCAATTCGAGCAAACCGCGCCGGCAGCGCCAGCGCGCACGTTCGAATTCCTTCATACCATCCGTTTGACCATCATGTCCTTGATTTTGCCGATTGCCTTGGTCGGATTCAAGCCTTTCGGACACGCATCGACGCAATTCATGATGGAATGACAGCGGAACAACCGGTAAGGATCTTCCAGGTTATCCAGCCGCTCCGCAGTTGCCTGATCACGGCTGTCCGCCAGAAACCGGTACGCTTGCAGCAATCCTGCCGGACCGACGAATTTATCCGGATTCCACCAGAACGACGGGCATGCTGTCGTACAGCATGCGCATAAAATGCACTCGTATACACCGTCCAGCGCGGCGCGCTCTTCCGGCGACTGTAACCGCTCGGTTTCCGGTGGCGGGTCGTTGTTGATCAAATAAGGTTTGATCGAATGGTATTGCTGGAAGAATTGCGTCATATCGACGATTAGATCGCGAATCACTGGCAGTCCCGGCAACGGGCGGATTTCCACCGGTTCTTTCAGATCGCGCAACGGCGTAATACATGACAATCCGTTGCGCCCGTTGATATTCATCGCATCCGACCCGCACACCCCCTCGCGGCACGAACGGCGCAAACTCAAACTGTCATCGATCGATTTGATACGCAGCAACGCATCCAGCAACATCTTGTCGGTCGGCGCCAGCTGGATGTCGTAATCCTGCATGTACGGCTTGTCATCTTTATCGGGATCGTAGCGGTAAATCGAAAACTTCATAGACTGGCTCCGGCTGGTTGGATGATGGACTCAAGTCAAAAATAATTTCGAATGGCATGAAGTATACAGATTTGAAACCGGATTGACATCGTTTGATTGTGATTGTGGATCGCAAGGCAGATCAGTGCAGCACTTTCCATCGCCATCACTTCTGTAAACTGCGGTCAATTTCAACACAAAGATGATTGCGTATCTACTAGATAAAATCTGCGATGTTCCACTGTTACAGTGAAACATCGCCAACGATCATCGAAAGTAAATTCCGCCATCAAACCCTGAAGCAGCAAGCGGAAAACGATCGTACTCCGCTTACCGGATAGGTTTCACCGGTAATGATTTGAAACGACGGCAAATCCAATCGGGCATCCTGAACCGGCAGCGTATCGACCGCCAGCAATTCGCTGGTGATATCCGCAGGATTTAAATCGCAGCGGACACCGCGAATCAGTCCGATCAACTTTAAGGCATCCACACCATACGATTCCAGGCTTAACGATTCGAAATACACTTTTTTGCCTTTGGCATCGATCTGACAAAAATGATCGTTTAGGTGGCACATCATCCGAATCTCTTTTTCGTAACCCCAGCTTGAAAATTTTGTCGAGATTAATTGGGTTAAATCGGATTCGGTAAAACTGCCGCGCTGGATTGCGCCGTTAACATCCAGCCTTAAGCGCTCGGGCTGATAATCGATGCGAATTGCCATGTCGTCCGGAATGTCGAACACCAAGGCAACACCGTGATGACCATCGGCGTAGTGACTCCACAGCACCGGATCGTGATAGTTTTCACAAAAGCAAATGACACCATATTTTTCATTTACTTTGTTTCTAAATGTTTCCAGCTTAGCTCGAGTATCAGTATCGGAAAAATCCGCAGCACAAAATTCGAACGGATCGTTCAGTTCACTGATGCGCGCAATTTTCAGGCGGCGGTCACGCAATGCCTTGAGGGCAAATTCAGAAGAAGTGAAGTGATAGGCAATCATTGATCAATTGTTTGAGAAGTAATTCATTCTTCCGGGATTTGAGCGGAAGGTAAAAAAATGGGAGATAGCGCTAATTAGAAATTCAGCTTCATCCTATTGTTTCAAATCAATTCCGGAATGGCATTGGCATTCCGGAATACAAATATCGCAACATTTTTTGCGATATTCCAGGAATCAAGGCTGTTTCACCTTGCGCAGGTACGGTTTCACCGTTTCCCAGCCTTGCGGATAAATTTTCTGCGCTTCTTCGTTGCTGACCGAAGGAACGATGATGACATCGTCACCTTGCTTCCAGTTTACCGGCGTTGCCACTTTGTGTTTCGCGGTTAATTGCATCGAATCGATGACGCGCAAAATCTCGTTGAAATTGCGGCCCGTCGTCATGGGGTAAGTCATCATGAGCTTGATGTTTTTATCGGGACCGATGATAAACACCGAACGAACGGTTGCATTCGTCAGTGCTGTCCGCCCATCCGCCGAACCGGTTTCATCCGCGGGAAACATATTATAGAGTTTGGCTACATGCAGATCGGTATCAGCAATCACAGGATAGCGGACGGCCGAACCGCCGACATCTTCCACGTCTTTCAGCCATTTCTCATGATCATTCAGTGGATCGATACTCAGCCCGATAATTTTAGTATTGCGCTTATCAAACTCCGCTTGGATGCTTGCCATATAGCCAAGTTCTGTCGTGCAAACGGGTGTGAAATCTTTAGGGTGGGAAAACAAAACCGCCCATTTATCTCCAATCCATTCATGAAAATCGATTTTTCCGTGCGTGGTTTCTACTTGAAAATTGGGGGCTTGATCATTGATACGTAGTGACATGAATATCTCCTTGACTTGAATTTACCGCCATATTTTTGCATGGAATTACCCTGATTGGGTATATCAATGGAGATGCAATTCTATTGGTTCTAGATGCTTAGTTCCAAGATGTGCTGGAGCAAATACTGCGCGGAAGCATCCGCATAAGAGATAAGGCGAAGCTTGGCTCTGTGGTTTGATCAGGAACACTTTCATTAGATCCCGCCCAATGAAGCTTATTATCAACACACAATAATTCATCAGGCTGCCTGACAATATTGTCAGAGCTTAACTTTGCTTTCAGGCTGTACAGTTTCATGGAGCCATTTCGCGCATTACCCTAATTCTTTCTATCTTTTTCTTATCTTTTCAAAAGCATAATTCTTGGATAAGAGGGATTCAACTAAGAATATTCTTTCACATAATAATAGATAATTCCTAATATATATTAGGAATTATCCTACACAACTTATTTTATTTTGCTCCGTAAACATTAGTTCCATTCCTACACATTGTTTGACTGGAAAAGAGATAAATCAATTTCATTATGAATTAACTAAGTTAGTTAATCAGATTATCTAAAGCAAAGAAGAGAGAAATATTATGACGTTAGAGCAATCACCTGTTGCATCAAATGGAATGACTGGATCGATAATGGATCATGGATTCAGCGAGTTCCTAACTTTTCGATTGGGA
>JAFEGA010000041.1 GCA_018240285.1 Pseudomonadota bacterium | reverse complement strand
TAAACAACCCTGAGTTTTCTTACATATAATGCATGCGTTATAATATTAGAAATTTCTAATATCAATCATATAATTCCGATTGATTACAAACCTGGATTATTAACGACGGAGCTTTTTAATGAATAACTCGAGATTCTTCATTTTCTCAGCACTCCTTCATAGTGAGGGTAAACCTTTTCTGACAGAAAATGCGCGGCAGTGGTTGAAAAAACTTTGCATAGCTTTGTTGGGGACGGGAATAGCATTGCAGGTCTATGCAAATCCAACACCTCCTGCACCTAAGACCACGGAAACACCAAAGACCACAGAAGCACCTAAAACCGCCGAAGCCCCCAAAGCTGCTGATGGCAAGTTTGATATGTCAAAAGTACCGCCGGTTACTGCAGCGTCACGTCCGGGTTTATTCCTATTGCCGCCAACCGGACCAGGTTACTATTCATTGCTGGATCTGGTAACCGGCAACAAGCGGGAAAAACCCCCAGTCGCTCCCTATGCACCGTTTGCATTATTAACGACACCTGCATTTGACATTGATTTTCGTTATCTGAGCACGCCGGGACATGAAAAAAATATTTTCGACCCGGTGAAAAGAATCCGCTTAGGCGATGATTGGTTATTATCGTTCGGTGGTAGTTTCTGGTACCGCTATGAAAAGGAAACGGATAGCCGTCTGAATGCCGCTGGCACCGACAATAGCTTCCACTTGTTCCGTACCAGATTTCACGCCGATTTATGGTACCGGGATAATGTGCGTTTGTTCGCTGAATTCCTGGATGCGCGCATTCAAGGCTCTGATTTGCCGCCACTCGTAACAGATCAAAATCACACGGACATGATCAACTTGTTTGCCGACGTTAAATTGGCGAGCGTCAACAATGGTCCGGTTTATATCCGTTTCGGCCGTCAAGAGTTAATGTACGGTTCGCAACGCTTGATCTCTACACTGGACTGGGTCAACACACGGAGAACGTTCCAAGGTGTTAAAACCTTCTGGCGCACAGCGGAATGGGATTTGGATGCATTCTGGGTTCGTCCGATGATCACCGAGGTAAATAAATTCGATAACTGGGATACCCAGCAAAACTTTTTCGGTTTGTGGGCTACGAACAAACCAAAACCCGGACACATTATCGACCTTTATTTCCTGAGCTTACTGAATGATCGCTCTGTTTCCGCTGCTAATTTACTGGCTGGAAATATTCTGCAGGGTAATGCCGATACTCATACGCTCGGTGGCCGTTTGGCGGGTAATTTTGATAACTTGCTGTATGAACTGGAAGGTATGTATCAGTTCGGTCAACGCTCTAACCAAGATGTTTCCGCTTTTGCCGTGGCAACAGGGGTGGGTTATCGTTTGCCGCTGCCGATGAATCCGCAAGGCTGGATACGCTATGACTTCGCATCGGGCGACAGTAATTCTAAGGACGGCAGAAGCAATACCTTTAATCAGCTATTCCCGTTCGGTCACTATTACATGGGGTTCATTGATCGTGTAGGGCGGCAAAATATTCACGATTTCAATGCTCAATTCACCTTGCATCCGATGCCGTGGTTCACATTTATTTCTCAGTACCACCGGTTCTATCTGGCAAATTCTCGTGACTACTTATACAACGCGGGGGGTGTAGCGACAATGCGGGACATCACCGGCCAATCCGGTAGCCACGTTGGCGACGAGATGGATTTCCGCGCTAACTTCCACTTAGACCGTCACCAAGACGTTTTGATTGGATACTCGAAATTATTCAGCGGCGAATTCCTGCAAAAACAAAGACCAGGAATCAATGCCGATCTTTTCTACGTTCAATATAACTTCCGTTTCTAAGTTTTCTTAGAACAAAGAACGAACAAAAACGGCAACCTGCGGGTTGCCGTTTTTGTTTGGGAATCAAACACGCATTAAATTACTTCATTGGCATCCCGAAGCCGGCAACCAATTCGCCAGCGGACCTTCGTCTTGCAATAATCCATCGGCTTGCTTCATGAAATAAACATGATTATCCGCCGAAGCGACCCCCACATAAGTTTGCGTTTTGGGATAGTAGCGATAGCTGTAAAGACCTGAAACCACAGTCGCAGCGCCCGCCGGTGATAATAATTCAGGATACTTCCCTTCCGCCCAAGCAAGAAAGCAGTCAATACTGGCAGCTGATGATTGGTTGATAAACTTATTGACGACCGTACGTCCGCCGGAAATCACCAATTGCGGATATTCCAGAAGCTTGAATTTCTGGAATGGATTGCCTTTTACCGCAATCACATCGGCCGGAGCACCCGGTACCAGCGTACCTAATGGCGCCAACCCTAGATGTTCACCTGCTTTTGATGTCGCAGCTTTGATGACATTCACCACATCGGTGAAATCGATCGATTCCCCGCTGGTCAAGTGCAGGATCATATGCAATTCTTCCCCGTTAATTCCCCACGGCACATTGTCATGGCCAATTTCAGAGCCATAAATAAATTTCGCTCCCTTACTTGCCAAACTCATGGTATTGGAGTGAATACCCTTGCCGGTGGCTGTATTCACACACGACGCCAGCGTATCGATGGTGGTCACGAAAGTAACGCCCTGATCCACGGCGCGTTGCAATAACTCCTCACTGATCTCGCCACAAGGAATATGCGCAAATTCATCGACACCTGCATTCAGTGCCCGTTCAAAGCCGGTATTTTCGCCCGCATGGACGAGCACACGTTTCCCCAAAGCATGCGCTTTGGCCACAATGGCATTGGCGATGTCTTGCGACAACATCGGCCAGGGAGTAACCGGTACCGGACCATCGTGCGGCTGCATCCAGGGTGCACCGGTTTCTCCGCCCGGCTCCAGCGCCATTTTGATTGCAGTCGCTCCGCCGGCAACCAGATCGGTGACCACTTTCTCGGCTTCGGCCGTTGAAGCAACCTGAATGCCGATTTTGTCATAACCGCCATCGCCGCCGCCAAATACATTCAGCGGATAACCACCGACTGCCTGGATAATGGGACCAACGGTCATCAAGCGCAGAGTCCCTTGACCGCCTTCCTGTGCCTGCAATACACCACCGGTATCTTGCACGGTCGTTATGCCGTGTTCCAGCACAGCATTTTTGCTAACACTCTGAAAGTTAATATGCGCATGCGATTCAATAAATCCGGGCAGAATGGTGGCATCCCCCAAATTGATCTGATTGGCGCACGATCCGCTGAGTTCGGTTAAAGCGCCTACTTGCTTGATTTTGTCGCCTTCGATCAGTACCGCCATATTGTCTTGCGGAAAATTAATGCCATCGAACAGCCGAGCAGCCGCCACTATTTGGCATTCCGGCAGACCGGGCGCTGATACAGACGAACCGCCGTGATCTTCTCCGCTATGACTGAATGCGTTGAAACTGACACCTTGGCAAAGAATCAGCGCGATTACGATCTTATTGTTAAAACTGGAATTTATATTTCTCATTTTGTTTGGAATGGATAAAATTGATTCGGAACACACAACAGCCTTGTATCAGGCTCAGGAGGTAGGATTAGCTAGATACAAGGCTGTACGGTACGAATAGCCGGGCGCAAGCTGGCTATAAAACCGGTAACTTACAAAACACGATTGCGGCGGCGCATTGTGCTGGCGCCCAGTAGCCCTAAACCTGCCAGCAGCATGGCATAAGTCTCCGGCTCTGGCACCACTGACACCATGCCTTCTACACCGTACGAAGGTAGTGGCCGCACACTCTGGCTGGCGTAATCGGTGCCGCCGACAAATATCGAGTAGTCGCCTGCGGTCAAATGAAAGACTTTGGCAACCTGGTGATCCGCCAAACCGTCACCGCCGGGAATGACACCGGTACCGTAGTCGACGCTGCCGTCGTAAGCAGAACCGATATACGTGAAGACACTGGCCGGATCATTGTCGTCGTTGGTGATACTCCAATTGGTCAGCGTGCGAAACGAACCTTCCGTCAAACCGACACCACCCACCGCATCGCGAATGGCGATAGAACCGGTTGCACCATCATGATCGGCTTTGAATGGCGCTAGATGCGCTAACCCGCTGTAAAGTGAAAAACCGGGATTAATGCCACCCAGCGCGGTGCCAAAAACTTGATCATGGAATGAAATTTTCACGTCGGCATCATTGTCCAGATGAAACCGGTATGCGCGCAATCTGTGGGAATCACCCCAATCCGCATCGGTACCGTCGATCCAGCCGAAGTTACCGGTAACAGATTGACCCGAGCGGGTTTGCGATTCTCCGGCAATTCCGGCAAAAGATCCGAAATCACGGCCACCGTAACCGATATGCGCCATAACAGGCAACGATGTCATGCCAGCGAGCAGTAATGCATATTTCAGCGTATTTTTTATGACTATTTTTTTCATAAACGACCCTATAAGTATTCAATGATTAATAAGCAATAGTTCATGCCTGCGACGTTGGCCAACGTATGGGCAGTATTGATCAATCCCGATAATGGGTCAATGCGGTAAATTGTCGCAGTTACAACAGGTTACACTTAATTTTGCAGACAAAAAGATTCCTCCGCGAGTGCGGAAAAAACGCCGTTGATGGCAAGAATGGAATGTGCAAAAAATTGCACGCTAAGCTAAGGCACTGGACTAATCCGCAAAAACAAAGTCATTGACGATAATCCGCCCGCCAGAAATCACGAGACCGGGATACTCCAAACGTTTTAAGTGCTGCGCCGGGTTGCCTTGAATGGCGATCAAATCGGCTGGCGCACCGGGCTGGATCGTGCCTAGCAGCGGCACCCCCAAATGCTGTCCAGCTTTTGCTGTCGCAGCGCGCAAAGCATCCGGCAATTCCATTTTCGCCATGTGCATCAAATGCATCAGCTCCTGAGCATCAATCCCCCAAGGTATGTCGGGGTGGGCAATTTCCGCGCCGTATAGCAATTCGCCGCCGAGTTCCGCCCAGATAGCGGCATTGCGCGCAATCCCGGCGCATTTCGACAGCGTATCGAGTGTACCGACGATGGTGACGTTCTGTTCTTTGGCCTGTTTCAACAACGATTCGGGAATCAAGTCGCACGGCATATGCGCCCATTCGTCGACACCGGCGTTCAATGCAATCCGCACACCGGCCGTTTCTGCCACATGTGCAGATACCTTGCGCTGATGCCGGTGCGCTTCTTCGACGATGGCTTTAACGGTAGCTTCCGGCAACATCGGCCATGCCGCCGGTGGATGGGAAGCTGCTTGTGCAGCATGTGGGTCGGCGTGCGCGGAACCGTGGTGCGCATGACCATGATGCGACGACCAGGGCGCACCCGTTTCACCGCCGGGTTCGAGTGCGATCTTGATAACCGCAGCGCCTTGATTGATCAGGCGGCGCACAGTTTCTCGCGCTTCTTCCTCACCGGTAACCGCGATTGCAATATTATCGGCTCCCAGATTAACAATCGGATAACCGTGCGGCGCGGTAATTATCGGGCCCGACGTTAGCACACGCAGACTACCCTCTCCGCCATACGGTTGATGCACCGGTCCGCCCAAATCGCGGATTGTGGTAATCCCGTGCTTCAAGACGGTATCCGCCGGCACTTTCTGATAAGACAAATGCGCATGCAGTTCGATAAAACCCGGCAACAATGTCGCATCGCCCAAGTCGATGATCTTCATGGCATCATCGGTTTTAAACGATGCGCGCGGCTTAATCTCAGCGATCCGTCCGTTTTTTACCAGCACCGACAGTCCGCTGCGCATCTCATTGCCGTCGAAAACCCGCGCGGCATGCAGCAATAACGATGAAGACACCGGTTCTTGCGCCAGCGCAGGTGCAGCAGACAAAAAAGCTGTCGTTACAGCAATGCAGAAATAGCGCACGCGGCGCAGATAATCAAAATATTTACCGGCAGAGATTCCTGACCACATAGGATTTCCTTAATAATTCGACAGTATTTCCGGTTAACAATGATGGGGATCGATAAAACCTGTCAGCACGGCAAGCGCAGCCATCAGAAAGAAATTACCCCATACCGACTCGACCAATTCTTCCCGGTTTTGTCCGGTTTGATAGCAGCACCCCCAAAACACCCCGGCGGATTCGTTTTTATGATCCGAATCTGTCATGAATCCGGTGAAATAGCGGCTGCGGATGACCGCGCTAATCTGGCGGTGCGCATGCATGCGCCAAATTTTTTCATTGGGCAGCAAACGCGCCAGAGAAAGCATCGCCAGCGATGCAATCACCGCCGCCGACGGGTCTTCGAATTGCTCCGTCCGATCCAAGCGGTTAAGCGGCAGATAATCCGGACGAGAGTGCAGCCAATATTCGCACGCGGCTTTCGCATGGCTTAAATAAGGCTCTCCCCAATGTAGCGCCGCCCGGCTTAGTCCCAGCATTGCCCATGCTTGGCCGCGCGACCAAATGCCGGCTTGATCTTGCGGCAGAAACCCGCGCTCATCGAAATACACGCTGGCATGAAATGCGCCGCTGTTCCGGTGGCATACAGCCAATATCGTTTCCGCGTGATGCTGTGCGATATAGTGGTGAAGATTCTGTTTGCTGCGGCACAGCAATTGAATCAGCGCGGCCAAATTATCGATGGCTATCGATCGATCGCCTTTGGCAAGACCGCCCATGGCCGTGCCGAGCGGAATACAGTTCAGCTTGGGATTAAAACTGCACGCCAGCGCGGCGATCGATTCCTGTGTCAGTGCATGCGCCTGCGTATCATGAAACCAAATGTCTCCTAAGGCCGCGCCATACCAGAAAATCGAACTGCGGTATCCGGAATCGGCCGGTATTTTTGCCGCCAGCCGCCGGCAAATCGCGGCAGCTTTGCGCTGATCACCGGCCGATTCGGTCATTTTTGCCCGCAACCACCAGCACGCCGCCCAGAAACCGCCCATCCAGGAACCGCCGGAAGAAACCGTCCAGGTATTAGTATTCCTTAAAGAATAAAGGGGAAAATCATGCACGCAAAAATCATCGATCATTTCCATGCGGTGGAACATCAATTCCAGCGCACCGATCATTTCGGTGGCACTTAAGAGCTGATCATCAGCGGTGAGTGTCAGGGACATATCTATCTCTCTCAAAAAACCAGATTAAAATCGACCAAAAAACTACTGGCGTCGCTTTTGCCCGGGAAAATGCTTTTCATTGCACTACCGCCAAAGGCATGGCCGAAATAAAGCCGCCAGGTCAGATGTTTGCTGTAGTGGTGCGTAAACACGACGTCGATCAATTGACCGATATCGCCATGACCGTGAGCGGAATTTCCCGAATAACCGAAGGCACCCGATTTCAACGCCGCGCCCAGCCCGCCATAGAGCAGATCGTTGGCATTGGCCAGCGATAACTGATGCAGATTAATGTTGACTTGTGTCTTGGCTGCGGGCGATAGCAGGATTTCAAGAAACATGTCCTGAATATTCATTTGATTGAAGAATGGAAACTTGGCGTACAAACGACCGCTCGGCACCGCCGAGAAAAATGTCTGATGGCGGCCATCGCGCGCATCGCCATCGCCCGAACTGCGGTAATACACGGCACGCAACCAGGGTTTGAGCGGCAATTTGTGCCACTGATAGCCGGTTTCTGCGCCGATGGCCCAGGCTTGGTGCGATAGATTGGTCCAATCGCCAAATTGATACGCGCCCATCAATAAGGCATCGAGGCTGCCGGATTCGAACTGCTGCAGCGACAAGAGATGCGCACCAACAGTATGAATACTGAGTTTTTCGTCATTCAACAACGGCCTGGCGGACAACGGACGATTGTCGACCACTCGTGCATCGCGCTGATCGTCATAATACAAATAATACAAACGGCCCTCGGTACCAGGCAGTACGCTGTCTTTTTTACTGGTCAGCGCGGCATACAGCATATTGATGCCGCCGATTTCTTTTTGCCCTTGCACGGTGAGATTGCCTTGCGTCGGGCGAACGCCGCTGACGGTCAAGTTGTAGCCAGGCTGATCATAGACCGCCGAGAAACCATCGAAGCTGCGTCCGACATAAATGGCGTTAAACCCGCCGACGAGCCGCTCGGCGATACGCCTTCTTTTGAGCACATCGAATTTCTCCACACCCGAGCTGTATTCCATGCCTTCGATCAGCTCGAAACGGCCGGTTTTTACGGAAGCACCCGGCAATCCCAGTGCACCGAACTTGAAATTAATGTATCCCTGCTTCAGAAAAACGTTGCTCGCATTCGTGGTTTGATTTGCCAGGAAATACGCCGCGCCAAGCCCTAACGCGCCGTTCGACGAAGAAACCGCATCATCGGGCAATCCATACAAACCGCTGTATTGCGCCTGCGCAAAACCGTCCGCATAAGCACTGGAAAGCATCAAGCCAAGCCGCGAGCGCAATACCCACAGATCGTAGGTATTGTTAACCGCTGATTCCGGGCGGAAATAATTCCAGGATTCATAACTGCTCAGAAACTCGCCATTGATGCGCAAGTATTGATTGATCTGGCCGAGCGGTTTCTCGGCGCTGGCCGCAAAGATGTTATCCACGGATAACAATGCCGCCGCGATGCAATAAAAAAACAAAATCTTCAGACCGGCTGCCAGAATACGCACCATAGCACCGCATGGTATTCCAGCTGAGCAATCATGACGCTCCCATAGCGCAGCTGTAAACAATGCGCAGTTTGACTGCTGCTGGAAAATCGCTTGCTTTAATAACATAGTCCCGCTTAAGTTATTCTCTACGCTACTTTTTTAATTTCAAAATTCAATACACATGGAATTCATTACTTCCCGCGACGGCACTCCGATCGCATGCTGGCGGCACGGCAGCGGAACGCCGCTGTTGCTGGTGCACGGCACGAGCGGCGATCATTCCGCCTGGACACCGGTGCTTGCCGGACTGCAACAGCATTTCACCGTGTGGACCATGGACCGGCGCGGCCGCGGCCATAGCGGCGATGCCGCCCGCTACGCGCTGGAACGGGAAAGCGAAGACATCGCTGCGGTAGTGGATGCCCTCGGCGGCAACGCCCATCTTCTCGGCCATTCGTTCGGCGGACTTTGCGCGTTGGAAGCTTCGCTTCTGACTGCCAACATCAATAAACTCATTTTGTATGAACCCTCGATTTCGCTCACCGGCAGCAGCTGGTCGGCGGAACTGGAAACACGCCTGCAAACTCTGCTGGAACAAGACGATCGCGAGCAATCCCTGCTGTTGTTTTTCCGTGATTTGCTGAAAACACCCGGCCAGGAGCTGGCCGCGTTGCGGGCCGGGCCGAGCTGGCCGATCCGGCTTGGTGCTGCGCACACCATCTTGCGCGAGCTGCAAAGCATCGACCGGTACGCTTTCACTGCGCAGCGCTTTCAAACGCTGCAACGCTCGGTGTTGCTGCTGGTTGGCGGCGATAGCCATCCGCGCCGCTATGTAACCGCGGAAAAATTGCAACAGGGCTTGCCCGATAATCGGATCGGTATTCTTCCCGGTCAGCAGCACAGCGCCATGAGAACCGCGCCTGATTTGTTTGTTCAGCATGTCTTGGAATTTCTTGCGCAATAACCGGTAATAGAGTCCCGCCTTGTTTCTAGACCGATGCTAACGCACGGCGCTTACGTGCCGATGCCAGCCGCAGCGTCATGACGCAAGCCAGACACAACAGGCCGGTTAACACGTTCCAGCCGAGCGCAGAACCCGGTTGACCGGATAACAAACCGAAGAGCGGCGGACCGAATGCAAAACCGGAAAAGAAAGCAAACGAAACATAGCTGGATGCCGCCGTCACCAGCCCGAAAGCGGAATCCCTGATCAACATGCTCATCGCAATAGCGTTGGTTGCCACCGCGGACAACCCCATCCCGGCAGCTCCGGCCCATAGCCGCCAGTGGCTCTCGGGACCGGCTTGCATCGTCAGCACGATTGCGGCAGCGGCAACGGCAATGAGGGTAAACAGCAAATACGATTCATCGCGGAGTTTCGCGCCCAGCGGTGTCAACACGATTCTGGACAACATCCCGGTAATGCCGAACACAGCGATGAGCATATCCGCCTGCACCAATGGCATGTCTTGCTGCGTGGCAAAAGTCGGCAAAAATGTGACAAATGCGGAGAGCGCCAAGCCGACGCTGAATTGCACCGCCATCAACCATGACAACAATGCGTTCGGGCGCACGAAAGTAAGCCGTTTGTTGCCTCTGATATGCTGCCCGGGGGTAACGAACAGCGCCGCAAGGCCGAATACGATCGCGACCGGCGCGATAACACCGAATGCGATACGCCAGCCGTATTGAAATGCGACAGCGGGCAGCACCAATCCGGCAAATAGCGCGGCCAACTGAACGCCGGATTGTTTTAATCCCACTACGCTGGCCCTCTGCTCAGGCCGGACTTGTTGCGCGATCAGCAAATTAGTCGCCGGATTCGCCAATGCTTGCGCGATACCGCAAATCGCGGTGGCTGCAATCAGACTCCAAAATACTTGCGCCGCCGCAATCAGCGCAAAAGCCGCTGCAATCGCGCCAAACAACACCAATAAGGCGCACCGCGCACCGATGTAATCGACAATCGCGCCTGCTCGCAGCGATAAAACAGCCGCCAAACCGAACGAACTCATGATCAGATAACCGATGGCGGCCGGTTCGAAATGCAAATCCTCACTCAGCAACGGCCCCAGTGTGCTGGTGGCATACAAAATGAGCATCGGCAACGTCATGGCGAAAATCAGCACGGCTTGCAACAAGCCGTTGACCAACATCGCACGCGGTAACTGGCTGGAATCAACTGACATGAGAGAAATCACACGAAATATTTTTCATTGCGCTAAGCGTATTGGGACAGGGGACATCAATCAAACGAATACACCGCGTGATGCTGATAATGGTTGATCAGGCGCCGCCCGACCGAGCTGATCAACGATTCGTCATTGCCGTCCAGAATGCGCGAAGTGCGCGCGATACGGTTAATGCCATAAAGTGGCGTCAGATCACTGAGACCTTCGGCGCCATAAAGCTGCATCGCGCAATCGGAAGCAATACACAATGCATGCGAAGCGGCCATTTTGGCGGCATTAATCGCGATTTCGTCGGGATTTTGCGCATCAACACTGCGCGCCGCGATGCGAATCAGCTCGCGCGCACCGGCAATGGCCTGATAGGTATTAAAGATATGCTGGCGCACTAGCTGCTTCTCCGCCAGGCGGCTGAATTTTCCGCGGATGGAGTGAATGCGCGCGCCCATTAAATCCATACAGCGCTGCGCCAGACCTATCCAGTTCATGGCACGCAACAACCGGCCCAAACCGAGCCGTTTGTTCATCAAATCCAAGCCGCCGCCGCACGTGCCGATCAGATAATGTTCAGGCACTTGCACCGCGGTCAAGGAAACTTCACCCTGACCGTACGAGTGCCCCATCATCGTCAGTTGACGCTCGATTTTAAAACCCGGTGTACCGGCCGGCACGATGATCATCGACAGCGCCTGATTAAGTGCGGTTTCTTTACCGGCCGTGCGCGCCAGAACAGTCATGAAAGTGGCACGGTCGGCATTGGAAATGAACCATTTCCTGCCGTCGATATACCAATAACCGTTGGACAAATATGCCGTGGTGGTGATCAGACTCGGAATCGAACCGCTATGACCGGGCTCGGTCATGCCGTAGCAAGGTAATGCATCCCCGCTCACCATCGGTTGCAGAAATTGTTCATGGATCGCTTCGTTGCCGAATTTCAACAGCATGTGCGCGTCAAGCGCGGTGTGGCTGGCAAAAATAGCTTGTGAAAACTCGGTCCGTCCTTCCTGTTCGGCAACCAGCAAGTAATCTTCCAGCGAGGCGATTTTCCCGCCATGCGATAGCGGATAAAACAAACCGTACAAACCGGCCTGACGGGCTTTATACGCTAAATCGGATTGCAGCCGCAACGATCGCTCCCCTTGCTGCGCCAGCAGCGGTTCGTTCGGGATGATCTCCGTTTCGACAAAGGCGCTAACTTTACGCGCCAATCGCTTGGCCGTTTCCGTATGGCTTGTTGCACTGAATGCCGGCAACATCAGTGCACCCTCTGCGAAAAATCCGCCTTGCTGATCACAGCGGCATTGCTCTTGAATTGCGTATTTTCCAGCTCGGTGATCAGGCGTTTTTTATCGACTTTTCCCGCAGGACTGAGCGGCAGTTGCCTTAAATGTAAGAATTCCTAGCGTTGT
>JAFEGA010000040.1 GCA_018240285.1 Pseudomonadota bacterium | reverse complement strand
AAATACTCAACGCTTATTTTAATCTCTGTGGGTTCAATTCCCCGCCCCTTGGGGCGAAAGCTGGTTGAAAACCAGCAGATTGAGGAGCGCAGTTAATACCCCGCTGCTTGCGGCGGGGTGCTTTATTCAACCTCTCTGTAAACAACCCTGAGAGTTCTTACAAGTCCCGCAGTGTGCTGGTGTAATATACAGCCATCTCCAGAGGGAGGATTTATGGGACAGATTTTGCACGGAAGCACCAAGACCACGCACGCGATCAGAGCGGCAATATAGCGATCGCAGGCTACGCTCAAAGAGTTAGCGCAGCAGTATGATATCAATCCCAAGACGGTTGCGAAGTGGCGCAAGCGCGATTTTGTTGATGATGCTCCAATGGGGCCAAAGAAACCCGCATCAACCGTTCTGACAGCAGAAGAGGAAGCCATGTGCGTAGCATTCCGCAGGCACACACTGCTGCCGCTGGATGATTGCCTGTACGCCTTGCAGCCAACGATTCCGCATCTGTCCCGATCAACTCTGCACCGCTGTTATCAGCGCCACAACATCAGCCGGTTGCCGGATGTTGAAGGAAACAAACCGGCAAAGAAGAAGTTCAAGAAATATTCCATTGGATACTTCCACATTGACATTGCCGAAGTGCGGACCGAAGAAGGAAAGCTCTATTTGTTTGTTGCCATAGACAGGACATCAAAGTTCGCCTATGCGGAATTGCATAATAAATCGGACAGGAAAATATCAACGGCCTTCTTGCGTAACCTGATCGAAGCCGTTCCTTATAAGATCCATACGATCCTGACTGACAACGGCAGCCAGTTCTGCCACCCGCCGCGCTACCATAACGGGCCGGCAGCGCAGTGGATAGCGCATATGTTCGACCTGTGCTGCAACGAGCACGGTATTGAACACAGATTGACAAAACCCAAACATCCTTGGACGAACGGCCAGGTAGAGCGCATGAACAGAACCATCAAAGAAGCCACGGTAAAACGTTACCATTACAACTCGCACGATCAGTTGAAAACGCACATGCAGGACTTCCTGATGGCATACAACTTCGCCCGCCGGCTTAAAACCCTCAAAGACCTCACACCTTACGAATACGTCTGCAAAATATGGACAGAAGAGCCGGAACGTTTTAACGTTGATCCATTCCAGCACACATTGGGACTAAACAACTAGCAGATATGATTTATTAGAGTGGAATAACGTAATCCGCGGTCAGCATTTCCAGCAGATGCCCGTTCGGGTCGCGAAAATAAACCCCGCGCCCGCCGTAATTGTGGTTGATGGTCATGTCGTCTGCATGACTGGGGCCGCTGCCGTAAGGAATTTGTCCGGCTTGCAAGCGCGTAAAAATTTCGTCGAATTCCTGCTCGGATACTTTGAATGCGTAATGCAACGATTCAAATTTCTCCTTATTGTCGAAATCCAGGCTCAGCGTATCGTTGACGCGCACCACAATGAAATGCGAAAACTCACCGATGTATTCAAAGCCGAATAAATCGCTGTAAAACTTTGCCGACCGGGTTTTATCGAAGCAAGGCACAATGGTGTGGTTCAGGGTAATGGCCATTGCTATTCTCCTCTCTAGGCTGTTGCAAAAAAACGACTTACGTTCCGCAGAAAGTCTGATATACGCGCTCGGAGGGCGCCGGCGGAGTGCGATAATCGTAGTATTCCGGCACATCGGCATACGGATCGGCCAGTGCAGCAAGCAGTTGCTGCAGCGGAGCGTAATCACCGCGCTCCGCAGCAGCAGACAGCGCTTCTTCGACACGGTGATTGCGTGGAATAATCGCGGGGTTATGCGCTTGCATCAAACGTAACACGCTATCGCTTGATTCGGATTGACGCTCCAGCCTTGCCTGCCATTGCGCATGCCACGCGATAAATTCAGGGTTGTGAAACATTGCATCGCCGGGTAAAGTTTCCGCAGACAGCGCACGGAAAGTATTGGTGTAATCGGTTTGGTTTTGGTACATCCAATTGAGCAATGCGGCGATAAGTCCGGCATCTCCGTCTTCTTCCGTGAACAGTCCCAGCTTTTTACGCATGCCGCTCAACCAATGGTTCTGGTAAATTTGTGGGAAAGTGTGCACGGCTTCTTCTGCCAGTGTTACAGCTTTTTCCTGCACTGGATCGATGAGCGGCAGTAAGGTTTCTGCCAAGCGTGCGAGGTTCCATTGCGCCATTAGCGGTTGATTGCTATAACGGTAACGGCCGGATTGATCAATGGAGCTGAATACCGTATGCGGGTCGTATGCGTCCATGAACGCGCACGGTCCGTAGTCGATCGTTTCGCCGCTGATGCTCATGTTGTCGGTATTCATGACGCCGTGAATGAATCCTATCTGGAGCCAGCGCGCAACCAGCGCCGCCTGGCGTTCGATAACCCGGTGCAACAATGACAGATAGGGGTTTTCAGTATTGCTAAGGTCGAGGTAATGCCGTTGAATGGCGTAATCCGCCAGAATCCGGACGGCTTCAGCGCCGCCTTGCCGCACGGCGTATTCGAACGTGCCGATGCGGATGTGGCTGGCCGAGACGCGCGTCAGAATCGCACCGGGCAACAGGGTTTCCCGCACCACTTGTTCACCGGTGGTGACCACGGCGAGACTGCGTGTGGTGGGAATATGCAGCGCATGCATCGCTTCGCTGATGATGTACTCGCGCAACATCGGGGCAAGTGCTGCGCGGCCGTCGCCGCGCCGCGAAAATAGGGTTTGACCGGAGCCTTTGAACTGGATATCAAAGCGCTCGCCTGATGGGGTGAGATGCTCGCCCAGCAATATAGCCCGCCCATCGCCTAGCATCGTGAAATGACCGAACTGATGACCGGCATAGGCTTGTGCGATGGGGTGCGCGGTTTCCGGCACGGTATTGCCGGAAAATAGCGCGGCGGCTTCAGCGTCTGACAAGGTGCGCAGATCCAATCCGAGCGATCCGGCCAGCGCGTGATTCAATATCACCACGTGCGGTGCGCGCACCGGCACCGGATTCTGCGGTGCGTAAAAATAATCGGGCAAACGGGTATAACTATTGTCAAAGCACCAGCCTGCGATGTTGTTTGCGGGTTGTGTGTCTAGTTTCATTTTTTCATGTGGTATGGCCGGAGTCAGATATTTCAGTGAGATATCAATTTTATAGTGAACTCTGTTTATCGAAATTTATTCTGGGATTGAGATCATTTTACGCTTTAGCTGCTAAATTACACAATATAATGGCGTAATTACAACCAGATACGAGTTTGTATGCTCTGCAACTTACGATCCCGCATCTTTTACATCGATGTTGCCGAGGTAATGACTGACAAAAGCAAGCTTGTATCTATCTGCCACCATCGATCGCACAAGCAAGTTCGGCCTATGTAGAGTTGCACGATAAATACGGCAGGAAAGTATTAACGCACACAGGTGGGTTGAACGCATGAACTGGACCATTAAAGAAGCCACCGTGAAACGGTATTACTACACTTCGCACGGTCAATTGGAAAGTGCATATGCATAGCGTAGATGGTTTATATAACTTCGCCCGACACCTCAAAGCATTGAAGGATCTTACACATTACAATACGTCTGCAAAATATGGATAAATGAACCAGAACTCTTTAATGGCTAAGCTGTTCAATACTATGGGAGTAAGCAACTAGAAAGATGCTAAGAAATAATTTTATCAAATCGCCATTAGCAAAATTTATGGTGTGTAAGCTAAACAAGAAAATAGGGCACACACATGCAGATATTTCATGGTCATATTTATTTTTCCGCCAATCAAATCGAACGTGCAGCCGAGGTGCGGCAAAATCTCGCCAATGCCTTACCGCAACTAACTTACATCGGCAAATTGATTAACAAACCAATCGGCCCGCATGCCAAACCGATGTTTGAGATCCATATTCCGGCAGTGGAAATCGAGCAGATCACACCGGTTATCGACGATCTGCGGCAAGGTCTGTCAGTGCTCATTCATCCGGTGCAGGAAAATGAACTGGAAGCGCACACTACTGGCGCCCAATGGCTCGGGGAAAAACTTCCACTGGATTTAAAAGTACTTGCCAAAACGTAACAGTTGTATCGCGCTGCTCAGCTTTCTTCTACCGGTGTGGAAGGCGTTTTCTGCTTTTTCCATTTGTCGTAGCATTCGAGGCCGCAGTAGTAGACGATGTAGTCGGTTGCCTTCACACTAGTTGCCTCGGATAACGGTATCTCTTTAAAGCACACCTCGCACGCCACTTTCTCCGGTTCGATTATTTTCTTTTGTTCCATGATGCCGAAATCTCCTATCAATGAGAGTTGGTTTCGATTCATTCATCTGGTTACAATTTACCGCACAAGCTCCTTCTCTTAGCGTGGCGGCGGGGGTGGCGGATTACCCGGTGGCGGTGGCGGCGGAGTGAAATTTGCCGGCGGCGCTGAAATTCTCGGACCGGTATTGGTACTCACCGGCTGATCACTGACATTACCCGACACAGGAACACGATGACCTTTGGCATACATGCATTGGATATAGCCGATGTCGTAGCGGTCTTGCAGGGCGTAAGCTGATGTCGTGGCAGCGCTTGCGCCGGTTGCTCCGCCCAGCAGCAAACCCGTTCCCGCGCCTATCGCCGCACCTGATGCACCGCCTATAGCCGCTCCCGCAGCAGCGCCAAGTCCGGTTCCAACCGCCGCGCTTGTCACACCGCTGGTTTGCGCCGATTGCTGCGGCGTTGTGCCGCCGACTTGTTGATAGGCGTAAGCTCTGCATTCATAATCATCGGCCCGGAACTGATCAAAGCTTTTACCGGACCCCGGCAGTGTCAGAACGCTCGGCCCTGACGGCATTGTGACACACGCGGACAACAGGCCGGTTGCCAGTAGAATGGATAATCTTTCAGGTGTAAACATGCTGAACCTCTTCCTATTATTGTCCGGGCGGTTGCGGTGCTACCTGCAACCAGCCACCAGGGCAAGTTTTGACGTACGGATAATAACCATCCGGCTCACGGCAGTAGTACCAATAATTAGTCTGCGGTTGAGCCTGCTGTGTTGGCTGAGCTTGCTGTTGCTGGATATAAACAGGCGGTGTCGTCGGTACGACCACCGTCTGCGGATATGAATAATAAGGCGGATAATAAAACGGATAACCGAATCCATAACCGCCGAAACCGTAACCGCCATACCCGTAGCCGCCATAAAACCCCGGCCCGTAGTAGCCCAAGCCGATACTCAAGTGACTGTGACCATGACTATGGCCGCCATGCCCGCCACCTCGCGCCCAACCACCATTGCTTGTCAAGATTAGCGCTAGTGCGATTGCCAGATACGTCAGTTTAATCGTTCGCATAGAAACTCCACTGAAGCGTTGTGATGTAAAACGCAAATTAGACTGAAACATTACCGCATAATTCCATCGGATTGAAAAGGATGGACACCAATCCGGAAGAAAATACATTATCTGCCCATCCGCCACCCCAAGTAGTCCGTTTCCTTGGAAAAATCATCCCACACAAAGACTGGATTGGGAATCGGATATGTCGGCAGCCAAAAAGTGAGGAAATCCACTGCGCCATTCGCGGTGCGTCCGACGGTATGGTAAATCCCCCACAGCGTTCCTTCCGTCACACCGATTAATGGATTGCTATCCCTTTGGCTCCAGATCGAGATATTTTTCGGTAATTCCATCCAGCCGGTCGCCACATTAGCCACGCCGCTCAGAATTTTCATACCCGCCCGGCTGAAATAAATTTCAGCGGTAATATCTTCGCTGGCCCGGATCTGTGGCGAGAAAAGAAGCAATATAGCCAATATTAAAGCTTGTCTGGTAGTTACTTTCATCGTTTAACCTCCTGTCAAAATCTCAAATCACCGTGCAGCACCGGATTAACCCATCTTTACAATTTAAATTCCGATTTTAGAACGAAACGGTCACGCTATAATACGCACCAACCGGTTTGTTGCGTATTTTTCTATCATCTCTTACAACCAGCTGAGAAAGCATGAAGCCCCGCGTTGCCAATAAAATAAATCCGCGTTAAGCAAACATGAATGTCTGGAAAAAATACCTGCATCTATTCAAGACCGCCGAAACCAGGCGCTTCGCCATACTTTTCGCCATCATTTATTTCGCGCAAGGTATGTCCGCCTTGCCCGATCAAACCATATCGATCGCTTTCAAGGATCAAGGTTTCGAAGCCGACGATGTCGCCGCCTTTTTTCTACTCGCATCGATTCCCTGGTTTATCAAACCGCTATACGGGTTGATCTCGGATTTTTTCCCTTTATTCGGCCAACGGCGCAAGAGCTATATGCTGCTGACTTCATCGTTGGCCTGCAGCGCCGGATTGATTGCCGCTTTTATCATGCAATACAGTTATTGGGAACTCGCCATTCTTTATACGCTAATGGGCTTCGGCCTAGCGTATAACGATGTGCTCAGCGATGCCTTGATGGTGGAAAACGGCAAATTGCATGATCTCACCGGTGCTTTTCAGTCGGTACAATGGATCGCCATCACAGCGGCATCCATTCTCGTCGGGCTGCTCGGCGGTTTTTTTGCCGAACACCGCGATCTGCAAGCCGCTTTTGCCGTCGCCGCGATCTTTCCTTTTACCGTGCTGCTAATGGCAATATTCTTTGTGCGCGAGAAGAAACATGCCCATTCGGGGCCGGAAGCGTTTCAGGAAACTTGGCAAGCGCTGCGGCAAGGATTTGGAGAGCGCTCGGTGTGGCTGGTCGCCGCATTTATTTTTCTGTTCAATTTCAGTCCATCGTTCGGTCCGGCGTTTTTTTATTACAAAACCGACACGTTGGGTTTCAGTCAACAGTACATCGGCATTTTGAGTTCGATCGATTCCACCACCAGTATCATAGGCGCGATGATCTATGCATCGATGTCGCGCACTGCGCCGCTGCGCCGCCTGATCAACATTGCAATTGGCCTGTCGGTAATCACCTTGCTAACCTACTTGGCGTATCGCGGAGAAACATCGGCATTGTTCATTCACATGATCTGGGGTGTGACCAATATGATCACCACCCTGGCATTCCTCGATCTCGCCGCGCGCGCCTGCCCGAAACGGGCGGAAGCCACATTCTTCGCGCTGCTCATGTCGATTTTCAATTTCGGCACGCTGGCCTCGCAAAATATCGGCGCGCAATTGTACACAGCGCTCGGCGAAGGATCATTTGCGTACACCTGGCTGGTGGTGGTTTCGACCTGTACGACGGCCGCCATCTGGCTGCTCGTGCCGATGATTCATATCGAACGCATCGAAGTGCACGCCCGGGAAAATCAATCTGGTAAATCCTGAATATCATGTGTAATTCTTACCATGACTGAGCTGAACCCAGCAGTGATTCTGTTTAGTAGTAAAATACCCCGCGCATTTTATGCATCGCCTCCTAATCGCGGTGCTTATTGAAAACCCATAAACTGAGGACTCGCATCATGTATGTCACCATCGTCTATGCATCCGTCAAAGCGGACAAATTGGAAGCATTCAAGGAAGCTACCCGCATGAATCATGAACAATCGATTCGTGAACCGGGCAACGTGCGTTTCGACATTTTGCAATCCACCGATGATCCAACCCAGTTCGTATTCTATGAAGCCTACAAAAGCAAACAAGATGCCGCCGCGCATAAAGAAACCGCGCATTATCTGGCGTGGCGCGATACCGTCGCGGATTGGATGGTCGAGCCGCGCAGGGGTGTAGTGTATGATGGTTTGTATCCGGTTGTAAGCAACTCATGACACCATTTTCGATTGCCCGGTTGCCGCGCATCGAATTCGGCGCGGGCAGCTTGAAGAAACTGCCGGATATTATTGCGAGTTATGGCGCGCGCGTTCTGCTAGTTACCGGCGCACGTTCCTTTATCAATACCCCGCATTGGCAATTCCTGATCGATCAACTCGAACATCGCTCCGTCACCTGGCGGCACTGCATCGTAGCGGAAGAACCTTCCCCCGCTTTGATCGACGAGCTCGTCAAAGCTCACGCCGGTGATCATTTCACCGCAGTCGCTGGTATCGGCGGCGGCAGTGCGCTCGACGCCGCCAAAGCGGTTGCAGGATTATTGCAAGTACAACGTTCGGTGATGGATTACCTCGAAGGCGTCGGTCCGGAACTGCCGTACCAAGGCCCGGCCGTACCGTTCATCGCCGTACCTACAACCGCCGGAACCGGCAGCGAAGCGACCAAAAACGCCGTGCTCAGCGTGCAAGGTGAAAACGGTTTCAAGAAATCCTTCCGCCACGACAAGTTGGTCGCCGAATACGCGATCATCGATCCGGATTTGCTCGCAAGCTGTCCGCCCGGCGTGATTGCCGCCAACGGCATGGATGCATTGACACAGTTACTGGAATCGTATGTATCGACCAAAGCCAACGCCTTCACCGATGCGCTGGCGATTAGCGGTTTGCAAGCCGCCCGCGACGCGCTGATCCCGCTTTATCGCCAACAAGGCGATGTAGCGCAACACCGCGAAAAAATGGCCTACGCCGCGCTGCTCTCCGGCATCACGCTGGCGCAGGTGGGCTTAGGTTCGGTACATGGCCTGGCATCCCCGCTCGGCGCTTTCTATCCGATCCCGCACGGCGTGGTGTGCGGCACTTTGGTCGCAGCCGCCACGCGAATCAACATCCGCAGCATGCAAACGCGCGAACCGAACAATCAGGCGCTGGCAAAATACCTACATGCCGCCGAGATTTTGTGCGAGAAACGCTTTATCGATCCAGTAACTGCCTTTAACACCTTGATCGATCTGCTTGCACAGTGGACGGAAGAACTCGCCCTGCCGCGCTTGTCGCATTATGGGCTGCAATCCTCCGGGTTTGACAAAGTCATCGTCAATTGCCGTGGCAACAGTATGAAAACCAATCCGATTGTGCTTACGGATGACGACATCTGGCAGATTTTGCTGGAGCGATTATAGTAAATACTTAATACACATATACACTATCGTCTCTTTACTGATTAGACCAGTGTCTAAGTTTTCCATCCTTGTCAAAATACAGATAAATTCCAGTTCCGATACCGATGAAATCGGACCCGACAATCAGAGAATCGGCGCCGGGAAAGTGGTATTCCCAAGTATCTCCACCCGGATTTTTGCGGGTTCCATAACACCATTTGCACGGCAAACCCCACGACGCGATGACTTGCTCTTTTGTCATCCCCACCGCGAGCTCTTTTAGATCGATTGCTCTTCGTATCTCATCCGATAAACTGGTATCCGATAAAATTTCTTGCCTGATCCGGTTTTCCTTGACTACACTACAGCCAACAAGCAAAAAAATGATTGCCGCCAATGTAATAGTTAATCTTTTATTCTTAAAAAATTTATCCATAATCCACTCGCTAATTGGCCTATTGTAGACTTTTATTAGCTCATGAACGATTTTTATTGCTTGTTATCGCGTAGACATAGAGATTATTTCGCTATTCTTATACATTAGTGATTAGCGTTAGCCTCCCAAAAAAAATCACTTACTCAATTAAGATGTAAGTGATTTATTCTATTGGTTGCGGGGGCTCGCTCTAACCTTGCCCTTGGCAATAATATTGCCCTTCGCAAGGGCAAGCTGGTTGCGGGAGTGCACAACCATCTTAACCTGCTGTTTTCCGCAATCGGCCTTTCAGAACGAAACATTCCCATATAACCTACAGAAAGTAGGAGGTTTTTGCTTTAATTGTGTTCTGACGGCCATTTTTAGATGGTGTGTAAAATGGCAAGCCTTAAGGATAAATTTAATAATGGGAGAAAACGCCTCCCTCCGTTCTCAATTCGCCTAACCAAAGAGGAGCGGCAAAAATTAGATCAGCTGGCCCAGGGCACTTCTCTGGCCGAATATATACGCTCACGCATATTTGACGGAAACGCTCCGGTTCACAGAACCAAAGGGCGTTTCCCCGTCAAAGACGAACAGGCTCTTTCACAAATTTTGGGAATGTTAGGGCAGTCCAGAATTCCCAATAATATTAATCAACTAGCCAAAGCAGTAAATTCTGGAACGTTACCTGTCACGCCCGATACCGAAAAGCAACTCCATGAAGCCTGCTATTCCGTCACCTGGATTCGACGCCAATTGATACAGGCACTCGGTTTGAAAGCTGACTAAGATGATCTTGAAGGCATCGCAACGAGGTGGCTCCCGGCAACTTGCCGCCCACCTCAACAAAACAGAAGAAAATGAGCATGTGGAGCTGCATGAAATTCGCGGCTTCATGGCCGATGATGTTGATGGCGCTCTTCATGAGGCTTATGCCATGAGCCGGGGTACGCGCTGCACCAAATTCCTGTTCTCAGTAAGCCTCAATCCGCCTGAGACTGAGAATGTGCCCATCGATAAATTCGAGGATGCGCTGGGCCGTATTGAAAACAAGTTGGGTCTTGAAAACCAACCTCGTGTCGTCGTTTTTCATGAGAAGGAAGGCAGACGCCATGCCCATTGCGTTTGGTCGCGCATTAAGACCGACGAAATGAAGGCTGTCCATTTATCTCATTATAAAAATAAGCTGATGGATGTTTCCAAGCAGCTTTACCTTGAAAACAACTGGGATATGCCCAAAGGGTTCATCGATAAAAATCAGAAAAACCCCCTCAATTACACCCGGCAGGAATGGCAGCAGGCCCTGCGCACCGGTCAAAATCCAAAGATCATCAAAGCTTCTTTACAAGAAAGCTGGCTGATCTCCGATAGCCGCAAAGCCTTTGAACATGCTTTGCAGGATAGAGGCTACTACCTGGCGCGAGGAGATAAGCGCGGATATGTCGCGGTAGACCTTTATGGCGAAGTTTACTCATTATCCCGCCAGATTGGCGTCAAAAAAGCTGATTTGACGAAAAAACTGGGCGATGCCCAGCAATTACCTTCGGTTGAAGAAGCTAAAAACACGATCTCCGGTCGGTTGACCCAACAATTCAAGGGCTACAGCAATGAATTGAATCTCAAGCATAAGCAGGAACTGCAACCGCTTTTTCACGCCAAGCAGGCAATGACGCAGCAGCATCGCCAAGCCCGCACAGACCAAAAGCATATGCACGAAAATCGCTGGCAAGCTGAAGAACAAGAACGCGCTGCCAGATTGCGAAAAGGATTCCAGGGGCTCTGGGATAGATTAACCGGCGCATATCAGAGAACCTGCGCCAAAAATGAGAAAGAAACCCAAAAAGCCTTTCTGCGGGATAAGGAAGAAAAAGAGAATCTGGTCGCCAAGCAACTCACCGAACGCTGGAAGCTCCAGACACAATTCAAGGATTTACGCCAGAAACATATTAAAGAGCGAGCCGATCTTTTTGGCGGCATGAACAAGCATTACAAAAATATTGAGCGCCAGGATGAAATCAGGAAGCTCTACGAGCAAGAAAAACTCAGAATACAGCGCACAATTAAAAACAAGGAAACAACCGATTATGACCCTGAAATTTAGACCAGCATTCAGACTTTAAAAAAATTTCGACTGAGTAGGGAGAAAACATTGTGAAAAAGCCAAAATCAAAAAGAAAAAAGTTTATTCCTTTGTTTCTTGTTCCCAAAGTGCGCAAACGTCATGTTCTGCCAATTTTTCAAGCATTTGAAATACCTTGGAAGCTGTTCGCTGAAGGTGCGCTCAGGAACCGGCTTTTTCATGAAGAGATAATGAAGCGTGGATCAAAATGCCTGGCCTGTGATCGTCATTTCAATGGCGAAGAAGCTTCCGTATCGTCCAAAATTGAAAAGCACCATCATTGTTATCTGCGACTGTGCATCGGAAACCTTCTACCCTCAGATTCTAATGACATTTACAGGCCAGCCAAAGATGGCGAGTTTCCGCTGGTTCCAGACTGCCGACGCTGCAAAGCAGAAAATCCAGAATATTACCAAGGGTGCATAAAGAAAATTTTCCCAGTCCATGGCAAATGCCATGAAGACATTCACGAGCTGGAAAAGGTACTCTTCACAAACCTCAAAAAGAAATTACGAGCTGATTTTTTATCAGCAGCAAATCCCTGATTGATAAGTTTAGACTAACATGGTTCCAGCAGACACAAGGCCTTGCAAGTCAGTTATGGTACTTACAGAACCGTTGCCTCCAGCAAGGATGTTGGTCACGCCGGTGAGTACGACAAAATCCGCTGTGTCGCCGAATGTGCCGCTGCCGCTAGCATCCACCCAGAAGGTCGTGCTGTTTGCGCCTTCGGTGATCTGCACGTAATTCGCCAGAAAATCCGTTATCGGATTATAGAGACTCAGGACATCGGATATATCGATCTTATCCCCGTCAGCCGCCGAGAAGTCATCAATTGTGTCCAGCGAGCCATCAGTATCCGCCGCCAGCCATCCAAATATATCAGCCCCCGCTCCGCCGCGCAGCAGGTCAGCGCCCGAACCGCCATATAACGTATCCGCGCCCGCATCGCCGCGAATAATACTGTCGTTGCCCGCGCCACCATAAAGGGTGTCGTTGTCGTCCCCGCCATACATTGCATCGACTCCATCATCACCGTAAAGCGTGTCGGCTCCAGCTTCTCCCGCCATAAAGTCCGCATTATCGCCGCCACGGAGCGTATCATTGCCCGTCCCGCCATAGAGCGTGTCACCCCCGGCATCGCCGTAAAGTGTGTCGTTATCAGCTTCGCCGCGCAGCAGATCAGCTCCGGCCCCGCCGGTGATGATGTCATCGCCGCCACCTCCATAAAGGGTGTCGTTGCCTGTGCCGCCCGTAACTGTGTCGTTCCCGCCTCTTGCCTGCACCGTATCGCCGCCGTTGCCGGTTATAATTACGTTCACGCCATCGCTACCGGTAATACCATCAGCATAGGCAGAGCCGATTATATTCTCGATCCCGCTCAAGGTGTCTGACCCGCCATCGCCATCATTGCTGGCGGTATTTCCATGAAGCGTGATGGTAATGCTGGACGCTGCGGCAGAGTAATCGACCGTATCGGTACCGTTGCCGCCTGCCAGCACATCCGTTCCTGCGCCGCCTATCAGCACATCATTGCCGTCGGCACCGGAAAGATTGTCATTGCCTGCGCCGCCGTTTAAGGCATTCGCATTGCCATCGCCTGTGAGCGTGTCGGCATAGGCCGAGCCAAATACATCCTCAATCGAAACCAGCGTGTCCGTCCCATCGCCGGTCGCTGTGCCGGTAGAAAGATTAACCGTTACCGCACCAGAGGCATAGGCATAAGAAACTGTATCCACGCCATTATTGCCGCCGTTCAGGACATTATTCCCGCTGTCTCCTATGAGAAGATCATCATAGGCAGAACCAGTGAGATTTTCGACGGTGATAAGCGTATCTGTGCCATCGCCGGTGACCGTACCCGTGAGAAGATTGGCGTTGATAGCCCCCGCAGAAGAAGAATACGAGACGGCATCCATGCCTGAGCGCCCCTCAAAGCGGTTGTTACCGCTGTTGCTGATAAAGGTATCGTTGTAATCAGAGCCTGTGGCGTTCTCGATGCTGTTGAGCGTATCCGTTCCGCCATCGCCATCCGAGGCGCTGTTGGTGTACAGATTGACGCTCGCGCCCGCGGTGGCTGTTTCATAGGAAACTGTATCCGTGCCATTGCCGCCAGCCAAGGTGTCATTGCCAGCGCCACCGATCAGCGTATCATCTCCATCATTGGCCGTGATGATGTCCACTCCGGCTCCGCCATCGAGGACATTAGCTCCGGAATTGCCAGTAAGTGTGTCGTTATGAGCCGAGCCGGTAATGTTTTCAAGATTTGAAAGCGTATCCGTTCCTTCACCCGTAGCACTGCCTGTGGAGAGATTAACCGTTACGGCCGAGACAGAAGCAGAATACGAAACCGTATCGCGGCCATCGCCGCCATTGATGGTATCGTTGCCCAAACCACCGCTGAGAATGTTGTCGCCACTGCTGCCCGTAAGAGTGTCGCTTGAATTCGAGCCGATGGCGTTTTCTATGCCACTCAAAGTATCTGTTCCTGAACTGCTTCCTGTGGCAGAGCCTGTCGAAAGATTTACGTTTACTGCACTTGTGGCAGTACTGTAAGAGGCGGTGTCATTACCATTGCCGCCGTTAAGGATGTCATTCCCTTTACCGCCATTCAGGACATCATCACCATCATTGCCATAGAGCGTGTCGTTGTCACCCTCACCATACAGGACATCATTGCCGGTGTTGCCGTTAATCGTATCTGTACCATAGCCCGCATAAACAACAGAGTTTACCCCTGAAGAAGCATTCAGCGTGTCGTTGCCGGTTGTCCCGACGTTTGTAATATCGCCAAAAGTCACCTGACGCTTCATGCCTTCAGCGGTCAGGCTCGTGCCATCCATGAAAGTAAAGGTTTCAATTTCAGAAAGCCCCGAACCGAAATAGAAATCCTTGACGATCAAGATCTCCGCTGTAGCGATGTTTGTGACCAGCAGATCACGGTTGTTTCCAGCTTTTGCATAGGTGAGATCGTCACGGCTTAAACTCTCCAAAATAAGCTGATCGCCGAGGGTTTGTCCCGAGCCCAGACTGTCGTAGTATGTATCGCTACCATCACCGGCAGCCCAATAATACGTATCATTACCAGCACCGCCCTCAACCACATCCGCACCTGCGCTACCCGCAAACGTATCGGCGATCTTAAACCCGATGATGGTATCAGCCCCGGATGTTGTATGCTGTTCGATATAGGTAAGGCGAGCTTCATCCGCCGTCCAGATTGTCCCGTCTGAAAATTCGTAATGATTAATAGTGTTGACCCAATCCCCGCTAAAAATGCTGAGATAAGTATTTTCAGCCGTCAGCGTTTCACCTGTAGCCGTGATAATAAATGATATGTCGAATGCATTGTCGCTTTCACGGAAGATTGTGATGTCTCCGGGTGTCAGGCCTTTAAAAATAACACTTTTGAGAGGGAAGCTGGCTTCAAAAGCAATCGGGACAATCGTATCGTTGCCATCGCCTTCGCCAAATAAGAATGTATCTTTGCCCTTGCCACCATCGAGCGTATCATTCCCCGAGCCGCCATCGAGCCAGTCATGTCCGTCGCCGCCGTACAACAGGTCATTCCCGCCTGCACCAAGCAGGTAGTCATCACCATTCTCTCCGTACAGCTGATCGTTCTGGGCATAGCCAGTAATCGTGTCATAGCCATCCCCGCCGTAGAGCTTGCCGGCGCTATTTGTCACCTGAATAATGTCATTACCAGCATAACCATATGCCAGCATAGTCTGCATCGCTTGGCCGGAGACTTCGAGATTATCCGCCACGGCAGTGCCGTAAAATTTTTCTTCCAGTATATTCGCCAGATCAATTGTATAATTGTTATCAGTAGTGTCCGGTTAAATT
>JAFEGA010000003.1 GCA_018240285.1 Pseudomonadota bacterium | reverse complement strand
AACTTTTAACCGGACACTACTGAATTGTTATAATCGAATATGATTTTTTCTATTCGCGTATCCGCGCCGTTATAGGCATGAATAGTGATGTAGCTGCCCGTGCTCAGAAACAGGATAAGCTCATCGCCATAGCGGTACATGTCAGTCAAGTTTGACTGGGTGAGGCCGGTAGAAGCCATAATATGCAGCTCATCATAGCCACTCCCGCCTTCCTCAGAAACCGTATCGTTTCCGGATTGATAGCGATAGATGTCATCGCCCATACCGCCAAGCAAATAATCATCTCCACCCCCACCTTCCAGCGTATCGTTCCCAGCACCCCCAACGAGCTTGTCATGCCCATCCAGTCCCGAGATCGTATCGTTTCCGTCCAGCCCGCGAAATTCATTATCGGTAAAACCGCCTGCATTACTGTCCGTGATCGTATCATCACCAGATGTACCATTAACGAGATTGTCGTAGTAAATCTCGAAGGAACCCCAGTCATCGGAACTATCAATAATCGAGCCCAATTCGACGGTCATCAGATTGGTCACATCCTGCCAGTCGTCCAGACCGGGAATTCCCGTATTGGCTACGGCATTATCCAGCGCGGCTGTTTCTGAGATCGTCAGGCTATCCAGCCCCTTGGCGTATCCGAGGAATTGCGCGAAATGTGTCCATACATCTGCGCCGCCTGCGCCCGCAGCGATCGCCGCTGTTTCCACCGCATTGATTCCCGTTTGCGCCAGCGTCAAATCTCCGCTGATGCCGCCCGTATACAAATCATATCCCGGCGCGGTGAATACCGAAGCGCCGTCGATCTGCGTCAAAAGCTGCACGGTGTAGAAGGTGAGGAGATATTGATACACCGCCTCGGAATATTTCCCGGCCTCTGGCAGGGGATTGGACTGGCCGTATTGCAGGAAATCATAGCCGCGCACCGCTTCATTGAACGCAAGGTGCTGGCCATCCACATAAACGCCGCGCCCCGTCGGCGAGACGCTCTCGATCCCCGCCCAGCGGAATAGCAAATCTTCGACCTCAGCCGTCACCGTGCCCCAGTCGGCCAGCGCGTTCGCCAACGTCCAGTTCGAGGCGAGCGCGATGAGCCGCTCCATAAGCGTGCCGGGATCGGTGCCGCTATCGGTACTCGCGGCAATGTGCAAATCCTTCAGGTCGCCCAAACCGCGCAGGGTAGGCAGGAATGCGGCGCGGATGTCAAAATCGTAGTCCTCGACATTGTGCGTGAACGTGGTGTTAAAAGCGAACCATGCATCGACGATGGTTTGTTTCTGCCCGCCCATCGTAAAACTTGATTCATGGGTGATGGCGTTGCCTGCGATCTCCACATTCGCCAGCCGCGTGGCGTCCAGAGAAATCTCCGTGATGTTCAGTTCCGCAAGCGTGTGCAGCTCGTTTGCTTGTGAGATGCCGTCGGAGTTCGTGTCCGTCCACACCCGCAGATCACCAAACCGCGCATCGGAAGAATTGATTACGCCATCGCCACTGGAATCCAGCGCTGCCAGCACTGTAAAGCCATCGGTAACCTGCGTCCCGAACAGCTCCGAAATATCGTTGATGACGCCGTCTGCGTTGAGGTCTATGGCCAGCAGACCGTCATCGGGCTCCACCCAGCCCGTAAGCACCGCCTGTCCGTTGCCGCGCAGGTCGAAATACGTGCCGTAAGCTCCCGCCGCATATAGCTCCACCCCGTCGCCGTCGAGATCGAGCACCAAGGGCGAGCCTTGGTTCCCCTCATCATTCGGCTTTTGCGGCGGCTTTGGTCCATTCCCGCCATCTCCCCCGCCTCCGCCACCCTCGCCGCCCTGACCACCGTCGGAACGACCGTCGGAGTTGGAGTCAAGGAAATCCAAAGCATTATAAAACCAGTTTTGGATTTCCTCAGAAAAATCACTTATATCCTCAGCCAGAGCTTCAATTAAACTCATAGGTGATAAATTAGAAAGACCATCTATGCCCATAATATCGCCAGTGTATTCTCTGGGATCACTTGGATGCAGTAAAAAGTCACCATTCGCCATTGCATCGATGATACCATCGAGGATACCCGCAGAGGTCGATGCCATACCACCTATTTGGCGCCCCATATTATTGTTCCAGTGATCCATATTTGACTGCGATGGACTTAGAGAAGTGAGTTCCCACAAATCAAAAATCTGCGCATTAGAAGATCCAAAGGCAGCTGATAACTTCGCACTAACGTACGAATGTCTAAATACATCATACGCCCAGTCTCTATCGCTAGAAGTTAATTCCTCAACAGGTTTACCTATCCCTTGGGCATAAGCATTCAGAATAGCTCCTTCATTCTGTAGAAACTGTGCTTCCGTTATTGCTATTGAAATCCCCCCAAAAGCAGCCACCCCACTGAGTGCCCCAGCGGTAGCGCTTAAAATTACTGGGAAAACCATTATCTATTCTCTTTTTTAATATTAGTGATCAAAATTCTGCCTTCATTCCATTCGGGACGAAATACCTTCTTAAAAGCTGCGTCTTTAGAACTTATACAACTATCATTTTCAGAATTATGCTCCCCCATAAACAAAAATGGGCGGTCGTTTACTAAAATAACCAAGGCCAAAGGATAAACGTTATTTTTAGTGTATCGAAACCCCAAATTTTCAAAAATATATTTCTCTATCACTATATTATTCTTGATAAAAAAGTACGCACCATAATTACTTGGCCACCCAACATGAGGCAAATGTGCGTCTAAAACACTCCGATAATCCTTTTCTATAAAATTAAGCGATTTAGTCGAGTAGGGTGCAATGTAGCAAACTGTATCCCAATTAAAATCTGTAGAATCCTTTACCATGACCATATCCGCATTTGTGTCATTAAAGCGATTCTCTGCCTTCTTCATCAATTCCATCTCTCTTGATGGAATATAAAATATAAAATACAAGAACCACGTTATCATAATGATAATGACTGCCTTTACCATTAATCCCTTGCTTGCAAATATGCTTTCAACCCACGGCATTCCTATGATCCTTCTGATGGACTGATTTTTATCACAATCAAAATAGAGTTAATTTTATTTATTTTCAGTATGTACACTCAACCAACCAATGAAACTTCCGGCAATTTTTGTATAACCATCGGAGCGAAAGCGTTTTATTTTTCAACGATTTTTCCTGCTCTCTTTACGATCTCATCCTGGCTATTGAAATGACCCAAATTCTATTTCTTCAAAAACCCCACAGCACCCTGTTTTTTTCTCAGTCACACGGAGAGCAGCTTCATCCGAATTAAGACAAGAGCTGCCTTCTTGACGTCCTACCAAGAATGGATAGTCTTTACCATTTACATGAATTCGATGCTCATGGATGCCGTTTATATCAACGCCGCCCGCTCTAAAGACAAATATCTTTTTTACCTTTTCATTTTGAACAAAACTTAATCCAAAACTAAAATTTATTGAAGCTGTGTCAGGGACAGATATTTCGTCTCCGACATCACCTCCCATTATTTTTTTTGTTTCGATTTCCGATGGATTTGGCAAAACTTGGTATTTATCGATGTAGCAAACAATGTCCCAATCAAACGGCGTGGTGTCTTTCATTAAAACTACCCGCTTGCCAGAGCTAAATTCTCGCTGGCTTTTATTGATAAAACCTATCTCATCAGATGTTTGGTAGAAAAAATAAAAGGCTGAAAAAGCCACGAAACTCGTGACAAAAAGAAAACCAAAAATAATTGCTTTTTTCAACATTGCATTACCTAAGATTTGAAAAATATTTCTCCTGCGATGCCATCTCCATAGCTTAACTCCTACGCAAAATCAAATTTATAGTCAAATCATAATTGCGCCGCGACTACCCAGTGTTTGTTTGTACATCTGCAAATCCGCACATTTCCATGGCTCGTTTTTCTTCAGATTGTATTTCTCACGCTGCAATGTGCAAATCCTTCAGATCACCAAAGGTGGGCCAAGAAACCGATTTTTTCATGATGAGATAATGAAGCGCAGATCAAAATGCCTGGCCTGTGATCGTCATTTCAATGGCGATAACGCTGCCGTATCTTCCAAAATTGAAAAACACCATCATTGTTATCTGAGACTGTGCATCGGAAACCTTCTGCCTTCAGCATCTGATGACATTTACAGGCCAGCCAAAGATGGTGAATTTCCGCTGGTGCCTGATTGCCGACGCTGCAAAGCAGAAAATCCAGAATACTATCAGGGGTGCATAAAGAAAATTTTCCCAGTCCATGGCAAATGTCATGAAGACATTCACGAGCTGGAAAAGGTACTCTTCACAAACCTCAAAAAGAAATTACGGGCTGATTTTCTGTCAGCTACAAATCCATGATCGATGGATTGTCTCTGGCTTGTCTGCTAGCGGAGTCTACAGTTCCGAGATTTTGGACACTTCATCAAATAATCATTTTTCACAAAATATAGCAAAGAACATCAATAATCATGGATTGTAATCATTTTTCATGATAACGTGGGCTTTGTACAGTTAGCATCATAAGGAGTCACTGTTTTTCATGACTGAAGAAAATGGTAAACAATTTTCAGAGGCAGTAAGCGTTTTTCAGGAAAGACGCTTACCGGAAAAAGCAAAGCCAGCAGGCTATGCAGCGCTTATCGATGCATACAATCTGGCCGTTCCTTTGCCCATCAAATTGTCAGCCATTGGTACACGCCATAAGGTTTATGAAGAAGATAACTGGCATATCTATACGCCACGCCACATGCCAGATGCTACCCTGGAAGGACACCTGGTATTTGCACTGAAATATGAAGGGCTCGACCTGGCAGTTCTGAAGCGGCTTTTTGAAGCTGTTCCTTCCGAAGCCATTGAAAACATCGTCAAGGCAAAACCAACTAGCAGCTATGCCCGCCGTCTATGGTTTTTGTATGAATGGCTATTGAATAGAGAGCTAAGTTTGCCCGATGCCAAGACTGGCACTTATGCGGAAGTAGTTGATACCGCCCAGCAATGGGCTATTTCCGGCGTAACTTCCACGCGACACCGAGTACGCAATAACCTGCCGGGAACCCGAGATTTTTGCCCACTCGTTTTCCGCACACCGATCATTGAGCAGTACATGAAGGCAAATCTATCCGAGCGAGCACGTCAGACTGTCAGCAAACTATCCGCTGATATTCTCGCTCGCACTGCCGCCTTCCTGCTGCTGAAAGATTCTAAATCCAGCTATGCGATTGAAGGGGAAGCTCCGCCGCAAAATCGTATCCAAAGATGGGGCCGGGCCATTGGTGAGGCCGGTCGGAGGCCGCTTGATCTGGATGAACTGCTTCGGCTCCAGCGTATCGTCATCGGCGATAGCCGGTTTATCAAGCTAGGGCTCAGGCAGGAAGGCGGGTTTGTCGGCGAGCATGAACATGGCAGCCGCCTGCCTTTGCCCGAGCATATCAGCGCAAGGCCTGAGGATTTGCCCGAGCTGGTTCAAGGTTTGCTTGATTTTGATCGCCGTTTTTCCGGTGAGCTGGATGCCGTTCTGGCTGCCGCCATGCTCGCCTTTGGTTTTGTCTATATTCATCCGTTTGAAGATGGTAACGGACGGCTGCACCGTTATCTCATTCATCATACCCTAGCTCAGCGTGGTTTTAGTCCAGCCGGTTTCGTTTTTCCAGTATCGGCAGCCATTCTGGAACGGATCGATGATTACCGGACTGTATTGGAAAGCTATTCAAAACGACTGCTTCCTCTGATCGAATGGGAGCCAACGGAAAAAATGAATGTGCACGTTCTGAATGATACCGCTGATTTTTACCGCTATTTCGATGCAACGCCCCATGTAGAATTTTTATATGCCTGTGTTGAAAAAACCATTGAAATTGATTTACCCGAGGAAGCCAACTTCCTGAAACGATACGATCTGTTCAGAACGCGCATAGAATCCTTGATTGAGATGCCTGCCTCGACGATTGATCTGCTATTTCACTTCTTGAAACAAAATGAAGGACAGTTGTCCAAGCGGGCAAGAGAGAAAGAGTTTTCTGCGCTTAATGCCAGAGAAACCGAGCAGGTAGAAAAAATTTATGCTGAGGTGTTCGCGAGTCTATCGGAATAATTACCGGAATACTCGAGCCTTCGTGTAGGGACAATACGCCTGCTTTTTTAAATAAGATATTGCCGTTATCAGCTAACGGCCTTCCTGCAACGACAGGTTCAGTTTCATCCGGCAATCATATCCAGACATAAGCTTCCTTGTCATGATTAGAAATCATCATGCACCGCCTTGGATTTTCTGCGCACGGATTTTGGCAATAACGACAGCTTATCTTCAGTTTGGCGGATATGCCTGGTCAGCGTGGTTTCATCGGCATCAAACAGCTTTACACCGACGATGACCGCCACTTCGAATACAACTCCGATCTCGCACTTAAGATCGCCTTTCTCGATACGTTGTAGCAAACCTCTCGAAATACCGGCACGATCTGCAACCTCTTGAGCGGTAAGCTTTCGTTCTTTTCGTGCAACGCGAATCAACTCTCCAAGGAGGAGAGTCGCTTCACGACTATAACGTGAGTAAGTTCGTGTAATTGATTTTGGCATCGCTCTACATTTGGTTCATATATAGACCATAAGATACCATAGTGATCTATATATAGACCATTTTCTGCTGGAGACATCGACTAATGGTGGATATTGTCTTTCTCATAACAGTCTACTGAGAGTGCCAAGTGTGCATCAATCACCCTTAAACATATCTATTCCAGACAGAAGGGCCAACGCCTTCCTCCGAATTACCCAGAATCATCAAAACTCATGGCTTGTAATTATTTTTCAGAGAATTACAGAAAAATAATCATATTTCAGAGTTTGTAAGTGCTTTTCAGGAAATAACCGCACTCTGTGCGGCAAAACGCCTACCTGCTATAGCTGGTAGGTAATCGCCGCCGAAAACTGCAAGGTTTCGGCGGCGGCGATTTTTTCGCCTCAAGAAAAAAGCGCTGCCGGTTTCAGCCAGCAGCGCATAATTTGCTTTAGTGGTTCCAGAAAATATGAACTTCTTCATATCCTGTTTCTATGGTGAACACGTCGCCGTTCAATTCCATATCGCGCCCCATTCTTTCATAATCGATATAGTAAGAAAGATTTTCAGGAATTTGCGTTGTTTCCTCCGTCAATTCCTGGGCATAATCGGCCAGCGATTTATAGCAGCCGCAATGATTTTCTTCAGCGGCTTTTCTGGCTTCGTCCAAATCTCCGCCGAAATTGTTTAATAGTTCACCGCCAAAATCCGGATACTCATCTATAAAGCAGGCGATTTCGTGCGCGGCCTCTATGCCTTCATATTCACCTAACGCATAACCGCCGAACCCTTCATAATCATGAATTGCATATTCTTCTGCGAACCCTTCGGGACTGCTTGCCAGCATTTGGTTAATTTGTTCTTGAATATCTTCCAATTCATCGCAGGCATCAATCCAAACGCCGTGAAGTTTGCCGTTGTTGTAAGCGGCCAAATCTGCAACATAAATTCTGATTTCGGTGTTCATCGTCTTATCTCCTAAAATTCGGTGTTGAGGTTCTAAGCGAAGCGCTTTGCCTCGCTCAGAACCTCTGCCGACTAGGGCGACTAAGGCGGTGGTGAAAAAGTCCAGAAAAATTGCGGAGGGTCTATTCAAGCGAAGCGCCGAATGGAAACCGTCATTTTTCTTGACTTTGAGGGGACAAGACCCCTCTTGTTTTTATCGTTATAGGCTGGGGCAAAAAGGTACAATAGCCTACTTGCAGCTTGTATTTTTTCCTTCTTTCTCCTATTTTTCCAGGACACTATTAGCATGCCGAGAACATATCTTATGGAAAGTGGCGTTATCCCGATTTGAGCAATCTCTTCTTAAAAGATAACTCCATAAATACCTTCTCTATTGCCACACGGCTGATAGACTCGATCTCTGGATTCAAAATTGGCTGCACAGTGTTTTTTCAGAAAAAACAAGATTGACAGGTGAATTGAGTGTGAAAAGGGAAAAAACTAAATGATTACGAATTACCACGCAAAATACTATTCGTATGAATTGACTGCAAAACATTCGTCAACTTCAGTTGATCGCCTATCACGCTCCTTATTTGACGCTTCTGTTGATTTGAATCCTCATCAGATTGAAGCTTCGCTGTTCGCACTGCGTAGCCCTTTATCAAAGGGGGTTGTTCTTGCAGACGAAGTAGGCTTGGGGAAGACAATCGAAGCCGCATTGGTTCTCTGCCAGCTATGGGCAGAAAAAAAACGCAATTTACTTATCGTTTGCCCTGCTTCCCTTAGAAAGCAATGGGCAACAGAATTGCAAGAAAAGTTCAACCTGCCTACGCAGGTCTTGGACAAAGTGACCTACAATAGAATGCAGAGGAATGGCATTTATACACCGCTCCAATCAGGAAAAATAACCATTGTTTCCTATCATTTCCCCTTAAGTCTTGAAGCTGAGTTTTTGGCAATTCCTTGGGATTTAGTCGTTATTGATGAGGCTCACAAATTAAGAAACGCCCATAGGCAAAGCAATAAAATTGGCCAGACCATCAAGAGGATTTTTGATGGCAGGCAAAAACTATTACTGACTGCTACACCACTTCAAAACAGTCTGATTGAAATATATGGTCTTTCCACTCTAATTGATGATCATCTTTTCGGTGATGACAAATCGTTTAGAAAGCAGTTCATGTCTGGTGACAGCTCTATGCCAGACCTGCGAGATCGCCTTTCCCAATTTGTAAAAAGAACTCTTAGAAAAAATGTTCTTGAATATATCCGTTACACAGAGCGTAAAGCGGTAACGGTTCCGTTTATGCCTACAGATAAAGAGCAAGATTTATATGAATCAATTTCAGCCTTTTTGGCGAACGAAAACACTTATGCTCTTCCCAAACGTCAAAGACACCTAACGTCTCTGATTATCAGAAAACTTCTTGCTTCATCGTCACATGCTATTGTGAATACGATGGAAACAATCAAACAGCGCTTAGAGCGTCTGCGCGACGATCAGCCTCAAAATGACGAAGAATTTTTGGATCATCTAATTGAAGATGACGACCTTGAAACTGATTATCTCGAAGAAGATTTGGACGACGCTGATAGTTTGCCAGAATCTGCTGTTGCTAACGTAAAACAGAAAATAGAGGAAGAGATTGAGCTTGTCGAAGGCCTCATTTCAAAAGCAAGAAGTATCAGTAACGATACTAAAGCTACCGCTCTTCTGAAAGCGCTTGAAATCGGCTTTCAACGTATGGCGAACATGGTTGACACTAAGACAGGGCAACACGCTCCCAGAAAGGCCATTATTTTTACTGAGTCACGGCGTACTCAGGAGTATCTCGCCGCATTCCTTCAAGCTAATGGCTATCAAGGCAAGATCGTTTCCTTTAGCGGAACAAACACAGGTGAACAGGCTTCGGAGATATACAAAGGCTGGCTTGCCGAGAATCAGGGATCGGACAGAGTAAGCGGATCAGCTCAGGTTGATAAGCGCACGGCACTCATCGACTATTTCAAGAATCATGCAGAGATTCTGATTGCAACGGAGGCGGCTGCTGAAGGTGTGAACTTGCAATTCTGCGCCCTGTTGATCAACTATGATCTACCTTGGAACCCTCAAAGGATTGAGCAACGCATTGGGCGATGCCACCGTTACGGCCAGAAGTTTGATGTGGTTGTCATTAACTTCTTGAACGAGCGCAACCAAGCCGATCAGCGTGTATTACAACTTCTCAGCGACAAATTTAATCTCTTTAACGGCGTCTTTGGTGCGTCTGATGAAGTCTTGGGCCGTATCGAAAATGGGATAGACTTTGAGAAGCGTATATCCGAGATTTACGACACTTGCCGTTCACCAGAAGCGATTGAGGTAGCCTTTACTAACCTGCAAAAAGAGCTGGAAGAGCATATAAACCAGAAAATCAAGGCTACACAGCAAATCCTGATTGAAAACTTTGATGAAGACATTCACGACCTTCTCAAGATCAAGCTGGATCAGGCAGAAGAACGCCTTGATAAGGTTGGGCGCTGGTTCTGGCGGCTGACAAAACACATTCTTGAGAGCCAAGCAGCTTTTGAAGATGAGAAGTACGCCTTTAACCTTGAGCAGCCTGTCATTCCGTCTGCCCCTGCTGGCAAATATCAGCTTGTGAGAAAGCAAGGCGCGGCAACGATCGAACACGCGCACACATATCGCCTGACGCACCCGCTTGGCGAATATGTCCTTCAAAAAGGCGCGGATATTGATACGCCAAACGCCGAAATAGTTTTTGGCTATAGCGGCCACCCGACAAAAATTTCCGCTGTTGAGCAGATCAAAGGCAAGGCAGGATGGCTTAACCTGCGCCTTGTGCGTGTCGAAGCACTGCAAACTGAGGAATATCTTGTATTTACGGCGCAAACGGATGACGGCCAGAATCTCGACAAAGAAACTTGCGAAAAACTGTTTGGTTGTGAGTCATCGGCTGCGCCCAGGCCTATCAGTGATAATGCCCCTGGATCACTGCTAGCCAATGCTAAGCGTCATGTTGACGCGCAGATCAGCGAGATTGTCGAAGCAAACAACCGCTTTTTCCAAGAAGAACGAGACAAGCTGGAAAAATGGGCAGATGATAAAATTTTTGCCGCAGAACAGGCACTATCCGACACCAAGAACCGTCTCCGTTCCCTTAAACGGGAATCCCGCCTTGCAGCCTCGATTGAGGATCAGCAACGTATCCAAACTGAGATTCGGGAGTTGGAAACGCTCCAGCGTCGCCAGAGGCAGGAAATTTTTGAAGTTGAAGATGAGATCATCGCCAAACGTGATGAACTTATCGCGGCTTTAGAGCAGAAATTGAAGCAGAAAACCGATATACAAGAGCTGTTCACAATCCGTTGGAAAGTGGCATAAAAGAAGATTGAGAGAATTTATGGCAAGTGTAGAAAAACAAAGAGACCGTCTGATAACCCTTCTGGGCGACCTGTTCCAGCTAAACCAGCCTGATCTGGATTTTGGTTTTTATAGGATCATGCACGCCAAGGCGGATCGCGTTTCCAGCTTCCTGCAAAATGACCTGCTAAAAATCATCAAAGATGCCTTTGGCGAAGCGGATGAAAAGCGCGTGGAAGAGGCGCGTCTGGCCTATGAAGCAGCCACAAAACAAGCCAAGGAGTTCGGTGCGCCGAACCCGGAAGAAACGGAACCAGTCAAAAAAGCCAAAGCCGCCCATGAAGCCGTGCGTGATGCAGGCAACGGTGAAGGCGAAATTTACGATCACCTGTTCCGCTTCTTCGAGCGCTACTACGACAACGGCGATTTTATGAGCCGCCGCTACTATGCGCGGGAGACAGACGGAAAAGCCGCGCCGTATTCCATCCCCTATGATGGCCGGGAAGTCTATCTGCACTGGGCAAATCGCGACCAGTATTACATTAAAACGTCTGAATACCTGACGAATTTCACCTTCAATCTGGCCAACGCGCCTGAATTGAAGGGATTGTTTGAACAAGAGCCGCGCAAAGTTCATTGCCGGATTGTCGATGCCGCCGAGGGCGAACATGGCAACGTGAAAACCACAGATAAAACCGAACGCTATTTCCTTATCCACAAGGATGAGCCCGTTAAAATCGAAAATGGCGATTTGGTTATCCAGTTTGAATATCGCCCTGACGCGGAAAAATCCGGCCAAGGTGGAAAGTGGCAGGAAAAACGGATTGAAGAGGCAGAAAAAATTGTCCTCGAAGCCATAAGGAAACTAGATGATGCCCACGATCTTCTTGCGTCCTTATCCACGCTAATCGGGAAAGAGCAGAATCGCACACTACTACGCCGCTATCTGACTCAATACACATCCCGCAATACAATGGATTACTTCATCCATAAAGACCTTGGCGGCTTTTTGCGCCGAGAGCTGGATTTCTATATCAAGAATGAGATCATGCGGCTGGATGATATTGAATCTGCCGATACGCCCCGCGTGGAATTCTACCTGTCAAAAATCAAGGTGCTGCGCAAAATTGCCCATCACCTGATTGATTTCCTCGCTCAGCTTGAAGATTTCCAAAAAAAACTATGGCTGAAAAAAAAGTTTGTAGTGGAGACAAACTACTGCATCACACTGGATCGTATTCCAGAGAGCTTCTATGCCGAAATAGCCGCCAATGACGCGCAACGCGAGGAATGGGTCAAGCTCTTTGCGATTGATGAATTGGAGGGCCACAAAAAGCCGCTTTCTGCCGTATTCCTGAAAGAAAATCCCTTTTTGGTGCTGGACACGGCATTTTTTGATGAGACGTTTAAGGCAAAGCTGCTGGCTGAGATTCAAAATTTGGATGAGAAGGCCGATGGCCTACTGCTTCACTCTGATAACTTTCAAGCTCTAAATCTAATAGATGCCAAAATGAAAGAAAATGTTAAAACGATTTTTATTGATCCGCCCTATAACACAGAGAACGACAGGCAAAGTAAAAAATTTATTTATAAAGACGGTTATGCTGATTCAAGCTGGATTGCTATGGTGTATGACCGCATACTCGTATCTTATAAACTACTTGGAAAAAACGGGCTTTTCTTTTGCACTATAGATGACAACGAATTGTTTAATTTGAAACATACTTGCGATCAAATTTTTGGATCAGCAAACTTTAAAGCAAACATAATCTGGAATTCAAGGAAATCTAAACAAAACGATATAGACGTTTCACTATCACATAATTACGTTGCTTTATATAGCAAAAACAAGCACAAGATGGAGTTATATGGACAACCTCTAAATGAAAGTGAGTTTGACAATCCAGATTCTGACCCCAAGGGCAAATGGAAAGTTTCTCCAATGGATGCTCCGGGGGTAAGGGAAAGAACAAGTTTTTTTCCAATAGTAAATCCCAATACAAAAGAAGAGTATTATCCCCCGAAAGGGCGACACTGGACCGTCTTTGAGGAAGATGTACCAGATTTAATTACAGAAGGTCGCATCTTCTTTGGTACTAAGGGAAACTCACGCCCACAATGGAAAAGGTATTGGGAAGAAGTCAAAGAAGATTCTAAAACTATTGGAACAATCTGGGATGAAATTGATACGGCAACGAATGCAACAAAAGAGCTTGAGAACATACTTGGGCATAAATCATTTGAGACACCAAAACCCTCATCATTACTTGACGAAATACTACAACAAAGCACTACGAATGGTGAGCTAGTTATAGATTATTTTGCAGGATCAGGCACGACTGCTCATGCTGCCCTAAATAAGATACGCGCTGGCGTAAAATTAAAGTACTTGCTGTGTGAAATGGGTGATTATTTTGACAAAATCACACTGAAGAGGGTTATCAAAAATGTTTATTCCAAAGACTGGAGGGATGGAAAACCTGTCTCGCGTGAGGGCGTTAGCCATTGCTTTAAATATATCCGCCTCGAAACCTATGAGGATGCGCTGAACAATCTGGTGCTCCGCGATGATGCGGTGCGCGAGGATGCCTTGGCTAAAAGCGACGATTTCCGCCGTGAGTATATGCTCAATTACTGGCTGGAATTCGAAACCAAGGGAAGTCCGTCCCTGCTGAATGTTGAGCAATTCGCTGACCCCACGGCTTATATGCTCAAAATCAAAAAGCCGGGTTCGGATGAATATACCGAAAAATCCATTGACCTGATCGAAACCTTTAACTGGTTGATTGGCCTTCATGTCGATCATATCGACGCGCCGCGCACATTCGATGGTAAATTCAAGCGCGAGACTGACCCTGAATTGCCGAATGACCAGACCACACGCTTGATCCTTGATGGCAAGCTATCTGAGGATGCCAACGGTAAATGGTGGTTCCGCAAGGTGGAAGGCCGCGTATGCCGCACACCGGGCGATAAGAAGAACATGGATAAGGTTCTTATCATCTGGCGCAAACTGACTGGCAATCTGGAAGAAGATAACCTGATGCTGGATGAATGGTTCAGGAAATATCGCCTTTCCACGCAGGATACGGAATTTGATGTGATCTACGTCAACGGCTCCAACAATCTGCCGAACCTGAAGCGCGATGAAGAAAACTGGAAAGTCCGCTTGATTGAGGAAACCTTCCATCAGAAAATGTGGGACGTGGAGGGGTAAGTATGGATATTAGTTTAGATGGTATCAGCAAGCTGCTAGATCACTTTTGGACTGCATTGGATAAAGCTGCCTATTTTCTTAGGCCATTTAAAGAAGATAGGAAACGCTACGAATACGCCATAAATTCTATAAACGGCGTAAGCGTTTATTATTTTCAGAATGTTGACTTTTCATGTATGCGAAAAAAGCCATTTGATGACCTTTTCAGTGCAGAATATGCACTGTCTCCGAGCAAGTATGCGGCCTATGTGAGCAAGAAGCTGGCTAAAAAGGAGAAGAGGCTAATAGATGCCCTTCAAAAATTTAATAGCGTTTTTTCTTTAAAATCTTTTTTCCGTAGAAATGCCCCTGATCTTCGTACCATTTATTGGGATACGTTTGATGAATGGAATACCGAGGACTCCAAAAGAGAAGACGAAATCAAGTTAGAGCTTAATCAGGCGATAGACGAACTAATTCAGGCATACGAAGATTTTCGGGATTATGGGCACAAACTATTTGCCGAAAAGATAGATCGAGGCAATGTGAATGGCTAGGAAGGCATCCAATAAACAGAAAATGCTCGAATTGCCATTCAAGCAGGTTTTGAACCAGTGGATCATCAACCAGTTTGGATTTGATCCGCTGGCCAGCATTAAGAAAGGCAAAAAGAAGCTCCGTGCGCTGGAACCGCTTTCGGTTACGCTGCGAAGTGCGCCCGAAGGCTTAACGGCAGATAACCTGCACCATTTCTACAAGGTGCTTGATATTCATCTTCAGGATAAAGCGGCTATTACCCGTGCTGACCTGATGCGCTATGAGCAAAATATCGTTAGCCATACGCTGGCAATTAACGAGCGCCGGACGCGCCCGATTGCCTGGAAATACTATCAGTGGCTTTCGTTGCTATTTGCGGAAGTCTATCTGGATCGGTTTTTCAGCAGCCGGGAAAATCTTATGGCCAGCCTAAATGCCTATGTCGATGAGTTTAATAGCTTCTGGGAGCAGAAGGATTTTGAAACAGGCATTACGCATTTCACCGATGATGAATTAAACAAGGTCTGCCTTCAAAATGCGACAGGATCGGGCAAGACGCTCCTGATGCACGTCAATTTCCTGCAATTCCGCCATTACGCTAGCCAGTCATCCTTCAAGCATGACCTGACACGCACCATCCTGATTACGCCGAATGAAGGCCTATCGGCGCAACATGACAGAGAATTCAAGGCCAGCGGCATTTCTGCTGAGCGCCTCCTGACCGATACGGGCGATTTGCTCTCTTCCGGCAAGAACGGGCTGCGCCAGATTGACTATACCGAGATTACCAAGCTGGGCGAAGTCGATAGCGTCAACGTGATCGCCACGCGCAACCTTGGCGACCAGAATTTGCTTCTGGTAGATGAGGCACACCGAGGCATGGGTAGCAAGGAGGAAACCGGATGGTTCAAAAGCCGTGAACGACTTGTCGAGCGCGGCTTTGTGTTTGAATACTCCGCCACCTTCAAAGAGGCTGTAAGCGCTGCCAAACGCCCTGAAATTGAGGAATCTTATTCCAAATCCATCCTGTTTGATTATTCCTACCGATATTTCTATGAGGATGGATACGGCAAGGATTACCGCATTTTTAACCTGCCAAAGACTTACGATCAGCTACGATCCAGCTATCTGACAGCTTGCCTTCTCTCGTTCTACCAGCAGCTAAAGCTGTATGAAGACAAGAAGGCTGCCTATACCCCATATAATCTTGAAAAACCCCTATGGGTTTTTGTTGGATCAACCGTGACTGGGGCGAAATCCGACAAAGAGACAATGGGCGATGTAGCCCAGATTTTGTCTTTCATTGCAGGGTTCCTTGGCAATGAACCTCGATCCATCTTGGAAATCGAGAGGATACTAAGCCGGAATGGGCAGGATACCGGCCTTGTCGATGACAAGGGTGGCGATATTTTTGCGGGTTCGTTCTTGTACCTGCAAGAGCTTATTCGGCGTGAAGGCTGGAAAGTACAAGATTTGTTTCGTGATATTCTGGGCAAGCTGTTCCAGAATCGCGGAGGTGGGCAGCTTATGCTAGCGCGTATTAAAGGCGATCAGAATGAAATTCTGCTGCGTGTTGGGCAAGAAGAAGTACCGTTCGGCCTTATCAATGTCGGTGATGCGCCAGCTCTTATCAAACATCTGGAGGAAGCTAAAATTCCTGATCTGGTGGTTCAGGAATCCGAATTTAGTGACAAGCTCTTCGGACAGGTTCACCTTTCTTCATCCCCTGTCACGCTGCTGATAGGCTCCAAAAAGTTTGTAGAGGGCTGGGATTGCTGGCGTGTCAGCACCCTCGGCCTGATGCACGTCGGCAAGAGCGAAGGCTCTCAAATTATCCAATTGTTTGGTCGGGGAGTTCGCCTTAAGGGACATGACTGGTCACTCAAGCGCAGTGGCTTTGCAACACCGACGCACCAGCCAGAGCATATCCAGTTCATGGAAACCCTGAATGTGTTCGGCATTGAGGCAGACTTTATGGAGCGCTTCAAAAAATTCCTTGAAGAAGAAGACCTGCCAAGCAATGACCAGAAATTTGTTGAAACTATCCCGCTTACAGTCACTTATGATTTCGGAAAACAATTGAAAGTTCTGCGTCCTCGTGAGAAGCACGGTGATGGCAGGGAGTATGATTTCAAGAAGGATGGCCGCGTTTCTGCATTTGGGGATGTCCCAGAGAAGCTGGCTGCAAAGTCCATTGAGATAGACTGGTATCCGCGTATTCAATCTATCGCTTCCAAAAATTCCGGGCGGGTAGCGGAGAAGGAAAAAGCTGTTTTTAGCGCATATCATCTGGCTTTCTTGGACTATGATGATTTATTTTTCCGCCTTGAAAAATTCAAACGGGAGCGAAGCTGGCACAATATCAACATAGCTCCATCAGAGATCAGGCCGCTTCTTGAAGATACCTCTTGGTATTCCCTGATCGTACCAGCCGGAAGAATGAATACGGCTGAAGTTTTTAATATTACGCTATGGCAAGAGATGGCTTGCGAGCTTTTGCAGAAATATTGTGAGGAATATTACAATTACTGCAAAGCTGAGTTTATACAGCCACGCCTTGAGCTACGGATCATTCAACCGCAAGATCAAAATCTTCCAACTGAAGATGAGTATCAGATCGTCGTAGATAGTAACGAGCAAGCACTCATTGAAGACATCCGTAGATTAAAAAATGAAGTTGAAGCGAAGAAGGAAATTATCAGGCAGCATGATCTAAAGGCATGCTTGTTTAGTAATCATCTTTATCAACCACTTATTCATGTATCCAAAGGCAGTAAAATTCAGATAGCTCCTGTATCACTGAATGAAAGTGAATTTCAGTTTGTTGAAGATTTAAGAGAGTATCTTATTTCGCATGAAGCCAAGTTCACAAAAGAAGGCACAGAAATCTTCCTTCTGAGAAACGAAAGTCGTGGCCGAGGCATGGGCTTTTTCGAAGCTGGCAATTTCTATCCAGATTTCTTACTGTGGCAGCTAAACGGCAATAAGCAAAAAATAGCCTTTATTGAACCACACGGTCTCCAATATGAAGGGCCGGGACATAAGAAGATTCAGTTTCATACCATCATCAAGGAAATTGAGCGCCGCCTGGCCGATCCCAATGTCATCCTAAACAGTTTCATCGTAACTCCAACACGATTTGCAAAGCTGAATTGGGGTAAATCTATGGATGAGCTACTCGATATGAATGTCCTGTTCATGGAAGATCAAAAAAATAGCTATGTTCACGAGATAATCGAGAGGATGGCAGCATAAGATGAGCAATAATCGTGGTTCAAGCTGGATAAAATGCGATCTGCATATTCATACCCCTGCATCTTTCTTTCATCTTTATGGGGATCGAAACAATCCTACTATATGGGAGCAATTCTTTTCTGACCTAGAAGCTCTACCCCCAGAATTCAAAATCATCGGTATAAATGATTATCTTACTATTGAAGGCTATAAACGTGTTATCCAAGAGAAATCGAAAGGCAGATTAGCAAATATTGACTGCATTCTTCCGGTAATTGAGTTTCGCCTTAACCGGCTGGTTGGTGAGGGACAAACAAAGCGCCTCAATTACCATGTCATATTTTCCAGCGACCTTGATCCGGCACTTATAGAAAGTCAGTTTTTACAGGCATTATCCGCACGATATACTCTGGAAACGGGAGAAAAGCACCCCACCTGGAATGGCATAATTAGTGAACAATCTTTTCAAGAGCTTGGCAGGCAGGTTAAAGCTCAAAGTCTCAGCAATACGACACTTCAAGCCAAAAGCGACTGGGATGTGGGGTTTGATAACTTTAATATCGACTACGATAAGCTTAAGGAAATTCTTAATTTTACGCCATTTCGTGGAAAAGTTATCACAGCAATAGGCAAGAACGAATGGGAATCTTACCGTTGGGATGGTGGCGGTGCCGCCGATAAGCGAACGATTATTAATGAAACCGATATTGTCTTTTTAGCCGCTGAATCTCCGGTACACCACGAAAAAAGCAGGCAGTCACTGACAGGAGCCAGCGTAAATGCCTTGCTGCTTGATTGCAGCGATGCTCATAATTTCGCAAATTCAACCCAAAAAGATCGGATAGGAAACTGCTTTACGTGGGTAAAAGCAGAGCCAACATTCGAAGGTTTAAAGCAAATTTTGTTCGAGCCTGAAAACAGAATTTCAATAAGTGAAACGCATCCTGATAAAAAAGCTCCTTATCAGGTGATTAAATCCGCCAAATTCATCAATGCAGGAGATGTTTTTACGGATAAGCCAATAGAATTCAGCACTTATCTGAATTCTATAATAGGCGGTAAATCCACAGGAAAAAGTCTGCTGGCGGGGTTGATCGTTAAATCGTCTGATATGATCGAATATGACAGGCGAAGCCCCATGAAGTCACAAGGCGGAAAAATCGATTCACTTGCATGGGTCGATACGTTGCTGCCGAACTTGGATTTTGAGGTTACATGGAATGATGGGGCGGTTACTCGCCTTCGAGATGATGAGGCTCGTAAAGTTACTTATTTTCCTCAGCACTATCTTAACTCCAGTATCAGCGATCATGGTGGTAGCAATAAGGAGCTAAACAAAATCATTCGGGTGGTTCTTGCTCAGAATGAGCATTACGACGCATCATTTGATACATACCGATCCAGCTTGAAAACTCTTGATGCAGAAGTTGCTGCTGCTGCGACAGGGTTTGAAAATAGTTTGAGAGATTTGCGAGAGGCACGACACCGTACCGGGGAAAAAGGTAAATCAGAAGATGTTAAAGTCAATATTGAAAAACTAGAGGGCGAATTTAAGGAGCTGAAAAAGAAGTTTGATTTGACCGAGGAAGAAATAAAATTACATGCAGATCTTACGCAAAAACTGACAATTTTCAGCAATGAAAAAGGTAGCCTAGAAAATGACATCAGGATTCTGGACACTCTGACTTCGGAATCAATAACCAGTGCTGTAAATTCCTTGCCTTTATTTTCTGTGGTGATTGAAAACGCATCGAATGAATTGACCGCTCAAATTTCTTCAATAATTTTTCCACTGGCAACAGATTTAGCATCAAAAGCAAATCTTGCTTTTACTCATCTGCGCGAAAATAAAAGTACAAGGATTGCAGCCATAGAAACAGAGATTGCAAACCATAACGCCGCCCTGCAACCAATTCTCGATAAAATTTCCAATTCAACGCCGTTGAAACAAATGTCCGTAACGCTCGAAATTGAAAAAAAGAAGCTAACTGGTGTTCTTGAACTCGAAGCGGAAATGACGCAACTCAAACAGAATATCGCTAGCGCAGCTAATAAGCTTAATCAGTTTATTGATCGTCGCCTTGAGCTTGCCGCTAATGTGATGGCTGTTATGGAACAGCATCCGATTTCACGTGGTGATGACCAACTCGACATTGAGATTCAGCCTCATGTCAAAGCCGAACATATACAGACTCTTATGAAGGATCGCTTCAAGTATCAAAGTAATCCAGAGATTAAGGCATTTATTCAGGAAGCCGAGCCTAACGACACCGATATAGATGGTTATAAGCAACGTGTTGCTACAGTTGTTCAACAGGCTATGGATGGAAAACTTGAATTCAAGAGCGAATACAACCTTACCGGCGTTTTGCAAGAGTTGCTAACGAATGCCATGTATTTGAACTATGATCTAAAATTGAGCGGGGACTCATTCAACATTATGTCTCCAGGAAAACGGGCACTAGCTTTGCTCAGAATAATTGTTGAACTGGATACAAGCCAACATCCAATTATTCTCGATCAGCCGGAAGACGATCTTGATAATAGGTCAATTTATGATGGGCTTGCCACCTACCTTAAAAACAAGAAACAGCTTCGTCAGATTATTGTGGTGACGCATAATCCAAATGTTGTTGTTGGCGCTGATAGTGAATACGTCATTGTTGCTAACCAGACTGGTCAGGAATCAAATCAAAACAATCGTGATTTCAGGTTCGAGTATATTTTCGGCGGGCTTGAGAACAGCTTCCGTGTTGATAACAACCAGTGGATTCTGGAGAAACAGGGTATCAAAGAACACGTCTGTGATATTTTGGACGGCGGGGAAGAAGCTTTTTTGCGTCGTGAAAAGCTGTATTCAACCCTTAAGGCATAGAACCAAAAGCAGGAGCTGCCGGATGGTCAATCGGCTTGCCGTGACCATCGCAGATAGCGTGAAGCTTTGAGTTCGCACCGCCTTTCGTGCAACCGATCCGGCGGTGAACATGCTTTTTAGCAGACTTGAAGCAGTCTCACCGGTTTCGAGAGCCCCGTTCAAGCTTGTTCTGTGGCTTGTAACAGCCGTTTCGGATTAAAGTGGGATTTAACCTGGGGTTAAACGCTATTTCCCGTGCTCGAAACCATGTCGGAACAATCGATCAAGGTTTCCAAAGGGCACTGAAAGCTCTTTGGTCGATGGGGGTTCAGGGGGAGAGCGAAGTCTCCCTTTGACCATGGGGATTTTGGGGGCAGCTTGGAGGCTCCCCCAAATGGTGATGGAACGGCCAAACGTTCACTGGTGCACAAAGGCTCGATGCCGATGATGCACCACAAACGCGCTTGCCTGAAAATTTTGCGTTGCAATATTTGAAGCCTAGTGCGCCCGAGAGGGATGCAACGGGAGAGCGGCAGCGTCTCCCTTGCCAAGATGGCGTTGGACGAAGAAATGGCACATTTTGTAGTACAAGGCACTTCTTGCGGTCATCCTAAAGTGCCGCCGGAGTAACATACCATGCATCACTTTCTGCTTCCCCACTGCTTAAGTTCAGACATGCAATATCGGATGACGGTAATTTTTTGTGACGCTACATGTCCGCTTTCAGATCATGCACAAGTGCAAAGTTTGAATTTATATTTGATTGCATCAACCATCGCCATAGACCTTTAACCGCTGCGATTCGAAGTCCGAATGGTTAATTAATTTTAATGCCATATTTTTAATTAATTGTTTTTCCCTGCGAAAGATGTTTAACTAAGGAATAATGCTAATTAAATTTGTCATGCAATTTTTAATTAACTTTGTTTGCTAATTAAAGGTAGAAACGATCCCATGAAGAAGGTCAGAGAAACGGGTGAATTTGTATACTGCTCGGTGGCAGAGGAAAAATATCAAGCCTTTGTTCCGGCCAGCTTGCCTCCCAAACCACCGCTGGATATGGGCCAGCTTGGCAGTTTGCTGGCCTCCGCCAGCGCCGCTCTTGGCCGTCTGGATGGTCTGGCCGGTTTTTTGCCGGATATTGGATTGTTCATTTACATGTATGTCCGGAAAGAAGCGCTACTGTCTTCGCAGATTGAAGGGACACAATCGAGCTTTTCCGATCTTCTGATTCATGAAAGCGAAGCAGCTCCCGGCGCACCTTCTGAAGAGGATGTCCAGGATGTCTCCAATTACATAGCGGCGCTGAATCACGGTTTGGAACGTATGCGTGGCGGATTCCCGCTATCCTTACGCCTGATCCGGGAAATTCATGAAATACTGCTTTCAAAAGGACGCGGCTCCACCAAAATGCCTGGGGAGTTTCGCCGGTCGCAAAACTGGATCGGTGGCCCACGGCCCTCAAAAGCCCGTTTTGTTCCACCTCCACCGGAACGGCTGGAAGAATGCCTCGGTGCTTTTGAAAAATTTCTTCATGCAGATGATGATGGTTTGCCGGTTCTCATTCGTGCCGCGCTGGCCCATGTGCAGTTTGAAACCATCCACCCATTTCTGGATGGCAATGGCCGCGTCGGGCGGTTGCTGATAACGCTTCTTCTCTGCGCCGATGGCGTTCTGAAAGAGCCAACTCTTTATCTCTCACTCTGGTTCAAGACACGGCGGGATGAGTATTATGATCAGCTGCAATATATCCGCGATACCGGAGATTGGGAAGAATGGGTCAGTTTTTTCCTGCGCGGTGTCATTGAAACCGCTGATCAGGGCGTAGCTACGGCCCGGCGCATTCTTGATCTGTTTGATGCTGACCAGCATCGAGTTGAAACAGCTCTCGGCAAGGCTGCGCCATCAGCTCTAAAGATTCTTGCCTACATGCGAAAAAAACCGGTCATTGCCCCGAAAGATTTGGTCGTCCCACTGGGACTTACCATGCCTACAATCAATACGGCCCTCCAGCATCTGGAAAAAGCCGGAATCGTGCAGGAAATAACCGGTCGTCAACGCGACCGACTGTTTGCGTACAAGGCTTATCTGGCAATTCTGGAAGAAGGCACGGAACCATTGGCGTAGATAGCGGTAATCTCACGCATAAAACGCAATAACTCAGCAAACCCAATAGAAATTGATATTATTGCTTTTCATAAAAATTACCATGAGCCATTAAAGTCCATCACTCTTTTTATGGGCATATTGTCAACTGAGCAACTCATTCACGGCCTCAAGAATGGACGCCCCATCGCACCATTCAGCATCCAGGATGAGATAATTGAGCAATATATCAAGCTGATTAAATTAAAGCGGATAACCCTGAAAACGGATTCCCGAGAAGCAAAGCTATTGGCTATGCACCTTAGGGAGCCGCTCGATTTTGTCAGGCAGGAAAAAAGACTGGCCCTATCGCAATGTGAAATATACGTTCTTCCATTGCCTTTATGCATGGCTTATGCAGAAGCATCTGGAAAAAATCCTATCATCGTGATTGCAAGCGGTTTCATTGACCTTGTTGCAAATGCAATTTTTGCAGCTCACCTGCAATCGATATTACCTCAGGAGCTAAATAGCTATTATCTGTTTAAATATAGAAAAGATATGCCTGCCAGCAATCTGTTAACTAATGCAATATTTTTATTGCAACTTCATTTTTACCGATTCTGCAAACCGCTTCCAAATATTTACGCATTAGCGACTCCTCAGATGTTTGAAGAAAGTAAATTAGCCATAAATGGTGCGCTGCTATTTACACTGCTTCATGAATTAGGACACCACAAACTCAAACACCTAGAATTCTCAAACAATATTCGACCAATTCACTATCCTCTCGCTCTTGAAGAAAATTTATCGATCCTCCAGCACCAGGAAATGGAAGCAGATACATTCGCGCTGAATTGCTTAATCGAGCCCGCAAAAATAATTGGAACATACTGGCAACAGAATGCTGTGAATTTTTTCTTACAAATCGAGCTTGTCTCTGGTAACTACAGCGATAAAAACCATCCTATGGCAATTAATCGAAGCTTTTATTCGGATACTCTAAGAAACAATTGGGGGAAAGAATATGAGGTGGCCCCACGTCCAAAATTTTTTAGAAATATTGCCAATCGCTATCTGGCCACCAAAGAAAGCAAATCTGAAGAGATGAATGCGCTCATTCAAACAAAACGGGAAGGTTGCTTAAATATACTGAACGAAATCAATGAAACCCTTTTACAATTTGGCATAGATTTAAAACCTATATGGACTACACCTGCACCGAACTGGCTAACGATCAAGGGATCTTGATCTCAAAACTGCTAAAATCTAATTCAATATTTCTTTCGGCTGCTTGCTCAAGTGTTTTCTGCCTAATCTTATCAGCCAAATCAACACTGCGACAAAACATATACGCATCTTGATAAGGCAGGCGGCCTCTCTTATCTCGTATTAAAAAATCACAGTCTTTAACTTCTAATAACATATAGCCAAAATCAGGATGGATAGCATATGCGCAAGTCTCATGCAAAGCTGTTTTTCCACTGACAGGATGCTGGAAGTTTACTGGCAAGCCAGCTTCGATATATGCCTCCCCAAAGGGAACATCGTTATATCCAGCGGCTTCAAAAAAGGCGAGCCCCAGATCGAGAAGCTTCTGTTCCCTTTGTACTAGTGGCGATACATTTTTCTCTTGAGCGGCAGCATATTTCTCAGCCAAACCTCTTGTCCGCCTGATCAGTGAATCGATGGTTTCGTCAAGAACATCTTTCATTGCTTTATGAATCTCTTCGCCCTTCTGGTACTGTACATTCTTCAGTTCGCTGACAAGATTCCTCATATATAGAGAAAAATCATCTACGGGCTCATTCATTGAAATAAAGCCTCGTCTAGGTCTTCTCTCAATAAGATATGAGCCACTTTTTTTAACCAAGGTTGCTAATGAAACAGATGATCCTTCAATTATCTGTTTAGCATGCGTATTCCATATTTTGGTATTCAAATCCTTTCCAGCCTTTAACAGATTCACGATATTCAAGTCAACAATATCAATTATTCCTAATGAATTTCAGCAGATTGCACTCATTTCTCTTCGCCCAATCAACCAGATAATCGGACAAATCTGATGACATAACTTTCTCATTAATCTCCGAAGGAATCTGTCTATCCAAAAAAAGAAGACAGTTGGCTTTTGCTCCGTCAAAAACGGTGTCATTGATTGCGATAAGAAAATAAATATGATTGCTACCGCTTTTCGTATCTTTTAGATAACAAACCAAATTGTCTTCTGGTGACATTACAATCCATCCAGATAAACTGACATCACGTTCAAGAGCAAATTTGTCGATTTTTCTATTGATCAGTGTACTTTCTCTCCGATCATCCTTTGCATAAACTGTGGCAATCGCAACATGAGGATTTGGTGAGTTATCAATTTTTAGGCTGATTTCTGAAAGCTTCTGGTTTCCTTCACCACTTCCATAATAAGTACCAGCATATTCGCCATATAAGTTGTCAGAATTTAAAGCTGGACATTCCGAATTATTTTCAAACAGAAAGCTTTCAAGACAAGATGCCACTTTAGAATAATCATTAATTCCCCATAATTTTTCAGTTGTTAACAACGACCAACGATTATCTTTTTCTGTTAGCCACATATCTAAAGCGATTAATTTCTCCGGCGGTTTCATTTCTTTGTGGTCACCCACGCAAAATTTCCGAAAGTTATCGTGTTCACCAAAACTAATGGTTTTTATATCTCTGTAAGGTGCCTCAATCGAATTGCGCTCCTCATCTGTAAGGTTCTCATATGCTTCCTCTATCCAGGTAGCAATAGTGCTCCAGGAAACGTTACCTCCAAGCTCGCTTTTTGCTCTGTTATAAACAGCGAGAATTTCGGCGCGTAATAAAGCAATCTGATGAGGAGTATAACAGCCTCTTTTCATTAGTTTTTTCATCTCCATTTCTTCAAGAATAACTCACTGAAAACACTTGTGCGAGGTTGTCACGAGGAGGGGTGATTTTATCTGAAACCTATAATTCCCAGAGAATGAATTCACGCAAATCAATATGGAGAAACTAGAGAGTGAATAACGCTGAAATATTTTTAGAACCTGGACAAATTGCGCTGAATTTTCTGCTCAGTCTGTTCGAGTATCAAATTGAAACGCTTGATCCAGCGCTGCAAACAATCCTGTCGGGAATGATCGCAACTGTGATTTGGTCATGGACACTCAGAATTTTTTTTGAAATCACAAAAAGAGCCTTCGGTTTCGGCAACAGTAGAGGTCATTACCGATGAGCTTTGGCGAGCTTTATGCTTTATATAAATTGTATGCAATTGGTTTTCTAACGAATGAAGAAGCAATTTATATTTTAATTTCTTATGTAGGGTTTTGTTTAGTAGCGCTATTTGCTATTCGCACGATTTTAATACTCTTCTCCAGGAAGATTGGTATCTACCATCCAGATTATTACCGTCTTTGGCCCAGACTTCCATGGCGGTCACTCATGATCATCTGGAATGACATCCGAATCTGGTTCGAGCGTACCTTTCAGATGGGCAATCGCGCTACGGGCGGTTTTTCCAACGCACTCAATACGCTTACGCTGCTTTATGAACCAGGTCATGTCCTGCTTGGCAGAGCTTTTGCCTGGGGATTTGGATTGCTTCAGCCTATTGGAATCAAGGTCAAGCGCCATCTTTTTATGTATGCCATGACCGGTGCTGGGAAAACAACGGCGCTTATAACCATTCTTTCCACGTGGGTCAACAGCGTCTTAGTCATAGACCCTAAGGGGCAGATAACTAATGCCCTTTTGAAGCATGACTGGCGCACTTGGTTTGTCCTTGATCCTTATGGCATTTCAAATGCAATAAGCGCCTTCTTTAATGCCATTGACTGCATTAAGATAGCAATGGAACGTGATGGCAAGCAAGCTGCTGTTCTATGGGCCATGCGCATTGCGCAGGCATTGGTCATCACGCCAAGCGGTTCCAGAACACCGTATTTTTCTGATACCGCACGCGGTTTTCTTGTCGGTGTCATTCTTCATGTAATCAGCCACCATCCGGAAGACGAGCATAACCTGCCCTACATACGAAGCTTGCTAGTCAATGGTTATCGTGTTTTCGATCCACAAACTGGAAAAGAAGAAACGACACCCGAAGAAGCTCAGCAACTCCTGCTTCGCGCCATGCTTAATAATCCTGCTTTTGATGGCGCCATTGCTGGAGCTGCCGCCGCGCTGGCAAACGCAAGCGGAGAAACTGGAGGAAATATCCGTTCAACGTTGCTGGAGCAAACCAAGTGGCTGGACATTCCAGCTGTTCGTTATGTGCTTCGCAGCACAAGTCTTCCGCTCAGCGACCTAAAAACCCGTAAGGATGTCGTATTTTCGCTGACAGCTCCTGTTCTATCCATTCGCGAAGAACTTGCTCCACTGTGCCGCCTGCTCACGAACATGACAGCTTATACCTTCGAATATTTCCGTGATCAAGCTGGTCAGTGCCTGATCATTGTAGATGAGCTGCCCTCGCAAGGTTACAACGAAATTTTTGAGATCATCCTGGCGGTTTTAAGAAGTTATGGAGGAATCTTGCTTGGGATCTCACAAAATGTCGAGCTCATGAAAAAGACGTACCCAAAATCATGGGCGACATTTTCCGGTGAGGCCGATGCTGTTTTCTGGATGGCCACCAATCATGACGACACTGCAACTTACCTGTCGCAGATTTTGGGCAAAAAATCTCACGTCGAAAAAGATAACTACTCAGGCCGAAAAACCTATCGGGAAGTGGCCGTCATGGACGCCGACCAAGTCAAACGTTTCTTGAGCCCGGATAGCGGCAACCTCATTGTCACCAGAGCAGGAATGCGAGCTCTCAAGCTCAAGAATGAGCCTTATTTCAAAGCATTGCCAGTTTGGAAATATGCTCCCGATCCCGATCACAAAGAAGCTTTCTGGCGGAGGATTACCCGCAGGGCTTTTGATCGCAAACAAAAATCAATCGATTAAAGCGCATGAAATCAAAGATTAGAACATCATTGTATTTATTAAACAATAACTTATAAACAGGAGGTAATTATGCAAAAAATGTCACCAACACAAAAGAGACCACAGGCAATTGATCGCATTGCTACGGCTGTATCAAGTCTGATTTTTCCACCCCTTGCACCGCTTTATCAAGCTTTTATCGAACAAAAAGCTGGAATCAACGAAAAACGCGCTGAACTGCTAAGGAAACGCGAAAACGCTCGGAATGAAGGTTATGCGGCAGCAACCCGGCTGATGACACCGAGCGCGGAGCAGTTGCAGACCATAGGCGTTTCTTATCTTGAACTTATCAATAAACAAAGGAGCAGCAAAGATGAATAAACCCGAAGAATTATTTACCCCAGAAGAGATGATGCGGTTTGAAGCCGTACTGAAAAGACGTATTGAAGCTGCTGCAAAAGCACCTCTTCTCATGTTAATGACTTTGTTAGCAGGGTTCGCTTTAGCGGTTGTAGGTTATAGCGAGTATGAAATTGTTTACCGCGTATTCGACTATCTGGCTGGTGAAAACAACGAATACTGGTCACCCACATTGATGGGGTTTACGGCAGCTACCATGATTATCGGCTTCCACATTCTTGCCAAGGTTAAACCCCATAACCTGGCTGTCAGAATCGTCGACAGGAGCGTTGAAATTCTGATTCCTACCTACCTGATCGGAATGGGATTCTTGATTGCCTGCATTCTCTTTGCCGATGGCTTGGGAAGCATGATCCAGATTGAAATGCCTGCCATGATCGGGAGTCTGCCTGAAGCCATTGAACAAGGATGGGTTGACGCTTTCTTTGCTCATGTCACGAATCCGTTGGCTGTTTTGGCATTTTCAGTTGGTATTGGCGGATTGGCTATAGTCAATATCTTCATTGCACACAAGTTGCTGACGACGATTGCCATCAATATCAATGATATTTTCGGCAGGTTATCTCGTGCCCGCGCGGCCATCAAAGATCACCAGGCTATTTTAAAAGCGCAGAAAGAATACTCCGCTCTAAATTACGAGATTAACGATCTGCACATCATGGATGACAATTACATCCGCACAATCATTACCAATGAAGTAATCAGCGCCATTTCAGATGCGCTTCTGCCTCATAAGAAATGGCTTCAGGATTCTCAATATTCCACTGAATTTCGCTTCGAAGATTCACACCGGAAAGTTGATCCCAAGCAGGTTGCCAAAGATATAGCCAAAATCGAAGCCATTCGCCCTCAAGACATCATGAATGCAATGAACCCAAAATTTTTGGAGAAAGGAAAATGAAAAAAATTCTGACCATGATACCGTTAATCTGCGCTGCAACTGTTGCAGACGCAAAAACACTGACTATCGGCATTGATTTGTCTGCTTCGAATCCGCTGCTATCGCACAAAAATTTTGCGCATGTAGCGAGCCAGCATGTGTCCTCTGAAATCAACAAATTGAAAGACGGCGATGTTGTGCATGTCAAAACATTCGGCTCTCGTAAAGATGCACTGAATCTGCTCAATCCGACCTTTGAAATCTCCAGAAGATTGAAGCCAAACAAGGTGGCAGGTATTGTGGCGCAATACATTCAATCATTGCCTGAACAAAAAGAGGCTTCTCAATCCAGCACCAACCTTATTGCCTGGCTGGAATTTACCTCTGAATTCAATTGCGCTCAAAACAGCCAGATTCTTGTCATTACGGACGGTCTGGAATCTTCATCTTACGTTGATGGAAACCAATTGCTTCAAGGCAAAAAGAGTTTGCCAAAAGCGGAAGTTAATTTGAAGGGATGCGCTCTGACATTCTACGGACTTGGGGCCGGATGGATGCCTCAACAAGTCAAGATCGTCCGGAAAGAGTGGGAGCGTTGGGCAGAACAGGCCGGAGCAGCATTTACGGCCATTATCCCCTGAAGCGGGGGTAATGAATGTGATTACCAAGGCTATGCTCGACCAACTTCGTGCTGAGCGTATCCGGAAAAATGCCCAGTTGGATTACACCATTGGCGGGCCTATTCAGGCCTGCGTGGTGTCCACTATCGAAATCGAGCGAGAAAAAAAGATCAAGCAGGGTGAGCAAACCCTGCAAAACGCGCTGCATGACATGGAGCGCGAACAGGCCTTATCCAGCCATAAAGGGCTGGCGAAGGTACATTTCAACCATTCTAAACAGGAGATCGAACCATGAGTGACAGTTCTGATGAAAATAAATCCAGGCTGCCCAGCCATATTGCCTACAGCGTTGAAGAAGGCAGCGATGATAAAAATCACTGGCACAAGATCGGCGCAGCGTGGCCGACCAAGGAAGGAGGATTATCACTTCAGCTCAATGCGTTACCCATTAACGGAAGGATCGCGCTGCGTTCCAGAGAGGAATTGGAGCGCATGAGAGCTGAGCGCCAGCAAGCTCCGAAACAAAATCAAGCACAGGACATAAATTACACGCAGTGACATAAGAAACTAACAATAGAACAACTTAAGATTTTGTTAATACTAAAGTTTTATTATAAAAATATATGCCTGTTTTGTTTATCAACCGTGCTTGATAGCAGCAATTTACTTAAAAGTTGATATTTATTTATGCAATCAACAGGTACTTACGTTCAATCATTATCCTAGAGGATTTTTAAATTGACTAACAAGCAACAATCCAAGCAAGGTAAAGGGTGGAGTTCCACCCGCAAACCGAGTCATAATATCGACTCGCGGATTGTTGACGTTGTTCGCTTTCTTGCTCGGCGTTCAGCCGAGCAAGACTACGAGCGCCATCTCAGATGCACAACGTCTTTGACACAAAAGCCTGATTTGGAGTCTTGATATGAAAAAAGTTGCCATTTATGCCAGATATAGCAGTGATCTTCAAAGCGATGCCTCGATTGAAGATCAAATCCGGATTTGCAGTGAACGGGCCAGGCATGAAAACTGGAAGGTAGTTAATACCTATACCGATCACGGTATCAGCGGTGCGAGCCTGATGCGCCCTGGAATCCAGATGCTTATGCAAGATGCCATGGCTGGTAAGTTTGATATTGTTCTGGCTGAAGGGTTGGATCGCTTAAGCAGAGACCAGCAGGACATTGCAGGCATATATAAACGTTTTCAGTTTGTCGGCATTGCTATTCATACCTTATCCGATGGCGGTGAGGTAAGCGACATCCATATCGGACTGAAGGGAACGATGAATGCCCTGTTTTTGAAAGACTTGGCAGCCAAAACCCATCGCGGGCTAAGTGGCCGGATAGAAAAAGGCAAATCTGGCGGAGGCTTGTGCTATGGCTACAATGTAGTGAAACAGTTTGATTCCTATGGTGAAGCGATCCGGGGAGATCGTGAGATTAATAAGGAAGAAGCAGAAATTGTTAAACAAATATTCCGCGATTACGCCGCTGGCGTTTCACCCAAGAAAATTGCGCTAAATCTCAATAAAAAAGGCATTCCATGCCCCTCTGGCAAAGCTTGGGGCGCAACGACAATTTACGGGAACAGACGGCGCGGCACCGGCATTATCAATAATGAGCTCTACATAGGTCGGCTGATCTGGAACCGTCAAAAATTTTTAAAAGACCCGGATACCGGTAAACGTGTCGCCCGGCCAAACCCAGAAGAAGATTGGATCATTACCGAAGTCCCTCACTTACGCATTATCGATGAAGAGCTCTGGGAGCAGGCCAAGATACGCCAGAAAGCGCTGGATGAAAAACCTCAATTCTGGGCCAAACAACGCCCCAAAAACTTGTTTTCTTACCTGCTCACGTGTGGTTGCTGTGGCAGCGGCATGAGCAAAGTGTCGGCTGATCGCTACGGTTGCTCTGCTGCCAGAAATAAAGGCACTTGCAGCAACCGGCTCACCATTAAGCAAGAAAGTCTGGAGCACACCATTCTGGAGGCGTTACAGCACCACTTGATGAACCCGGAGCTGGTAAAGGTATTTTGCGAGGAATACACAAAACATATCAATGAGCTGCGGCAAACCCGGAATGCGGCAATAAACCGTTACAAAAAAGAGCTGCAAAAACTGGCTGCTGATAAGGAAAAGATTATCGAAGCCATCAAAAACGGGATACCTGCATCGGAAGTGAAAGATGCGCTCAATAAGATCATTGAACGCCGGGAAGAGCTGGAAAGCTATCTCGAAGGCAAAGAGGAAGCGCCAGTGCTTCTGCATCCGAACATGTCTCAGCGTTACCAGAAAGAAGTAGAAGCGCTCCGAGTTTCTCTCAACAGGGAAGAAACCAGAACTGAAGCAGCAGACCTGCTCAGAGGCCTCATTGATAAGATTGTACTAACGCCCAAAGCGTCAGGAACAGAATACGCCATCGACCTGCATGGCGACCTTGCCGGAATTTTGACAGTTGCGGCAGGCAAGCAGCAAAAGATTAGCGATCACGATCCTTTGTTGCAGCAAGTCAAAATGATGACCGAATCAGGTGATCAAAAACATGGTTGGCAGGAAGATTCTAATGCTGACGAAATTTCTTCGATAGAAGATTTGTCAGACAAGAACGAGATGGTTAACCTAAATGCACGTTCATCCCGTAAAGCTGAGCTTGCTGAAAAGCCGCATGAAACGGCGATTCTCAGCAAGGATAAGCGGGTTGCGGGGGCAGGATTTGAACCTACGACCTTCGGGTTATGAGCCCGACGAGCTGCCAGACTGCTCCACCCCGCGTCAGAAGTGTGGAATTATAACACAAGCTGGTGTATGCAGGTCAATGAGCATTTGCTGCGGCTTTGTTGCTAGAGTTATTTTCTGAACGCTAGGACAAAGAATTATTCCATCGTGTTTGCTTGTGGCGCTGCCAGGCAATTTCTTTTTTAATAACCATATTAATAACTTGCAGGACATCAGCAACATTGATGGGTTTGATCGTTTGTTTGATCTGCCCTGTTAAGCGCGCCAGAGGCAACTTTCCATGCTGATAATAGGACCATATCTCACTTGCATAATCGGATTGCGCTAATTCCGGCGCGAAGCGGCTTAAAAATGCCGTCAGATTATCAATATCCCGTTTAATCATATAACGTGCCTGATGATTACTGGCGGCATTAACAGCTTGTGGCAAATCGATGATTACCGGGCCTTGGCTGTTGATGAGCACGTTATAAGGCGACAAATCGCCATGCACGATTCCCGCGTTCAACATAGTCACGATTTGCTGAATCAAAATTTTGTGATAGCTGCGCGCTTGTTTAGGTGTCAGGATCATATCATTGAGCCGTGGTGCTACATTGCCTTCCGCATCGGTGATTAGTTCCATCAGTAGCACACCGGCAAAAAAATTATAGAATTTCGGCACGCGAACACCAGCCATCCCCAAGCGGCACAGCATATCCACTTCCGTACTTTGCCAAGCTTCCTCGCGTGCGCTGCGGCCGTAGAAGCTGCCATTTTCCATCGCACGGGCGCGGCGGCTGTTTTTGATTCTGCGCCCCTCGGTATAACAGACGCGCTGATGAAAATTGCATTTATTACTTTCTTTGTAAACTTTCGCGCAACGGACCTGCTCGCCGCTGCGCACCATATAGATCATCGCTTCCTTGCCGCTCATGAGCTGGCAAATCACGCTGTCGATTAATCCTTCTTCAATTAATGGTTCCAGTCGTTTAGGTGTTTTCATAGGGTCTATGTCAGCGTACGCTGTTGCGTTCGCTTGTCATCCTCCTTCCAGTTAAAGTCAATAATGGAATGCGGTTATCGATTCATGCCGGATTTGAAATAACCGCGTTGAACAAATTGTAGGAAGAAAGATTTCTTTTTGGAATGTGGCATATTGCCGCGTGACAATTTGCCACATCACATCCATAAAGCCGGTTATGGAAGAACAATTCTTTTCAGATCCGGCAAATTGCAAGAAAAAACCAACGCCACGAATTCACGATAAATCGTTTAAAATACTGGGAGAATTTATTGCCGGATGGCCGTGTCGTTACTCACGGGCCGTCACCTTCATCATTATTCGCCGGAAGGAATTGTATGCAATCGAAAGAAGACTTTTTCACCCACCAGGATACGCTGGCGAAATTGCATGAAAATCTACCGTTAGCCGAAAAGTTGCGTTTTCTGCATCAAATCATCCGTCAGGATTTTCCTTTTATCGATCGTTTGGCGATTGCGCTGTTCGATGAAAAAACCGAGATGCTCAAAACCTACACGCACAGCACGGAAGGTAATGATAATCCAGTGACCACGTATGAAGCGCCGCTCAGTGCCGCTCCCTCGTTACGTACCATCATCGAGCACCGCCGTCCGCGCTTGGTGCAGGATTTGAATATTTTTGCCCACGGCACGCATGAGCATACCAAGCGGATAGCCGCAAAAGGCTATAAATCCAGCTATACCATGCCGCTGTATCAAAGCGGCATTTTTGTCGGTTTTTTATTCTTTAATTCGCAGCAAGAGCATCCGTTTGAAGCGCCAGCGCTGCGCCAGATCGACATCTATGGTCACTTGATCGCTTTGATGGTCATCAACGAGCTTTCTGCCATTCGCACTTTGCTTGCCGCAGTGCGCGCGGCACGCAGCATGACACATTACCGCGATCTCGAAACCGGTTCGCATATCGACCGCACTGCGCACTACGCCCGCCTGATCGCGCGTGAACTCGCGTCAAGTTATGGCATCAGCGACGAACAAATCGAGCATATTTTTCTCTTTTCGCCGATGCACGATGTCGGCAAGATCGGCATTCCGGACAATATTCTGCGCAAACCGAGCAGGCTCGATCCGGCGGAATTCGATGTCATGAAGACACATCCGGTGAAAGGCCGGGAAATAATCGATTCCGTGCTGGAAGATTTCGGTTTGGGCGCATTCGGCCACACCAATATCCTGCGCAATATTGCCGAATTCCACCACGAAGCGGTGGACGGCAGCGGTTATCCGAATGGCTTGAAAGGCGAGGAAATTCCAATCGAGGCACGTATCAGCGCGGTAGCCGATGTGTTCGACGCGCTCACATCACGCCGCTCATACAAAGCGCCCTGGAGCAATGAGCAAGCGTTTGCCATGTTGCGGCAAATGTCCAATTCCAAGCTGGATCGTGATTGCGTCGAAGCCTTGGTAAATAACGCCGACAAAGTACTGGAAATACAACAGCGTTTCCGCGATATCGATCTGATTTAATTATAAAGACCGAATTAAACGTACGCCTTGAATTAGCTGCGCTTGATCCAGTGCTGCACCACCAAGCTTCCCACAAGATCACCTTCCACATTCACCATCGTGCGAACCGTGTCGAGAATGCGGTCGATCGGCAGTAAAACAGCAATGGCTTCAGCCGGTAGGCCGACCGATTGCAACACCATCACCATCGTGACCATGCCGGCGCTGGGAATACCCGGTGCGCCCATAGCAGCAAGCATCGCGGTGACAAAGACGATCATTTGCTGCATTACAGTAAGTTCGACGCCGACCAGATTGGCGACAAACAAAGCGGCTACCGCTTCATAAAGCGCCGTGCCATCCATGTTCACGGTCGCGCCCAAAGGAATGACAAATCCCGCGACATCGCGTTTGACATGCAAATGTTGCTCAGCGCAGCGTAGCGTGACAGGTAGTGTCGCCGCGCTCGAGCTGGTAGCCATGGCGGTGATCAGCGCTTCGCGCGCACCCTGCCAGAATTTATACGGCGTGACACCGGTCATCAGATACAGGATCAAGGGCAGCACGACCACACCATGCAACAGCGTAGTGCCTAATACCACCACCACGAACTTGATCATGACGGTCAGCAAGCCGGTATCCTGTGTCGCCACCAGCTGCAATACCAGTGCCATGATACCGAGCGGAGCCAGGCGCATGATCCAGCCGACCAGCATCAAAATCAATTCCAAAAATTCCTGCATCAAAGTCAGAATATTGCGGTAGCGTTCGCCACCTACAACCAGCGCAATGCCGAGCAACAAAGCAAAAATTACCACTGCGAGCACGTTTCCTTGCGCCAGCGCCGCAACTGGATTCTGAAACAGCGAATGCAGAAAATGCGCAAAGAATTCCGGCAATGACATCTGCGTTGCCTGGAAATTCTGCATAGCATCCTGGAACATCGCGACCGGCAATTCGCGCCCAGGTTGGAATAGATTGGCAGCCGCCAATCCCAGAGCAACCGCCAGCGCCATCGTGGACATGAAGAAAATCAGCGTGACTTGCCAGACGCGGTTCATTTGCTGATGCGCTCGCAGATTCGCGACACCGACGACGATCGATGTGAAGACCAGCGGTATCAGCACCATTTTTAACAAGTCGGTGAACAATGTACCGGCCAGTTTCGCGGCGTACAAACCGTTCTGATTAATTGTGGAATCCTGCCCCAGTTGTGCGAACCACAATCCGAACAGTGCGCCGGTAATTGCTCCCAGCAGAATTTGGTTATTCAGCGACAATTGACTCACCGACCAATTACACCCAATCCTTGCCGATCAGAAAATCCGTGTACAGTTTGTCTTCTGCCGTGCCAGCCGCCGGTTTCCAGTCGTAGCGCCATTTCACGATGGGCGGCAACGACATCAGAATCGATTCGGTGCGTCCGCCTGTTTGCAATCCGAACAACGTGCCGCGATCCCATACCAAATTGAATTCCACGTAACGCCCGCGCCGGTAAGCCTGAAAATCGCGTTCGCGTTCACTGTACGGCGTATCCTTGCGGCGTTCCAGGATCGGGCGGTAGGCGTTGAGAAAGTTCTCACCAACATTGCGTGTGAGTTTGAAGCAGGTGTCGAAATCGGGTTGATTCAAATCATCGAAGAATACACCACCGATACCGCGTGGTTCTTTGCGGTGCTTTAAGTAGAAATAGTCATCGCACCATTTCTTCAAGCGCGGATAAGTATCTGCACCAAACGGCTGTAACGCATCCTTGCAGGTTTGATGAAAATGAATTGCGTCTTCCGAGTAGCCGTAATATGGCGTCAAATCCATGCCGCCGCCGAACCACCAGACAGGATCCGCGCCCTCTTTGCGCGCCTCGAAGAAACGCACATTCATATGCACCGTTGGCGCATACGGATTGCGCGGATGAAGCACCAACGACACTCCCATCGCTTCAAACGACCGGCCTGCCAATTCGGGACGGGCGGCGGTTGCCGATACCGGTAATCCTGCGCCGTACACATGCGAAAAATTGACACCGCCGCGCTCCAATATATTGCCCTCTTCAATAACGCTGCTCATACCGCCGCCGCCTTCCGGGCGGTCCCATTGATCGCGCTTGAATGTTTTGCCATCGACCTGTTCCAATCCCTTGACGATGCTGTCCTGCAAACTGATAAGAAATTCCTTGACTTGAGGTGTGTTCATGCAAACTCCTGTTCCAATTTTATGAGAATGATTTAAAACGCGCGTATGCCGAGTAATAAACCGCATTTTAACGCAGGTATAGCATGCCGACTGCATTTCATTGTTGACGCGCCTCAAATTTACATTGGATTGCCGCCAGCGCAAGAGGAGCGGTAAATTGCCAAAAAACCAGGGCGCGTATGATAGACTCGCACAATCTTTTTAATACCCAAATAGCAACATATGTCTGGCAATACACTTGGCACACTTTTTACCGTCACTTCATTCGGTGAGTCGCACGGCCCAGCGATCGGCTGCATCGTCGATGGCTGCCCGCCGGGTTTGGCGATCAGCACCGAAGAGATTCAACTAGAATTGGACCGGCGTAAACCGGGAACGTCGCGCCATGTCACGCAACGGCGCGAATCCGATACCGTGGAAATTCTCTCGGGTGTGTTTGAAGGCCGTACCACCGGCACACCAATCGCTTTGCTGATCCGCAACGAAGATCAGCGCAGCAAGGATTACAGCAAAATCATGGACGTGTTCCGCCCCGGGCATGCCGACTATACCTATTGGCAAAAATATGGCATCCGCGATTACCGCGGCGGCGGGCGCGCATCGGCGCGGGAAACGGCGGTTCGTGTTGCGGCTGGCGCCATTGCGAAGAAATGGCTACAGGAAAAATACGGCATCGTGATTCGCGGTTATATGGCGCAACTCGGCCCAATACTCATTCCGTTCAAACGCTGGGAAGACATCGATCAGAATCCGTTTTTCGTCGCTGATAACAGCTATACCGAGCAACTGGAAAAATTCATGGATCAGTTGCGCAAATCCGGCGACTCTGTCGGCGCCAAAATCAGCGCAGTTGCACAAGGCGTGCCGGTGGGGTGGGGCGAACCGGTTTATGACCGGCTCGATGCCGAAATCGCTTACGCCATGATGAATATCAATGCGGTAAAAGGCGTTGAAATCGGCGCCGGATTCGCCAGCGTGACACAGAAAGGCACGGAACATTCCGACGAAATGACGCCGGATGGTTTCTTGAGCAACAATGCGGGCGGCATCTTAGGTGGCATATCCACCGGACAGGATATCGTCGTGCATGTCGCGATCAAACCGACTTCCAGTATCCGCCTCGGGCGGCGCTCGATCGATAAAGACGGCAATCCAGCGATCGTTGAAACCCATGGCCGCCACGATCCATGCGTTGGCATCCGCGCCACGCCAATTGTCGAGGCCATGCTGGCGCTGGTATTGATCGATCATGCCCTGCGGCATCGCGCGCAAAATGCGGATGTGCATTGTAAAACACCGAAAATTCCCGGCAGCGTGGATAGTTCAGCGTCCTTCATGCAATCAGCACAAGCGCCTTTGAAAGAAGATCCGGAACCGGAAGAAGATATGTAAACGGTGAACTGTGCACAAATGCAGTTTAGTCTTGACAAGACCGGCCAAATACACGATCATCGCCCCCGCAAAAGAGATTGTGATGATTTGTATAGAAACGAATCGACTTATTCGGTTACAGTTGAAGGCATCGAATATAAGCAAAAACGTAAGTTCGAATCCCGCAATTGCTTCAATCTGATATAATCTCCCGGTTGCTTAAACAAGCTGGAAGTAATTAGATTGCACCAAGCGCCCGTAGCTCAGTTGGATAGAGTACTTGGCTACGAACCAAGGGGTCGTGGGTTCGAATCCTGCCGGGCGCGCCATTCATTTCATCGAATATCTATTACAACTGCCAGTAAACAGATTGTCTCGTTTACTGTTGCTTTCCAAATGGCCAAGTAGCTCAGTCGGTAGAGCAGAGGACTGAAAATCCTTGTGTCGGTGGTTCGATTCCGCCCTTGGCCACCAAATACATCGAGTAATTAAGTGGTTATATCTAATATCATAAAGTATTTTTCTCTGCTTGTTAGCTACAACGGTACTGTGTGAGTATCATAAAGTAGTTACTTGATAGATGAGTAAGCAATAAAAAAACCGATAAAGGACCGACTTGTCTATCTGTGTTAGCGCAAAGTTCTACAATTGGCGTCGACTCCAAGTTTGCCCTAACATTCCTAAAACTAATTTTTGCAACTCCTCTTCGATTAAGCGAATCGAGAATGAAGAGAGGGGTTTTCTCCGCTGAGCTGATCCTTGAAGTATTGTCAAGGAAAACCGAATCAGACACGAGGTTTTATCAGATGCCGGTTTACCGAAGGAGATACGCAGAGCAATTGATTCTAAAAGAACTCGCAGCGGGTATGACAAAAGAGCAAGTCATCGCTTCGTGGGGTTTGCCGTGCAAATGGTGTTATGGAGTGCTATGGAACCCGTAAAATCCGGGTGGAGATACTTGGGAATACCACTTTCCCGGCGCCGATTCTCTGATTGTCGGGTCTGATTTCATCGAGATTGGAACTGGAACCTATCTGTATTTTGATAAGGATGGTAAGCTTAGGCACTGGTCCAATCAGTAAGGAATTAATAGTACATATGTACTAGAAAAAAGATACACACATACTATTTATTGTTGAGAATTAATTAATTATATTTTAGCGAGATTAAATTGCTCTATAGCTTTCTAATCAAATTGATTCAATTAAAAATATTAATTAGGGAGGTTTAAAAATGAATAAGATAGCTCGCAGTACTGCAAATAAGCTTGTAACCATTGCTTCAGCAAGTTTAATACTGGCTTCAACTAGTGTATCGGCAGATACGCTTGATTTCAGCGGACTTCCGATCGGTCCTCAAGGTACTACTGTATTAGTGTTACCCAATGCGACTATTACTTCTTTTGGCAGTGATCTTTACGTAGGCGCATCAGGAATCAACCATGAAATCTGTGCACTAACGGGTAGTTTCAACTGTGAAGCAGACTTGAAGGTTGATTTCTCTTCTGCAGTTAATAACTTGAGTTTTGTTGCATCCGGGTATAATTTAGGTGACCACGTTGATGTTAATATTTACGACGGAGCGACATTACTTGGCACAGTCGGATTATCTTCAGACGGTCTTGTCGATCTAAGCGCATTTTCACACGTAACCAGTCTGTACATGGATGATTCTTCCACGGGCGCTGGTTTTGCATATGATCACTTTGTTTTTGCTCCCGTTCCAGAACCTGAAACCTATGCCATGCTATTAGCTGGTCTTGGTTTACTTGGTTTTGTGGCGCGCCGCAGAAAAGAATCAGCGATCTAATTTAAACTTTGATGTAATTCTGAATGTAGAACGGGAGCAGATGCTCCCGTTTTTTTGTGGTATTGATTAATGAGATTCAAATTTAGAACTCAATGAAGAACCAGACTCCAAGGGGCGAGGTCAGCGAATGAGAGTATTGTTTCTCGTGTTTTTTCATAAACTCTTTCTCGCTTAATTCAATTTTCTCAATTGTTCGTTCAAGCTGCCTAACTTGGTATTAAAAGCCGCCAGGCGATCTTTTTCTTGCTCGACGACATTGGCCGGTGCGCGTTCGACAAAGCTCGGGTTGGATAATTTCATTTGTGCCTTGGCGATTTCCGCTTCGATGCGGGTAATTTCCTTGGTCAAGCGCTCCCGTTCGGCAGCTGCATCGATCTCGATTTTAAGCATCAACTTGAAATCTCTGACGATCGACACTGGTGCATCGGCGTCGGGCAATCCTTCCGGCAGGATTTCCATGCTGGATAATTTTGCCAGCGCCAGCAGATACGGCCGGTATTTCTCCAGTGTCTGCACATCTCCGCTTGCAAGCAGCGGTACTTTCACTGCAGGCGACAGGCTCATTTCGCCGCGCAAAGTGCGGCAGGCATTGACCAGCTCTTTCAACAACAAGATATTGTCCACTGCGTGCTGATCGATTTTTTGCGAATCAGCGATCGGGTAGCGCTGACACATGATGCTGTCGCCGGATTTACCCGCCAGCGGTGCAACCGTTTGCCATAATTCTTCAGTAATGAACGGAATGACGGGGTGTGCCAGCCGCAGCATAACTTCCAATACACGCACCAAGGTGCGGCGGGTTGCTCGCTGCGCTGCTGCTTGATCCGAGTTTAATTGTATTTTGGCAAGTTCGACGTACCAATCACAGTATTCATCCCACACCAGCTCATAAATTTCGCGTGCAACCAGATCGAAGCGGTAATTGGCAAACGCCTGCGCAACCGCTTGCTTCGCTTGCTGCAACCGGCCGATGATCCATCGATCCGCAGCGGAGTAGGCGAGGGGTAAAGATTCATCCAAGCCGGTATCTTTCCCGTCGCAATTCATCAGCACGTAGCGTGTCGCATTCCACAGCTTGTTACAGAAATTGCGGTAGCCTTCACAGCGTTGCATGTCGAATTTAATATCGCGGCCGTGCGACGCCAGACTGGCGAACGTGAAGCGCAGGGCATCGGTGCCGAACGCCGGAATACCATCGGGGAAATGTTTGCGGGTATTTTTCTCGATGGATTCAGCCTGTTTCGGATTCATCAATCCGGTGGTGCGCTTCGCAATCAAATCGGGCAGCGCGATGCCGTCGATCAGATCAAGCGGATCGAGCACATTGCCTTTGGACTTACTCATTTTCTGACCCTCGGCGTCGCGGATCAAACCGGTGATGTAAACTTCACGGAATGGCACCTTGCCGGTGAAATGCAACGACATCATAACCATACGAGCAACCCAGAAGAAAATGATGTCAAACCCGGTAATCAGCACCGAAGTCGGCAGGAAAGTGCGCAATTCCGGCGTTTCATCCGGCCAGCCGAGCGTGGAAAACGGCCATAGCGCCGATGAAAACCAAGTATCCAGCACATCGTCATCCTGGCGTAAATTGCTTTTACCGGACAATTGCTGAGCTTCTTCCAGGCTATGCGCCACGGTGACATTGCCGTCTTCGTCGTACCACGCCGGGATACGGTGACCCCACCATAATTGCCGCGAAATGCACCAATCCTGGATATTTTCCAGCCACTGGTTGTACACATGCGTCCAGTTGTCCGGTGTGAATTTGACTTCGCCTTGTGCGACTACATCCAGTCCACGTTTAGCCAGATCTTCCATGGCGACATACCATTGATCGGTCAGCATCGGTTCGATGATGGTGTTGGTGCGGTCGCCGCGCGGCGCCATCAGTTTGTGCGGTTTAACTTCGACCAGATAGCCCTGCGCTTCCAGGTCGGCAACGATTTTCTTGCGCGCGTCGAAACGATCCATGCCTTGATAGTCAAGCGGCGCCAGATCGCTGATTTTGCCATCCAGCGTGAGGATATTGATCGGCACCAGGTGATGCCGCTGGCCGACTTGATAATCGTTGAAATCATGCGCCGGGGTGATTTTGACGCAGCCCGTGCCGAATTCTTTATCGACGTAGGTATCCGCGATGATCGGAATGGTCCGTTCGCACAGCGGCAAACGTACATGGCGCCCGATCAAATGTTGATAGCGCGGATCGTCGGGATGCACAGCCACGGCGACGTCTCCGAGCATGGTTTCCGGCCGGGTGGTGGCGACGATCAAGGCTTCGTTCGGTTCAGTATGCATGCCATCGGCTTGCTCCAATGGATAGCGGATATGCCACAGCGAACCGTTCTCCTCGGTTGAAACCACTTCCAAGTCGGAAACCGCGGTTTGCAATACTGGATCCCAATTGACCAGCCGTTTGCCGCGGTATATGAGTCCTTCGCGGTACAAGCGCACAAACACTTCGGTCACGGCGCGCGATAATTCAGCATCCATGGTAAAGCGCTCGCGCGTCCAATCGCACGAAGTACCCAGGTGCCGCATTTGCCGCGTGATGGTGGAGCCGGATTCTTCTTTCCATTGCCACACTCGTTCTAAAAACGCTTCCCGTCCCATTGCACGGCGGTCGAGCTTTTGTTGATCAAGCTGACGTTCAACCACGATTTGCGTGGCGATACCAGCATGATCGGTGCCCGGCTGCCACAGGGTGTTGTCGCCCAGCATGCGGTGATAGCGCGTCAGTGCATCCATCAAAGTATGTTGAAACGCATGCCCCATGTGCAGCGTGCCGGTGACATTGGGCGGCGGCAGCATGATGCAATAAGCGGATTGACCGGTATGATCGGCCGCCGCGTCCGGTTTGAAATACCCAGCCGATTCCCAGATGGAATACCAGCGATCTTCAATGCGTTTAGGGTCAAAGCTTTTCTCGAGTTCCATGGATTTTTCGTTGTATTGAATGGCGCAAAAGACCGCCATTATAGCGGATGGGCTATGGCTGCGGATAACAAGAAAATTATGTATGCGGTGCGGCTATTTGCCTAGTTTTACCAGGCGGATTTCCAGTGCACGTGCTAACGCCTTGCGGCTTTGCGCATCCATTTCGATTTGCACTTCTTCCAATGCAGCGTCGAGAATCTGCCGTATCGGTGTCAAACGGGCTGGCTGGCGTTGTATCACTGCGGGATGCAGGATCACGGTTTCCGTCAGCAGCGGTATCGAGCCGGTTTCATGCGATGCGGTCTTATCATCTTCAAACGTCTTGCTTGCTGGTGCTGTACCGGCGATTTTGCCTTGATTCTGGTATTTGCCCAGCAAATTGCGGAATTTGTCTAATACTTCAGCATCATCGGGTTCTGCTGCTGTTTTATCGTCACTCATGACAGAATTATCCGGTTTTTTATTTAATCATTCAGATTGAAATGGTGTATCGGATAATGAGCATCTTTGTAAAAGCGGTAGCGCGTACGCGCCGCTTGCTTGCCTTTCACCGAAGTATCCGCAATCTCGATCAAGCGGCTGAATTGGTCGAAGTCGGGTGGTTGTTGCAAGTGCAGATTCAGTAACACGTCAAACTGCTTATCGGTCGGGATGCGATTGCTCAAAATGACCGGTGTTGCGCTCACCAGCTCATTGTCTTCACGAATGTCGCAATGCGGGATAAAACTGACGGGTGAAAAAGTCCACAGCAATTGATCCAGTTGCTCCAGCACAGCCGCATCAGGGGCATAAATCAGCACTTTCAGATTTTGTTGCACAGCTTTGGCGCAAAGCCGGCAAGCTGTTAGTAGCTTGTCGTTCGATCCCGAATAAAAATAAATCTGCGTCATCGAATTATTTATCTAGCCAAGTTTGCAACCTGTGCATTTCTGCTGCTGATTAATTCACGGTAACGGTTTATAAAGTGCGGCAGTCATTCCGAGTGATGAATTAATCAGCAAGTTAACAATCCACTTAGCTTGCAGCTTTCGCTTGCGCAATCAGAAATTGTGTCAGAAGCGGTACCGGACGGCCGGTTGAACCTTTTTCCTTGCCGGATTTCCATGCCGTGCCTGCGATATCTAAGTGAGCCCAGCGGTATTTCTTGGCAAAGCGCGATAAAAAGCACGCAGCGGTGATGGTTCCGGCTGCTCGTCCGCCGATATTGGCGATGTCGGCAAAATTGCTTTTCAGCAAATCCTGATATTCATCCCACAACGGCAACTGCCAGGCGCGATCGGCAGCGAATTCACCGGCAGCCAGAAGCTCTTGCGCCAGCTTGTCGTCGTTGCTCATCAAACCGGTGGTGAAATTTCCCAATGCGATGACACAAGCGCCGGTCAATGTGGCGATGTCGATCACCGCTTTCGGGTTATAGCGTTCGGCATACGTGAGCGCATCGCACAGAATCAGGCGGCCTTCCGCGTCGGTGTTGAGAATTTCGATGGTTTGCCCGGACAAGCTGGTGACGACATCGCCCGGTTTTGTGGCTTTGCCGCTGGGCATATTTTCCGTGGCCGGGATAATGCCGACGACGTTGAGCGGCAATTTCATTTCGGCTACCGCCAGCAGCGTGCCTAATACGCTACCGGCACCGCTCATGTCGAATTTCATCTCATCCATTTCGGCAGCAGGTTTGAGCGAGATACCGCCGGTATCGAAGGTGACGCCTTTGCCGACCAGAACCACCGGTTGGTCTTTTTTGGTTGCGCCGTGATATTCCAACGCGATCAATTTCGCCAGTTGCTCGCTGCCGCGTGCAACGGATAACAACGATCCCATGCCGAGTTTTTCCATATCTTTTTCTTCCAATACGGTGGCTTTGAGCTTATGGGATTTGGCAAGGTCTTTAGCCTGTTTGGCAAGATACGTCGGCGTGCAGATATTGGGTGCAAGATTGCCTAAATCTTTGGCCAGATTCATGCCGTGCACGATCGCTATGCTGTGTTGCATGGCTTCTTCGCAAACAGCCAGTTCATCGCGATTATCGATATACATGACCAGCTTGCGCAAACTGCTTTGATTATTGTCTGGCTTGCTTTTCAGCTGATCGAAGCGGTAAATGCTGCCGGCTGCGGTAATTATGGTTTGATTTACCTTCCACGCAGTCGTGCGTTCCGCAACGGGAAAATCGGATAAAAACAGTGCAGCATCGGTAACTGCGGTTTTTTGCAATGCGCCCAAAGCTGCGCCGAGTGCCGATAGGAATGATTTTTCCTTGAATTCCTGCTCTTTGCCCAATCCTACCAGCAACACCCGCTTGAACAGTGTGTCCGGTACATTGTGCAAAAGGAGGGTAGTATTTGCCTTGCCGTCTATGTCGCCTGATGCGAGGATATTTTTGATATAGCCGTGCGTGATTTTATCCAGAACTTTGGCCGAATCCGCCAGTTTTCTTGATTCAAAAATACCGATGATTGCACAAGCACCGCGTTGTTTTTCTGGTGTCGCTATTTTTATTCCAAATTCCACATTGAACTCCTTGTCAAGAACGCTCTGCCGAGTCATTCACTAATTTATTTATTGTTACCGCCGGTTATTGTGCAATTGCTTTGCTCAAAAATAAGCATAATGATTTCCGTGCATATCATGCAACATCATAGCATCAGCTCAGTTGAAAAAATGAATACTTGTATTGCTCTATCGGAAATAAGCGGGAAATGCCTGTGAATTATTGTAAATAGTGCTAAAAAAATAAGTTAATATACGGTTTCTTATAATAGGGAGTAATTATAATATTATTCAATAATATATAATTGTTATCTAACAAGAAGGATAATAAGTGATTGATGATACATTGAAAAGACAGCTATATCAGTGTGCAGCGCTGCCGAGCTTACCTGCCGTGGCCGTCAAGATAATTGAAATGGCGAATGATCCAGATGCCGATATCGGCAGCGTTTGCCAATATATTTCACTGGACCCCGTGCTGTCAGCGAAACTGTTGCGCACAGCAAACACACCGTTATACAAATCCCGCCGGGTGGCGACCAATATCCGGCAAGCGGTTAGCATCCTCGGTACACATACCGTTCTTGTCATCGCCTTATCTTTTTCGCTGACGCATTCACTAATGAAGAGCAAGCTACCGGATTCCAGTACGGCTTTTGACAACACGATTTTCTGGCGCCGCTCCATTGCATCGGCACTTGCCGCGCGTGCTTTGGGGGAAAAACTTGAGCTGAATTACCTGGATGATTTATTCCTGGCCGGATTAATCCAGGAAATTGGCATCCTAGCTTTCTGGGTTATCATGCCGGAAGAATACGGCAAAGTATTTGCATCGACATCCGATCACGATGTTTTGTTGAACACCGAACGCGAAGCATTCGGCGCGGGACACGATGAATTGGGTTATGCATTGCTGAAAAAATGGCATATCCCGGATTACATCGCATTATCCTGCATCAATAGCCATTCACAACCGGAACCCAAGAATCTGGGGCCAACGTTACAATCGTGTCTGGCTGTTTCCCGTTATTTAGCCGATTATTTTCTTTTTCCGCATGAGACGGAAAAAATGACGGCGTTGAACGAAGCAGCGCAAAAATGGCTCGGATTTGATGCTCATGCACTTATCGAGGTGATCAAAATCATGGAAGTCGGTTTAAAAGCAGTTGAAGATTTGTTTGAAATAAACATCCACGATTCGTCCGAAGTTGATGGCATCTTGTCGGAAGCCAAAGAGTTACTGATGATTCACGATCTTTCCAGAATGCGGGACCTGGAAGATAAATCACAGCGTGATGGTTTGACTGGCGCTTATAATCGTACTTATTTTGATGAAACGCTACGGCAAGAATTCAATCTGGCGTTGCAATACGATTTGCCACTGACGATTGCAATTATCGATCTCGATCATTTCAAGAGCGTCAACGATACCTATGGTCATATCGCGGGAGATTCGTTATTGGCCATGGTGGTTAAAACCGTATTTGATCAAATCCGCCAGGATGATACCTTGAGCCGTTACGGTGGCGAAGAATTTGCTTTGATTCTTCCCGGTACAGCTTTGACCACGTCAAGAAATCTTATTACCCGGCTAAAAAATTCTATCGCGGATATTGCGTATAAATTCGATGGCCGCAACATAATTCGCATCACGGCTTCCATTGGTGTCGCTGGTTATCAGGAAAATATGACATATTTCCGGGAACCGAGAGATCTGATTAAAGCAGCCGATTCTGCGCTCTATGCTGCTAAGCATGCCGGCCGGAACCGGATTATGGAGTGGAGCGAGAATGCTTGATATGCTTTTCAGGAACAAAATATTACGTTAATGACTGTCTTATGAATTTAATCATCCAGGGGTTGGAAATAAACAACAGCGATCTGCGCGAACTGGCAAAGCTATCCCATGCCGATGGCATCGTGCAGATTACCGGACAAGCCTTCCGCTTAACCCATGCGGTTCATTCCGATGCTATACCCGATTATTGCGCAGAAGCCGAATTGGACTTTGCTTTTGTCGACGCGGCGACAAAGCTTTCTGATTTCAAGTTGATTGCCATGGACATGGATTCAACGCTACTTGCCATTGAGTCAATTGACGAAATTGCGGATATGCAGCAGATCAAACCGCAAGTCGCAGCCATCACACTGCAAACCATGCGCGGCGAGATCAGTTTTGAAGAAAGCCTGACGCGACGCACGGCTTTATTGCGAGGTTTGCATCAAGATGCTTTGCAGCAAGTCTACGATGAAAGAGTGAAACTCAGTCCCGGCGCGGAAAGAATGCTGCAACTTGCGAAACGGTCGGGTTTGAAAACGATGGTGATTTCTGGCGGTTTTACTTTTTTTACTGAGCGCATCAAAACGAAACTCGAGTTCGATTACGCCATGGCGAATGTGCTGGAAATCGAAGATAACCGGTTAACCGGAAAAGTCGTCGGCGACATCATCGGCCGCCAAGGCAAGGCGCACGTGTTGAGACAGGTTTGCGATGAATTGGGATTACGGCGCGAGCAGGTCATCGCCATCGGCGACGGCGCCAACGATCTCGATATGCTGGCTGAGGCTGGGGTTGGCATTGCGTATCATGCCAAACCGATCGTCAAACAGCAGGCGACGTATTCGATCGATTATGTTGGCTTGGACGGCGTTACCAATTTATTCGCTTGAACAACAAACCGGTAAAGTATGCGGTTCAGTAATCCGGTTCGTACATCAGCGATCGGATATAGCCGCTCAAATCGTGCGGCAACTCTTTCTCCGCCAGCCCTTCATTCATTGCCACTTGGCAAACGGCGGTTGCGATCGCCAGCGAAACGTCGCGCACCCGGGGTAATGCCGGATAAACCGCGCCAGTTTGAATTTCCTGTTCCGTGACCGTGCTTGCCAGCACTTCGGCGGCTGCCAGGAACATGCTCTGCGTTACCAGCCTTGCAGCGCTGGCGAAAACGCCTAGGCCGATTCCCGGGAAAATATAGGCATTGTTGCCTTGCGCCGGTTTGAATACCGTATCGCCATAGCGTACCGGATCAAACGGACTGCCGCTGGCGAAAATTACCCGACCGTCGCTCCATTGATAGGCTTGTTCCGCAGTGCATTCGGTATGCGAGGTCGGATTCGATAGGGCGATGATCACCGGGCGCTCATTGACTGCGGCCATGTGGCGCACGATGGCTTCGGTAAAGGTGCCGGCTACGCCGGTTGCGCCGATCAGCACATCGGGTTTGATTGCGCCGATTGCATCCACGAAGCTGCACGCAGCGTGTTCCTGCGCAAAAGGTTTGATACGCGCTTTGACGTTGTCAGTGGCGGTAGTCACCAATCCATTCCGGCCGATAAACCATAACCGTTTTTGTGCTTGCGGTTTGCTCAATCCTGCCTGGCAGAACGCTTCCACCACCAATTCCGCAGTTCCGCTGGCCGCCGATCCGGTACCGAGGAACATGATATTCAGATCGGCGAATTTCTTTCCGGTGATGCGGCATGAGGTGTAAATACCCGCCAATGTCACAGCGGCGGTGCCTTGGATATCGTCGTTAAAGCAACGCACCTGATGGCCATAGCGTTCTAAAAATTCAAAAGCGTGCGGCGTCAAGAAGTCTTCAAACTGTATTACGGCGTTAGGGAAACGCAATTGTACCGCTTGCACGAATTCATCGACCAGCGCCCGATAAGTCTCGGCATCGATACGCGGATACGGATAACCCAAATAAAGCGGATCTTCTCGCAGCGACACATTATTCGTGCCGACATCGAGCATGATTGGCATGCAGTGCGCCGGATGAATACCAGCGCAGGCGACATATAAAGCGACTTTGCCGATCGGAATTCCCATGCCGTTGGCGCCCAAATCACCTAAACCCAGGATGCGCTCGCCATCGGTTACGACAATGACGCGAATATCCTGTTCCGGCCAGTTTTTGAGAATGTCGGCGATTGCTCCCCGGTCTTCGGGTGTGATGTAGAATCCTTGCGGTTTTCTGAAAATATGAGCGAATTCCTTGCAGGCCTCACCGACGGTCGGCGTGTAAACCAGCGGCATGATCTCTTCGATATGGTCAATCATGGTGCGGTAAAAAAGCCGCTGATTGCGCTCCAGCAATGCGTTCAGAAAAATATATTTCTCTATCGCGCTGCTTTTGCAACGCATGTTATCCAGCACGCGCGCTATTTGCTTTTGCATCGTAGCGACATCGTAAGGCAGCAATCCGCGCAGACCGTAACGTTCCCGTTCTTCGCGTGTAAATGCCGTCGATTTGGTGAACACCGGATCAACCAGCAATGCCTTACCGTATAAATTTTTCATGTTGCTTACTCCCTGTCACCTAATCGCGTGGAACTTATGGTCGCTGCTACGCTACAAAGAAAGACGCCTGTTTTGCTGTAAAGTTGGACAATCCGGATATCCGAAGATAAACTAGTTTCGATCATAAAGTAACGGTTTTCAGCCTTATCTGCAAAACATCGTTATAGTCTAGTTTTGTTATCATACAAATTCTTTTTTATCTAATGAGGTAATTTCCATCTATGAGTCATTCAATGTTTCCAATGCCCGATCCCAATTTATACACTGAAGAAGAAATCGCAAATCTGGTTCATACATTTTACGCAAAAGCCCGGAAAGATCCGGGGCTCGGTCCGATTTTCGAAGCGCATGTCATCGACTGGGATGCGCATTTTGTGCAAATGATCAATTTCTGGTCGGCGCAGTTGCGCGGCACCAGCCGGTTCCGCGGCGCACCGATGCCGAAACATATCGCCTTGCCTGATCTTAACGCGGCACTGTTTGAGCGCTGGCTGCAGCTTTTCAAAGAGACAACTGAGGAACTGGGCAATCCGAATCTGCAGCAGCAAGCCAATGCCATTGCAACGTTTATTGCAGGCCGGTTGTGGCAAGGCTATCAAATGAGTAATTACCCGGATAAACAACCGGTCGCGCTTCATACTGCATAGCGTTTTATTACTTCACGGGATCGACATTGAGAAGCATCAAAAGCAAGATCATTGTTTTCTCCATTCTGGCCACGCTGATTCCTTCATTGGCGCTTGGCATACTGTCGTTTCAGCAAAACGAAACGATGATCAACGAGAATGTCACCCGTGAGTTGCGCGCTCTGGCCAATTATGCTAGCCGGGAATTGGATTTATGGATTAAAGAACAAATCCTTACAGTTCGTGAACTGGCAACTTCCAAAATTCTGATCGAAGGGTTATCGCTGGAAAATCAATCGAAAAAGAACAAACTCATCGCCCAACGAAAATCGCTCGAGCTGTACTTGAAGTCCGTGCATAAACGGCTGGATGCCGTATTGGAATTGACTGTCGTCGATGTCGACGGGAAAGTGATCGCCAGCAATATGGAGACGCCTTTCCCCGTTAAGCTCTCGCAAAATTGGCCGCAAGACGCATCGACGCAAGGTGAAGTGGTCGCGCCGCCGCAGTGGAATGCCGATTATGCAACCGCCATATTGAGTATCGCGGTTCCTATATTGTCAGTAGATGATTTTATTTTGGGTGCGTTGATCGTTACTTTCGATTTGCGCGATATCCAGTCAAATTTGAAGGATAAAGTGAAATCTCCACCCGGCGATGTTTTATTGCTGGATGCCAATGGTTTCATCATGCTGGCCAGCGATACTTCAATTGTCAATCCGGATAATCCGGTCACGCTTGATCCGGCGGTTTTGAAACGATTGCGCGATCACCCAGGGGAATATGAAATATTTCAAGGATCAAGGCAGGAAAAAGTAGCAGGGTTGGCTTACGTATCGGAAAAACCGCTCATCACTATCATTGCAACCAGAAATCATCAGTTGATCTACGCTTTTTGGGAGCAGCAGCGGAATTTTTTTGCTAGCCTGATCAGTATCATCATCCTGATAGTAGCAACCATCGCTTTCCAAATGAGCCATGCCATTGTTGTACCGTTGAGAAAGTTGATTGATGCAACAGAGCGGATTGTGAAAGGCGATCTCAATGTTGAATTAATGAATACGCAGCGCAATGAGCTGGGTCAATTGACTCAGATGTTCAACCAGATGACGGACCAGTTGCGACGGGATCAAGCTGCGATTGAACAAGCCAGTGCCGCGATGCAGCAAAAGAACGCGCTATTGGAGACATTATCGGTAACGGACAGCCTGACAGGTTTGTATAACCGCAATAAGCTGAATGCGATTATCAATGATCAGCTGGCGCGGTATGAACGGAACAAACGTCCGTTTTCCGTGCTGATGATCGACGTTGATCATTTTAAAACACTGAACGATAGCCTGGGACATGTTGCCGGGGATGAAATCATCGCAGGCGTTGCGAAGAGGATTTCTCAATCAATTCGCAATGTTGACTTTGCCGCCCGCTATGGAGGTGACGAATTCATTATTATTTTGGCTGACACCGCGGTTAATGAAGCACTGAAAACAGCAGAGCGTATTAGAGCGCATGCTGCCAATGTGCATTGCAGCACGATCAACAAAACACTCAAAGTAACGCTCAGTATCGGGGTCATTCAAAGTGAGCCGGAAGATATTTCACTCACCATACTGTTATCCCGGGTCGATAGTGCTTTATACGAAGCCAAGAGGGCAGGACGCGATCAGGTGTACAGCGTATTGCCGAAATCCGCAACGTGAGAAGCTTATTAGACTAAGTCAAAAGCGGATAGGTTGAAGGATAAAAATTCGTATAGATCCTCGCTTGGCTAAATTGCTGCCATTTATATTTATGGACTGCACTACCCAGGCAGAGAATCTCGGTAATCTTATTGAATCCATTCCGGAAACTGATTTCTTGCAGTAAAACCATGGCCTGATCCAGGCGCTTTCTGGTAGGGATTTTTTCATTCTTGTGGTGCATAGGGTGAGTTTTGTACGATCCATACTTCGTCTTTAGACGATTCTGTTTTGCCACCATTTTGTGACATAAAAGCTCCGCTGGATAAAATTTCAAAGCTACAACCTATTACTGCACGATCAGTGCGCTGGGGTGCTGAATCTGCAGGGAATAAAAATCCTTGTTGCGCGTGACCCAGCCACGGATTTCCAGTTTTTTTCCCAGGTAGGTTGCCAGATCGGGGAATAGCCGGGTGTTGCTGTTGGCGACGCGAACATCGATTTTGTCGTTGAAGAGCAGACGGGTAAATTTGCGGCTTTTTTTGATTGCTACCGGTGTTCCGGTAAACCGTTGCCAGCCTTTGGTATGGTTGGCGATCTGGGTGATTGGGTGGGATTGGTATTCCGGCATGGACCAGATGCCTGATTTAGATTGCTCGGCCTGTTGCTGTGCTTGAATGAGTTTTTCGCTATACCGGCCATTCGGCGGAATGATACTGACCGCAGCCAAACCGTTTTGCAGCAGCGACAGGTTCACGTGTTCGCCATTGGGTAAAAATACATGTGCCAGAAGGCGGTTATATTTGTCGCGCTTGACTTGATCGAATTCCAGATAAACCGCCTTATTCCGCAATTTGTTTTGCAACCATTTTTTTGCGGCAGTGCCGCCGGGTTCTTCCGAACGTAAACGGCTTTCGATTTCCGGTGTATTGATTCCCAGCAGCCGGATATGCTTGCCGTTTTCCAATATGATGGTGTCTCCATCGTACACGTGATCGACTTGGTGGAGCTGGCGGCCGGGCTGGCCGGTGATCGGGATCTGCCGGGAACCGGCTTGCGGGGTGTCGGAATAAGTGACACGGCCGCGTTCATCGACACTGCGATAAATCTCACCCGCCGACACTAGCGAAGCAGCAAAACAGAGAACCAGGCCATAGATCAAATAGGGCAGTCTTCTGCGAAACATGGCGCTAATGTTCACTGAACGAGGCTTTTAGCCGAGCAAATAGCATGCAGGTTGCCGCAGCTGCATTGAGAGGGACTGGTGCCAAGAAAATTGATCGTTGCGTTTTGCAGCATCCGGTGATTGTGAAGATTCAAAAAATTAAATACTGTTCAGGTGGAAATTTCAAAAAACACAAAAATAACCGTGAAAACCCAATATAGCGCAATATTCATGAAGAAAGTGGATTAAAATTGGCGCTGACAAAATTGAATGAATATTTAGCCGCTGCAAAACAGATTGCAGAATCCGTATCCGATCCAAACGCTTCAATGACAGCTTTTTCCGGAATTACCTTTACCTCGTTGGATTACACATCATGACATCCGAGAATTTGATTGAAATCAGCGGATTGAATTTTTCCTACGGTACGCGCGCGATTTTGAAGGGCATCGACATGACGATGCAGCGCGGCAAGGTGATTGCCATTATGGGCGGCAGTGGATCGGGAAAAACCACTTTGTTGCGCTTGATTGGCGGGGTAATTGAACCGACATCGGGCTATGTCAAATTTGCCGGACAGGTGGTGCATGAACTGGAGCGCGATGCATTGTTCAAGTTGCGCCGCAAGATGGGCATGCTGTTTCAGTTTGGTGCGTTGTTCACCGACTTGTCGGTGTTCGACAATGTGGCATTTCAGATGCGCGAGCATACCAATTTGCCGGAATCGATGATTCGTGATCTGGTGCTGATGAAATTGCACGCAGTCGGTTTACGCGGCGCGCACCATTTAATGCCCAATCAATTATCTGGCGGTATGGCGCGACGCGTGGCCCTGGCGCGCTCGATCGCGCTCGATCCGATGCTGATCATGTACGATGAGCCGTTCACCGGACTGGATCCGATTTCCTTAAGCGTGATCGGAAATCTGATCCGCCGTTTGACCGATGCGCTCGGTATGACCTCGATCGTGGTTACGCATGATGTGCAGGAGTCGCTGAAAATTGTGGATTATGTTTATTTTATTGCCGATGGCGTGATTGCCGCCGAAGGGACGCCGCACGAAGTGCGGAAATCGGTCGCCCCTTTTGTGCATCAGTTTGTGCATGGCGAAGAAGATGGGCCGGTGCCTTTTCATTATCCGGCACAGAGCTATCAAAAAGATTTAAATCTGGAGAATACGCGTGCCTAAGCGGATCGTAAGCGGGATTCAGAATATCGGCCATCGCGTGATCGAGAGTGTCTGGCGTTTGGGCGTGGCCAGCCGCTTTTTCATGCTGGTGCTGTTTAAGTCCGGCACCAGCGTGCGCCGCTTCAATCTGGTCATCCGGGAATTGTATTTCACCGGCGTTCTATCATTGATCATCATTGTCGTATCGGGGCTCTTCGTCGGCATGGTGCTGGGGTTGCAGGGTTATGAAACATTGCAGAAGTATGGCTCGGAATCCGCGGTCGGCACGCTGGTGGCATTGTCGCTGGTACGTGAATTGGGTCCGGTCGTGGCGGCATTGCTGTTTGCCAGCCGCGCAGGGTCGGCGATCACCGCTGAGATTGGTTTGATGAAGGCAACCGAACAATTGTCCGCGATGAGTATGATGGCGGTTGATCCGGTAGCACGCGTGGTCGCGCCGCGCTTCTGGTCAGGGGTGATTTCGATGCCGCTGCTGGCAGCGATATTTTCCGTCATGGGCGTGTTCGGCGGTTATCTTGTGACGGTGGTCTTCATCGGTGTGGATGAAGGGTCTTTCTGGTCGCAGATGCAAGATTCGGTCGATTTCAGGTTTGACATCATGAACGGTTTTATTAAAAGCTGCTATTTCGGTGTCGCGGTTACCGCCATCGCCGTTTTTGAAGGGTACGATGCGCCGCCGACCGCGGAAGGCGTGTCGGGAGCCACAACACGTACCGTGGTCACATCGTCATTGGCGATTCTAGGGCTTGATTTTATTCTGACCGCTTTCATGTTTAGAGGAGTGAGTTGATGCAGCGGACAACGATGGATTTGTGGGTGGGATTGTTTGTGGTCATGGGGATTGCCGCGCTCATGATCTTAAGCCTCAAAGTGGGTAATCTCAATGTCTATAATCCTTCTCACAGTTATGTCCTTAGCGGTAATTTTGAAAATATCGGTGGTCTGAAAGTGCGCGCGCCGGTGAAGAGCGCGGGTGTCGTCGTCGGGCGCGTTACCGATATTCAGTTCAGCACGCAGACCTACGATGCGGTGGTGACGATGAGCATGGATAGCCGCTTTCTGTTTCCTAAAGATACCTTCGCCAGTATTTTGACCTCGGGCTTGCTGGGTGAGCAATACATCGGATTAGCTGCGGGCGGAGATGAGGTGAAACTGAAAGATGGTGATAAAATCATGAAAACCAATTCCGCCATGGTGCTGGAGGAATTGATCGGGCGCTTTTTGTTTAACAAGGCTTCAGAGGATGATTCCTCTTTGTGACGCGAGCGGATATTTGTTAATTTAGCGATTGTTGGTTTAGTATTGCAGACTGTGAAATAAAATGAGTGTGAGGAAACAATGAAAAAAATTCTTGGAATAGTAATATTGACGATCTCGAGCTTACTGGCGTTTCCGGCGTGGTCAGTAGAGATGGCACCCGACCGGCTGGTCGACAAAACCGTCAAGGAAGTGATCGAGATCATCCAGAAAGATGAAGAATTGAAAAATGGCAATAAAGATAAAATGCTCGATCTGATCGAGACCAAAATACTGCCGCACTTCAATTTTACTCGCATGACGCAGCTTGCGATGGGGCAACATTGGTCGAAAGCCGAGCCGGGACAGCAAACCAAATTGGTCGACGAATTCCGTACCTTGCTGGTGCGCACCTATTCCAATGCGCTGACGACTTATAATCACGAAACGATCAAAGTCAATCCGATCAAGCAACTGGGCGACAGCGTCGAAACTACGGTGCGTACAGTGGTTGTGCAAGGAAAAGGAAGGGAACCGGTGCCGATTGACTATAGTATGGAGAAAAAGCCGGATGGCTGGAAAGTTTACGATGTGACGGTCGGTGGCGTTAGCTTGGTCACCAATTACCGCGGATCATTTAACAGCCAGGTGCGCAAAGGCGGGGTTGAAGGATTGCTGAAAGCACTGGCGGACAAGAATAAATCTCTGGAAGGTAAGAAATAACAGCGGCTGAATGTAGTGAACTCTTTGGTGCAAATGATCTTTCGTGAAGGTGACAGCATAGTTGTACAGGGCGCCGTCACGATCGAAAACGTTGTGCTGTTGACACAACGAGGGATTGCATTGTTCGATGACCAACCGCTTACCATTGATTTGAATAAAGTAACCGAAGTCGATTCCACGATTGTCAGTATGCTGCTGGAATGGTTGCGTGCAACGCGAAATAACAATCAGGTATTGCATGTGATCAATATGCCCGCTAGTCTTAAAAGCTTGATTCAATTATATGGGCTGACGGAACTCATTCCGCTCCCGGCATCCGAAGTCACACTGCAAACCGCTTCCTGAGCGGGTGCAGTGTTGCTGTTTTCAAGGTTCTAAGTTATTCATCCGATGTTGCCCGCTATCGCCGTCAAGCAAGTATCGAAGCGCTTTGGCGCCGTGCATGCCTTGTCCGGCATCGATCTAGAGATTCACAGCGGCGAGTTTTTTGCGCTGCTGGGGCCGAATGGCGCCGGTAAAACAACGCTGATCAACATCATTGCCGGTTTATCGTTGGCCGACAGCGGTTCGGTGAGTGTGATGGGGCACGATGTCATCGCGCGATACCAACAAGCGCGCAGCAATCTGGGTGTGGTGCCGCAGGAATTGGTTTTTGATCCTTTTTTTACAGTGCGCGAAGTACTGCTGATTCAGTCGGGTTACTACGGTATCAAGCACAACACGCGCTGGGTGGATGAAGTCATCGAGCATCTGGATTTGACGGATAAGGCGAACGCCAACATGCGGGCATTATCCGGCGGCATGAAACGCCGCGTATTGGTTGCGCAGGCGCTGGTGCACAAACCGCCGGTCATCATTCTGGACGAACCGACTGCCGGTGTCGATGTGGAGTTGCGCCAAACGTTGTGGGATTTTATTCAACGGCTGAACCGCAATGGCCACACCATCGTGCTGACCACGCACTATCTGGAGGAAGCGGAAACTCTGTGCAATCGCGTGGCGATGCTGAAGGAAGGCAGAATTGTCGCGCTGGATAGCACGCAGAATCTGATCGGTGCAATGTCCACCGGCAAATCGTTGCAATTGCGATTGCAACCCGATACCTTGCCGGCCGAGCTGCAGCCGTTGCAGATCCGGCACGACGGCGGCATGGCCGAATTGCACATCGATCATTACGCGCAAGTCGAATCCATCCTGTCGGTTTTACGGTCTGCGCAAATCCAGATTCTGGAAATGCACCTGCAACAGCCCGACTTGGAAGATGTTTTTGTCAGTATGATGAAAAATGGCGGTAATCAAGCAAAATGACCGGATTTTTTACGTTGCTGTATAAGGAGTTGCTGCGCTTCTGGAAAGTCGGTTTCCAGACAATCATCGCGCCTATGGTTTCCACGTTGCTGTACTTGCTGATTTTCTTTCACGTGCTGGAAGCGCATGTGGAAGTGTATCCGGGCGTGGCGTACACCACCTTCCTGATTCCCGGACTGGTGATGATGGCGATCATTCAAAATGCCTTTGCCAACGCTTCATCCAGCATGATTCAGTCGAAAATCAGCGGCAATATCGTGTTTATCCTGCTGTCTCCGTTGTCGTATCACGCCATATTCTTTGCATACATCATCGCCTCTATCGTGCGCGGACTGCTGGTCGGTTTGGGTGTTTATCTGGTGACACTGGTGTTTTTCGACATCCCGCTGATGCTGCCGGTCTGGTCTTTGCTGTTTGTCGTGTTGGGCAGCGCGATACTGGGCGCATTGGGGTTGATTGCCGGTATCTGGGCGGATAAATTCGATCAACTGGCGGCTTTCCAGAACTTTATCATTTTGCCGCTGACTTTCTTATCCGGTGTGTTTTATACCATTCATTCGCTGCCCGCAGGTTGGCAGTTTTTTTCTCACCTCAATCCGTTTTTTTATATGATCGACGGATTCCGCTACGGCTTCTTCGGCGTATCGGATATTTCGCCTTATCTTAGCCTGTTGATTGTGGCAATATGCCTGGTGGCCATTTCCATGTTGACCATACGGATGCTTAAAACCGGCTATAAATTGCGCCATTAACGTTACATTTGTTTTGCATGACCATCATGCGTGAAGGAGAATTGAAATGCTTACAGCAGAAAACGTAAAAACTTATATTGAAGCGGCATTACCGTGTGAACACGTGCAGGTGGAAGGCGATGACGGCCGCCATTTCCAAGCGCTGATCGTCAGTGCGCAATTTCAAGGTAAAAACACCGTGCAGCAACATCAGATGGTGTACAAATCGCTCGGCGACAAAATGAAACAAGAAATTCACGCGCTGTCGATGAAGACGCTGACACCGGAACAATGGGCAAAACAAGCTTGATGACCGGTTACGCTGCTTTTACACCTGATTGTTGACGGGAAATCGCCATGTTCAAACTACTGGGGGCGATATTCGGTTTTTGGGCGCTGGGTTTTTTCGGTCTTATTCTCGGCCTGATCGGCGGTAGTGTGATTGACCGGCTGGTGGCTTACGGCCCCGGTGGGGTCAATCCGTTCAATGCCGCACGCCGTCAGGTGGTTTTTTTGGAAACCGTTTTTATTTTCATGGGAAAACTGGCCAAGGCGGACGGCCGGGTATCCGAAAGTGAAGTGTCGCACGTCGAGCAGTTCATGCATAAACTGCGTATGACGCGCGAACACCGGTTGAAAGCCATCGCGCTGTTCAAGCAAGGTGCTTCCCCGGATTACGATATTCATCCGCAACTCAACGAATTCCTCGCCGTATGCGGCCATTCCCGCAATCTTCGGCAGATGCTGCTGGTGTATCTCATTATCATGGGGTTATCCGACGGGCAATTGAATACTGCCGAAGAAGATCTGTTGCGCGTCATCGCCGGCCGCTTGGATTATCACCCGGCGGCATTCGAGCAATTGCTCGACATGGTGATGAACCAAATGCACTTTGCCGCGGGCGGCGCCAGCTCGGCCAATGCTCTCGACGATGCCTACAAAGCACTGGGCGTCAGTAAAGACAGCACCGATCAGGAAATCAAACGCGCGTACCGCAAACTGATGAGTCAATATCATCCGGATAAACTGATGGGGCAGGGTGTGCCGGAGGATATGATCGCGGTAGCAACCGAGCAAGCCCAGGAAGTGCAAACTGCCTACGATCTGATCAAGAAGCACCGGGAGCAGGGGAGCACCACAACCCGATGACTCTGTTTGCCAGAGATTATCGGTCAACCAATGGTTCTTTGCTTTTTTCCAAGAACGCTTGTTGAGGAAGTCACAACGGCCCGGTATAGGAATCCCACTTCAGCGGGAATAAAAACCATACCACTTTTTCATTTTACTCTGAGTTTGGTAGCAGGATCTTGCGTCATAGCCTCTTTAAATACCAAGATCTTAAGATTCTGCCAATGAGCCCAAACAGTCAGCAGTGCGCGCAAAAAAAAGGGAGCGCCCGGTGCGATCCATATTTCTGTCACGCGTCTGTCGGCGCGCTGCCAGCCGCGTGATAATACTTTCAATATCATTCTTAGCCGCGCAGCGTAGCCATGCATTTGTAAGCAGCTCAAATGGGAAGGTTGTGCCGGCGAAAACCAATGAACGGACCCGCCGGCATGGAATCTTTGCTCAATGGCTTGAAGAAAATCTTCATTGAAATCCGCCAGCGCGCAATTGCCCGAAAGCAATAGAATATTTTGTTGCGCTTCGGGATAGCGCGACAAGTACACGGCACGATTCCGCCGCGCCAGTTGGATGCGATCCTCGCCGAACGATCCTGCGCCTTTATGATAAATATGAACGTTGGGGTGAACGCCAAAACGCCAGCCGTTCAAATCGAGGCGGCGGCCAAGGTCGATATCTTCGTAGTATCCGCGGCCGAATGTGGCATCGAAGCCGCCAACTGCCAAGAAGGCGTCGCGGCGGATCAGAATGGCATGGCCACGAAGATAGTAAGTCTGAATATAATTTCCCTCGTGCAATGCGTAGCGGCTGAAATCGAAACGGTTATAGCTGTTGCCCGCCGGAATGATGGCCGCCAGTTTATCGTCGGCATCGAATGCCGCGCAGAGTTGCGGCAGAATGTTCTGATTGACTTCGGTATCGGAGTTTAAAATCAGCACATAAAAAGCATTCGAACGGCCAACGGCCGCATTGACCGTCAAACCAAATCCCTGGTTTTTTTCCGCATGACAAACTTCGACGCAGGGATACGGCAGATGGTCCAGCATCTCACGCGTTTCACAGCCGGATGCATCATCCTGAATGAGCACGCGCTGTATGGATTTTCCCAGGTGAGTAACGATTGAATCGATACACCGCTTCGTCAATTCCGGTGCGTTATAAACCGGAATTACGACGTCAACAGTCTTGGCAGTGGCTTGCGTTTCCGGATTTTCCATGGATTCATTACCGTATTTCGCGGAGGCGGCAACTTTCTTCCAGTAGTGCTACATAGCGCGGTAAAACATCCTCATCTCCGCAACCATGGATAATTTCCTTGAGAAAACGCTGCCGGTGTTCTTCATCGTAAAATGAACCGCAACCTGACGATATCAACTCGCCGATTCTTTGGTATACATCATCGCGGCAGCGCAATTCGGTTTCGGGCATATAGTCGGCCACAACGGAGCGGCCCGCGTGCAGATAATCCGCCGCCAGCACTGGTTTTCCTGCGACAACTGCCTCAAAAACAACCGAAGTTGCGAGATCCATGACGACATCCGCCCAATTCAATAAATGAACGGAGTGTACATCATCTGCCGCGATGCTTACATTCGGCAAACGTAAAATGACCGCATTTCGTGTCAGAGGCTGACGCCAGCCGCCGCGGGTGTGCGGTTTGATGATGATTTCAACACCGGGAAAAGCCGCGATCATCTGCACCACTTCACCGACTTCTTCCCAGAATGTGGTGAAATCGCTTTTGCGCAAGAAGATGACCAATTTAAGGCGGCTAGCGGAACGTGCGAGCGGTGAAGGCGGTTGTAATACCGCCAATTTATCCAGCCATTCGGTGCAGTAACGTGGCGACCCCAGCACTGCGATCGATTGTGGTTGCATGAAAGGCCGGAAACGCACAGCGCACAATTCATTCGGCACCACGACTTTATCGAATAAACAACCGGCGGAATACATGGTATCCGGCTGCAATTTCCACTCACCGCGCCGGATCAGGTGATTGGCGTGCGGACTATCACCGTGCGGCAGTGAAACCGCGCCAAGGCCTCTATCGTGCGCCATGGCAATAACGGTTTCGACCCACTCGATGCACACCGGGGAATTCCGGGTCACCCAGTCGAATACAACCACACCTTTGCCGCTACCGGTAAAACTTCTCTCCAGCACTTTTCCGGCCGTATCGCGCCAAACTTTCTGCCGGTTTCCGGTACCGTAAATTTCAATCGCTTTCTGTGCCAAAGGTTTTAGCAACGAGCGCTTCATGCCCGGTGACAATAACAACGTTTGCAGCCGCCACAACAGATATTGCAACGGCGTCAATACATCACGGATATGCGCCACCCGCACGTCCGGCAGCTTGCGCAGGAACTCAATGCGGTAATCGTTACGGATAGTGCGATGACCGATCAGCACCACATCGCAAACATGACCGGATTTGACCCATTTGAAAATAACCGGGGTGATATGATCGATATCGTTGTAATGACGAAGAAAGAAGAGTGCTCTCATGTCATTTTTTGTGAGGAACCAGCACAACCATTATTCATTCGACAAGTGACCGATGGCGCATACCTACGCAGTAATCCGGCCGGAATTTTTGATTTTTACAATAAGATCGCAAACTTCACGCACGGCGCCGTGGCCGGCGGAATGTTCGCAAACATAACGGGCTTTTTGCAAAACTTCCGGCACTGCATCGGCCGGGCAACAGGCAAAACCTACATGCTCGAGACAGGCCAAATCGCACAGATCGTCACCGATATAAGCAATGTCTTGCAACGCAATCCCCTTGCGGCTTGCCAGTTCTCTCAATTGCGCAAGTTTGTCGTTGACGCCCGGATAGTATTCCTCGATGCCGAGTTTTTTCATTCGCGCCGCAACGGCGGGGCTGTTTTCGCTGCTCATGACGCAAACACCGATGCCGTTCTTGCGCAGCAGTTGCAAACCATGCGCATCGCGCGTGTTGAATTTTTTCAATGCCTCGCCCTCCGGCCCATAGTACATGCCGCCATCGGTAAAGGTGCCATCGACATCCAGCACCAGTATTTTCACTTGCCCGGCGTATGCGCTGTGCTTCATCAGCTTTTGCCGCAACAACAACTGCTCAACGATGATCCAGTCGGTTTCATCATCGATCTCGATCGCTGTCTCCGGCGCCATTTCATGAATGCCGATACGCCCGCCCAGCCGGTTGCCGGATTCCTCAAGGATTTCCAGCCGGGTGAAATAAAAAGCGCCATTTTCCATCATGCACCCTGCAAAATCCTGGCGCCGCGGACGCTTTAACGGGTCGTAATTGATCGGCGTACCGTCACTGGTCCAATAAAACCGCTTGGATTCCACCGCCGTTAACAAGGAATCGAGATGTTCATTTTGAAACTTCTGCTTAGCCGCAATGAAATCTTCCGCACGCGTGAGCGGCGAAGTGGCCTGGATCAAACACAACACATCGAAAGCAGCGCGTTGCTTGAACTCGAGCATGGCGCTTTCCGTGCTGGCCGTGTCGGTGCACGTTTCGGCAGAGCGATCCAGCACCGTCACCCCTGCCGGAAATTCATTCAGTACTTTCTCGCGGATTCTTGCGGAATCGGATGCCACGTAAATTTCGTCGAAACACTGCGAGGCAATCGCTTGTTCCAGACTCCATGCAAACAGTGGCCGCCCTGCGATAGCACGCACATTTTTATCGACGATGGATTTTGAATTGGCGCGCAGCGGCATAAAAGCAACCCAGCGCATCAGTTGAAATGTACCCCCTGCACCCGTTTCAGCTTGGCGCGCTGCGGTGCTTCGATTGCCAGTATCGGCGCATCCTTGAAGGTCAGCGCCTGAGAAACAGCGTGCACATCCCGCACCAGACGGCGCAGACCATCCGGTTCCAACGATGCCGCATGATCGGTTCCCTTCCAGGTGCGATCCAGGGTGAAATGACGCTCAATCCAGGACGCACCCAACGCAACCGCCGCGATATCGACGGCAATTCCCAAATGATGCCCGGAAAATCCAATTTCCTTGATGCGCGAACCGAAGCGCTTATTCAGCGTTTGCAGCTCAAGCAAGCACACTTGATCAAATGGAACGGGATAACCGGAAGTACAGGCATATAAAACAACGCGCTCGGCGGCATTGCATTTTTCCATCAATTGTACGATTTGTTCTTGCTCCTCATGCGTGGTCATACCGACGGAGATGTGAATGTCACCGCGATAATCTCTGGCGAGAAATTCGAGCATCGGGAAATTGAGATTGCACGCGGAAGGTATTTTGATGAACACAGGGTTGAGTCCGGCAATTTGCTGCGCCGAAGTCAGATCCCACACGGAGGTTGAGTAACCGATACCGAACTCCTTGCAGTATTGCTGCAATTGCCGGTGCTGATCGACGTCAAATTCCAAAAATTCCCGATGTGCGCCATAAGTATCGCCATAGCTGTTCTGCGCATTGGGATGCGGTGCATTATATTCTTCCGGCGTCAGCAGTTCCCTGTTGGAGCGCTTCTGGAACTTTACAAAATCGCATTTCGCAAATGTCGCTGCAATTCCGATCATTTCCCTGGCGATTTCCATGTCACCTTTATGATTACAACCGATTTCGGCAATTACCTTAGGTACTTTCATAAAATTTCCGGTTATTCCATTATTAATTTATTGATAAACTAAATACCAGCAAAAACTGGCGGTTATGCGCTACATCCATACTCTGTATAAAGAAACCGTTTTACATTTACCTCAGCTCCAAGGAATCACAATCTAATTGGTGACCCAAGTCGATGATTTATTGCCTTTCAGGTAAGCTGAGCGGTGCTGTGGTGACAGCAGATCCAAATCAGGAAACCACGGCATGTGCAACGCGGAAAAATCCCCGGCAACGCGCACGGCATCGAAAAAATCTCCGTTATAGTATTTTTTGCAATAAATCGCAAACGTTGTATCGATAGGCGCGGCATACACTTCCAACCGATCATGCTTGAGCGGTTTACGCCAAAAGCGCGACTCCCATTGGGGCACCGTCACGAGTCTATCGAAAGGAACGATATTGCCCAAGCTTGATTTCATACGGCGATCGGTCAAACTGTATTCAACCTGGTAAGGCAGAGCAAAGCCGGCCTTGAAGCATTTGAAACGATCGCAAACATCCGTCAGCTGCTGGATGAAATCCGCCGGTAAGTGCCGGTTAAACAGCAGGTCCGGATCGGTATAACCGAATATATCCGGCAAAACATCGTACACCGGTCCTTGAAACCCTACGCGCGCACCCATGTTAACCGCTGATCGCACGACGAAAGCGCTTTTTGCCGCAGCGATCCCGGAAAGAATGGCGAGCGTCTCGGCGTCCTTGGAAGCATTGTCGATAATGACCGGTTTAATGGAACGGGTGTTGAGTTGCCGCACACAATGGTCGACGTAAACGCCGTTATTATAAGACACGATCAGTACCGGCACCGAACCGTCCAGAGAATCAACCACTGACTTGATCTGCGTCGCGAGATTACGGATCGGTCTTTTATAAAAGTACCGATGAAAAATTTTTTTCATGACTTAATCCGGGAACGCCTTGTTCGTCTTATCACACTCACTCTTTTACAGCGCGGAAATTTTCACTGATTTCCGCCGCAGGCGCGGTTTGCGGCATTTTTCTTCCGTATTGGGAACGAATCATGAAAAGATGCTTTGAGTGTTGTTCGATTTTGATCGTATCAAAACGATTCAGAAGCTGGCCAAAACGGGTGATCTTTTGCTCCAGATCAGCTACTGAAATTTCCGGAAAACGATGATCGTGATAAGCCAACCGGTTGGGTCCGGGACGGCGCATGTAGAGATTGGTCAATGCCGCTTTAATTTTTACGAATAACCACCCTTGTGCAAAAGTGCTCAGTGGGCTGGGCGGCGGGTGGTTTTTAGAATAACCGCTGGATTCCAGCACATCGATAATGCGTTCGCATGCCAAGGGGCCTTTCTGTGCCGCCAGATAATAATCGATCAGGGCCTGGCGCTCTTCGCCGCCAGCGCCGCCGAGTTCCCCTGCCAGGATCCGGTTCAATATCTCCCGCAGCTCTTCAAAATTGAAGCACTGATAACTGAGTTTTGTCGGCAATCCCTGAAAATCATAGTCATAAAGCTTATTCAATGTCGCCAGATAGGAAACTGCCGGAACGCCGAGAACATAGGCCTCCAAGCCTGTTGTGCAGCCGTTGTGCACCAGTGCCTTCGCCGCCAGCAACCAAGGGATGACGTTACCTTCCTTGTTGATTACGATCCGATCGCTGCGCGCGGCGAGATCCTGATAAATTTGATTGCTCTCGCTGGGGTGCGGACGGACAACGATAGTCATATCGGGAAATGCCCGTTCGAGCGCCGGAATCAATTGTTTGAAATCTTCCAGTATCGCTAATTTGTGATCGCGCAAACCTTCGGCAAATTCAAGACTCATACCGATTCCCGCTTGACCGCGGCGCGCCGTCTTATCGGAATCCTTTGTGCCCTGAAATAAGCCAATGCTGGGAATAAAAGGATTCACATCGCTGAAATTCGTGTTGATCAGAATGAAATCGCCATATCGATCGCGCAACTTTTTAACTTCGGGATCGAAAAACGGACGTAATTCCGGTCTCAGCATATCGCCGCGCGGATTGCCCGTAATGTGAATCGGCAGATTCTGCGGCAGGTCGGGGTATTGCTGCATTAAATCGACATTTTCTCGCCCCCAGGCGAAGACATGCGACACTTTATTGATCGTTTGCGGAGAAAGCCGCAGTGTAAAATAGGTATCGGCAGGCGGATGCACCAGCGCTTCTTCTTCCCAGGCAACAATTTCATGGCCCAATTGACGTAACGCCTTGAACATTGAACTGCTGAGACTGCGCATGCTTTTAGCGAGATAAACGCCACGCGGGATGGACGCCACCTGAAAATGCGTAAAAGCCCGTGAACCGATCAATACTGGAAAGCCACGTTCGGCTGCGAAACACGCCAAAAGAATTTTGGCGTCCAGTTCACGTACCTGACTCTCAACCGGAATAATAAGCGTTGAAACCGAATCTCCCACGTTTGTATTTGTCATTTTTATCACGCAGTGACCAAATCTGTTTGCACAGGTAGTACGAAATCCCTTTTTTCTATCCAATCACAACGCTCCGAAAACACTCTGAATAGTTCCGGATCGCTTGAAATAGCCGCAATCTCGTGATTGAGCCAGAAGGATGGATTAGTCCAGTTAAAACTACCGAAAATAGACCATACTTGACCGCGATCCTCCACCAGCACTAACTTGAGATGCATCGGCAACTCATCCGTATTCCGGCTGCGCTTAAAGCGAACTCCGGCGGACATTAAGCGTTGCTCGACCTTCGATGTGACACGCCGGTATGTCGCCTCGGCGAAAATCTCCAAATCAACGCCGCGGCTCGCCAGCTCAATCATAAAATTAACCGCTGCTTTGCTCCTGATATGCGACGCAAAAATGCGTACATGCGCATTATCGCTTACTTTGCTTAAAAATTGCATCACCGGATGCGAGCGCGTACGCGGCCAGAAATGAAGGGTAGTATCGCCACTCTGGATCGCTTTATTGGCATCCGCCGAAAAACGATAAAACAATCCCGGCTGTGCCTTATGCAGGTTGCGCGCGTGCTTTACCAGTTGCGTAACCAACTCTGCATCGGTAAGTCCTATCAATGTATTGTAACCCTTATCTTGATCGCCGATCTCGCGGATGATATCGAGCCTTTCTTCCGCCTGATTTCCGGACGGATTAAATGAGCCGATAAACGCAATGGGTTTGGGATGAGAAAAGCAGTAAAGTTTTTCATGCAATTGTGGCGCCCATGTCCGCCCTGGCGGAGCTGGCAACCCTGGGAAGGTCACGAGACGCAAGCCATCGCCCAAACCTTCCGGCCCCGATAGCATGGCAATCACAGCATCGTTAGCATCGGCGGTGCGCGGTTTACCTGCCAGGCTTAAAGTAACCTTAACACCGCGCTTGCGCGCTTGAATAAGCGCTTCAGCCAGCTTCAGGTCACGAAAGTAATATGTAACCCAATCAATCGATCCGCCGGATGGAACAGCAGCAATGTGCTCTTCCAGCACATTGCGCAGATAACCTGCGGACTGATCCGGGCCGCCAAAATACACCTCTGCTGATGACTTCATTTCCATCACAAGTGGTTTATGAAAAATGTATTCTTTTCAGCTAATTTCCTTTGTTATCTGTATCTGTGCTCAAGTCAGCGCTTCACCAGTCAATCTTTCCAGAATGCGCAACGGTGAACGCGCTGGATCGTTCATCGCTTCGACTGGCAAATAAAATGTCTGATCCAAACTATGCTGCCCCGATATTGCACCATGCAGCACCAAATCGGTAATTGCAATCCAACTTGCTCCGGCGGGAAATTCCATCAATTGGCGCGGAGCACTGGATTGGTATTCCTTATCACGCATGCCGAGTGCGCGTAGCGCCGCAATGTATTGATCATATTTAGTCTTAACACCATCAACGATACCAAGCTGGGCTAACAGTTTAGAAAACCAAGAAGGACCTTTGACATGCACGCCGGGGAGAAAACGTTGCACAAAAGGCTCAAAAGGCTCACCGAGCTGCCAGACCCGTAACCGGCCAACCGGATTGATGTTGGTAAAAACACGCAACATGCTTTTCCCTTGCGTGGGGTAACCATAGCTTGAGTCTATATGCAGCGCTTGCGTGCTATTGCGTGCAAAAGGGCGGTAAGTAACCCGTTTGCGGTCCAGTGCTTGGCGGTAGCTGGGAAATAGTTGAGTGATGATATTCTCAGTCCATTGTCCATAACGCGCCATAATGACCTCCAGATCGCGATAAGCTGCGTCTTTGATCTGGGCTCGCACCATCTTGCCGTGTATTTGCGCAAAATGATATTTCTTGATATGTCCGTTTTTCGGGTCGAAAATAATCGTAGGTTTGCCATTTTCAACATCGGGTACGCGCGTCAGGATATTCGCGGTATCGGATATCAATTCCCTTTCCCGCTCGGAAAGCTCAAACCCTCCTTTCGGAAGATAAATAAGCCCTCCACCTTCCAGAGTTTGAATAGCCGCGCGTTGCACTTCAGGCGATGACATATTCATTCCAGGCTCAATAGTGAACATTTTCAGGATTTCAGTTTCATCGCTTTTGGAGACATGTTGCTCATTGATCATGCTATACCCTCGAGTTATTCAGAAACGAAGACAATCCGGTAGCGAATTATACCGGATTATGGTCATTTTATTGAAAGATGTATTATCGATTGAACAGTTTATTAAAATCGGCGTTATGATCCGCTTTCCCTGATCAATGCGCATACTTGGTTTCGATTGTCCGTTGTAGATTGAATGCCAGGAGTTTTCCGAGCCGCTCATTTCCCAGCGGTCCTTTCTGTGCGCGTTGAATGATGTCCAAATCCGGTGCTTTATTCGCTTCGATCAGACATGGACCATTTTCGAGCAGGGCGACATCCCAACCAATGACTACTTGATCCGGGAAAAGGCGATTGTGCGCATCCTGCACAAAATCGATCATCGTATCCCAGCACGGAAGCTTACGCTGTGGTATCGCGGTATGCGACAGGGGATGCTCTTCATACCAGCCATCGGTCACCACGCCCCAACCGCCGCGCGTGCCTGCCCCCAGCACTCCCGTTTCGATATCGACATTGGCCGCAATGCCGCCTGCGTGATAGTTGTCGACGATTACATCCGCGTAGCGCTTCATGCGGAAGACCGCATTGGTGACTTCATAATCGCCCGTTTCATTGCGGCAACTCATAACGCGCACGGTCGCCAACGCGCCACAGGCTAAATCAACAATTTCGGGATGATTAATCAGCCGTGGTTGCACGATATAAGCCGTGTGTTCCGAATTTTGCCGCAGAATTTCGAGCACCTGACTTCCATTTGCGCGGCTTCCATCGTTACAGAGAAATTGCCCATCCTCCAGATAATCCCAGCGGATCGTCCCTCTGCCGCCTTGCCCGTTCAGCGGTTTGATGAAAAGATCAAACTCCGGAAAACCGGATTTATCCCAATCCACCGGTATAATTTCCTTATTCTTGATTATCCAAAGAATAGGCGCCGCGGTAACGCCATTTTTCCGGCAATGTACCATAAAGAGCGTCTTGTCCCGGATGCATTGCGTCGTGCGTTCGGCAGGAACCGGAAGTCCGCCGTTATTATTCCGCAGAAAAAGGTACAGCCCGGCCTTCGTTTCAAAACGATTGAGATATTCATTGGCGCGCAGCCTTTTGTCGTCATCGTGTAACTCAAAGATATAGTACCAGGGTGGTAAAATTGCAAAACGGCATGCAACACCGATTTGCTCATAAGCTTGGCGGACAATTCCTTTCCCCGTCCGTTTTTTTATCGCGTATCCATTGAGCGCCGTGAAAACCACTGTCAGCGCAATGATCAAAATAGGCATAAGCGGTAACACTAGCAGCATAATACAGCGATCCGCAAAACCACTCTCATTCCAGACGATACGCCGGAAATAGCGATGAATCGACGTTGCCGCCGTATCATCTTCCGTTAATTGAGAAAGAATCCATCTCGCACCGCTTAAATCCCGGACAATCCTGTCAAACCCTAAATCAATCCCCATTTGTTGTTTTCCTAATTTATACTGACAGCGATTTCATTACACAATCGGCTCCCAGATATTCCCTGTTATGTTAAAAATAATTGATATTCATAAGTTTAACCATATCGCATTAAACAAGTAAATGATAGATTAACCATAGTGAAGATATTGTGAATAATAAATATATTTGCGCTTTCGTTAAAAATTCACTTTTGCTGCAACAATCAAAAAACTAACTAATCCACTCTCTGAGATGCACTCAACACAATTTTCCATCGTCATTCCGACATTGAATGAAGCTGACAACATCGATCCCTTATTAAATTCGCTACTTGCATTGGATCTGCCGCCGGATAGTTTTGAAGTTATTTTCGTCGACGACGGTTCGCGCGACGGCACATCCGAGAAAGTTCATGCTTGGGAGGAAAAAGCGCACGTAAGACTGATTGAGCGCACGGAAAAGCCCGATTTGATCGCATCGATTCTGGCTGGCGCAGCTGCCGCGAAGAGCGAAGTCATTGTCGTCATGGATGCCGATCTGAGTCATCCGCCCGAGCGGCTACATGCGCTTGTGGAACCGGTATTGAACGGCAGTCACGATATCGCCGTCGGCAGCCGTTACGTTCCCGGTGGCAGTACCGAAGGCTGGCCGTTGCACCGGCAATGGTTATCGCGCGTTGGCGGCTGGCTGGCACGCCCGCTATGCGATGTCAACGACGCCACTTCCGGCTTTTTTGCCTTCCGCCGCGAACTGGCCTCAGCCGTTTCCGGGCAAGCGCGCGGTTATAAGATTCTGCTCGAATTGTTGATGGCTGGACAAAGCAAACTGAAAGTTATTGAGATCCCCATCTGCTTTCGCGACCGGACACGCGGCACTTCGAAATTGTCGTTTCACCACCAATGGGCTTATTTAGAGAGGCTGATGGTGCTTGCGGGCGGTGCAGTTGCTATTCATGATACCAAGCGGCATGTGACAACCGGTCTGTTTTGCGCGCTTATCGATATTGTAATCTACCAGCTATTGATGAGCAGCGGCGCCGGAGTGGCATTGGCGCATATCGTGAGCTTTCTCGCTGCTGCGGCAGTGTACGCATTCAATTCACGCGAATTATTCCGGCTACAACCAGAAGGACAACTGGACTGGCGCCTGATTGGCCGTTTTACAGCGCTTGGCGGTATTGCGCTGTTCATGCGTGGCGGCTTATTGGCTTTGCTGGTTTATGAGTGGCATACGCCGCCGCTATTGGCTATTTTTCCCGCCACTGCGGTTAGCGCAATCATAGTTTACTTGGGATCCGTCTTTTACTTGCCATCCGCGACACAGAATTCACCCGCTCCGGATGTGCGCTGGCGTGTTGCTTCAATTGGAATCATCGCACTCATCGTATTGCTGCGTCTGATCTACCTCGGTCAAACAGAGCTGATTCCAGATGAAGCGTACTACTGGAATTACGCGCAGCACATGGATTTAAGCTTTTACGACCATCCGCCCCTGGTGGCATGGTTGATTTGGCTCGGTACCGCAGTCGCCGGCGATACTGAATTCGGTGTCAGGATTGGTGCATTTCTTTGCGGTTTGATCACGATGGGTTTTCTGTATGCTTTGGCACAGAATCTGTATGACAAATCGACCGCCATACGCACTGCGCTGTTGCTGGCTATTTTGCCGTTCACCTTTGCCACCGGCTTTCTCATGACAACGGATGCACCGGTGATGGCCGCCTGGGCTGCCACGCTCTATTACATGGAACGCGCCTTGATCGCAAACCGCAGTTTGGCGTGGCTGGGTATGGGAATCGCATTTGGTCTCGGCATTTTGTCCAAATATACGCTGGGATTGCTCGGTATAGCCGCATTGTTATTTGCAATTGTCGATCCGGCTGCGCGCCGCTGGCTGATCCGTCCCCATCCATACCTTGCTGCATTGCTGGCGCTACTACTGTTTTCCCCGGTCATTATCTGGAATCTGGAACATCATTGGTCTTCGATCGTATTTCAGTCATCGCGCGTGCGCGGTGTCGGCGATGATTTATTTTCACTCCATCTTATGCTCGTAGATCTGCTGGTGCTGTTATCGCCCGTGGGTTTGGTTGCCGCACTCTGGGCGCTGCTGCCCAAAAACCAGCCAAACAGCAGTGAGATGGCACACAGACGTAAACTGTTTGTATGCATCTTCACAGGTGTGCCGCTGGTCATATTTATTGTCTTAAGTATGTTTGATTCATTGCGTTTTCATTGGACCGCTCCCCTTTGGCTAGCCATAGTGCCGACTATGGCATGGATGATGGGGCAGGATGTCAATCCGCGCAGCATGGTTGGCCGCATTCAAGCCGCCTGGAAGCCGACCATCGCCATTTCCATCGTGGCCTATACGCTCGTGCTGCACTACGTCGTGCTCGGGATTCCGGGAGTACCCTATCCGTCATTCATGACTCGTTACTATTGGCGCGAAACCACCAACGAGATCGAAAAGATTGCCGAAAATGTGCAGCGGGAAACAGGGCAAAAACCGCTTGTCGTGGGCATGAGTAAATGGTCGGTTTCCAGCGCGATGTCTTTTTACAATCGGCATGGTGAACCAATGGATATCCGCTCACGCAATATGTTTGGCGACAGCGGCGCCATGTATGAAGTCTGGCATCCATCGGAAGCGCCCACCACCCGGCCCATCATTCTGGTTGGCATGGAGCGACCACACCTTGAGCATGATCGTGCTGGCAATGACATCACCAGACTTCTCGATCAGCCCGGACCGATACAGAGCATGATAATCACACGTGAAGGCAAACCCTTGCGGATTGTTTATTATCGAATCGCAAAAGGCTATTTAGGGTTGTAATTCTTGCCAAATGATTGATCTGCAGCACACTAACTGGACCGATCCCGAAATGGTGCAATGGTGCCAGTATTTGCTCGATAGCTACGCGCACTGGGTAAAGCAGGAATTGATCGTGCGCACGGGCACGCCGCTAGAACAAGCGGAGCGGCTATTCAACAGTGCATTTGTTGTAGCATCGCACGGCACGGAAGACGATCCAGTCTTGAATTACGGCAATCAGGCAGCGCTCGATTTATGGGCGATGAATTGGCAGCAATTTACCCAAACCCCATCCCGCTTGACGGCGGAACCCGGTAAACGGGAAGAACGTTCCCGCATGCTGGAACAAGTGAAAAAGCAAGGCTATATTGCTGATTACAGAGGCATCAGAATTTCCAGCACCGGCCAACGTTTTCTGGCCGATCCGATTCTCATCTGGAATATCCATAAACCTGATGGCACCATAGGGGGACAAGGTGCCACTTTCTCTGTGTGGAAATATTTAGTCTAAGTATTTAATCGGCATTCATTAAAAACAAATTTGCCCGAAACTGCAATCTGGTTTATTCTTTTGCCCCTTGTCGAACTTTGCTGGAGAAGTGACCGAGTGGTTGAAGGTGCACGCCTGGAAAGCGTGTGTACGGCTCAAACCGTACCGCGGGTTCGAATCCCGCCTTCTCCGCCAGCATTTACTTATTTATCAATTACTTACATACAAAATAATGACTGTATTTTGTCATAATTGGTCATCTTTTTGCATGTTTTGGTCAGTATGGCTGATAAATCTTCGGTCTTTTTGTTGTTACTTTTCTGCGTTTTTTGCAAAAAACATCTTGAGAGCTTTGCCGCCTTGCTGTTATCGCTGGGTATCCATCGCGCGTATGTTCGCAGCGTGATCATGATGTTTGAGTGTCCCATTTGACTTGAAACCCATGCCGGATTCTCACCGGCCGATAGCATCATGGATGCGTAGGTGTGGCGCGTTTGGTATGGGTTACGGTATCTAACCTTTGTTTTTTTCAATAACGGGATCCAGAAAGTTTTCCTGATCTGCTGATCTCCCGTCCATATTTTCCCTGTTGCCGGGTTCAAAAAAATCTTTCTGCCTTGCAATAGCGTGTATTGTTTCTGATCGATGAGTGCTTGTTCTACCGGCGCAAGCATGTCGATTTCGCGCGTTCCGGTTTTTGTTTTTGTGGTTTCGTCCGAGTCTGCGGCCGTTGTGAGTGCTTTGTTCACTGTGATTTTCTTACGCTTCCAGTCTATATCTGTCCATTCCAGCGCGATCAATTCGCTGGTGCGCATGCCTATCCAAAAAAATGCGATGCACTGATTCCGGATTTGTCCGGTTGCGGTTTCCATGATTGCTTGCTGTTCGTCCTGTGTAAACGGGTCAACGTGCATTTTCTGCGGCGGTGCTCGTTGCGTTTATACGTCCAATTGAACAGCGGATTTGACTGAATCAGGTCGTCATGATGCGCGTCTTGCAGTGCGGCGCGAAGCGGGCTGAGTATGTTTGCGATGCGTTTATTCGAGCAATCCACTGTGGCGATCCATTGCCGGATATCGTTGCGGGTGAGCATGTGCAGCAGTGTGGCGCCAAAGCGCGGCACGATGATATTCAGCAGCGTTTTTGTGTAGTCTTTGTGTGTGCTGGCCTTCAGCACCGGTCGTTTATTTTCCAGCCATTCGGTGAGATAGGTTTTTACGGTGTATTGCGATGGCGCGAATTTGTGCGCGTTTTTTGATTTCGGGAATGTGTACGCATAGTCAAATGTTCCGGCATCGATGCGTTGAAAATCGCCGCTCGGTGCTGCGCGGCTTTCTTCAAGTTAGAGGGGGTGGGCTTAAGTGCGAGACGTTCACGGCAGCACTTACCGTTGTAACGGATATCGATTTCAATCGATGATTCGCTGGATTCTCGAACGCCAGGGGTACTTTCCGCCCATTTTTCAAAACCTTCAATGTTGATTAGAATTCTTCCGTCCGGAGCCTTAATATACTCTTTACCGATTTCCCAGTCACCGTGTGAAATTTTTGACCGAACAGCATCAGGTGAATATCCTGTATCGGCACAGAATTTTTTTATGGTGACGTAATTGGTCATTGATTGCTGTGCTTTTCTGTTGATTCGATTTTTGCCAACACTTCGCGCGCCCGTTTTACGAAATACAAGCTATCTCCTGATTTATTCTCATCGCACCAAGAAACAAGCTGTTTCAAAACATCGTACATATCTTCTGCTTGGTTAAATTAGGTAATATCATCGTCAATCTCATCAATAGATATTGCGTAGTGCTTCAGTATCTTCAGCAGAACGCCCAATGTCGGCTGGCATCCTCCTCATAAGTAGCTTTTTGATATTCCAATATGAGCACAAGCTTCGATTATTTCCTCAAATCCTTGATTATTTCTTTTATTACTATGAAAATCATCCCGACCGCGATAACGCAAAGAATGAATGCCAATAAAGCCTTTGTCGTTACTAAAAAGGTACAAACACTGAAAACCAGTTCACACGGCCATTCGAAAAAACTCATTTCATCCTATCCTTATACGATCTAATCTCAATAATCCTACCTGCTTCACGGACTACGCCTGGCGCTGCATGCTTTATCAGCTCTATTGCTATGGTACATAATGTTTCCACGTCAATACGAACATCTTCAATTATTTCATCTTTATCTAATAGATACTTGTCATGAATTTGAGAGTAGAGCGGTGTTTCGCAATCCCTTGTGATTTTTTCTGCTTCTTATACCTTGCGACATCCCTAAATTCGTTACGTCTGGCGTTTTTAGTTGTTTCTATTAGAGTCATTCGCTCACGCACTTAAATCCGTCAATAACTCCAGTGAAATCGTGTTCTTCGATAGCTTCTCCTTTATTTATAATCGTAAGTCTGATCACGTTATCATCAATTTCACCTAAAAAGACTGATGATTCGACGCAATGATTTACGCAATCTACTGATAATTCGTTTATTAAATTACTTAATTTATCTACGTCTATTTGCATATATCACCTCCAAAAAATAAAACCAAGTTGAATTTCATTCAGAACGGAATATCATCATCCATATCATCAAACCCGCTATCATTACCGCCGCTTGCGCCAGCTTTTGGAGTGGTGGGATTGCTTTCTGATTACTGGCCTTGCGGTTTGCTGCCAAGCATTTTCATGTCGGTTGCTATGATATCTATGGTAGCGCTCAATGCCTTGCTTGTCTGTCCATTTGCGAGTTTCAAGCCTGCCTTCGATATAAACAGAACGGCCTTTTTTAGGTACTCACCTGCAATTTCAGCAAGTTTTCGATAAAAAGTAACGCGGTGTCACTCGGTTTTTTCCTGCTTCTCACCGTTCTTGTCTTTCCAGGTATCAGTCGTTGCCAATGTGATATTGGTAACAGCATCACCATTCGACATATAACGAGTTTCCGGGTCTTTACTCAAGTTGCCGATGAGGATTACTTTATTGACTGATGCCATTGGTCACCTGCACTGCGCAGCTTCCTGCACCCGATTAACCTGCGCTTCACGGTCCCGCTCACCCATCCACGCAAGCAGAATCACCAGTGAAACAATGCCGATAACCGACCATCCTGATACGCTGAAATTGCGTTGCGCTCTGTAGTTTTTTGCGTCGAATGGAATCATGCCACCTCCTCGATGCGTTGCATCAGGTTGCTGACGGTTTCAAAAAGTTGCTCGATGTCTCCGTCGTTGATGATAAATTGATCGCCATCTTGCGGTATCAGCGGGATTTCGCTCTCGTGTTCCGATTTAGTCGCAAACGGGTTTTCCGGTCTGCGGATGTGCCAGATCGTTCCGCCCTGATCGCTACACGATTAAAGAAGCAATAATAAGCTGGCTGCAACGCAACCAAGCCAAACAGCAGAAAGGCACGCTACAAGACTACAACAGCGCGATTTATTATCACTTGATCCCCACTTTTGGCGATCTGCCTATTGCCGAACTGACTGCAAGTAGAATCAAGGAATGGCTGTCGGAACTCCCTTGTTCCAACAAGCGCAAAGGCAACATCCTTATTCCACTGCGCCAAATGTTCGATGAGCTATGCCATGATGAAATCATCGATAAAAACCCGCTAATAAGAGTTAAGAATCTGCCCAAAGAAACCCGCGAACCTGAGCCGTTCACACAAGAGGAAGTAACAAAAATCTTGAACGAACTGACCGGCCAGGCAAAAAACCTGATTCAGTTCGCCTTTTATTCAAGTCTCAGGACTTCCGAACTAATCGCGCTTCTCTGGCAGGATGTAGACTTTGAAAACAACCGGATATTTGTTAGCAGCGCTTACGTTCGCGGACAGCTGAAAGACACCAAAACCAAATCGGGGAAACGGGAAGTCACATTACAGCCGCAAGCCAGAGAAGCGCTGCTCAATCAGCAGGCTTTCACAAAAAAACAGAATGAAACTGTTTTTCACGACCCGGATACCCATCAGCCATGGAGAAACGATCAACCGATCCACAAGAAAGTCTGGATTCCGGCACTGAATCAAGCCAACATCAGCTACTGCAACCCATATCAAACCCGACACACCTTCGCGTCGACTATGCTCTCAAGGGGGGCACACTACATGGATGTTGCCAAGCAAATGGGGCATAAAGACTGGGGAATGATCATCAAAGTGTATGGGCGATGGATTCCTTCATCAAAATAGTTGTGAAAGTCCCAAAACGGGACTAATATCTCACCTATGAGAATTATTGCTCTGTCTACCTTGAAGGCATTCTGGAAAGATGATTCGTCTTACGCCGATGCAATTCAGCCTACACTCGCTTGGTACAGACATACATTAAAGGCTAACTGGGCAACACCCGTGGAAGTCAAGGCGGATTTCAAAAATGCCAGCATCCTGAAAGACGCCAGAGTCGTATTCAATATTGCCGGTAATAAATACCGGCTAGTAGTATGGATCAACTACGCTTACAGCATCGTTTATATCCGTTTCATCGGAACACATGCCCAATACGATCAAATCGATACACAAACGATTTAGCACTAGGAACACCTAACATGAATATCAAACCTATCAAAACTGATGCCGATTATCGCGCAGCACTAAAAGAAGCGGAATCGCTCATGACGGCCGAACCCAACACACCGGAAGGTGAAAAACTGGATATTCTGGTAACGCTGATCGAAGCCTATGAGTATAAGCACTTTCCACTTGACCTCCCCGATCCCGTCGAAGCGATTAAATTTGAAATGGAGCAGAAAGGCTTAACAGTCAAAGACCTTGAACCAATGATCGGGAAAAGTAACCGTGTGTATGAAGTATTAAATCGCAAACGCTCTCTGACACTCAAAATGATCTGGAAACTACATCATGAACTTGGTATTCCTGCTGAGTCTTTGATTAAACAATCCAATCAAATAAATAATGTTTAAATAACACTGGCTAATATCAATCGAGTCTGCACCCTATGATTACTCCTTTCCACTTGATAAAAATGGATAATTCTTCATTCTAGATCTGACACCGATTCACCGATACTGGATCTGTATAATTACTTATTATGCCGAACAAGGAGAAATCGTGCGGTCGTTTAAAGAATTTCGGAGTGAAGAAGGAATCGATTACTTCATTCTGCAGGTGTCACAGGAGCTGATCCCAGGAAATGTGCTCATCAATGAAGGGCGATGGGTATCATCTAGAAAAAAGGATTGGATGCTACGGGTAGATGCTGAAGATCCCGCATTAAAGCAGCAACGCCATGTACATGTTGCTCGCGCGAAGCACTTAAACGCAAAGAACATGCAGGTGTCATGGAATGATGAGGAAAAAAAGCACGACAAAAAGAATTTTAACAATAAAATCGCATCTATAAAAGCAGTACAAGATATTGCAAAACAAGCTATTAAGTTGCCTATCGATTTTAAGCTAGAAGAAGCTGCAAAGGTAGAGAATATCCTTACGCAGTTGAATGAATCCATGGTCACCGGCATCAAGCCGTTTCTGTTTGTTGTAAAAAAGGCATAACAATGAGTTGCAAGGGATTCACCTTCATTCATAGCCAGCGGTTCAAGTATGCCACTTTTGCAGAGAAATCATATGGCGACACTAAGAGAATATTTTGATACAGATTTGAACAAGTGCTTCTCTCTGCATAAAAATTGGCAAGTGATTGACCAATCTGGAACGCAGCATCAATCTATTCTGGCAAGAATCTCTAAAGATTTCGATGCAAATGCAAAGTACTGGTCTTTTTTTCTATCAGAGGGTATAGAAGATATTCTTGGATACGCCAATGTAATATTCTCTTTGCAAGAAACCAATAAATGCGTATTAACCTCAGAGGGTGATACTACCCGCATAGAAAGTGGATTTCCTTCTTATTCTGAAAGAGCCAGCTCTGAAACACTTTTATTTACCAAGCGAATTAACTTTTATGTTGACCACTGCTTAAATCAGGCGGACAGAAAGCACATCACTGAACTTGGAGCAGCTCATGGTTTTTATGTTTTGGTAAGAGATAAGGAATATGCCATGATAAGATCTGAGCTTGAAAAGCCATTAGCTTTCATCTCCCATGACTCTCGAGACAAGGACGCACTAGCTCGCGAACTTGCTCTTGAAATGTCAAAACTCATGTGTCCTGTCTGGTATGATGAGTATTCTTTAAGAGTTGGCGACAGCCTCCGGGCTAGCATCGAGAAGGGCTTGAAAGAAACTCAGAAATGTATCGTTATTTTGTCTCCAAACTTCCTATCCAACGAGGGTTGGGGTAAAGCAGAATTTGATTCTGTCTTTACAAGGGAAATACTTAAAAAGTCAAATGTGATACTTCCAATCTGGCACAACGTTAATGTTAATGACGTGTATGAATACAGCCCTAGATTGGCAGACAAAGTCAGTCTAAGCTCATCCTTAGGCATTGAAGAATTAGCAAGAAAGTTAGTAAACGTTATTAAGCAGAGAAGTGTCTAATTCGCCATTCAATTCGTGCTTATTGGACGCTGCTATAGAATAATTTTAAATGACACAAAAATAGCAAAGGAAAACAATAAATGATTGATATATCAAATATTGCCACGGGTTCGAATCCCGCCTTCCCCCAGAAATGACCGATTAGTCTCGGTTGGTCTCCAAAAGCCTCGGTTGTAGCACAAAATTGCCACAAGTCATTTTTGCCGATGAGCGCATGGCAGCTCACGGTACAAAAATATGCCGCCGCATGCGGCAGCATATTTTTACCAAACTTCCCCCCATTGCCGGAGATCTAGCGAACCGCTATGTCAAAACCGCCGAGTGTTCCAGTTTCGAGCAAACCAACCATGAACTGCAGAATATATACAACCCGTTGCGCATCGAGAATCTGAATTTATGCGCCGATTCGATGTGCAATGACCAGCTGACCCGCCAGCCAACAATGTATCTGGCAAAAACATTGGTTATAAAAGCCGCATAAACAAATCCCGCCCATGTTGCAACACATGTGATGTCTGCCACTCACAATTGATTTGGCCAGGTTGCCTTAAATTGCCGGTTGATCTTGCCGTTTGGCCGATAGAGCGAATCATCCGCAGCGGTCGCCCAACACTTCCTGCCGCGCCTGGCGCCCTGTATCTCAAGCTTCTTCATCAGCCGCTCAATCGTACAGCGAGCAACACCAACACCAACACCTTCTCGCAGCAATTGCCGCCATACTTTACGAGCGCCACAAACCCGGAATCCGATGTCAACATACCGCCTCGAATTCCCTGATCCGTCTCCGCTCTTCTTATCCATGTCCGCAACGTTTCTGCTGTGCAGCCAATCTTCGATGCAATCGACTTTATCGCCGACCACTGCGATTTATGCTCTTTCCACTGCTCAAATACCAATCTAACCGCTCGTTCCCGTACTTCTGGTGAATAACTGATTTGATTCTTCATCTTCTTCTCCTCTCAAACCATTTTATCTCCAGAAAATCCGGGGCGATTCAGATTGGCTTAACTACTACAACCACAGAAGATTGCATTCAACACTGAATTACATCAGTCCAATGAAGTTTGAGCAAAACTGGCTTGTGGCACAGTTGAAAAAGACCACATGATAAGCGCATTAAGATGTACGAATTATCGGGGCAAGGTCGATAAAAATTCTACACGGCAACTCATAGCTTATGTAATATTCTAAAGTTTTTTGCTGATTCTAATTATTATATTGACTATGATTCATCACTCACTTTCCGATATTACGGTGGCTACTTGGGTACAAGGCGATTTATCTTCATTAAACGATTTGATCGGTTCGGTTGTATTGATCGAGGTTTTTCAGGTGAACTGTCCCGGTTGTTTCATTTATTCGCTACCCAGAGCGGTTGACTTGCATGAACGCTATCATCAGCAAGGACTGGTTGTGATCGGTCTGGCCACCGCATTCGAGGATTACGATAAAAATACGCTGGAAAACTTGCAGAAGCTGGTAGCTACCGGTGAAGTGATCGGTGAAACTTATAAGGCGCTCAGTCAGTATAACCTGCTGCGGGAAGGCAAGTTGCCGTGGAAAATACCGTTTGCCGTGGGGATGGATCGCGTTGTGGCGGAAACCGAACCGGTTACCAATGAACGTGTACTGCAGTATGCGCAAAAATTTCTGCCCGATTTCGACAAATTCAGCACCGAGCAAAAACAAACCGTGCTGCAGCAAGTCCGGCATTACATGGAGCAGAAATCGATGCGCGCGGAAACTTTTGAGCGTTTTGCACTACAGGGAACGCCGTCCTGTATTTTGTTCGACCGGAAGGGTGAGTTAAAGGATATTTCGTTTGGCCAGATCGATTATAAACAAGCCATGGTCGAACATTTCCTGGCAGAAAAATGATAGCCGGGGTCTATACCGGCCGCAGCAATCACTAAGCCAACGCCTTGCGAATGGTTTCGGCCAGTTCTTCCGCGACAAATTTGGCGATGTAAGCATCTGCGCCTACCGATTTGACGTGCTTTTCATTGGCCTCGCCCGTTAAAGAGGAATGAATCACAACCGGGATCGATTTGAATCGCTGATCGTTTTTAATGTTGCGTGTGAGCGTGAAGCCATCCATTTCCGGCATTTCCAAGTCGGTCAGCACTAATGCAACTTTATCCTGAATAGTTTTGCCTTCGGCGGTGGCGGCATCCGACAGGGATTGAATGCGATTCCAAGCTTCCAGTCCGGTTTTTGTCATGATAAATGGAATATTTAACGCTTTGAGTTCATTTTCGATCATACCGCGCGCAAGTGGTGAATCATCAGCTGCCAGAATAACTTTCCCAACCGGGAGTTTTATCGACGGACCTATTTTCTCTGTCGTTATGTCGTCAATTGGTGCAGGCAAAACATCGCGCAGAATTTGTTCAACATCGAGCACTTGCGCTAATCTGGAATCTTCCCCATTGCTGTCAATTCTGGCGATGCTAGTGACTAATTTGCCGCCTTTGCCTTCCGCTGCAATAACTTGATTCCATTCAAGGCGCATGATTTCATTGACTTCCTCGATTGCAAAAGCCTGGGTCGAACGCGCAAATTCGGTAACTAATAGAATCGGGAGTCCTTTTTTCGGTGTACAACCGACAACCTTAGGTAGATTGATGACGGTAATCACTTGACCGCGAATGTTGGCTACACCCATCACATTATCGGGTGCATTGGCGATCGCGGTAATGGTTGGCATGACCAGAATCTCTCGAATCTTGAAAACATTGATGCCGAACAATTCCCGCTGACCGTTCCCGGAAGCTTCGCCCAATCTGAACAACAACAATTCGAACTTATTGCTGGCAGTCAAGTTAGTGCGCTCATCGATTTCGTGCAATGCTGTGTTCATTTAATATTCCCCGCTATTGATAAGTAAGTTATGTTCGGATCTTCGACTAACCCAAGATAAAATCAGGATTAATATCAGAAGTGTATCGTATCGATCTACTACGGAAAAACTTTAGAAACACGATAAATTACCCGCATTTTTGTGTTTTTAGCAGTGATTGATTGAGATAAATCCCCTGAAAATTTGATTAGAAGATCTGGTTTGATAGGAGCGCACTCCTATTGATACCGTCAATTCAATAAAACATGTCATGCTGCTGTTAAACTTTATTTCTCTGAAGTTATCTGAGTTAGGATCGATTTTTCCTTTTTTATTGACTTAATAGAAGTCAGAATCTGTTGTCACGATACTGTATTCAAATCGATTAATGCCGTTCATGATACGCTGTAGTAACTGATCGTTAATCTGGAGAAAAGAATGGATTTATACGCAAGCATTTCTAAAGAATCGAAACAATCCGGATTGATTAGAGAATTCCGGATTATGTCTCTGAATCTTTATTGCGGAATCCGGTTGCTTGCTTTTCGCCGTAATGCCATCGAAAAAATAACCGTTTCTTACGATCAATTCTTTCTGTTACTGGGGTTTTATGCATTGATGGCAGTGGTTGTTTCGTATGCAGTCACATCCAGCGCTGTTTTTGATCTGTCAGGACTGGGCTATCTCGGTGTCAAATTATTGATTGCTCTGATCATGAGTTTTGTGTTTGCAAAATTAACTGGCAATCAGGGCGATTTGCTGAAGATTTTGGTGATCACTTATTGTGTTTTGCCTTTCTTTTATTTGATTTCTTTTACTCTTTTGATTTTCCTGCCTGAAACATTCCTGGCGGCTGGTTATATTCTTTTTATCGCCTGGGCTTTAGCCGTTTGTTTTTATATTGCATTGCAATTACTCGAAGGCAATAAACCTAAAGCTGTCTTAATTACCCTGTTGTGGCTGAGTGCATCTTATCCGCTGGCCAATTTATCGTTCAGTTTCTGGAACGAAGGTTATGACGACGGCGGTGAGCTGGCTGCGTATACCGATGATGCCCGCTACGATGTCAATCAGGAATATGTGTACTATAACCAGTACCGGCTTTTGAACAATGCGCTGGATCCGGTCAAACCGGGTATCGCGGGGGTTAACGATTTGTTCTTTGTCGGCTTTGGCGCCGATTCCACACAAGATGTTTTCATGCGGGAAATTGACCATGTGCGGCGGGTCGTGAACGAGCGTCTGGGTACGTCGGGACGTTCCGTTGCTTTAGTCAATAATCTAAAGACACTCGATTCGACACCGCTGGCATCGTCCACAAACCTCAGGATTGCGCTGAAGCATATCGGCAGCAAAATGAATCGGGACGAAGATGTAATATTTCTTTATCTGACCAGCCATGGATCGATGAATCATGAGCTTGCTGTAGAGATGTGGCCACTCGATCTCAATTACATACGTCCTGTAGACATCAAAACATATTTGGATGATGCCGATATCCGCTGGCGTATCATTCTGGTTTCAGCGTGCTATTCTGGCGGCTTTATCAAGGCGCTGCAAGACGAACACAGCCTGATTCTTACCGCGGCTGCATCGGACAAAACCTCTTTCGGTTGCGCAAACGAAAATGAATATACTTATTTTGGTGAAGCGCTGTTTAAGAATATGGAAAACAAACCCTATCAGTTCGTTGAGCATTTTGTTCAAGCGATGGAGAAAATCAAGCAACGCGAGCTGCACGAAAATCTGATACCTTCGGAACCGCAATTATTTATCGGTAAGCTGATGAAGGAAAAATTGAAGCTTCTGGAGCAGGATATTGCAACAGCGATGGTTTCTCAAGACCAACCGAATTGATCAAATCAACTGAAAAATCCCTTATTTTTACTTATAACTTATAACCCCGGTGCAGCGCCACGATACCGGCTGTCATATTGAAGTATTCGACACGCTCAAAGCCCGCTTGCTCCATCAATTCCTTTAACTCATCTTGAGAAGGGTGCATGCGGATGGATTCGGCTAAGTAGCGGTAGCTATCCGCATCATCCGCGATCACTTTTCCCATGGCGGGAAGTAATTTGAATGAGTATGTGTCATAGGCGGGTTGCAGCGGTTTCCAGACTTTTGAAAACTCAAGCACAATAACATTACCTCCCGGTTTAATGACGCGCAGCATTTCCTTGAGAGCGGCATCCTTGTGCGTCATGTTTCTTAAGCCGAATGCGACGCTCACGCAGTTAAAATAGTTATCGGGAAAAGGTAATTTTTCTGCGTCACACTGCGCAACCGGTGTCGGCGTGCCTTCGTCGATCATGCGGTCGCGGCCGATCGATAACATGGAATTATTGATGTCGGTCAGCCAAACTTCACCGGATTTGCCCACTTTCTGTAAAAAAAGCGCGGTCAGATCCCCGGTGCCGCCGGCGATATCCAAAACCTTATCGCCGCTTCTGACGCCGCTGACTTCGATAGCAAAACGCTTCCATAGGCGATGCAGACCTGCCGACATTAAGTCGTTCATCAAGTTATAGCGTTCCGCTACCGAATGAAACACTTCTGCAACTTTGCCAGCTTTTTCTTCTTCGGCAACGGTGTTAAAGCCAAAATGGGTAGTTTTTGTCATGACGGGAATTGGGCTCTCAAGTTAGTTGACGATGGCTAAAAATTTATTTGCAGGAATGATTTGCAGTGTTAGGGCGGGTTGCCGGTTCTCTGCTGGCACCGGCCTCAACCATGCGTTGCAGATATTGCTGCCACATTTTATCCTGATTAAGACCGAAGTTATACAGCAGATCCCATGAATACAACCCGGTATTATGGCCATCAGTAAAATTAAGCTGTATGGCATAATTGCCAACGGGTTCAATTTTGGTGATATTGACCATTTTCTTACCGGTTTGCAGCACTTCCTGTCCAGGGCCATGACCGCTTACTTCGGCTGATGGTGAAAAAACGCGCAGAAATTCGCAGGGAAATTGAAAAGCTTTGCCATCGGAGAAGGCGATGTCGAGTATTCTGGATTTCGTGTGCAGCTTAATTTCGGTAGGATAAGGTGTATTTTTGGTTAAACCGGCCATAATATATTTAATGTTTACGGACTAAAAATTCATTGACCGCATTGTAGCAAACTGCAGAGAAAAATTGACCGGTCTAGGAGTGTATATGACGGCAACGATATTGATTGTGGAAGATGAAGCGGCCATACAGGAGTTGATTACCTATAATCTGCAACAAGCCGGCTACGAAACAGTTTGCGCGGATAATGCCGAGAAAGCGATGGCGGTTATCAAAGCAGCGTTACCCGACTTGATTTTGCTGGATTGGATGCTGCCCGGAATGAGTGGAATCGAGTTTGCTCGCGTTTTGCGGCGCGATGACCGTACCCGGCTGATTCCAATCATCATGTTGACAGCACGCACACAGGAATCGGATAAGGTGGCGGGGTTGGAAATAGGGGCGGATGATTACATCACCAAGCCTTTCTCGCCGCGTGAATTGATTGCCCGTATCAACGCTGTGCTGCGCAGGTTAATTCCGGAAGCTTCAGACGAAGTGGTTGAAATTGACGGTTTGCGGCTTGAACCAGTTAATCACCGTGTGACGGCCGGGAATCGGGAAATTGAATTGGGACCAACGGAATATCGTTTGTTGCATTTTATGATGACGCATACCGAACGGGTTTATTCGCGCAACCAACTGCTTGACCGGGTTTGGGGCGATCATGTATTTGTCGAAGAACGCACCGTCGATGTGCATATCCGGCGATTACGCAAGGCATTGCAGCCAGCAGGCAAAGATGAATGGATACAAACCGTCCGAGGCACAGGTTACCGGTTTTCCGCGCTAGCTACATCGCCGGTCAAAGATTCCGATGTAGAAATTTAAGCCATTTCCCAGCTTTCTTCCGCGCAATCACTTTTTTCAGGATTTATTCAGTGTCTGATATTTGGCAACGATCTTCTAACATTCTGTTCATCATCTTTATTACCGCAGTGGTGTGGATGATGCTCGGCAGCGTGAATGCATTGATCTTTTTTAGCATAGTGATGTTGTGGATAGTGTTGCATCACACCCGCCACATCGTCGCGCTGGAACGCTGGTTGCAGCTTTCCGATCATACACCGGGCAGTATTCCGGCCGGTTCCGGTGCCTGGGACGATGTATTCGCGCATTTGGCGCGCTACGTGCGTCAGCATAGCCAAAGCCGGGAATTGTTAAGCTTGGCGCTGGAACGCATGCGCAGTGTGACGTCGGCGATGCCAGATGGCATCGTCATTCTGGACGAGCACGACCGGATCGAGTGGTGCAATCCGGTGGCCGAGCAACATTTGGGAATTAATCTGACATTGGATGCCGGGCAGCAAATCACTTACTTGGTCAGGCAAATACCGTTCGTTGAATATCTCGCCGCACGTAAATTCAGTAATCCTTTGATTCTGAAACAAACGCGCCAGCAGGACATGATCGTTTCGTTGCAACTGGTACCGTATGGTTATAATCAGAAACTGCTGATCAGCCGCGACATTACGCGGTTTGAGAAAGTAGAAACAATGCGACGCGACTTTATCGCCAATGTTTCGCACGAATTGCGCACGCCGTTAACGGTGATTGGTGGATTCCTCGAAACTTTGTCAGCCGATGAAAACGTGAATAGCGGCTTCAACAAGCGCGCCCTGGCATTGATGACCGAGCAAACAACCCGCATGCAGCGGCTGGTTGAGGATTTGCTGATTCTATCGCGCCTGGAAAATGAACAGAATAAAGCAAGCGAAAAGGCTGTGAATGTCGTTAGCTTGTTGCACGGCATCCTGCAGGATGCCGAATCGCTCAGCGCAGGCCGCCACCAAATCAAATTAAACATTGCAACGCATGATCAGTTGCTGGGAAGCGAGCAAGAGTTGCGTAGCGCATTTGGAAACTTGATCAGCAATGCTATCCGCTACACGCCGGATAATGGCGAAATCACGATTAATTGGGAGAATCGCGGCGGGCAGGGGGTATTCTTTGTGCAGGATAGCGGTATTGGCATAGAATCCGAGCACATTCCGCGCTTAACCGAGCGTTTTTACCGTGTCGACAGCAGCCGTTCGCGAGAAACGGGCGGAACCGGATTGGGATTGGCCATCGTCAAGCATGTGCTAAACCGGCACGAAGCGCGCCTCGAAATTACCAGCGAGGTGGGAAAAGGCAGCCGGTTTACGATCTGGTTTCCTGCCAAACGGCTGGTATCCGAAGATTAAGATCGAGAATGAATCTTAATTTCCAATTGATTGTTAACGTTTCTTGTTTTTCCGTGGATTAGTATGCGCATGGCTTGCCGCTTTCCGGTTAGACCATATCAGCACAGCGATTCCCGCCACAATCATCGGAATCGATAACCATTGGCCCATGGTAATTCCGAGTGTCATTACACCCATGAAACCATCCTCCGGTTCGCGGAAGAATTCCGCGAATGAGCGTAACACGCCATAACCGATCATAAACATGCCAGAGACTGCGCCGGTTGCACGCGGCTTAGATGAGTAAATCCAGATAAAAATAAACAATAGCACGCCCTCGAGGGCAAATTGATATAACTGAGAAGGATGGCGGGGAAATTCGTCAACATACGGAAAAACCATGCCCCACGGTACATCGGTGTGCCGTCCCCAGAGTTCTCCATTGATGAAATTGCCGATGCGGCCTGCTGCCAAGCCCAGCGGCGTCAGCGGAGCGATGAAGTCGGTGACGGTGAGCCATGAGATTTTATGCTTGTGCGCCAATAGCAGCATCGCGACGAAAACGCCGAGAAAGCCGCCGTGAAACGACATGCCGCCCTCCCAGATAGCGAAAATGTGTAACGGGTGCTCCAGGTAGTAGCCAAATTGATAGAACAGTACATGCCCCAAGCGTCCGCCCAGAATCACGCCGAGCATGCCGTAAAACAAGGCATCGTCGAGCATTTCATAAGTGAAAGCTGACTGCGGATTGTGATTGTGTTTGATGCGATACCGTCCAAGCAAAACAAAAAGCGTGAAACCCAGCAAATACATCAATCCGTACCAATGAATGGAGAGCGGTCCGATGGCGATAGCAACGGGATCAATTTGCGGGTGAACGAGCATAGTTTCGGCCTTATTTACGGTAAAATAGCGGACATTATACCAAGTGCGTTTGCATACGCCGGGTCATAAATTGTATTTTTATCTTATTCAGGAGCAAGCATGCCAGACAATAAACGGAGCCAGATTATCACCCAAGGAACACAACACGCACCCAGCCGCGCCATGTTGCGCGCGGTCGGATTCGGTGACGGGGATTTTAACAAGCCGATTGTTGGCGTGGCTAATGGTTATTCTACGATTACACCGTGTAATAAGGGGTTGAACGAACTGTCATTGAAAGCCGAATTGGCGCTCAGAAAGGCCGGGGCGATGCCCCAGATGTTCGGCACCATCACCGTATCGGATGGTATCTCGATGGGTACCGAGGGTATGAAATATTCGCTGGTGTCACGCGAAGTGATCGCCGATTCGATTGAAACCTGCGTGCAGGGCGGAAGTATGGATGGTGTGATCGCTATCGGCGGTTGCGACAAAAATATGCCAGGCGCGATGATTGCGATTGCGCGCATGAATGTGCCGGCGATTTTTGTTTATGGTGGCACGATCAAGCCGGGTCACTATAAAAATCAGGATTTGACGGTGGTCAGCGTATTTGAAGCAGTAGGGCAGCACAGCGCGCATAAAATCGATGACGAGGAATTGTTGCAGATCGAACGGCATGCATGCCCCGGTGCTGGTTCTTGCGGCGGTATGTATACCGCGAATACCATGTCGTCGGCGTTTGAAGCGATGGGCATGAGCTTGCCGTATTCTTCCACGATGTCCGCGGAAGACGACGAGAAACTGATCAGCGCGGGGCAATCCGCCGAAGCGCTGGTAAATGCGATCAAAAAGCAAATCCTGCCGCGCGACATCATCACGCGCCAATCAATTGAGAATGCCATTGCCGTGATTATGGCAGTGGGCGGTTCAACCAATGCGATTCTGCATTTTCTGGCGATTGCACATGCTGCTAATGTCGAATGGTGTATAGACGATTTCGAGCGGATACGCGCCAAAGTGCCGGTATTGTGCGACCTAAAACCTTCCGGACGTTACGTGGCCGCCGATTTACATCAAGCGGGTGGTATTCCGCAAGTGATGAAAATGTTGCTGAATCATGGATTGCTGCACGGCGATTGCATCACCATCAGCGGGCAAACTATCGCGGAAGTGTTAAAAGACATTCCCGACACACCGCGCGCTGATCAGCATGTGATCCGGCAATGGAATAATCCGATGTACGCACAAGGTCATCTGGCTATTCTGAAAGGCAACCTGTCGACCGAAGGGTGTGTGGCGAAAATATCCGGTATCAAGAATCCGAAAATTACCGGACCTGCGCGCGTGTTTGAATCGGAAGAAACCTGTATGGCGGCCATTATGGCACGTAAAATTCAGCCGGGTGATGTCGTGGTGATCCGCTATGAGGGGCCGAAAGGCGGTCCTGGCATGCGGGAAATGTTGTCACCGACCGCCGCGCTGATCGGCGAAGGTTTGGGTGATTCCGTCGGTTTAATCACCGATGGGCGTTTCTCCGGCGGTACTTACGGCATGGTGGTCGGGCATGTTGCGCCGGAGGCCTTTGTCGGCGGTACTATCGCATTGGTGCAGGAAGGCGATTCGATTACCATCGACGCCGAGCAGCGCTTGCTGCAACTGAATGTACCGGATGATGTTTTGGCGCAGCGGCGCGCAGCTTGGCAACCGCCACAACCGCGTTATGCACGCGGGGTATTGGCGAAATACGCGAAACTGGTTTCCAGCGCCAGCGCGGGAGCGATAACGGATTAACTTGGGAGTGACATCCCCGGTAGAGTGGTATTAGCTCCTGACGGTGTGCTGATTGCCGGTTAAACAGATTCCGTCATCGTGAAGCAATGTTCGCTGCGATTTCGTTGTTGCGCCGGAACTAAATAATTTACCTTTAAGTCTCAGCAACGCAGTATCATCGGAGTTAGCAGCATTACCGGTAGTTTTTGGGTATGTACGTCAACGGATGCCATACTCGTAATGACAAACTGACAGGAATTGCTGCAAGTCTGTAAAGTTCGGGTTAGAATATCAACCCTTTTATAATTTTTATAAGGAAGAGATATGAAAAAAGTTTTAATTGGAGCAGTTGCTGCATCTGCCATTTTATTAGCTGGTGTTGCTCAAGCCAACGCTGATTTGGCAAAAAGTAGTGGATGTTTGAATTGCCATAATGTAGATACCAAGCTGGTTGGCCCGGCCCTGAAAGATATTGCTGGTAAATACGCAGGTCAAGCTGATGCTTCTGCATACCTTACAGATAAAATATTAAAAGGAAGTAGCGGTGTATGGGGCACAATCCCAATGCCACCAAATGCTAACGTCAGCCCGGAAAATGCCAAAGCATTAGCTGACTTTATTCTGACTCTGAAGTAATTCATTCTGAATTCAGGAAAGCCGGCGCTTAACAACGCCGGCTTTTTATTTGTGTAAAAACTCCAGGAAATTTTCTGAATTATCCAAAAAATGATGAAAACTCGTATTAAATGGAAAGGAAATGTCAGTTTTCTGGCGGAATCCGGTAGCGGACATTCGGTATTGATGGATGGTGCGCCGGATGCTGGCGGACAGAATCTTGGGCCAAGGCCGATGGAAATGTTGCTGATGGGGCTGGGTGGCTGCACTTCATTCGATGTAGTACTGATCCTGAAAAAAAGCCGTCAGGATATAACCGATTGCGTCGTTGAAATTGAAGCCGAGCGTGCGCCGGTTGATCCGAAAGTATTCACCGATATTCATTTGCACTTCGTTATTACCGGTCACAATTTGAATCCGCAAACGGTCGAGCGTGCCATTAATCTGTCTGCGGAAAAATACTGCTCGGCTTCCATTATGCTAAAACAGACGGTAAAAATAACGCATGATTATGAGATTATCGCGGCTTAATGATAAATTTTATTCGCCGGTTTTCTATACATACAGTGCTTGTGTTAAGGAATTGATTTCCATTTTCGAATCCATAAGGATATTGCTTAATGTTTCCTCATCGATTAATAAATCGATATTTGCGATGCTATAGCCCGTTTGGTTTGAAGGTAGCATGAAAGGAGATTTAACGGGAGCCAGTTGATCGGCGAACAATAGCGTATCGCCGAGGGTGGTGGGAGGAAATGCCAGGCAGCCGCGCCATAGATAAACGATACTATCGATGATCGATTCTGGAATCGATAGCGCTTTGAGAATAGCAGTACCGATTTTTATTTCGCACTCAAGTTCCGTTTCATCCTCTAAATCTTCGTCGCTGTTCCAGGAACTGGTCATATTCTCATCGACCAGGCCGGGATAATACTTTTCGCGCGCTAACAGATAGAACCAGCTGATCTCATGAATTATTCCCGCAAACATAGCAGTATCCGGGTCCTGTTTTGTAATGCGACGAGCAATAACTTGTGCCAGTGCCGCCACATGAGCGGAATGCTGCCATAATTGCGTTACCATTTCGCTCCGCACTTGCGCTGCGGCAAGTTGCTGCACCACGACAGCCGTTGCCAGATTGCGCACCATCCGTACGCCGATCAAATTCACGGCCGAACGCACATCGGTGATTCTTTTTCCTGAGCGGTTGAATACCACGGAGTTGGCGATAGCGACGACTTTGGCCGACAATAGCGGTTCCAATTGAATGAACTTGATCACCATCTCAAAATTGCAATCGGGGTCGTTTAAAGCACGATTAATTCTGATCGCTGCATGCGTCGAAGTGGGGAAAATCAATCTTCCCTGTTCGACTTCGGCGGTCAACGCACTGAGTATTGCGCTTTTCTCCATAAATACCCCTATTTATTTTTGAATCAAGATGGATCGATGATCTGTAGCTTACTCCAAACATTTGAGAAGTAATATCGGAAGAAACGCAATGAGTTAAAGCTATTTCTGATTCTGTTTCAAGAGATTTTTGAAAGGCGTAATGAGAAATTGTCAGCCACGGTGAAATCAGGGGATAAATACGGTTTACAAGTAGACAATGAACTTTTTAACCTGATTTCAACGCAGTATGACTGAATACACTAATTTTCCCGGACTTCTTAGAGCAAACCGGATTCATGCGCTTGCTGATCGGCGTGGTAGCTGGAGCGCACCATCGGGCCGCAGGCGGCGTGACTGAAACCCATTTCCAGTGCGGCATGTTCAAAAAATTTAAAGCCTTCGGGTGTAACGTAGCGCATCACCGGCAGGTGACCGATGCTGGGTTGTAAGTATTGGCCGATGGTCAACATTTCCACATTGTGATCGCGCAGGTCACGCAGTACTTGCAGAATTTCTTCGTCGGTTTCGCCCAATCCCAGCATTAAACCCGATTTGGTTGGAATGTGTGGAAACTGCGCCTTGAAGTCTTTCAGTAGTTTCAAGGAATTTGCATAATCCGCACCCGGCCGGCATTGTTTGTACAATCTGGGCACGGTTTCGAGGTTATGGTTCAAAACATCCGGCGGACAAGCGGCAAGTTTTTCCAAAGCCACTTCGAGACGGCCGCGGAAATCAGGCACCAAGGTTTCGATTTTGGTGTGCGGCGAATGCGTGCGGATTTCACGGATGCAATCGGCAAAATGCTGCGCGCCGCCGTCGCGTAAATCGTCACGATCCACGCTGGTGATGACCACATAGCGCAATTTCATGGCACCGATCGATTGTGCCAGATGCAGCGGTTCATCGGCATCCGGTGGTTTTGGCCGACCGTGCGCGACATCGCAGAAAGGGCAGCGGCGGGTGCATAAATCGCCCAGAATCATGAAAGTGGCGGTGCCTTTACCGAAGCATTCGCCGATGTTGGGGCAGGAGGCTTCTTCGCACACGGTATGCAGTTTGTGTTCGCGCAATAAGCGTTTGACTTCGTAATAATTTTCGCTATTGGGTGAACGGACTCGAATCCAAGAAGGTTTGCGCAGCAAATCGTCACGCGATTGCGGTGCTATTTTGACGGGATTTCGCGCCGTTTTGTCGGCGCCTTTTTGGCGGGTATCGGTAGTCATATATTCAGTTGATTGTTCTGGAAAGAAGTGTTTCTTGTAAATGATTTGCTAGTTTTGCACCTAAAATCTCCACACCGTCGGGAATGCCCAGATCTTTGGTTTGCGTGACTTGCAATCCTTGGTAGCCGCAAGGATTGATGTACGAAAATGGCGTTAAGTCCATGTCCACATTCAGCGCGATGCCGTGGTAGCAGAAGTTTCTCCGAATTTTCAGACCCAGCGACGCGATTTTTGCTTTGCCGACATACACGCCGGGCGCTTCTGTACGGCCGATGGCTTTGACGTGATAATCTTGCAGCACGCCGATCACGGCATTTTCCATTCGTCTGACCAATTCGCGCACGCCGAGCTTCAAGCGGCGTATATCCAGCAACAAATAGGCAATGATTTGCCCAGGCCCATGAAAAGTAATCTGTCCGCCGCGGTCCGTCTTAATCACCGCAATGCCATGATCGTACAGCAGATGCTCGGGTTTACCCGCAATACCTTGGGTAAAAACCGGCGGGTGTTGCAATAACCAGATTTCATCGCGGGTTTGTTCGCTGCGGTTATGCGTAAAATCCTTCATCGCCTGCCAGGTTGTCTGGTAATCGCATAATCCCATTGTTTTGACGGCAAAATGCGGCGGAATGGAAGCAGATAGGGAAAGATTTTGCATCGTGAACGATCACAACAATTACAGTACCACGGCAACCATGGGATGACTCGATAAAGCCTGGTACAGAGCATCCAGCTGCGAGCGCGAAGTCGCGCGGATGGTGCAGGTCAAGCTTAAATAAGTACCGTTTTTGCTGGCTTTGACTGTCATGTTCGTGGTATCGAAATCGGGTGCATGAAATTTAACGATCGCCAATGCAATCTGGGTGAAATCCTGCTGCGCCTTACCCATGATTTTGATTGGAAAATCGCAGGGATATTCGATCAGTGAAGGTTGTTCTGACATCGGTAAACTGAATGTGTCGATTACGAATGCGAGCAACCGCAGGAATGACCGCGCATATTCGTGGCTTTATAGTCCTGATACAACGCATGTAAGCGCGCGAATAGTTCACCCGGTTTTCCTTTGCCAACCGGTTGATTGTCCAATACCGTAATCGGCATGATCTCCTTGGTCGAGGATGTTAATAGAATCTCATCCGCCGTGCGCACTTCCGTTTCGGAAATGTCACGAACTTCGTGCGGAATGCGGTTTGCCGACGCCAGTTCGAGCACCACGTCGTACGTGATGCCGGGTAGCATCAGATTACTTTTCGGCGGCGCCAGCAGCACGCCGTTTTTAACCACGAAGATATTACTGGCAGCACCTTCGGTCAGGAATCCGTCGCGGATCAGGATCGTTTCCAGCGCCTGCACATCCACCGCCAATTGCCGCAACAGCACATTCGGCAACAGTGAAATGGCTTTGACATCGCAGCGGATCCAGCGGTTATCGAGCGCGGTGATGGCTGAAGCGCCGCTGACTAACAGTCCCGCGGGTGGCGGCAGCAGCGGATTGCTCATGATGAATACGGTCGGCGGCACGCCAATGGGAAACGCATGATCGCGCTTGGCGACGCCGCGTGTGATGTGCAGATACAGATACTGATCTTCTCCGTCATTTTTTGCGATGACCTGTTCCAGCAGATTTTTCCATTCATCGTTACTGAATGGGTTTTTCAAGCGGATGCCATCCAGGCTATGTTGCAATCGATTGAGGTGCTTGCCGAGACGGAAGGGTTTGCGTGAATAAGCCGGAATGACTTCATATACGCCATCGCCGAAAATAAAACCACGATCCAGCACCGGAATGCACGCTTCCTCAATGGGCATAAACTTACCGTTCAGATATATCATGCGAACTTTCCGTGATGAGTTAAGACTGTATTAATTAAAGAGTAATTTTACACTATCCCAGGCTCGGCCGATGAAGTTCGCGCTATCGACTTTCTCCAATGCGACTAACGGATAGGTTTCGATGGTTTTGTCGTCCAGCGTGAATTTTACCGTGCCCACTTCCTGGCCGAGTTGCACCGGAGCGATTAAAGGCTGCTTGTATTCCATGGTAGCTTTCAGTTTGTCGCCTTGGCCTTTGGGTAGCGTGAAATAAACATCCCGGTCGAATCCGGCTTTTAGTTCGTTGCGCGCACCTTTCCATAGATGGATGGTGGTCAATGAGTCGTTCTTTTTGTATAAATGCAGCGTATCGTAGAATTGGAAACCATAATTAAGTAACCGTTGGCTTTCTTGGCTGCGCGCATTGGCGGATTTTGCGCCGATAACTACCGAAATGAGCCGCCGCTTGTCGCGAATCGCCGAGGTGATCAGACAATAACCAGCGGTTTTGGTCCATCCGGTTTTCATGCCGTCGACATGCGGGTCTATCCATAACAACCGGTTTCTATTCGGTTGTGTGATATTGTTGTAGGTATATTCTTTTTGCGAATAATGCGGATAAAATTCGGGAAAATCGCGGATGATGGCCGTTGCCAGCAACGTCAAATCATGCGCCGTCGTATAGTGATCAGGATCGGGCAGGCCGGTCGAATTGGTGAAGTGCGTGTTTTTCATTCCCAGCCGATCCGCTTCTTTGTTCATCAGATTGGCGAAACTGGCTTCCGAGCCCGCAACCGCTTCCGCCAAAGCAATACACGCATCGTTGCCGGATTGCACGATCATGCCGCGAATCAGCTCGTCCACGGTCACTGGCTTATTCGGTTCGATGAACATGCGTGAACCGATCATCCGCCAAGCGCTTTCGGATACCGGAACCGCTTGATCCAGTGCCAGCTGTTTTTGTTTGATCGCAGCAAACACCACATACGCCGTCATGAGTTTTGTCAATGACGCCGGTTCTATGCGTTCATCTTCGTTTTGACCGGCCAGTACTTGACCGGTTTGAAAATCTGAGAGCATGTAGGCTTTCGCTGCTACGGAGATGTTTTGCGGCTGGGCGGATATCGATGAAAAAGCGAAAAACAGTAACAATAATCCGAATAAATGCTTCATAGGAGTCTGAAGTCTGGAAAAATGAACATTATAACGCGCCGCTGGAGAATCTAAAACCTTGGGTTTTTTGTGTAGAGAAACAATAATCTCAGTTAGGATCTGCTGGATGGTTTGTCGATGACACCCATGTGAAATCCCAGTTTTCCCTGGCTGCGCTCCTTAAAATACTGCTTCAATGGATCGTGAATGACACGAAAAGCCATTTCCTCCCAGGGTATTTCATGCTCGGAAACCAGTTTGACTTCCAGGCTCTCGATGCCGGGTTTGAAATCGAGATCGAGCAGCCGCGCGCGAAATAAAAAATAAACCTGACTGATATGCGGCAGACTATAAACGGCGTATAAATCGCCGATTTCCACGCGTGCATTGGCTTCTTCCAACGTTTCGCGCGCCGCGGCTTGCGCCAGCGTTTCGTTGTTTTCCATAAAACCGGCCGGTAGCGTCCACCAGCCCAAGCGCGGCTCGATGGCACGGCGGCACAGCAAGATTTTGTCTTCCCATTCCGGAATACAACCGACTACCATCTTGGGATTTTGATAGTGAATGGTTTTACATGATGTGCATATGTAGCGTAGCAGTGAATCGCCTTCCGGGATGCTCAACTCAACAGTGGAGCTGCAATGACTGCAATATTTCATAGCTAATCCTTAAGTACATACGGTATATGGTAAACGGGCATCACGATTGCGTAACGGTGAAATTTCTTACTGCCAGGCGGTTTCCAGTCTCGTCGACCAATTCAACACGCCATGCGCCCAGCCGACGTTGGTCCAGTTGCTTGCTGGCGTGCGTGCGCCAATTGTTGTTGTGCACACGCAGATTCAATTTTGAATCTAGCTTGTCATTGTAGTACCAGTCGATGCGGACATTCTTACCTTGTAAATTCTTTAAATGCAGATAGAAATAAATGGGGTTGGATTCTCCCGGTTGCAGATGCACTGCGTCGATGGAATCGACCGGCTCACGCGCTTCGATCGCATGGCTCAATTGCGCTCTGACAACTTCGCCATGATCGGTTGTTTGCTGCGGTTTTGCTTGTATGGCAGTTTTTGGTATCGCATTTGCGGCATTGCCGGATTGGGGGGCAGCGGTGGTGCGCTGCGGTTTTTTAGCAGGCACCGGAACAGGTTTGACGGTTGTGTTCGTTGCTTTGGATTCCGCTGGTTTGGCAAGGGACGGCGCATTGACCAATCCACCCGGTTGCGTTCCGCTAGTCATCGTTGCCGCGCTTGACTCGGTTGCAGTTTTTTCCGGAAGGACGGCATTCCCAGAGGTCGTGGTGGCGTTATTATCCGCTGGAATCGTTTCATTGGCGATTTTCTCAGTAGTATCTCCGCCAGAAAAGAGCAAATAGCCGATCAAAATAAGCAGAGTTAGCAGTAATGCTGCAGCGATGGCAATTTTATTCCAATCCAGCGTTTCTTCATAAGTGACTTCCGGTTCGGGATAAAGCTCCTCGATGGCTTGCGGTTGCGGCTGTTGAATCTGAATGCGGATTTTTAATGTATTGTTGCTCATGGCGCGTGTTTTAAGGCATTAGGATGCCATAAGGGAGTTTTCTGATGGAGTGCGCAGTATAAAGTTTTTCACCAATTACTGAAACCGCATGTTGCCGCGATTGGTTATACTTTGGCTATGCACGACAATATTGAAAAAATGAATCAGCGCGCCCAGATGCTGCGCGCGGAAATCGAACGGCATAATTACCGCTATTATGTGCTCGATGCTCCTTCCATTCCCGATGCGGATTACGATCAAATGCTGCGCGAATTGCAGCAAATCGAACAGAGCTATCCGCAACTGATTACCGCCGATTCACCGACGCAACGGGTCGGTGCCGCGCCGCTTAAAGCATTTGCACAAATTACACATAGCATCCCGATGCTGTCGTTGAGCAATGCGTTTGAAGATCCCGAAGTCGAAGCTTTCGACCGGCGTGTGCGCGAAGGATTGGCCGCTGATTGTGTCGAATATACTGCCGAACCGAAATTTGACGGACTGGCGGTTAGTTTGCGCTACGAAAACGGTGTGTTCAAAACCGGCGCGACGCGCGGCGACGGTTACACTGGCGAAGATATTACGCTGAACTTGAAAACGATCCGGTCAATCCCCCTGAAATTGCCGGTGAATCATCCTCCCGCGTTGCTGGAAGTGCGCGGCGAAGTCTTGATGCTGAAAAAGGATTTTCTGCGGCTGAATCAACAGCAATCGGCCAAAGGCGAGAAGGAATTCGCCAATCCGCGCAACGCCGCTGCCGGTTCGTTGCGTCAGCTCGATCCCGGCATAACCGCAACCCGGCATCTTACTTTTTTTGCCTATGGTGTCGGGCAATGCGATGATGCGCAATTACCGCAGGATACGCATCACAACATGCTGCGTTATCTGTCATCGTTACATTTTCCCGTATCGAAAGAATGCCGGGCGGTGACGGGATTACCGGGATTGCTGGAGTATTACCGCACAATCGGTGCCAAGCGGGACGATCTGCCGTATGCCATCGACGGCGTGGTGTATAAAGTCAATTCGCTGCTGTTTCAGGAGAAGCTCGGATTTGTATCGCGTGCGCCGCGCTTCGCCATCGCACATAAGTTTCCGGCGCAGGAGGCGATGACGCAGTTGCTCGATATCGACGTGCAGGTCGGTCGCACTGGCGCGCTGACGCCGGTTGCGCGCCTGCAGCCGGTGTTTGTCGGCGGTGTCACCGTGACCAATGCGACACTGCATAACGCCGATGAAATCGAGCGCAAGGATGTGCGTATCGGCGATACCGTGATCGTGCGCCGCGCCGGCGATGTGATTCCGGAGGTAGTGGCGGTAGTGGCAGAAAAACGTCCGCCGGGTGCTTTGGTATTTACCCTGCCGGCGCACTGTCCGGTGTGCGGCGCGAAAGCGGTGCGCTTGCCGAGTGAAGCAGTGGCGCGTTGCACCGGCGGATTGTTTTGTCCGGCGCAACGTAAACAGGCGCTGCTGCATTTTGCTTCGCGCCGCGCGATGGATATCGAAGGTTTGGGCGATAGACTGGTCGATCAATTGGTCGATCAAGCGATCGTGCGCACACCGGCGGATTTGTATCGCTTGGGAATTGCTGCACTGGCTAATCTGGAACGCATGGCAGACAAATCGGCAAACAACATTGTCAACGCGATAGAAAAAAGCAAACGCACCACACTGGCAAGGTTTATCTATGCGCTCGGGATCCGCAATGTCGGCGAAGCGACGGCGAAAGATTTGGCGGCGCATCTGGGTAGTTTGGACCGATTGATGGCGGCGGACAGCGAGCGCTTGCAGCAGATTCCGGATGTCGGTCCAGTTGTGGCGCAAAGTGTCGCCGATTTCTTCACCGAAGCGCATAACCGTGAAGTCATCGAACAATTGCGTGCCAGCGGGGTGCAGTGGGATGAACACGAGGGGAAATCGTTACTAACCGGAACAGCCGCGCCTCTGAGCGGCAAAACCTTCGTACTGACCGGCACACTGCCAACGATGAGCCGCGAGGAAGCCAAAGAGAAAATCGAAGCATTGGGCGGCAAAGTCAGCGGCAGCGTTTCCAAGAAAACCGATTATGTCGTCGTGGGCGCCGATCCCGGCAGTAAATATGACAAGGCGGTCAGTTTGGGAATAACGCTGCTTGATGAAGCTGGATTGCAAGCACTGTTGCAATAGTTTTTAGCCCTTTCCGGCTATGAATTTCTACTCCGTATGACCCGCAATCGCGAAACAACAATAATTCCCTTTTTTAACAATGCATTCCTTGTGTTGGATGTCGGCTTTTAATAAAGCGGCCAGGAAACTCAAATCGAGTGCGCAAAACCCCTGGTGCTCTTCAGCAAGTTGATAATAAATGCAATTGTTGGCGATAATCTCGGCGGAATTTTCCGAATCCTGCTTCACGCTGGCATCGTAGCCCAGCTCGGACATAATCGCCGCCGCTTCACGAAGTTTATCGGCCGACGATAACTGCTTCGCCATGCGATGCTCGAACTCTCCCGCCATTTGCTCTCCCAGCGATTGCAAGCATGCTTGCAGTTCCTGTTCACCCAGTTTCTTGTCTACCCAGGAAAGCAGCAGTTTTGCAATGAACGAATAGCGTCTTTGAAAAAGCTCCAAGCCGCTCGGCGACAGCGAGTAAATTTTGCTGGGTCTGCCGCCGGTGCTTTCCCGCTGGGTACTTTGGATCAAACCGCTATTTCCCAAACTGGAAAGATGCTGATTAATCGCGTTGCGGGAAATGGATAATAGTTGTGACAACTCATCTACCGTGAGTCCGGCGCGGTTACGCAGCAAAGCCGTAACTAGCGATTGTTGGCTTTGGCCTAGAAAGGGCAGGGATGACATTTTAACTGTTTGAAATAGTTGATCTAACCAGTTTCGACATTTTTGTATTGCAAAAGTTATAAAATCTGCAGTAAAGTAGAAGCTCTGACATTATAAGGAAAGGAGAAGTGAATGCTTACATATTTAGTCATCGTTTTAGCAATCGCGGCTGTCGGTGGTGTCGTATTGGCTCTGAAAGTATTTACCGGACAGCTGGCACCATGGTCTCTATCCATCGTTCATGCACTGCTGGGGGCGGCTGGTTTGGTCATGTTGATTATGCTGGTCCTGGAAGGCTCGGGGGATTCGCGCTTGACCGCCGCGTTGGGTTTGCTGGTTGTGGCGGCATTGGGCGGATTCTATCTAGCGTCGATTCATATTAAAAATACCGTCGCACCTAAAAATGTCGTGCTGATCCATGCAGGCGTAGCGGTAGCCGGTTTTCTTACACTGTTGAGTTTGTTTTTTTAGTTAACAAGGACCATAAAATCCATGAAACACCCTATCCACCCGATGCTGGTTCATTTCCCGATAGCAACCTGGTTTCTTGCCACGCTCGCAGACATTGCCAGTTTATTTAACAGTGAACAAGCCGGCTGGGTGGCTGGGGTGTTACTAGTGACCGGCACGATCACCGCATTGCTGGCGATGACGACCGGTCTGATGGAGCTTGGCAAAATCGATCCACAGAATCCGGCTGCGAAGATAGCCAATCAGCACATGATATTGGTCATGATCAGCTGGTCTTGTTATGCGGTCAGTTTATTTTTTCGCCTGAATGGCACGCAGCTCGAACAACCGGGCTTGATCGCCATCGCTATGTCGGTCATTGGATTTGTATTTCTCTGCGGCGCGGGATGGTTTGGAGGGAAATTGGTCTATGAATATGGTGTGGGCACTCATCTTAGTAATCGTCAAAACAAACTCAAGTAATCTTCCGTAAAAATTTCTTGTTGTATTCAAATGACCGCCGATCTTCGAGATTGAAGGCGGTCGGATTCGGTGCTTTGCCATCACGTTTTGCTGTGCTGCGATTATTTCACGTAAAATTCTACTAATGTACCGATTGATCGCGTCAAAGAACTGTGTGCCGGTAGGAAAAAATCCGGTTTTGTTGCACACTATTCAAACACGATCCATTAAGTTTGAATATTTCATTGTCATGATAAATGCCCCGCAAGCGCAGCAAATATTTGCAACAGCCGAGTTGATTCATTCCGAGCAAACAGTGCAGCAAACCGTTCATCGCTTGGCGGCTGAAATTACGCGCGAGCTAGCGCAGCAACAACCGCTGGTTTTGTGCGTGATGCGAGGAGGGGTGATATTTACCGGGCAGTTACTGCCGCAATTGCAGTTTCCGCTGGATTTTGATTATGTGCACTTGACGCGCTACGGTAATGCATTGAAGGGTGGTGAAACCCACTGGCGGGTGGAACCCAAGGAAAGTGTCAAGGATCGAGTGATACTGGTGCTGGATGATATTCTCGATGAAGGCATCACACTAGCCGCGATCCGGGATAAAGTTCTGGAGAACGGTGCAAAAGCGTTTTATAGTGCGGTATTTGCCGAGAAACAAACGGGCAAGCCGAAACCATTCCAAGCCGATTTTACCGGTTTGACGGTACCGGATCGTTACGTGTTCGGCTTCGGCATGGATGTTCATGGCGCGTGGCGCAATCTGCCCGCGATTTATGCAGTTAAAGACTGAAACGGAGGTAAGTAGTGCTGGCAATTATCGGCGGCAGCGGGCTGACGCAATTATCCTGTCTCGAAATATCGCACCGGCAGATCATCCGCACACCGTACGGCGAGCCTTCCGGACCGCTGACATTCGGCAAATTACACGGTGTGGAGATCGTATTTCTAGCCAGGCACGGACATGGCCACACGATTCCGCCGCATGCGATCAATTACCGCGCGAATTTATGGGCGCTGCATTCGCTGCAACCTGAACACGTCATCTCCGTAGCATCGGTCGGCGGTATCCGCGCCGATCTGGCGCCGGGCAAATTGGTGGTACCACATCAGATTATCGACTACACCTATGGGCGCAATTTCACTTTTTTTGAAGGAAAGGATCAACCGGTGACACATATTGATTTTACCTTGCCGTATAGCCAGCAGACGCGCGCACTGCTGCTGCGAGCAGCGAATAATGCACAGCAAGCCGTAGTCGATGGCGGCGTTTACGCAGCGACCCAAGGACCGAGATTGGAAACCGCCGCGGAAATTAATCGGCTGGAGCGCGATGGTGCGGATATGGTTGGCATGACTGGCATGCCGGAAACGGCTTTAGCGCGAGAGCTGGGATTAAGTTATGCCACGCTCGCGGTAGTCGCCAACCATGCTGCCGGGCGCGGCACCAATATAAATGCCATACCGCTGAAGGAAATCTACGCGGTTTTGGAGCAAGCGATGGTACGCGTCAGAAACATCCTGGAACATGCGGTGGGCTGCCATGGCTATTAGATCGGTACTAAAAATGGGCGATCCGGTATTACTGCAAACCGCCAAACCGGTCGAGCGGTTCGATACCGCCGAGTTGCATGAATTGATCCAGGATATGCAAGATACCATGGCGTATCTTAACGGCGCAGGCTTAGCCGCGCCGCAAATCGGTGTCAGCCTGCAGGTAGTGATTTTCGGCTTTGAGCAGAATTTGCGCTATCCGCGTGCCGGAGAAGTACCTTTTACCGTGCTGATCAATCCGCAATTAACCCCGTTATCAGATGAACAAGAAGACGACTGGGAAGGCTGCTTGAGTGTGCCGGGAATGCGTGGCATGGTGCCACGCTTCGCGCAGTTGCGTTATCACGGCGTGGACCAATACGGCAAGACCATCGACCGTAGCGTCAGCGGTTTTCATGCGCGCGTCGTTCAGCATGAATGCGATCATCTGCAAGGTATTTTGTATCCGATGCGCATCAAGGATTTCCGCTTTTTCGGTTTTACCGATGTGCTGTTTCCGGGGCAAGGACTAGTGGATGATTGAAGTAAGGTTCGTTAGAATTTTCATAACAATTTGAGGAATTGTATTGAAACTTATATTTAAACAATCGCATCTTTCAATCGATCAATTTGATCCAAATGATTTTAGTCATTTTAATTCGCTGATTGACGAGATCAGGCGGATACAAAGTTTATAACAAACATTTTTTACCTTAAAGGAGGTTGCTGAGATTCTCTCTGCAAAATAGAAGTTTCATTTATGCTGAGTAATTAACTGAAAAAGGAATATCGATATGGCTTATAGAATTGTTAAAGGTACAGTTTCAGTCGATGGAAAATCCCCAGATGGAGACACCATTGCTTTTACGATAGATACGCGTAATGAGTGGATGTGGCCAGAAACAGAAGACGGACGGTTTCCTCAATTCAATTCAAAGTATCAAGCAAATATCCGATTTGAAGCTATTGATGCGCTTGAACTCCATTACTCGATTCAGAGCGTTTATCCTGGAAAAACGCTAAGACAACCCCTTGATTTAGCAAAACAGGCACGTAACCGGCTTCTTGATCTTTGCGGTTTTGATCGCACGGCGCTTATTGAAAGTGATGATTTTAAAATTACCGATTCAAAGCAACAAAAGATTCCTGTTACGCTTGCATATAATGGTATCGATTCATATGGACGAATCATTGGCTTTGTATTTACGCAAGATATGGGATTTGAAGTTTCAGATCGTAACCCAACGGTTCAACTTACTCCCGAACATGTATCGCAATCATTGAATGCACAACTTCTTAGAGAAGGTCGTGTTTATCCCACATTTTATAACGCACTCTATCCGCAGTTACGAGCAGTGTTTAGTGATATTGTTGTTAAAGCGAGGTCCCAGTCTTTGGGAATTTGGGAGCGGCATCAAGATGAATTTGTATTTGATAGAAAACCTAGTTTGGAGGAAATAGAAGCTTTGGTAATGATGCCTAAGCTGTTTCGCCGACTTTCAACCCATATAGCACAGAACGGTGCAGTTTCTGGATTTAGGGATTATTTGCGTGATATAAATGACATGACAGTCGATACCAGAGAAGTCAGGTTGAGTGATTTCTCATCCTTTGTTAGAACTCAGAAGCTGGCAGATGGTAAATATAAACTTTGGATGAGCCATCGACCAGAAGAGTTAGTATTTGTTAAAGGCTAATAGGCAAGAAATCTCAGGGTTGATTATGCAGAGAGGTTGATAGAAATACGTGGAAAGTATTTTATAGGGGGTAATTTTATTCAAACTCTTATAAAATAATTGGCACTGTCTTTAAAACAAATCTGCCACTGTCCATAGCCATAGCGTATGGATGATCTGCTAGCCGGTTCGGATTTCCGTTTTAGTGCGATTTATTTCCCAGGTACGATTGACTGATTTTCCCAAGTTCCGCCACGCGCGCCGCTACCAATCCATTGATACTGCCGTGCGGATATTCACCGTTTGCGCCAATTTCACCCGCCGCTAAGCCGGTCAACAGCGCGATGGCTTGATCGATATCCGCTACTGCATAAATATGAAATTTACCCGCCGCTGCCGCCTCGACGACATCCCGGCGTAACATCAAGTGCTGAACATTAGTGACGGGAATCAATACGCCTTGATTACCGGTCAGTCCGCGTGCGTTGCAAATGTCAAAGAAGCCTTCGATTTTCTCGTTCACGGCACCGATGGCTTGTACTTGGCCGAGCTGGTTGATCGAGCCGGTCACAGCCAGCGACTGGTTGACCGGCGCATCCGCCAGATTGGAAAGCAGGGCGCACAATTCCGCCAGCGATGCGCTATCGCCATCGATCATGCCGTACGACTGCTCGAACGCCAGACTAGCGGACAGCGCGAGCGGCTGATCCTTGGCGTAACGGGCGGCGAGGAAGGAGGAGAGAATGAACACACCTTTGGAATGAATAGCGCCGGAGAGTTTGGCCTCACGCTCGACGTTGATCACATCACCTTTACCAAAACGCGTGGTGGCGGTGATACGGGTTGGTTGCGCGAAAGCGAAGCCGCCCAGTTCAATGACGGATAAGCCATTGACTTGGCCGGTTACCGCACCTTGCGTGCCGATCATCAGAATATCGCGTTGAATCGCTTCGTATAGATGATCTCTGATGCGATCCTGACGGCGGATCTGCGCATCGATCGCTTGCTGGACATCGCTTGCCCGCACGGCGTCGGAATTGTTGGCACGCGCCCAGTAATCGGCTTCGTGCAGCAGATCGGCGATACTGCGCATATGCATGGAAAGTTTTTCCGAGTCTTCCACCAGACGGGCGCTATAATCGATTACCCGGGCGACTGCATGCCGGTCGTAAGGTAGCAATCCTTCCTTGCGCGTCAGCATGGCGATCAACTGCGCGTACAGAAAATGGTTTTCTGGCGTGCGTTCGATGGTTTCCTCGAAATCTGCGGCTACTTTGAATAGCTCTTTGAACTCCGGATCGTATTCCTGCAACAAGTAATAAAATATCCGCTCGCCGAATAGAACGACTTTGACGTCGAGCGGAACCGGCTCCGGTTCGAGCGACACTGTACTGACGAGACTATAAACCTGCCCGAGCGACTCGATATGAATCTTGCGCGCTTGCAACGCGCGTTTCAAACCTTCCCAGGCAAACGGCTGCATCAGCACTTTGCGGATGTCCAACAGCAAGTAACCACCGTTGGCACGATGCAGCGCACCCGGTTTAATTAGCGTGAAGTTGGTGACCAGCGCGCCGAACTGGGAAATATGCTCGACCCGTCCGACCAGGTTGCTGTACGTCGGATTATCTTCGCAAACAATCGGTGCGCCGGGTTTTTTATGGTTTACGGTCAGCACATTCACCTGGTAATTATTGAACGTCTGGTGCGTGACAATCGACATGCCGGAAATGTTGATCGATTCATCGGGTTTACGGAAATCGTCGACGTGCATCACCATGTCTTGTTGCACGGCGTCGAAATAGGCAAGCACGTCGGGTAAACCGGCATAGATTGCGCGTAGTTCGTCGACCATGTGCGCAACGCTGGATAACATTATCTCGTGATTGAGCTGCTTGATGCGCTCGCTGCGCTCGCGGCGGCGCTGCGGCAGGTGGCTGAGGATTTTTTCCAGATGCGTTTGCAGTTCGTTGATATCCGCTTCGATCCGGTCTTTTTTTTCTTGCGGTAGTTTGTCGTATTCTTCCGGTGGTATGACTTCACGATTGTGGCTCGGTGCCAGGGCGAATCCTTCCGGTGTGCGCAGCAGGATAATTTCTTTTTTCTCTGCTTCTTCCCCTAATCCGGCAATTTCACGTTCCTGAAGTTCGTTATATTCTTGTTGAATCGCACTGACCCGGGTGCGGTATTCTTCGCTTTCAAATTGCACCGGAATGGCACTGCGCAGATAATCCACCAGCCGTTCCATGTGCAGACGCAATTCCTCTCCTTTTCCGCATGGCAGTTTGAGCACTTTCGGTTTATGCGGCTGGGCAAAATTATTCAGATAGCACCAATCCGCCGGCTCCGCTTCCTGGCTTGCTTTGGTTTCGAGAAATTGCTGCACTAAGCTACGCCGCCCCATCCCGGGTGAACCTAATACAAAAAGATTGTAGCCTTCGCGCCGGATGTCCGAACCGAAACGCACCGCATCCATCGCACGTGCTTGACCGATAGTATCTGTCAAATCCGGAACTTCTGCTGTTGTTTGAAATGTGAACTGATCGGGGTCGCAGGCGCGATGTAGCTGTTGCGATTGCAAAGGAGTATGAATGGTCATTATTGTTCTTAAGCCGGTTAGCTGATAATGGGTTGCCTGATGAATGCTTTTGTGAGTAAAGTAGCGGCCAGGGTTTTCATGTAATAGCCGTATTGTAATGGATGTAAGCGTTTAGCCAACACAATTTACTTTTTCAGTGGGTAATCAATGGGACACTGCATTTCGTGCATGGTGCGAGAGCCTGACCGGAAAGATTTGCTGATCGCGTCGCTTTAACCCGGGACTCATCGTGTGCTGGCGGAATAGCGGTTTTTGTGACAAAAACCATAGTGAATCCGGGAAACCATGTTCAATAATGAACCGGTTAATCGTGTAGTTTAATTTTGCCTGTAAAGTGAGGAGAAAAGAAATGATCATGCTGAAAAAGAGCGTAATGTTTCAAGTTTTTCTGGTGATTCTGGCGATCGGCCATGCTCATCCCGTCCTGGCGGATAAAGCGTCCGGTGTATTTACCGCGCAGCAAGCATGTCCAGCTTATGTATCAAAAAATAAATCAACCAATCCGGACAATGCGCAGATTCTGGCGGGTGGAAAGTACGACGTCATCGAAGTCATCAAATCGGGTAATCCCGACTGGTACCGGGTAGTTTTACCCAGTGCGACCCCAAAAGAACGCTGGGTGAGTGCGGCGTGCGGTCAGGCGCAGCTGGATAGCGGCGGGGGAAATGGCGGTGATCATGGCGGCAGTTGCAATACCGCCGGTCAGGCAGATAGCTACGTGCTTGCGCTGACATGGCAGCCGGCTTTCTGTGAAGGTAAACCGGACAAGGCGGAATGTAAAATTACCGATCCCAAGGTTTATCAGGCGCGGCATTTTGCGCTGCACGGCTTATGGCCGAACAAAAAGAGTTGTGGCACGAATTACGGCTTTTGCGGCGATGTCAAAGGGCAAAAAAGCAATTTCTGCGACTACCCGGCGGTTCAATTGGATGCCGATTCCACGGCTTCTTTAGCTGAAGTGATGCCTAGCGTGACATCAGGCTCCTGTCTTGAGCGCCATGAATGGTTCAAGCACGGCACCTGTCAGGCGAGCTGGTCGATGGAGGGTTATTTTGACTTGGCGGCGGATCTGACACGCCAATTCAACGATGCCGGGGCGGCTTATTTTATGAATCGCCGCATCGGCCAGCAGGTCCGCACGGAAGATTTTCTTGCGCGCGTGGTTGCTGTGTTGGGAACCGCTGCTAAAGATAGAATCAAACTGAGTTGCAACCAAGGCATGCTGGTCGAAGTGCAATTGAATTTGTCGGCTGACTTGAAGCCGGGTGACGATCTCGAAAAATTGCTGGTGAATGCGCCGCCACAAGGTAAATCCAATTGCAGCGATACTTTCCGGGTTGACGCGATCGGTCAGTGATTCATCTGCTGTGGAGTGTCAATGGTGAAGTTAAAGGACTGAAAGACGGTTATATGCTTATGGAAGTCTCAGAAGTTCATCCAGTCACGCAAAGGCTTATATTGATGCTGCTTTCGCCATAAGTATTGTCATTTCTAACTTCCAAGGGCTGCGCCGTCGACCGGCGCAGCCAGGCATGCTGTGCCGAGCCCTTTCACCGAAGGCGCTTAGCGCCTGACTCATCCCTCTGCCGAACAAGGTTTATATTTTTCTTTGCTTGCCGCTAAACATCCCGGTGATCTTATCGGGAGGGAGGTTATGCGTTTTAGCTATTGGTTCTTGCGGTATTACAAACGTAACTCTTTTGTTCTTTTTTTGATTGTGATTTTTTTGGGCTTCTTTTTTAGTTTTCTCTATAGAACTGCCATGATTAGCTTTCTTACTGATAAATTGGAAGCCAAAATTTTGAATTTTCAGAGCATCAATAAACCTTCTATTGGTGGTTTGCCTGTTTCTCCTTTGTCGGATACTTCCTCTTATTCTGAATCTCTTGTTCCTTCTAGGATTCCTAAATCCTGTTTTTCTAGTGATGATCGTGGTTGCGTTTGCTATGATCAATATACTATTGTAATTAAGGATTTTCCTGTGGATCGGTGTCAAGATGTTGTAAATGGCTTTGCTCGTTTTTAGCTACATGAGATCTTATATGGCTGACTTTTCCAAACTTCAGAATATTTACTGGAGGATTCGCTTTCAACGCAGGAAGAACCTCAAGCGAAAATATTACCGCTACGCTGCAGACGAAAAAAAACGCCTGATTGAGTCAGGCGTTGATCCGGAAGAACTGCGCTTATTTTGCCGTGCGCTTGCTAAGCAACACTGCGAACACGCGGAAAGACGCTTGAGAGCTTATCGATTAAAAGTGACAGAAGATCCGATTTCCTCCTGTAATTGCGGCGACGGCAATTGCGTATAATTTGTATTATGTTAAATTTTATTATCGCAGAAATAAACTCAAAAAAAAATATATCAAAATTGTTGAGTTCTTGGAAAAGCTGTTTGGTGACTATCGCAATACCAATATTAATCATTAAACGGCGCACTGTTTGAATATCCTCAAATCCGACAAGCAATAACAACTTCTGAATATGTTGCTTGTCGCGTCTCTTATATCGAAATAGAAACCATTTGAGTTTTGTAATGATTGAGTCTTTACGCTTAGGCTGAAAAAATGAACGATCTACTATTTGGTGTGAGCATCGAAGAAATCGAGAGAATCACAGGCGAGAGTCAGAAAGTCATTAAGAAATGGAAAAAAGGCACTAAGCAGATACCGGAGCCAGCACTAAGGCTTTTGAAGTTGTATCTTTCCGGCGATGCCAGCGCTTTATTAGGTGATGAATGGAAAGGATATCGTTTTACGAATAGTTTGATTTTTGTTCCGGAATGGCGAAATAGGTTCACACCGCATGAAATCAGAGCTTTTTTCTGGATACTGGCGGCGCTATGCATCCTGCTAGTTGGATTATCAGAATTGCGCCCATTGTGGCGCGACCAATCAATTTTTTCATTGTGGTAGTTTTATCTGAATGAGGATGCCCGTTCCAGAAATTCGTTTGATGTTGCGAGATATGGCGGCGGAAAGTCTTTGTGCGTTTCGTCAGCGATTTTTTTCAGTGTTTGAATTGCATCGATAACCAGGTTTCGAGCGGTCACAAAGTCTTCTTCATATACGCTGATATTGGGGAATTCAGCTACCCTACCCACGTATAGAATTTCGTCGTCGATTTCTTCTTTACGAATCGTAATCGAATAGGCTTCAGGATCAAATTTCATTTCATGTGCTCCTTGATTGCGTTTTCGTGCTGTTTGACAAATTTGTATAGCTTTTTGATGTATGGGCGTTTAACGGCTTCGCTCTTATTATGACCACAATTATAGTTAGGATACTCAATTAATGATACGGCCGGATGCCGTGCGATTTTATGGCCAGCACTGCCGCAGTTTTCAATCTGGAAGCCGAGAGCTATTAATAGATTGGTGAATTCTTTACAGGATGCGTTGGCGCTGGTAGTTAGGTCTTCGAGTTTTTTGAGGAGCTTTTCGAATTCGGCCATAGCTGAGTTAGAAACAGAATTCGTTGCAAATTGGATTCAAATTACATTCCCCAGAAAATAAAAAGCTCCAGCATTTACCAGAGCTTTTTATTTACATTTCCAATAAATCTTTTAGTTTCTCGGGGCTTCAATCACAAGGAGATTAATTATAAGTCTGAATTATATAATTACCGTTTTCCTATTGCGCAACATATATCCAATTAAACCAAGGCCAACTAACAGCATTGCATAAGTTTCCGATTCTGGAACAGTAGTAATTTGAATATTGTCAATTAACAAATAGGAAGAAACATTATTATCGTCAACATTACTCACTACCCAACTCATGGTGATACTGTGGGATGAACTATCCATGAAAGAAAAAGCACCAGTGCCCCAACCTGTTTGCCCTTCACCAGGATAAGAAGAGGTTAATTCATTAACATCCCACAACCAAAAATCCCCTGCAGTAAAGGGACCAAATGCAGAAAAATCATTTGCTGGAGTCCCTCTTGTCACCTCCTCTGAAACAAACGCATAATTGAAAGAAAATACTTGAAAAGGCGCAAGATCGACGTGCAAGCTAAGTATTGTGCCGGTAGTTCCTCCAAATACACCGGTGTCGGTAGAAGATCCATCACCGTCAAAACCGGGAGTTTTCAAGACCGCAAAATATGTCCCTTCAGTCGGAACAAGACCAGAGAAGGAACTTACCACAGATCCATTTCCTGTCAGCGAGAAGCCGGTGAAGTCACCGCTTTCAAAGCCATAATCGGCTGCTGCAGTTGCAGATGTAGCAATAGTAAGTGTAGAAAAAACTAAGGCGGTTTTTAAAAATATTTTTTTTATCATTTGATCTAATTCTGTGGAAATTTTATTTCGTGATTGAATATATTAGATATTCTTGCGGCGATGAGCTATAAAGCCCATCAAACCAAGACCAGTCAGCAGCATGGCATAAGTTTCTGGTTCTGGAATCGCCGCAATCTCCGTCGGACTGAGTTCTCTATCATATAGCCGGATTATAGCAACGCGCCCGTCTGTAAACTCTCCTTGACCGCCGCCCACTAAGTTATCAGCAAAAAAGTGGATTAACCGATCTGGGTTCTCCGCGCTGTATGAGCTGAAATCCATTACCGTCGTGGCCAAATCAAACTGATAGACTCCATCAAGGTAACTGGTAACATGACCGGAACCGTCATTAGTTAATGAAACCCGGTGGTATTCACCGAATGTAAATAAAGTTGGACCACTACCCGCTGGATATACTTGAAGATGATTGTCAGGTTCCACGTAAAAAGCGTTGTCGCTCTGGCGATTGGATACGCCAAATATATTTTCCCAAGTCGAATCATCGGATTCAAATTGAAAAACCATGTCGACCGAATAAGCATTGTCATTGTTCAGGAGTCCCGTAGTGTTAACCAAGAGTCCTGCTTGTTGAGAGGGAGGAAGTCGATTGCCGTCGAATCGATAAACTGTCCGACTGACCCCGAAAACTGAATCAGTCATGAAGCTATTGGCGCCAAGAGGGTCGATGGCAGTAAGTGCTGTCACCCCAGATTCGCTAGCAGCTAACGTGCTGTTGAAATTCCAAGTAGCAACTGGTACAGGACTTGCCATAGCTGCCGGCACAAATAAGGCTCCTGCGAACAATACTGCAGCGGCATTAACCTTTAAATTCATTTTTTTCATTATTAACATCTCCCCAAGTTGTTATCCGAATAACTAAAATGCTATTTGTGGCCGCCAATTTATACAATAAAAAATTGTTTTAATCTATAGTTATTTACTTGCCTATTTGTATCGGTTATACCTTGATGCACTTTATAATAAAAAATTCGATCAGTGCAGAGTGTACGATTAATAATCATCAACAAGGCATAGAGAATTCATAAAATTTATTTTGTTTAGCAAAATGAAGAAGGCAGGGGAAAGTTGGACTATGTTAGGGATCGGGCAGCATGCCCCCTGTCGGGGTCATACCCTTGGCGCCGGTCGGCGGCGCGCCCCTTGTACCGGAGGCGGGGAAAACTAAAGCCAAAAATCAAAGTGACCTTTACCGTCACAAGTCATGCAAGCGCTCTCGTCACCGTCATAAAATTCAGTCTCTCGTATTTTCCCTGTACCATGACAGCAGCCGCATAGAAAGCGCTTTCTAAACATTTCCCGGAATTCAGCGTCGATTCTTAACTCTTCAATAAAATCAATCGGAGGAAGCAAAAAATACCTGGCCTGGCTTGGGGTAATAATCCGGAACAAGACAAGAATAAAGTAAAAAATAAAATGTAAGAATTCCTAGCGTTGT
>JAFEGA010000039.1 GCA_018240285.1 Pseudomonadota bacterium | reverse complement strand
TCGTTAACGAGACAGCAGTGATTTATGATTGTTAATTTAAATAAATATGTCTCAGGAAATAAGAAAGACATAAACCGGATGCGCAAGTTTTCCAGAGTCTCGTCCAATCTTTTGTTGATAGCGCCAGTCTTGTTCAGTTTCATAAGATATTCCCGTTACGAGAAAAAGCAGAAACCCGGCGAAGAACGCACTCGTAATCACCCGTGTTTCCGGCACTGCACTCGCTGAACGCTTAAACAAGCAGATTGAATACTTTGCTACTTAAGCTGTCCCCTGAGTTCCGTTCTAGCAAGCCAGCAGCTCACTGGCCTCCTGCTAAGCGCTATCTAGCTCCAGCACAGCGTCTACGTCGCATTGTTGCTATCGGCAAAAGAGCGTTCCTAATGAGCCGATAAAATCAGGCATAGCCATGATAGGCAATCCCGCCCTTAATGGAGTTCGGCGAACTTACGTTCATTGTTTAATTTCAACACATCGTCTACGACAATCTTCTGCTCGATGGTAATCCCCTTCAGCACCGGGCGCATATTGGCGACTTCTGGTCCCAGTTCCACTGGCATCCGCTGGAAACGATTGTCACCCTGAACCAGGAATACGTAATCGCGGCTGGCCTCCCGTACCACCGCCTTTTCCGGCACCACCAGACTTTTATGTGGATTATCATTGATGTGCATAGTAGCTAGCATAGAGGGCTTGAGCTTGCCCTCGGGGTTGTCCACCTCAGTTTTCACCTTCACCGTACGGGTGAGCGGATTTACCATGTCAGCGACAAAAACTATGAGACCATCGAAGCTTATATTGCCCAGGGCCGGCACGCGGACTTCCACATGTTGTCCTGTTTTCACATTGCGCGCCACTTGCTCCGGCACAGCACCCACCACCCAGACAGAGGATAGATCGGCTACTTTAAACAGCTGATCAGAAGGTTGAACTACCTGGCCTACGGTAATATTTCGCTCAATAATAATGCCACCCCTGGATGCCCTGATGGCAATTGAAGGCAAGATATGGCTCTGCCTTGCTAAGTCCTTTAACATACCGCTGCCCACGCCCAGCAAACGCAAATGATCCCTCGCCGCTTCCAACTCGGCACGGGCGATCTGAAACTCCGATTCACGTCGCTCCATCTCGGCGGGAGCGATCACGTCGGCACCCAGCAAATTGCGGGCACGCTCGGCCGCTTTCTCAGCCAGCTTAGCCTGCGAAGACGCGCTCAAATAGGATAGCTGCGCCTGTGTCAATTCAGGACTAGAAATATGCGCCAACGCAGCACCAGCCTCAACCCTATCGCCCAGCCTGGCATGAATATCGATAATGCGCCCAGTCAAATAAGTGCTGACATGAAAAAGAAGACCATGTTCGTTCACCGCGATTTGGCTAGGCACCTCCAACCTATCGGCGATATCGATCAGCGTGGGGTGCCCAATCTTGAACCTTTGTGCCATTTCCGGCTCGAGCATCACACTATTTACCTTAACTGGTTTCTTCTCCGTGACTTGCTGGTTGAAGAATGGCGGCCAGCCGCCATCGCATCCCGTAACAAGCAGTATGACAATTACAACTGCGCCGATGGCACTAGCTATAGTCTTCATTTAGAGGCTTGCTCCTTGAGTAAATAAGCAGGGTCGATTTCTCCGCCAGAGATAAGCAGATAAATAGCTGCACAATCACGGCTTGTATGCCAACAAACGTAATGCGTTAATCACAACCAGTAGGGTCGAGCCCTCGTGTATAAGTACCGTCACGCCGATACCGGCCCAACCCAGCAAGGTGGCCGGTATCAGCAACGCGACTATGCCCAGTGATACTCCAAGGTTCTGCCGAATAACGCTCCTGGATGCGCGACTTAGCGCCACAGCAAAGGGTAGCTTGCTCAGATCATCGGCCATCAACGCCACATCCGCGGTTTCCAACGCTACATCGGTGCCAGCACCACCCATGGCAATGCCCACCGTTGCGCGTGCCATGGCAGGTGCATCATTGACCCCGTCACCGACCATGGCCGCTTCTCCATAGCGTTGCGTGAGTTCTTCCATGACCTTGACCTTGTCTTCCGGCAGCAGCCCTGCTCTCACTTCATCCAGGCCGACCGCGCGAGCGATGGCACCGGCCACGATTTCATTGTCTCCGGTGAGCATGATGGTTTTGCGGATGCCCAGTTGGTGCAGTCGCTCAAGCACCTCCCGTGTTCTCTCACGAGGAGTGTCGGCCAAACCCAGGATACCTAAGAACTGATCCTTCATCTGAACGAGCATGATCGTTTTTCCTTCTGCCTGAAGGCGCAGTACCTGCTGCTGAATTACTTTAGGAATAGTTTCATCCTCAAATAACTTGGCATTACCGATGGTCACTATTTGCCCATCAATTGCGCCTCGCAGACCTTTTCCCGTAACCGACTCGACCTCGTCGGCTTCGCGCCAACTTAGCCCCCGAGCCGCTGCCTCTGCCACAACCGCCTTTGCCAGGGGATGAGCACTGCGGCTTTCCAAGGCAGCAGCCACGGTTAGCAGATCAACTTCATTTCCGCTGATGGCGACAACGTCGGTCAGCTTAGGCTTGCCGATGGTCAACGTGCCCGTCTTGTCAAAGGCAATGGCTGTTAGCGTACCCAAGCTTTCCAGATGAGCACCACCTTTTATTAGCACCCCTCCGCGAGCGGCGCATGCGATACCAGCCAGCACAGCTGATGATGTCGCGATAGCAAGGGCACACGGGGAAGCTGCCACGAGCACCGCCATGGCACGATAGAAAGCTTCAGAAAAAGTGAAATCAAATAACGGCAGAAATATGATCAATAATCCAACCCCTACCAAGACTGAAGGCACGAAAATGCGCTCAAAACGGTCTGTAAAACGCTGTGTAGGAGATTTTTGTGCTTGCGCTTCGACCACCATTTCCATCATACGCGACAAGGTGCTTTCCCGCGCCAACTTCGTGACATCAATAATCAGCGCTCCCTCGCCGTTGATTGTGGCGGCATATACCTTGTCACCCGGCTGCTTGTCCACCGGCATGGACTCGCCCGTGACTGCCGATTGGTCCACGACCGAGTTGCCTGACACTACTTGTCCATCGGCGGGAATACGCTGGCCAGGCTTGACAATCACCTTGTCACCGCGCAGCAGTTCTTCGACCTCTACCTCGATCTCCACGCTATTGCGCTGCACCATAGCGGTTTTAGGAGCAAGCTCTGCCAACGATTCAATGGCCTTGCGCGCTCGATCCATCGCCATATGTTCCAACGCGTGACCCAGGCTAAACAAGAACAGCAAAAGAGCGCCTTCCTCCCAGGCGCCGAGTGCTGCGGCTCCGGCGGCTGCAACGACCATTAGAATGTCGATATCGAAGCGTCGGCTGCGCAAACTCTGCCAGGCGTCGCGCAGAGTGTAGAATCCGCCTGCCGCATATGCGCTCATCAAAAGGCCCAGCGACAAGCTGCGAGGAGTTCCGGCAAGACCTGCAAGCCAGCCTGCCAGCAACAGAAGACCTGTAATACCGCTAACAATAAGTTCGCGATGCTCAGCAACCCATCCTGTCTCGCGGCCTTCTTCCAGTACCGAATACCCGAGTGCCTGGATGCGCCCTACAATCGCTGCACGATCAACCTTTTCGGCGTCAAATTCCAGACGCAAGCGTTCCGCAGCATAACTCACCGATGCTTCCAACACACCATCCATGCGCTGCAATGCATGCTCGATGACCGTGGCGCAGGTAGCGCAGTCCATGCCATCAATACGCAAGTTTTCGTGATGAAATCGGTACTCAATTCTGGCACCGGCCGCTTGCGCTAGCTCGCGTACCCGGCTCACGCTAAGTCGCCCAGGATCATAATGCAGGCAAAGTCGAGCACTGTTGTCTTCCTGAATAAGGTGAACTTGCTCCACCCCTTCGGCTTGCAACAGCTCTGCTAGGCGCGCCACGCAGGCATCACGTTCGTCAGGAATGCCCGGTAAAGCCACGGACAAGTCCAACATTAACTTTTCGGTCATTGCACTACTCCTCGGAACAAGTAATTACGCTGAGCTTATGTTGGTATTTGCTATTAAGTTAAAGGCATCACGATGTGGACCACAACGTAGTTTCCACAAAAGCTCACCACTCAATTGCGATTTTCTGGTTCATGTTTAGCTATCTACAAGCAGTGCAAGATTAACTGCATCATGTAAAGTAAGATCTGCTTCCTCTTCACTGATTACTGGATCAGTTGAATCACTCTTGTTTCCGTTACTAAGAAAAAGTGTATTAAAAGAATCCGTCCTGCCCCTTATCTGAGCAGTGAAGCTCAGTGCCAAGACAAGTCACAAGCTAAGTTTGAATTGACCTGTTTCAGCGATACTGTGGATCAAAGAAAATAACCCACAAACTACACCATTAAAAATTTAGCTTAAGAAATGCTTCGGGGAGGACGGAGGGGTAAATCCGGGATTGTTTCTGGGATGATTTCAGAAATAAACACAATCAAAGTTTCTGTGGCTATCTGATCCAGTATCTGAGGAAAGGAATTAAAGAAAAACGGCTGGTACGGCTGGTATTGCCCTGCTGAATGCAGGCATACATGTATTGCCCCATCAAGATCAGCCCCGTCTCTGGAAACGTTGTTTCGATGGGATTCCAAATGCGTTACAGGATCAGGAGGTAATACTTGGCGCATATGATCCAGCTCATGAGCAAACCCTTCCCCTCTGAAAGATAAACTCAGCCCATTCGTCAGAATACTAATAATTAGCATAAAGGTAATAGGATAAGCAGGATATTTCCACATACGATCAGAAATTTTATAAGTTAAATTCACTTTGCTTACAATCGTTTCACATTATTTGTTTATTTGCAAGGGCATTAGGAAGCTAAAGCGAGTTTAAACGTAATAATTTAAGAATTACCGGGCAGATATCATTACGATGATTAAAATGAAATTCAGTTTTTTCGAAGGTATCCACAACTTGGATATTGAATTATTGAAGGAAACGGGTTTTCATGGACGGCTAAGTATTTGTATGTTATTAAATAAAGCACCCCGCCGCAAGCAGCGGGGTATTTGTTGCTACTTACAATCTGCTGGCTTTCAGCCAGCTTTCGCCCCAAGGGGTGGGAATTAACCCTCAGAGATTAAATAACCCAAAGAGGTTTTTATGCACACAGGAAAGAGTTTTGGTCTTAAAGAGGTCATCGTATGGACAAAACGCGATATTGGTATCTATATTATTATTGCAACCATTCCAACAGTAATTTATGAAACTTTTCATTATCAGTGGTTGGCATTGCCCTGGTTGCCCATGGCACTTATCGGTACAGCAGTAGCTATTATAATAGGTTTTCAAGATAATGCGACTTACGACCGTTTGTGGGAAGCTCGGAAGATTTATGGGGCTATAGTAAATTCAAGCCGGACATGGGGAATGATGGTGAGAACATACATTACTAACAAACATACACAGCAACCTTTATCGGAAAGCGAACTGGAAATAGTTCACCGCAGAATTATTTATCGCCATATTGCATGGCTTACGGTATTACGTCACCAATTGCGTCAGCCACGCGAATGGGAAACAATGAATAAAAAATATAACATTGAGTACAAAAGGTTTTTTAACGTTCCAGAACATGAGGCGAAATTGGAAGATGATATAACGCCTTACTTATCCGCGGCAGATAAAGAATATATTTTAAGCAAGAAGAATCGAGCTACGCACGTTATTGACGTTCAATCAAAAGAACTGAAGGAGTTACTGAACAGAGGCTTAATAGAAAATTTCCATCATATAGAATTGCAGAGAGTTTTGTCTGATTTATATGAACATCAGGGTAAATGCGAACGCATTAAAAATTTCCCGTACCCAAGGCAGTTTTCAACGCTTAATCTGTATTTTGTCTGGCTGTTTATTATACTGCTGCCTTTTGGGATGATACCGGAATTCGAAAAGCTGGGGCACCATATTACTTGGTTTACTATTCCTTTTTGTGTATTGGTTTCGTGGATATTTCGCACTATGGATAAAATAGGTGAATCAAGTGAAAGTCCTTTTCAGGGAGGAGCAAATGATATCCCCATTACAGCACTTAGCCGTACTATTGAAATAGATCTTCGTGAAATGCTGGGTGAAACCGATTTACCAGAACCTATTGAACCGAAGAATAATATTTTAATGTAGAGAGAGGGTGTCCTGGATTTTGTGTAAACGGCGGTTAATAATCCGCTTTAACTTCCTAAGGTCAAAAAATAATAACATTTACTTCAGGTATGTTACACTGCGGTTCTATGTATAAATTTCCTAACACTAATATTGCAGTGTTTGTGCTATCAGTCAGCCTGTTGGCAAATGCGGTTGCTTGGGCTTTCCATGGTGAGATATTTATACATGAGCTTGATCATCAAGCTCAGATCCTACAAGTACAAACCATGCAAGAAGATCATCAGCATGTCGAGTTTTCTGATGATAAAAACTTGGATCTTTCAACACACATATGCCTTAGTGCAGTGTATCAACCTATTTTCTTTACAAAGCTACCGGTACCTGAGTTTATAACTGGTAAAGAGATTCCAGCTAATTTTATTCCTTTGCATATTCCAGAGTCGTTTCTAGATTCTCCGCTTCGTCCTCCTCGAGTATTACTTACAACTAAAGTGTAAGTTCAATCTGTTCAAGCAGTTAAATCAAAAAATCTTTTGGTTTTTTTGATTTAACTCTGAATAGTTCAAACAAGACACTATATTTGCCCCTATGTTGATGCCAACTTAGGGTCTTAGTCAATCGAGATAGATAGTTAGCTTATCGCACTAGGCCAATTATTCCAGTAGATACAAGTATATGATTAACAGAATAATTTCTTATTCTATAAACAATAAACTCGTCGTAGGTTTGCTTACTATCGCCCTGATAGGCGCCGGAATATATTCCTTGTTCACTGTGGATCTTGGTACGGTACCGGATATCACTAACAATCAGGTTCAGGTAATCACCGTTTCCCAAACTCTGGCTACCGAAGATATAGAACGGTTTGTAACTTTTCCTGTGGAACTGGCTATGGCTAACCTACCAGGTGTTACAGAGATACGTTCCATTTCCCGCTTTGGCCTCTCAGTAGTAACTATTGTCTTTGAAGACTCTATGGGTACGTATCTACCACGGCAATTAGTACAGGAAAAACTTAATGTAGTGCAGCAACAAATACCCGAGAATTTTGGAAGCCCATCTCTGGGACCAATTACAACCGGACTTGGAGAAATCTACCAATATACCCTTCAACCCAAGCCTGGTTTCGAAACAAGATACTCTCCGACTGAGCTGCGTACTGTCCAAGACTGGATCGTCAGACGACAATTAGCTTTAGTAGAAGGTGTAGTAGCAGTAAATGCTTTTGGGGGAAAAATAAAACAATATGAAATAGCTATCAATCCTGAAAAGCTCAATGCTAACAATATTTCCATCTCTGAAGTATTTGAGGCACTTCGACGCAACAATAACAATACCGGCGGCGCCTACATTGAAAAAAATAACATGGCCAATTTTATCCGTGGGGAAGGCCTGGTACGCTCACTTGACGATATTCGAAATATTTTCATAAAAAATGTGAATGGCCTCCCTATTTTAATCAAAGATGTAGCAGAGAAAGTACATTTTGGTCATCAAATACGCTATGGCGCTTTCACACAGGATGGTCGGGAAGCTGTAGGCGGCATGATTTTAATGCTAAGAGGATCTAATTCAAATGCTGTAATCCAAAATGTACAAAAGCGCATAGTTGATATTCAGCAATCATTACCAGAAGGCTTGGAGATTAAACCTTTTCTTGACAGAAGCATGCTTATAGAAAGAACTACCAGCACAGTAACTGAGAATCTTACAGAAGGTGCGCTCATTGTAATTTTTGCATTAGTCATAATTCTAGGTAGCATCAGGGGCGGTTTTATTGCTGCCAGTACTATTCTCTTATCCTTCCTCTTTGCCTCCATTTTAATGAAGCAATTTGACGTATCGGCCAATTTGATAAGTTTAGGAGCTATTGATTTTGGGATTATTGTTGATGGAGCTGTAATCATAGTAGAACGCACCATATACGAAATTCAAAAACAATTTAAGTCAGGTAAATTCACCATTGATCAAAACGTCATGGATGAGTTAGCTTTTCAAGCTGGAAGCTCTATGATGAATACCGCATTTTTCGGTCAGGTAATCATATTAATCGTATTTTTTCCAATTCTATTTCTTACTGGAATAGAAGGGAAAATGTTCCATCCCATGGCTTACACTTTTGGTTTTACCATGTTGGGAGCAATTATACTTTGCCTGACATATGTTCCTATGATGTCAGCCTTACTTTTAAAACCAGTAAAAAACAAAAGAAATTGGTCTGGAAAGTTAGAAAAATCGCTTGAGAATCTCGGTGACAAGATTGTAAATGGTTTCCAGCGTGTTTATCTGCCATTGTTAATAAGTGCACTACGGCATCAAGTAATTGTCATGATTGCGGCTTTTGTATTGGTGGTTGCTGCTGTCTTTACTTTTTTTAGAATAGGTGGTGAGTTTATACCGCAGTTGGATGAAGGCGATATTGCAATGCAGGCACTTATCAGGCCTGGTAGTGGCCTCAGTGAGGCTATTGATGTTTCTATAAAAATAGAAAACATATTGCTGGAAAATTTCCCGGAAATAAAAATTGCTTTAGCCAGGATTGGTGTAGCAGAAATTCCCACGGATCCTATGCCGATGGATATAGCGGATATGTTCATTATCCTGGAAAAAGATGTAAATAAATGGACTTCTGCCAAGTCAAAAGATGAATTGATTGAGAAAATCAAAGAAAAGCTTGATAGCAAATTAACAGGAGTCAACCTAGTTTTCAGCCAACCGATTGAGTTGCGCTTCAATGAATTATTAACGGGTGTCCGAGAAGATGTGGCTGTGAAGCTATATGGCGATGATCTTGATGTGCTGGCGCAAAAAGCAAATGAGATAGCCAAAATCATCCAGACCGTTCCTGGCGTGGGTGATGTAAATCCCGAAAGGACTTCTGGCATGCCTCAGATGACTGTGCGTTATAGCCGAGAAAAAATTGCTCAATACGGATTGAATATTGATAAATTAAATGAATATATCAGCTCAGCATTTGCCGGAAGTGTGGCTGGCGTGATTCTTGAAGGAGAAAAACGCTTTGAAATGGTCATACGTTTTGATGAAGCTTACCAGAAAAGCATTGACGATTTGCGCAATCTTTATATTGACTTACCTAACGGTAATCAAATTCCAATTAAGGAACTAGCCGAAATCAACTATGTACTAGGTCCTATGCAAATATCCCGCGACAATACTTTTCGTAGAACTTATGTAGGAGTGAACACCAGAGGACGTGACATGGAGTCCGTAGTAAAAGACATCCAACAAAAATTGGATGCTGAGTTAGATTTACCGCCCGGCTATTACGTTACATATGGTGGAGAGTTTGAAAACCTGCAAAAGGCCAAAAGTCGATTAGCCATCGTGGTACCAATTACCATATTTTTGATTTTCGTTATGCTGTATTTTGCCCTGAAGTCGTTTTCTCAGTCGATCATACTTTTTACCGCCATTCCTCTAGCTGCAGTAGGCGGAGTGTTTGCTCTTTGGTTAAGAGATATACCTTTTAGTGTTTCAGCAGGGGTTGGTTTTGTTGTGTTATTTGGCGTAGCTGTGCTTGATGACTTAATATTAATTAGTAGATTCAATTCCTTAAAAGAAGAAGGGATTACCGATATTGAAGAGCGAATACTTAAAGCAACCAAAGAAAGAATCAGACCTATTTTACTTACAGATGCTACAGATATTCTCGGATTTTTGCCAATGGCACTATCCGTATCGGCAGGCGCTGAAGTGCAACATCCGCTGTCGACCGTAGTAATTGGCGGCTTGATCTCTGGTACCCTACTTACCCTCATTGTTCTTCCCGTAATTTATGCTTTTGTCGAGGGTCGTAACAATAAAAAAAATAATAAACAAAGCCTCAAGCTCCCCAGTGCAAATACGCTACTGATAATTGTTGTGTGTAGTGGACTTCTAAGTATCCTTCTTGGCACTGCCTCTACGGTAAAAGCACAATCACCACCGCTAGAAAGTCTTCAAACAATTACTCTAGAGCAGGCTAAGGAATTAGCTGTAAAAAATTTTCCAAAGATACAGGCAGCAAGACTTGAAATAGAAAACCAAGAAGTTCAGAAGAAAACCGCTTGGGACCTTGGTAGCACCTCAATCTTCACCGGGGCAGAAAAGCTAGGGTACACCCCCGAAACTACTTATATGAGTGTAGGTATTAAACAGAGCCAAATTAATGTGTTTGGTATTATTCCTAAGTTGGAGCTACAAAAAGAGCGGGTAACATTGGCTGAGAAAGTGCTTAACCTGTCTGTGATAGAAGTAGAACGGGAAGTAAGCCGGGCCTGGGCTATGGTCTATACGGCAAAAAATAATTATCAGGTTTACAAACGACTGAACTCAATTTTCATGGATATTGAACGAGCAGCCAGAATAAGGCTTGAGGTTGAAGCTGCATCAAAGTTGGAATACCTAGCAACCTCGAATCAGGGGAATCAAGTACTGATCCAGAAAGAGCAAGCTTATAGAGACTATTTAAGTGCACTGCAGCGACTGAATCTATGGCTTGTTACTGATACCTTTTTCACTGTTCCAGATATCCCTGCAAGTCAATTAGATAGCTCACTGAATTTAATAACAGATTCTATAGATAGCCATCCTATACTCAATGTTTCCAAGCAAAAAGTTAATGTTGCAGAGGCTGCTATTAAAGAGAGACGTTCGCAATTTTTACCCAAGTTAAGTGTGCAGTATGGCAAACAAGAAATTTCTGGTCTGCCTGGGCTTCATCAGTTTCAGGTTGGTATTGAGGTACCTTTATTTTTTGCACCGGAGCTAGGAAGATCACAGTCTGCAAAAATCGAACACACAATTGCCAATCAGAATCTTCAGCAAGTTCAACTGGAGCTTGGTGCGGCTTACCAAAATATACGGGAGCAGTACACCAAATGGCTAAACTCATGGCAATACTACCGGGATTCTGCGCTTCCTATGGCTAGGGAGCAGCAAACAGGGGCTATTACTGCTTATCGGGAAGGTAATATTGATTACGTAACCTTCTTGCAAAATTTGAAAGATGCGATACGTATTGAGATCGACTCGTGGAATGCCTTTGGCAATTATTTGGACAGCCGCTATCAATTGGAATATTTCTTAAAAACATCAAACTAAGGCTTTAGACTATAAAAGGAAATTAGGATGAAGATAAATATCCTATCAATATCTACTCTGATTTTATTTGGACTTACGGTGATATTTGCAGCAATTTCCTTAACTGATTATATGAGCAAGCGTCCTAATATGGGAAAAGAGAGAAGCCAGACTGCCACTGGAGTTGATCAGGCGCATATTCATAATTTCGAGGAAGAGATTGGTACAGTACACCTTTCAGCACTGAAATTTAATAGTCTAGGCATGAAAGTAGATGCTATTCCTACACGTGCTCTTTCAGGTGTGGTTAATGTCAATGGCTGGTTGGAATTGTTTCCGCAGTATAAAGCCATAGTTACAGCTATTTTGGGAGCAAATATCACTGAAATCAAAGTTATTGAAGGAGAAAAAGTAAAAAAAGATCAGGTATTAGCTTATCTTTCGCACCCGAATCTAATCAATCTCCAAACTGCATATATAAGAACCTATAACCAGAAGCAATTTCTAGAGAAAGAATACAGCCGTCAGAAAAGGCTTTACGACGAGGGAATAGGCTCAGGTAAGGCTTATCAGCAAACAAATGCTGATTATCAGACTATAAAGGGTGAAGTAGAAGGTTATGAGGCGCAATTAAAGCAATTAAATATTGACGTGAAACAAATAAAGAATGGTAATATTTTTCAATATGTACCAGTTGTGAGTCCTATTGATGGCTACATTGAGAAAATATTGGTCCAGACAGGACAATTTGTTGATCCTCAGACACAAATGTTCGGCATTATAAATAATGATTATATACATGCCGATCTCATGGTATTCGAGAAAGATGTACACAAAGTAAAAAAAGGCCAGAAAGTATCATTCACAGTGGAATCAGTTCAGGATAAAAACTTATCCGCCACCATTTTTTCTGTTGAAAAAAATTTTGAGCGAAACCCTAGAGTAGTTCGTGTGCATGCCGAGATTGATCAAAAAGAATATTCTCTTATTCCAGGTATGTATATCCATGGAAAAATCTATACGGAAAGTACATCAGTTAATGCTCTGCCAGAGGAAGCTATTATTGTAGAAAATGGCAAACCTTACATTTTTGTTGTAGAAGCAAACGAGAAAGATGGGGAAAGGGAGTGGGTATTTAATCCTGTTGAAATCAGAACAGGTGCTACTGATAGAGGTTGGGTAGAAATCAAATTTTTGGAATCATTACCTAAAGATACACAAGTAGCATGGAATAATGCCTACTATCTGATTGCAGAGATGAAAAAAAGTGAAACATCACATGAACACTAAGAGGTAGAAGTTTAATAATTTTGCGCCTACAGGTAAAACTTTACCTGATTAGAAAGATTCTTCAGCTTGCCGAAGCCAACGTTCCGGGCGAGGCCCGATAGTGGCTGCGGCGACGAACAGGCGTAGAGGGAGTGCTTCAAGATGGAAACGCCAGTTGAAACGGTAAACAAACGCACCGAGGTAACGGGTTCCGTATTTGGCGAAATCGAATGCATGATAAGCGCCACCCAGGCTGGTTTTGAGGTTGCCCAAGACCGTGTTGATCCAGTTGAACTCTGGTAATTCTTTGGGTTTGCGACCGTCGGCGACGATTGCCCGGTGCTGGCAGCCAGCATCAGTAACCCCGGCAAAACAACCCAATCCATCGGAAGTGACTATACAACCTGGCTGGAGGTCAGCGTTAGCCCAGTCGGAAACCGCTTTGCGCGTAAAACCAGGAACCGGTGCCATTTTAATATACAGGGGACGGCCTTCGGCGCTGAGCGAGATCGCCGCCACAAAAGGTACCTTGTTCTCGGAGCCCCGGCCTGCCTTGCCGCCAGCCAATTCTCCGCCAAGGTAAGCGTCATCCGCCTGGACATTACCACACAGCGTATACTTGGCATCCCGTTCGACCATCGCCTGCATCAGCTTCTGCTGAATCAGCCAAGCCGTGGGGTAACTCACGCCCAACTGCCGCTTAAGGTCGAGTGCCGACAAGCCGGTTTTGGCTTGGCTGATCAGATAAATTGCTAAGAACCAGATGCTTAGCGCCAAGTGGGTGCTTTGGAACAAAGTGCCTGCGATCAGAGATGTCTGCAACCGGCAGCACTTGCATTGGAAGTTCTTATGTTTTCCTACCTTAAGCAAGTAGTAATTCGCGTTGCCGCAGCCTGGGCAGCTGAATCCTTGCGGCCATCGGGATTCTTCCAATGCATCAGCGCATTGCTCATCTGTGCCAAACTGCGCAAGGAATGCAGGTAAGGACAAGCCTACTTGGAATTGGATACGGTTCATGGCCATGGCAGTTTCTCTTTGATGGGTTTGTTTGGGTCAGTATGCGCCTTATAATAGAAAAAATCGGGTTTGGCTGAACAATCTTTCTAATCAGGAAACTTTAAGTGGCTCTCCAGAATGCAGCCGATGTCTATTTACATTTTCCGATCGCGAATTTTTCAGTGCCGTTAAGCGCGCCCAAGCTTCTGCTGTATAACCTTGCGCATGTACACCAACCTTATCAGTGTCGATATTAATGGGGCTGCACCGTTTGTGTAAATTACAAAAGTAGTAGCCGATGCTTGAGAGCCTTGAATTGAATTTCTTTCGGTATTCCTTCGGGCGTTTAAAACCACGCTCTTTGGGTGCTGCCATAATGGCAGCGGATAGCGGAAAGATTAACCCCAGATTTTCCATTAGGGGAATTTCTAATGGAAGCCATTAAAATAAGTTGTTAAGAATAAGTATAATTTGGTGAGTTGTAGTGGTTTAATTCGTGTACGTTTTTCTTACGGAGGATCTTCGTGGATTTTGAACTTCGATTTACCGATAAAGAGATAACGGCATGGGGTTGATGAAGCGAATGCTGGATCGGATTGGATTTAATACGGCTGTGGAAAGTTGTGTTTTGCCGCAACCTGGCAGTAATCGAGGTTACGCACCCATTCAGTTGCTTTTGCAATTCATGCTGTGAGTCTGGTGCGGAGCAAACCGCTTTGCACAGACGGAAGTCACTCGACATGATCCTGTGTAAAGAAGCTGTTTGGTTTCAAACGTATGGCCAATTTCAAAGCAATCATGCGGTTGTTTGGCAAGTTTTACATGCCGATTGACACATTATTTGATTGCTCTGCGCCTTAATCAGCCATTACAAAGAGCGCTGATAGAAGAAACAGGCTGGTGGGCACTGGACGATGACATAGAGCTGATTGGTTTTGATTATCAGGCGCCACAAGCTGGGAGAAACCGCGACGGGTGGTCGGTATCCGGCAAAAAATCGAGGAACGACCTGATGCCAAGGGCAAGACATTGTCTTTATTTGCCGATGACCCAGTTTTTGCTCAATACCGTTATAGTGCACTAGTCACAGATATGAATTTACCTGCAGCCGAGCTTTGACGTTTGTATCGTGGTCGTGCTGACTGTGAAAACCGGATCAAGGAACTGAAATATGATTTTGATGGAGAGAGCTTTAATCTCAGGGATTTCTGGGCGACTGAAGCGGCTCTGTTGACAGTCATGCTGGCTTACAATTTGATGAGTTTATTTCGCCAGGCAGTATTAAGAAGTGATGCCATTTCAGGCAAACCCGATGTCCAACACACCCTCCGCTGCGCTATAAACTCTTTGCCAAGGCTGGTTACATTACGCATGAAGGCCGAAAAAAGATTATTAACCTGATTGTCGCCATGCAACGTCGTGAAATGGATTAATGGCCTTTGGGATCAATCCAAAGAATTTGATCTCCCTGTTAAATTTAGCCCAATATTCACCCCTTAATTCGTTCTAATGGAAAATCTGGGGTTATTGGGATTTTGCCATAGCGAATTGAAATATGGCGGAATTTTAGGTGCGTTTCTAATAAATTCACGAAGTGGGAAGAATATTGTTATTGACACTCTATTTTTATGGCATGCCGTTCATTTAATCGTTAAATTTTTAGATGCAGAATCATGAGTGCGACATTTTGTCACATTGTTTTCTAGTCCAGAAAGAAAGATACTTCTTATAGGGTATTAGCAACATTATTAAATAGTCAAAATTATGAATACAGCTAAGTCTCTATTACACAATTACTTTTTTAGTATCTTAGGTGTAAGAACTCTCATGGTTGTTTACAGATAGCTTGATTAAAATAAGCGTTGAGTATTTCATAAGGGG
>JAFEGA010000038.1 GCA_018240285.1 Pseudomonadota bacterium | reverse complement strand
ACCAAACTGCGTCTGATATGTCGTGTCTGCGATGGGAATGGCTCATATAAAAACCTTTCGTTTTTTACAAGACTCTCATATTCCTTATTACGTGACTACACTATCTAGCCTGTCAGCAGATTTAATGCTGACGGGCTTTTTTATTACTTTTCAACTTACGATAACTGATCATTATCGCAACCGTGATGATTGGGTTATCCATTGCTTATGGAGATTCATATGAAATTGATTGAAAAAACTTCCCAACCGCTCACCGATGCCGTGGTGGAACTGACCGGCAAGGATGGCAATGCCTTCTTGATTCTCGGCTTGGTCCGTCGCGCGATTCTAAACAGCAACCACCCGGAGCTGGCGGAAAACTTCATGCGTGAAGCCACAGCCAGCGACTACGAGCATTTGTTAAGCGTGTGTATGCGCTATGTCGATGTCCGATAGGAGAATGGCATGAGAAAAAATTCAGTATTGTCCAGTCATGGTACTCGCAAGAAAGTCCGCACTTATCTGGCCGCCACGCAAGCCAAGAATACCCAATTGGCTTATCAGAGCGATATTGCCCATTTCCTGAAAAGCGGCGGCAAGATTCCGGCAACCCCGCATAGTGTGGCATCCTATTTGGCCGTTCATGCCAATACCTTGTCACTGGCAACGCTCAATCGCCGGGTGGTGGCAATTGGTCACGCGCATAAAGACAAAGGATTTGCATCACCGACTCGATCAGCCCTGGTCACCGATACACTGCGCGGTATCCGGCGCATCAACGGCAGCAGACAGCGGCAAGTCATGCCTTTGCTGAAAGCCGATCTGGTGAAGATTGCTCGAAAATTAACCGGACTGATCGGATTACGCGACAAGGCACTGCTACTGATTGGCTTTGCCGGAGCATTCCGCCGCTCGGAATTGGTGGCGCTGCAAGTGGAAGACGTGCGGTTTGTGGCCGAGGGTGTGATGATTCATGTACGGCGCAGCAAAACCGATCAAAAGGGTGTTGGCAGAAATGTCGCCATTCCCTATACCAAAGGTAGTCATTGCCCGGTACAGGCTTTGAAGCTGTGGCTCAAAAAATCAGGTATCAAAACCGGTGCACTGTTTCGCCGCATGAATCGCTTCGACCAAGTAACGGACTACGGATTAAGCGCTGCATCGGTTGCGTTGATCATCAAACAGCGTGTGGCCGAAGCGGGACTCAATCCCAAACAATACTCCGGCCATAGCTTAAGAGCGGGGCTAGTCACCAGTGCGGCCAAAGCCGGGGTCAGCTCCTGGAAAATCCGACAACAAACTGCGCATAAGTCGGATGTGATGTTGCAGCGCTATATCCGGGATGGTCAGTTGTTTCAAAACAATGCGGTCAGCCAAATCTGGTAGCTGGTATGGATGAGGAGGAGAGCATCATGCCCATCCGGCAAGGCAGTATTGATGGATTGTGTGGCGTTTATTCAGTGATGAATGCAACCGAAGCCGTCATCGGTAAATTCCACTATGACCGCAAGCTGGGACGCAAAGCCAGCCAGAGAAAAGTTTTGTTTAAAAAGCTGATCGGCTATTTGGCTAAGCAGGACATGCTTGAAGAAGCCATGATTTGGGGTTTTGAAAATATTGACGCCAAAGGCGGCTCCATAGACATTGCCGTCAAATCAGTGAAAAGGTACCAGAAACGCAAACTGCGTAAGGAAATCGCATTCGATACCGATGAGGTGACACTGGACGTATATTGGGAAAAACTGACCGAGCATCTAAGCCGACCCGGATCAGCGGTCATCATTTGCTTGAGTGGTCTTATCAAACACTGGACGTGCGTCAGAAGGATTACGCCTAGCGTGATGATTTTGTCGGATTCATCAGGTATCCGGCGGATTGCTAGGGATCGGTGTACAGTTTCTACTGGGAGGGGGGATTTGTATATCTTGTGGCCGACGTTGACTTATTTTTTGTCGACTGAAGAAAAAAATGATTGACAGTAATTGCAATTCGGACGAGTCGAGTGTACCAGCCGCTACCAGCGCTTCCACCAGATTTGGGTTTGTTTCGAGCTTGACCAACAAATGGAAGTGCGTTGCGTACCTCTAGGGCGATTACTATAGTTTTCTGGATATGATTGAGAACAAAATCCGGTGATTCCCTGTTCAGCACACTGCACTTTTAAGGCATAACTGAAGTCACGCACTGCCAGGCCAATAGAACTCAGAGTAGCTTTGATATGGCCCTGATCAATCCCGAACTGTCAAAATTGACGTATCAACACTCTCAGCGCTTATCAATATGCACAAACTGGATTGTCGGTTAAATTGTACACCTAGGAGTAAAATGCGCTGCATTGATAATCTTCCAGCACTTGCTTGCAAAATTCTCCAGAAATGATTTGTGATTCTGTTACGACGTTAAAGATAGACTTTAAAGTCTATCCATCAGTCCTGAGCAGCACTTCCCTTTGATGCCTCACTTTTTTAAAACAAACTGCTATCGACTGCGCAGCGGTTTTACCAGCAAGGAGAGGCTGAACAACAGCGCGCTGAACAGGACTATGGTCGCACCGGATGCGACATTGAAGATATAGCTTAAATACAGACCAGCGACACCGGTTATGGCGCCGATTAACGTTGAATAAACCACCATTTTACTAAAGCTGTCCGTCAGCATCCGCGCTGTCATCGCGGGTGCGATCAGCGTTGCGGCGACCATGGTGACGCCCGTCACGTTGAGGGAAACGATAATGACCAGCGTAAGCAATAGCGAAAACAGCAATTGCGCCAAGCCGGTGTTAATGCCGAAGATGCACGCAGCTTCCTGATCGAAGGTGGAAAAAAGCAGCGTCCGGTAGGTGAAAAACATCGTTACCACTGTAAAGCATGTGACAAGCGCAATGATCACTAAGTCCTGCTCGGTAATGCCAAGAATATTGCCGAACAAGGCAGCTTCGAAATTTTGCTTGAAATTACGCAGCTTGCTGATGATCGCCACGCCCAGCGCAAAAATGGCGGTTGTCACAATACCGATAGCGGCATCCGGTTTGATCTTGCTGTTTTGAGTGATTTTATTGATGGTGAGCGCGGCAAATACGCCTAATGCGCAAGCACCGGCATAAAAATTCAGATTCAGTGTAAACCCGATAACCGCGCCGCCGATCACTGCGTGAGACAATCCATGACCGATATAACTCATGCCGCGCAGCACCACATAGACACCGATCAAGCCGCCCAACGCGCCGACCATGAGCGCGGCCAGCAAGCCGCGGCGGAAAAAATCATAGTCGAACGGTTCGAGAATGTACTCTACCATTTATTGTCATCAGCAAAATTGAGCGGCGTGCTGTTGGCGATCAAAAGATGCCCCTGATGCTTGACGATGACAATATCGCCGCCGTATGTCCGTGTCAGAATTTCGTTGGTGAAAATCTCATTGGGGCGTCCTTGCGCGACCACGCCGCGATTGAAACAAATCACCCACGGCAAATGCGACGCTACGGCGTTCAGATCGTGCGTTGTCAATACAATAGTGATACCTTCGGCATTGATGTCGTTCAGCAAGTGCAATATTTCGTGCTGCGTTCTGATATCGACCCCCGAGGTAGGTTCGTCAAGTATCAGAAGCTTGGGATTGTTAATCAGCGCGCGCGCCAGAAATGCGCGTTGCCGCTGACCGCCCGATAAATTACCGACAGGATGCCGCAAGCAATCCAGAATGCCCAGCCGGTGCGCAATCGCTTGAATTCTGCCGCGCTCCTTTTTACTCAGCCAAGGCCAGATGCGCCCGTTGGTATAAAGCCCCATGGTGATAACTTCTTCAACGGTCACCGGGAAATGCCCGTCGGTACCGCCGAGCTGCGGCACATAACCGACTGCGTTCGGTCTTAACCGGCCGGCCGGCGCATCGTGCAACCGGATACTGCCCGCAATCAACGGATGCACGCCGAGCATGACTTTGAGCAGCGTGGTTTTACCGCAGGCGGTGGGCCCTACAATACCGGTAAACCGGCCGGCGCCGATTTCCAGTGAAAGTCCCGCGAAGAGGATGCTTCGTTCGTAACCGGCGGTAACATCACTCAGTTTGACGGCGGAATTGGACGGCATGCTAAAACCCGATATTGCCGGTATCGATCTTCGCCATGCAATCCGGGTTGCCGCCCAGCGCTTCCGTCATGATTGCTACATTTCCAGCCATCATGCCGATGAAAGAATGATGAGGCGGTGCAGGCAATTCGTCGTCGGAGAGTTGATCGACGAATTTGACGTTCGCTTCGCGCGCGATTTGCTCCATTACTTTACTGGGAAAAACTTCCGAACCGAAAATCGCGGGCACGCCGGTTTTTTTGATTTGCTTAATGATGTCCATCACTTCCCGCGGCCCCGGCTCGGAGAAATCGGCAGGCTGCACGACCGCAATCACGGTCATACCGTAGCGCGGCGCGAAATATGCAAAGGAATCGTGATAAGTGACCAGCTTGCGATTTTCTTCGGGAATGGTCCCGACACAGGCAAAAATCGCCCGGTCCAATTCTTGCAGCTTGCCGAGGTAGGTTGCCGCATTCGCCCGGTAAGCCGCGCTATTGGCCGGATCCAAAGCGGCAAGCTGATCGCGGATGATTTCCGCATAGCGCATCGCCAATTCAATATCAAGCCACACATGCGGATTGGGATGACCGTGTTCGCGCGGAAAACTGAAATCATACCGCCAATCTTCTTCTTTCAGTGCGCGGTTTCCCAATTGCAAAACCGATGTTGCCGCCTTCTTGACCTTCTGCGCCAGTTTTAACGTGGGCAATTCCAGGCCGAGACCGTTCATGACGATCAGATCCGCTGCTTGCAGCGTTTTTATGTCGGAAGGAATCGGCTCGAAGGTATGCGAATCGACGCCATCGGGAACGATTCCGGTAACCTTGATATGGACTCCGCCGATGTTCCGCACCATATTGGTGATCGGGGAAACCGTCGTCACGACATTCGGCTTTGCGTTGCCGTCCGCGGCAAGTAATGAATGATGAAAAAAAAGGGCTAATGCGTATAACAGCATTGCCACGCTGTTCATGAGTATTTTCATAATACGCTTGATTTCAATAAAAAATCGATTCCATTCTACCTCATCTCCGGCATTTCATTGGTTTGAGCGGATTAATCCGAACTAAAACGCATATCGATGGTTATAACAATATGTGCTGACACTTATTTCGTATGAAGAAAAAACAGTTTATCATACTAATGTAAGATTTTTCCTTCCCTGAATGTAAGAAATTTAATTAGGTACTAAGTGTATAGCTTAGATAAACTTAATCCAAAACACAAAAAATAAAAATATGCGCATTTTTAAAAATCTATCCGCAAAAAAATGGCGAAACGCGCTGCATCACTATGGCTAGCATTCATAAGCTGCATGCAGTTTCTATTCATCTGGCGGCCGCTGCCCGCAATCGCGGCGGGCGTGCCAACACTAAAGGAAATGATTGTGCGTCCCAATTCCCGGGAATTGATTGGCAGTGCCGATTCCGCCAATGAAGGCACGGTGCTCAAGCAGCAACTCGATCTGCGTACCGTTTACCGTCCCGGCGAGTTGCTGGAGGCTGTGCCGGGCTTGGTGGTAACGCAACATAGCGGCGAAGGCAAAGCCAATCAGTATTTCCTGCGTGGCTTCAATCTCGATCATGGCACGGATTTACGGATTACCGTCGACGGCATGCTGGTCAACCAGCGCTCGCACGGTCATGGCCAAGGCTGGACGGATACCAATTTCATCATTCCCGAATTGATCAGCAGCATACAGTACCTGAAAGGGCCCTATTATGCGGCACAAGGCGATTTTTCCTCGGCAGGCGCTGCCAGCCTGGGTTATGTCAATACGCTGCCGAAAGGCATTGCCAGCTACGGCCTGGGGGAACAAGGCTTCATGCGTGGATTGGCGGCAAAATCGCATAAGGCGGGTGGCGGCAATATTTTGTACGCGCTGGAATTGCTCACCAAAGACGGTCCATGGATCAAACACGAAGATTTCAAGAAATTCAACGCGGTGTTGCGCTACAGTCAGGACAGCGGTCCTACCAAGTTCAATGTCACGGCGATGGGTTATGGCGGAAAATGGAATTCCACCGACCAGATTCCGCTACGGGCGGTTGCCAGTGGCTTAATTCCCCGTCTCGGTGCCATCGATCCGAGCGACGGCGGCAAGGCGCACCGTTTCAGCCTGTCCGGCGCACTGGAACATGCCGGCCGCCTCGGTAAAACGCAATTGAATGTGTACACCTTGCATACCAACCTAGCGTTATTCTCGAATTTCACCTATTTTCTGAACGATCCCGTGAGCGGCGACCAATTCTCGCAGTTCGACAAACGCTTCCAGTCGGCAATGAATCTGAGTCAAGTTTGGGTCAACAAAATCGGCGGTTTCGAGGTTGAAAATACCGCAGGCGTCCAGTTCCAGAACGATATCATCGACAACGGATTGTTGAGCACTCAGCAACGCCGGACATTGTCCACCACCCGCAAAGATCATATCAATCAAAACAGCATCGGCATTTATTATCAGAACAGCATCCAGTGGCTGGAGAAATTCCGCAGCGTGGCGGGCGTGCGTTCGGATTTTTACTGGTTCGATGTCAGCAGCAATCTCAGCGCGAATTCGGGCAGCCGTTACGACAGCATGACCAATCCCAAGCTGAGTTTGATTTTCGGGCCCTGGCAGCAAACCGAATTTTATTTTAACTACGGCGGCGGATTTCATAGCAACGATGCGCGCGGCACCACATCCACCGTCGACCCCAAATCCGGCGATCCGATTCAGCCCGTCAGCCCGCTGGTGCGCTCAATCGGTTATGAAGTCGGCGTAAGAACGGGGATTCTGCCAGGTCTACAAGCCTCGTTGGCATTATTCCGTCTGGATATAGCCTCGGAGCTCCTGTTCGTCGGCGACGCCGGCACGACGGAAGCCACCCGTCCAAGTAAACGGGAAGGTTTTGAAGCTTCGTTGTTCTATAAACCTAACGATTGGCTGACAGTCGATGTCGATTATGCGCTCGCACGGGCGCGTTTCAGCGATTCCGATCCGGCCGGCAATCATATACCCGGCGCAATCCGGGGAGTAGGCAAGCTGGCGGTCACCGTGGACAGCGCCGGACCGTTCTTCGGCAATCTGCAAGCCCGTTACTTTGGCAAGCGGCCGCTGATCGAGAACAACAACGTGCAATCCGGTCACATCGTGACACTCAATGGCCAGATCGGCTATAAAATCGGCAAGAATGTACGGATGACGTTGCAAGGCTTTAACTTATTGAATACTCATGCTCATACAATCGACTACTATTACACATCCCGTTTACCAGGCGAACCTGCCGCAGGTGTCAGCGATGTGCATTTCCATCCGGTTGAAAGCCGTTCGTTGCGTGTCAATTGGATAGCAAATTTTTAATCGATGTCGTGGCGTGCGTTTACCGGCGCATCAAGAAAACGGCTTTTATCTTCATCAATCATTAGCACTGTCAAGCGCTAGGGGGTTTTATGGAACGGTTTACTATTTCAATGGACGATCAACTGTTCAAGCAGTTCGATGAGGTTGCCCAGGCGCGCGGCTACTACAACCGCTCCGAAGCGATCCGCGATCTTATCCGGGAGTATCTGGAAAATTCCCGGCTGCAGAAGGACAACAAAGGTTATTGCATCGCCACGCTGAGCTATATCTATAATCACCATGAAAGGGACTTGGCCGGTCAGGTAACTTCGGCGCACCACCAGCATCACGACCTGACTTTATCGAGCATGCATGTGCATTTGGATCACGACAATTGCCTCGAAGTCACCATCCTGCGTGGTATCGTCGAAGAAGTCAGACGCTTCGCCAATCAAGTGATCGCCACCAATGGCGTGCGGCATGGTAAGTTGCATATCGTGCCGATCGAGTTGACTCAAGGCAATCACACGCACTCTACCTCTGCTGGTCCGCATATGCATAGCAAACCGCTGACTTGAGACGGGAAATATTGGACCGGAAATAAAACCCCGTTTTAAGAAACGGGGCTTTATCCGGATTAGTTTTTTTACTGCGTATTAATTTCCCCAATACTTGGATTTCCCGGCAGCGAACAGGAACATCCACATGGACAATACAAACGGGAATGTCAGCGTCGGTAAACCGATCGGCGCCAGGAAATTCGCCAAACCCGCTTGGCAAATAATGGTAAGAATTCCCGCCAACAGAGCCAGCAATGCGCTGCCTGTGGTCGGTTTGAGAAATACCCAGCCGACCGCCATCATCGTTAGCACCGGATTGAATGCATACAATCCCATTTCGATCAGCGTCTTATCCGCCCCCAGGCAGATAGGTATGGCAACACCAACGATTGCACCCAGCAACGCCATTAATGCGCCGCGCAGCGATGTGATAGCTATGCCTGTAAGAAATAAAATGCCGACAATGACGCTATCGGCAAACATAACTTCGCCGATGCCTTTGGCGACTGCGGTATACCAGGCTTCAACCGCATCTTTCGATAAGCTTGCAAACTCTGTCGTGACCACCGCAGCAGTTGCAATGTCAGCAGGAATTGCCGGTGCGGGCAATACCGGACCGCGGGAGAATCCATCGAAAGAATAGACAGCCACCATGAACATCCAACATGTCAGCACAAACGGTGAAGTGGAAGCCGGGATGTTATAAGGTTGCAGGATTCGCATCAAAGCGGCCAGCACCACGGTCGACAATACCGACGCGAGCACCACATAAAGCCAGAGTTGCGGCGTGTGTTCGAGAAACAGAAACAGGCAGGGACCAACCAGAGTGCCATTGAAACCGTACAATCCGGCATCGATCTCGTCCTCCGGGAATCCCAGTAAGTAAGCCGCGATTGTACTGCTCACAACACCCACAGTCGCGGCAAGTCCGGCGGTAATTCCGCCCACGTATAACGCGATTAAAAAAATAAAACCGGTAACTGCGTTACAGCAGAAAAATACTTGTCCGACGCCCCTGAAAATGACGCGCAAGGGCTTGGGTATCGCTTTGTCGATTGAAAGTGACCAATCCATGATGATGAGCTCCTAAGTTTTTTCGGAACAAAAGCCGCGGAAAATTCATCCGCTCGCCTGTTGCTTGACTTCTTCCAGCAATCCTTGTTTCACAATGAAATCGACGATCTGATCCACGCCCTCACCCGTATGCAAATTGGTGAAAACAAACGGCCGCTCTCCGCGCATTTTTTTGGCGTCGCGCGCCATGACGTCCAGATTCGCCCCGACGTACGGCGCCAAATCCGTTTTGTTGATCACTAGAAGCGCCGAGCGTGTGATGCCGGGACCGCCCTTGCGGGGTATTTTTTCACCGGCGGCGACGTCGATCACGTAGATCGTCAGATCGGAGAGCTCGGGACTGAAGGTCGAGGCGAGATTGTCACCGCCGGACTCAACCAGGATCAGATCGAGATTGGGAAAATCGGCCGTCATGCGAGCAATCGCTTCGAGATTGATGGAAGCGTCTTCACGGATGGCCGTATGCGGACACCCGCCGGTTTCTACCCCCATCAAACGCTCCGGAGGCAGCGCGTTGGCGCGCAATAAAATCTCCATATCCTCTTTGGTGTAAATATCGTTGGTGATGACCGCCATTTCATAGCGATCGCGCATTTTTTTACTCAAGGCTTCGCACAACGCCGTCTTTCCTGATCCGACCGGACCGCCGATGCCGACTCGCAGGGGATTTGATGGTTTATTCATGTCGTTTTATCCAAAAAATTATGATCGATAAATTCTGCTGTATTGCGTTTCATGCTGCATGGACAACAGCGACAATCCCGGCGCCCAATTGGATAATTCATCGTCATCGAGCTGCTGCGCCCGCAGTGCTGCTTTTTCGATCTCACCGTGTAAGGAAAGCAACAAGCTTTGCCCCGCAACTTGGCCAAGCGGAACCGATTTAACGCACGCCAATACTTGATTCTCAACCATCGAGAACAACATGCCGAGCAGCGCTGCCTGATGTGGCACCGCGAGCGCCTCCGCCGCGCAAGCGAAAGCCGTGGGCAGAGGAATTTCGGATTGACCCGCCAGGATCGCGCGCAATGAATCGTCCGTGATATTCAGATCGGCAACGAGTTTCGCCAAGGAGTAGCCCATTTGAATGGTTTCCGCGCGGAATTCAGCGGTATCGCGCGCGGCGATGAAGCAGCCGCTCCAATAATGGACACTCGCCGCGTCGCGCTGGGAAAAGGCTTTGAGCAAGCGCCATGCGACAGGCGCTTCAAAGTCCGCGGCGATACTCAAATATTCCGTGATCCAGGCGCGCGCCGAGCTTTCGTTATGGACAGCGCCTTTTTCAATTGCCGATTCCAAACCTTGTGAATAGGTATACGCGCCAACCGGCAGCGATGGGCTGGCTAATTGCAACAAGCGCAGCAATAGCGTGGATTGCAAAGTCATGGCTAGGATTGCGGATCGGATGGCCGGTGAATTTTCTGCCGGGCCGGGATTGGCGCCAGCGGGCCGTGCGCGTGATAGTGGCCGTCTCCATGATGATGGTGCCCGCCCCCGCTGCCATAAGCGCCTGATTCTGGTTCAAATTGTGCATTTTCCTCGGTAACCGTGGCACCCAAGCCTTCCAGCATTTGTTTCAGGACGCTATCGGTATGAATGCGCAGAAATCCCTCGCCAACTTGCGTTTGCGTATGCCGATTACCCAAATGAAAAGCACAGCGCAATAAATCGTACGGGGTACGGCAAGTAATCCGGTACGTCGGCTCATGAGCCGCGATGATTTGCACTACCCGCCCATCGGCGCTTTTGAGCAAATCGTTATTGCGCAAAACGGTGCCGCGTTCGGTAAAAATAGCGACTTCCTCACCGGATTCGAGCGCTGTTCTGAATCTGCTGTTTTCGCGCATTTCATAAGGCAGAACCAGTTGCGCAAACACCGATTCGGCCCGATCTATTTTAGTATTCAGCGTAATCATCTGTTGTTATCGTCATTAAGAATTATCGATGAACACCACCGTTGCTTTCATCGCAGCGGTGGCGATCCGCGGCGGAACGTTTTCCAGGTCGAGAAACATATCGCAGAAACTCCCCGGATGGAAAACCCGCTCCGCCACCAGCATTCTTCAAAGCCTCCTAAAATAGAAAATACCGTTGCGCCATCGGCAATACATCTTCCGCGCCGCATGTCAGCAACTGGCCGTCCGCGCGCACTTCATACGTTTCCGGATCGACTTCCATTCTCGGCGTAGCGCTGTTGTGAATCATATCTTTCTTGCGCAGATTCCGGGTATTTTTGACTGCGATAATGTTTTTATCCAGCCGCAACTGATCGATCAGCCCCTCTTCGAGAGCGGCTTGCGAAGCGAATGTATAGCACGAGGTTTTGATCCCGCCGCCGTATCCGCCGAACATGTAGCGGTAATGCACGGGTTGCGGCGTTGGAATCGATGCATTTGGATCGCCCATCAGCGACGCGGCGATCATGCCGCCTTTCAGGATCATCGATGGCTTAACGCCGAAGAATGCCGGTCTCCAAAGAACAAGATCGGCATATTTACCGACTTCGACCGAACCGATGGCATGTGCAATGCCGTGGGTAATCGCCGGATTGATCGTGTATTTGGCAATGTAACGCTTGACCCGGAAATTGTCGTTTCGTGAGTTGTCTTCCTGCAATGTGCCGCGCTGTATTTTCATTTTATGCGCGGTCTGCCAGGTACGCAGCACCACTTCACCGATCCGGCCCATCGCTTGCGAATCCGAGGACATCATCGAGATTGCCCCCATATCGTGCAGAATATCCTCGGCGGCAATCGTTTCCTTACGGATGCGCGATTCGGCAAAAGCCAGATCTTCGGCGATATTGGCGTGCAAGTGATGGCACACCATCAGCATATCCAAGTGCTCATCGAGCGTGTTGACGGTATACGGACGGGTTGGATTGGTCGATGACGGCAGCACATTGTCGAGACCCACAACCGCGATAATATCCGGCGCATGACCGCCGCCCGCGCCTTCGGTATGGAAGGTATGTATCGTGCGGTCTTTCATCGCGGCGATGGTATTTTCCAGATAACCGCCTTCGTTGATCGTGTCGGTATGAATGGCAACTTGCACATCGTATTTGTCCGCGATAGCCAGGCAGTTATCGATGGCTGCAAAAGTGGTTCCCCAGTCCTCGTGTAATTTCAGTCCGCACGCGCCGGCTAGCACCTGCTCCTGCAGCGGCGTTGGCAGACTGGCATTGCCCTTGCCGAAGAATCCGGTATTCATGACCAATCCGTCGGAAGCTCTGAGCATCGAATGGATGTGCCAAGGACCGGGTGTACAGGTAGTGGCGGCTGTTCCAACCGCGGGCCCGGTGCCGCCGCCCAGCATGGTGGTAATGCCGTTCATCATCGCATCTTCAGCTTGCTGCGGAGAAATGAAGTGGATGTGCGTATCCACGCCGCCGGCGGTCACAATCAAATTTTCACCGGCGATGATTTCGGTCGCCGCACCGATGGCCATCGTTACATTGGGCTGAATATCGGGATTTCCGGCTTTGCCGATATTGGCGATTTTGCCGTTCTTGATGCCGATGTCCGCTTTGACGATTCCCCAATGATCGATAATGATCGCATTGGTGATCACCGTATCCATGACGTCCGCATGGCTGCGCTGCGATTGTCCCATGCCGTCGCGGATCACTTTTCCGCCGCCGAATTTTACTTCCTCGCCATAGGTAGTGAAGTCTCTTTCAATCTCGATGAAAAGTTCGGTATCGGCCAGACGGACACGGTCGCCGGTTGTCGGCCCCATCATTTCCGCATAGGTTTGGCGGGAAATTTTTACACTCATTTTGTTACTCCTGTAAAGTCGTTGCGAACCAAACTATTTCAGTTTGCCCATCACTTTCTGATTGAATCCATACACGATCCGGTCACCCGCGAGCTCGACGAGCTCGACGGTTCTCTCTTGTCCGGGCTCGAAGCGGATGGCCGTACCCGCCATGATATTTAGGCGCATGCCATACGCCGCATCGCGGTCAAATTTCATGGCGGAGTTGACTTCGTAAAAATGAAAGTGAGAACCGATCTGGATCGGACGATCCCCGCCATTGGAAACGGTCAGGATTTTGGTTTTTCTGCCGGCATTCAGCTCGATTTCACCCGCTTCGGTAAACACTTCGCCTGGAATCATGGGTACTCTCATGGCATTCTCCTATTGCTTATTCGTTAAATGATCGGATTGTGCACGGTGACCAGTTTGGTTCCGTCGGGAAATGTCGCTTCCACCTGAATATCCGGAATCATCTCGGGAACACCTTCCATCACATCCGTGCGCGTCAACACTCTTTGCCCCGCTGCCATCAGCTCCGCCACCGTGCGGCCATCCCGGGCGCCCTCCAGTACGGCGCAGGTAATCAATGCAACCGCTTCCGGGTAATTGAGCCTCAGGCCACGAGCCTTGCGCCGCTCAGCCAACAATCCGGCTGTGAAAATTAGCAGTTTGTCTTTCTCTCTAGGTGTTAAATCCATCGCTGTTCTCCTGGTTAAAGTTACATTTACAACTAGGCCATGGCCGTATCCGAAGCCAAATAAAAATCCCGATTGGCGACGCCAGTATCCATCATGTATTCCACATTCTGGGAACCATTGCAGGACGCCCAAGCATCTCCGGACGAAACAAGCCCCACGCGCGCAGCATGATATGCCGCGCCACCTCGCTCGAATGGCCCAAATAACGAACCACGGTAATCGATTTGAGTTGCGAAATACCAACCTGGCCGGAATCGCCGGCGATTGCCGCGGATTCTTCGCGCGCCACATCGATTAATGCCTGCGGTACCGGTTTTCCCGTCGCCAGAAGCGTGGCGCACACCGGTTTGCCCGACAAAGCGAGCGGGCCGTGCATGGCGCCGCTCTCGCCTTGCAGCCGTATCTGCTCCAGCCAAATCATCGTGCCGTTGCGGCGGATACTGGTACGCTGCTTGACCTGGCCGCTATTGAATGTCTCTCCCGATGCCGTGCGCCCGAAGCATAGTATTTCGCACCCCACGTAAGCGGCATCGCCCTCCAGCGTTACTTGATGATCGATGCTGACGTTGGCGTTGTTGAAAAAAATAGTTTCTTGCGGCACCCATTCGAGAGCAGCGCCTTGACCGGCGCTGAGCGTGATTTTCTGGTGCGAGGTATGGCCGTTGGCTTTGTACCACTTCGCCGCGCCCGGTGTCGTTATCTGCACCTTTGCAGCCGCGCCGGCATGCGCCGATATTTCCAGCTGATCGCCGCCGACCACGCCCCCGGGCGGATGAATGATGACGGCATGACAGACTTCCCGGCCTTCCGGATAGAGCGGTTTTTGCACCAGCAGCGGACCGAAGTGATCACGCGCCACCAGACGGGAAGCACCGTCGATGTGTGCAAACTCCAGCGCTAATTTTGCTTGCAGCGGCTTATCGCAGCTAACCCCAGGCTGCGGCAAAACCTCGCGCAGTGACCCGCGATCGCTCACAACCGTCAAATTCTGCTGCTGAACGGATGATTCTTCTGAAAAGGTGGATAACGGCATGCGCATAAAAATTTACCGGACGTATTCTTGCGGAATCTAAATCTGCAATTGGAAAGAAATTTTAAAAACGTCGAGCGCCTGGCCCGTTACGCCCGGTGCGTAATTCAAACCTTTCATGAGCAGGTCGCCGTGCTGATAATAGGCGGAGACGCGTGCATTAAAGCCATCGATAATATAGTTCAGACCCGCTTCGATTTCTTCCCGGTTGCTGCTGCGGTTCGGCTGAATGCTGGTAAACCGGCCGTAGGGTTGAAAATGCCCGATGCCGATTTTGGTTGGAAACATATAAAGCCCCGTAACCGTCCACGATTTACCGTCAAACATACAGAAACAGTCCTTATCGCTGAATGCGGCGGTCGAGTAATTGGCGTAGAACTGTTTGTATTCGGCGTTGGTGGTAAAAACACCCAGGTTTCTTGGCAGTACTTTCTCAAACAGCAAATCTCCCGTAAAACCGAGAAAATCGCTGCGATGCGCGAGCGATCCGGCGCCATTTTTCTGGTACGACATACCGAACGCCAGCGCCAGAATGTCCCCCGCTTTACCGTAATACGTGCTGGAGGTGTAATAACCCGGATTCTTCTCCGGATTCAGGAAATTATAAGTGACACGCGCGGCGGTCAGCACCGAGCCACCTTGATTGGGGCCTGCGGTATGCGTCGATTCCAGCCCACGGTAAACGCCCATGGCGTAGCCCAGCGTTCCCGGCACGATCTTCGGCTCCAGATTTCCCCAAAAAGTCACACCATCGTCACGGCCATAACGCCCGGCGCCGCCGTCACCGAATTTGGTGCTGAAGTCCTGCGAAAAGAACGGGGTTTTGAAAGCGTCGTGGGTCGCCTGATAAAACGGGCCGCTTAACTCCCCCCGTTCGGTTGGCACCAGCATGCGTCCGCCCCAGACATTGAGATAGCGGTTGAATTCGAACTTTGCGATGGCATCGAGCACGTTGTAGGACATCCGGGGGTTATCCCCGGCGCTGGTATTGTTACAGAAGAAACAATCGGTATTGACCTCGAACTTCAAATGCTCGCTGAACTGGCCGTTCAAATAAATACGCGCATTATCGTTACTGTAGTTACCGCCGCTCAAATTGCCGTTAAGATTTTCCGTCCACAATCCAGAGCCGCGATAACCCGCTCCCAGCTTGATCCATCGTGTTTCACTGGACTGCACTTTTAATTTATCGGAGATGGGCTTCAACGACACATCCATCGCAGAAGCTTGAAATGCCGCGAAGAAAAAAATACCGGATAGTATGGAAAGCAAAAAAAAATTCGCTCTTTGGGCTTTTGTCTGTAAATTGTCAATATCTGTCTTCATGCTGCTAATTTCCTATGATCATTCATCAAAACAGTCGGTCAGTTAATAATCAAGGCACATCTTACAGCGAGACATTCTAGATCAGTTTTTCAAGCGGATAAATTTGTAATATTTTTCTTATATTCTGTATGAATAATCGTAAGTTAAACAAATTTTAGATTGATCATGCAAACATCCGGCACTGGTCGCATGTCCATTTATCCGCACCGTGCCGATGCGCATGGGCTAAGGGTACGATGTGGTCAACATCGACATCCGAAGCTTTGGTGAATGTTTTGCCCGTGTACACACCGAACCATTCGCCGGATACTACTGTGCAGTTTCTGGAATCTTTGAATTTGACTGGCATCCGGCTGGAAGCAATCAACATTTCCTGCCGCGTGTTCTGGCAATCCCCATCGGCATCAATCCAATGCGGCCGGTCTTTGCGATTGTAGGAACTAACCGGAGCGGGGGCGGTGATTGATTCCTGTTGTGGAGTAACCCACTTTTCTACTGCGCAGCCGGAAAGCGTCACCAGGATTACAATTAACTTGTGGAGATGCCGCGCCATCTC
>JAFEGA010000037.1 GCA_018240285.1 Pseudomonadota bacterium | reverse complement strand
CGTGATGGGATCGTAACCGCGGATTTCTTGCACTTTTCGGATTTCTATTCCATCTTTCTCGCTTCCCTATCGGACTGTTAGGAACTCATTCACCATCTGATTGATTATTGAACCTGGTGATTCAGTAGCTTTACTTATTGCCCGTTCTACATGCATTACCTAATGCTCTTGTCCTGTTATGTTCTTTATAAACCTGAAAATAAAGCACCTCGCCGCAAGCGGTGAGGTATTAATGCATTCTTCAAACTGCTGGTTTTCAAACAGCTTGCGTCCCAGAGGGCGAGGAGTTTAGATTAACGTCAATTTCTGAATTAACTTTAAAATATATTATTTTTTTTGTTTTTTTTATTTCTCAGTTTCGTAAAAAAAGAATCCATATGTAGGTTTTTTCTTGCAGCATAAAAAAGAATTTCTAAAAAAAATCATTAGATTCCTGTAATTTCAATAAGAAATATTCCTAAAAATATAAATTTATTTAAAGAATAAAAAGATTGAATGAAATTCTTATTACCGAATAAGAAAAGTACACAAAATCATGGTATAAATTTTTTTTCATCTATGAGTACAACAAAATGGCAATTGAAGGAATGAATCATTTCACGGTCTTGAGCAAGGATCTGGAAAGAAGCAAAGCTTTTTATATCAATGTTCTTGGACTAAAAGAAGGATACCGCCCGCCGTTTGCATTTCCAGGCGCATGGCTGTATGCCGGAAATCACGCCATTTTGCATATCATGACAGGCAAGCCGATGCCGGCCGATGCAGCCGGTGTGATTGATCATATGGCTTTCACAGCGAACAATCTGCAAGCCACGGTTGATACTTTAAAGCAGCATGGCATTCAATACGATTTGCACCGCCTGAAAGGATTGGAAATCTGGCAGTTGTTTTGCCACGATCCGGATGGTGCGAAAGTGGAATTGGATTTTCTGGCCGATGAGCCGGAACCCAAGGTTTAGAAGGAAACGCTGATTAATTCGGCGAACGAGATGAAACGATTCGCTCGTGCAGTCAATTAATCAGCATTTCCAGAATATCATTTCACACATTTCGGTTGTTTACCCGCAGCCTGGGCTTGCCTCATCAGTGCATTGGCTTTAGGCAAATGTGCGCGCAAATCATCGATGCGCGTTTCATGCGACGGGTGGGTCGACAAGAACTCAACCGGTTGCGCGCCCTGGCTGGCCTGCGCCATTTTCTGCCATAGCGTGATGCTTTCAGCCGGATTGAATCCAGCCTTCGCCATCAACTCGATACCCATCATATCCGCCTCGCTCTCATGCAGGCGGCTGAACGGCATAATAATGCCGTACTGCGCGCCGACGCCCAGCAAACTGACCGCTGTTTGTCCCATTGGTGTTGTCGGTGCGGCAACCGCTGCAATGAGCGCGATTCCCATCTGCGCCCCCATCTTTTGCGACATCCGTTCATTGCTGTGCCGCGCCAGCACATGACCGATTTCATGACCGATCACAGCCGCCAATTGGTCCTGGTTATCCACCAATTCAACCAAACCGGTATGCACCCCGATTTTCTGACCCGGCAAAGCGAAGGCATTTAAAGTGTTGTCCTCAAACACAACCACTTCCCAATTACCGCCAACTTCATGCGTAATTGCATCAGCAACGCAAGTAACAAACTGATTTTCTTTCGGATCCTGATTGATCTGCTTTTCATTTTTCAGATTTGTAAAAGCTTGCAATCCCATTGCATCGACTTCACTGTCAGGCATAAAAATTAATTGGCTTCTACCCATCGGCGAAGTCGCGCAAGCCGTCAGAGTCATTATTATCGATAGTGCGCACAGTAATCTCAGTTTCATATCAAACTTTCTCCTTCATTCGGGTACAGGAATTTTGTTCACGGCTATTATATTGAAATTCTCATTCAGCCCACCGGTTAAAGTATGCTATAACGCAGTTTTGGCAAACAAAAGGGAGCTACAAAATGAGCGATCATGTTTACAAAATTATCGAAATCGTCGGTTCATCGACTAAAAGCAGCGATGACGCAATTCAGCAAGCCGTCGCCAAAGCCGGTGCAACTTTGCATAACCTGGATTGGTTTGAAGTGGTGGAAACGCGCGGACATATCGTCGATGCCAAGGTCGCGCATTACCAAGTCAAATTGAAAATTGGTTTCCGCCTGGATTGATCGCTCAATTTCTGCCGTCAATCTTGTAAGGAAGTCCTCGCCATAAAGCCTCGGATCGTGAGGCTTTATTTTGGCGGAATCCAAGTTTCCACTTAATACCGTACACTTTTCAAGCATTGCAACGGATGCTGCCATCATTGTTTGGCAGTGCCGACGCTTTTACCTCTCTCCTCGATCTCCTTCCTGCGTATCGCACATTCATCCAGATGCAGCATCAAACCAACCGGTTCGCGGTATAATTAAACGATTTACCGAATAAAAAACATCGTCCCCATGCAAGAAAAATACCATCCCCAGGAAATTGAAAAAAAAGCCCAGCAGCATTGGGAGGAAACCGCCGCATTCAAAGCCGTTGAAATCCCCGGCAAGCAAAAATACTACTGCCTGTCGATGTTCCCTTACCCGTCCGGTAAGTTGCACATGGGGCATGTACGCAATTACACCATCGGCGATGTGCTGTCACGTTACCGCCGCATGCAGGGTTACAACGTCATGCAACCGATGGGCTGGGATGCATTCGGGTTGCCGGCGGAAAACGCCGCCATGCAAAACAACGTCTCACCGGCCAAATGGACCTACGACAACATTGCCTACATGCGCAAACAACTCAAAAGCTTGGGGTTGAGCATCGACTGGACACGCGAAATCGCAACCTGCGATCCGAGCTATTATCACTGGAACCAATGGCTGTTTCTGCGCATGCTGGAAAAAGGACTGGCGTATCAAACCACCGGCGTGGTCAATTGGGACCCAATCGACCAAACCGTACTGGCCAACGAACAGGTCATCGACGGCTGCGGCTGGCGCACCGGCGCACCGGTGGAAAAACGCGAAATCCCGATGTACTACCTGAAAATCACGCAGTATGCCGATGAATTACTGGCTGCGCTGGATAACCTGCAAGGTTGGCCGGAGCGGGTCAGAACCATGCAAGCCAACTGGATCGGCAAAAGCTATGGTGTCGACATCACCTTCCCTGCCGACCGCGAATCCGGCACACCGCAGGATTTGAAAGTATTCACCACGCGCGCGGACACGTTGATGGGGGCAACCTATGTAGCCGTCGCCGCGGAACATCCGATTGCTCTGCATGCCGCGCAAAATAATCCTGCGTTGCAAGCATTCATTCAGGAATGCAAACTGGGTTCCGCCAAGGAAGCCGACCTCGCCACGCAAGAGAAGAAAGGCATGGACACCGGTTTGTTTGTCATCCACCCGCTCAATGGCGAAAAACTGCCGGTCTGGGTGGCCAATTACGTGCTGATGGGCTATGGCGAGGGCGCTGTGATGGCTGTGCCTGCGCATGACGAACGTGACTTTGCCTTTGCCACGCAGTACCGCTTACCAATCAAGGCTGTCATCAAGCCGATCGAAGACAATCTGACACTGCCTTTGACGGAAGCCTATGTGGAACACGGCATCACCTTCGATTCCGGTGAATTTTCAGGATTGGATTTTGAACAAGCGGTCGATGCCATCGCTTCGGCATTGCAGCAAAAAAATCTCGGCAACAAACGCGTGCAGTTCCGTCTGCGCGATTGGGGCATTTCCCGGCAGCGCTACTGGGGTTGTCCGATTCCGCTGATCCACTGCAGCGATTGCGGCGTGGTGCCGGTGCCCGACGATCAGTTGCCGGTGGTGTTGCCGCAGGACTTGGTGCCGGACGGTTCCGGCAATCCGCTGGCCAAAACACCGTCGTTTTACGAATGTACCTGCCCGAAATGCGGCAAAGCGGCGCGGCGTGAGACCGATACCATGGATACCTTCGTCGATTCCTCGTGGTACTACGCCCGATATACCTGTCCGGACCAGCATCAGGCCATGACCGACGAGCGCGCCAATTACTGGCTGCCTGCCGATCAATACATCGGCGGCATCGAGCACGCCATTCTGCATCTGTTGTACTCGCGCTTCTGGAGCAAGATCATGCGCGATCTGGGTTTGCTAAAACTGGACGAGCCGTTTACCAACCTGCTGACACAGGGCATGGTGCTGAACGAGATTTTTTACCGCAAATCCGGCAGCGGACGCATCACGTATTACAATCCAACGGAAGTCACGTTGCAGTTCGACGATCAGGGCAAACGCTGCGGCGCGATCCTGCAGTCCGACAATCAGCCGGTGGAATCCGGCGGCATCGGCACCATGTCAAAATCCAAGAACAACGGGGTCGACCCGCAGAAACTGGTGGAAGAATACGGCGCCGATACCGCGCGCCTGTTCATGATGTTTGCCAGCCCGCCGACACAAACGCTGGAATGGGCGGATGCCGGTGTCGATGGCGCCTATCGCTTTCTCAAGCGCTTGTGGCGGCAAGCCTATGTTCACCTGCAATCTGACGCAGTCAAGGTTGATCCTGAGTTGCACGTGGCATTACCAGCGGAACTCAAGGCTCTGCGCTGCCAGTTGCACCAGACCATCACCAAGGTGACCGACGATCTGGAGCGCCGCCATACCTTCAACACCGCCATTGCCGCAGTAATGGAACTGATGAACGGCCTGACGAAATGCCAGGATGCCGATGCCGCCAGCCGCAATCTGATGCAGGAAGCACTGGAAAACATCGTGTTGCTGCTATCACCGATCGTGCCGCACATTTGTCACGAACTATGGCGCGAACTGCGGCCTGGCACAGAGCTTTCCGATCAGCCCTGGCCACAGGCGGACGAATCTGCAATGACGCAAGACGAAGTCAAGCTGATCGTGCAGGTCAATGGCAAATTGCGCGGACAGATCAACGTCGCCAAAGATGCTGGCAAGGAAACCATCGAGCAGGCTGCGTTGAACAATGAACATGTACAGAAATTTATCGAAGGTCAAGCGATCAAGAAAATCATTGTCGTACCTGGTCGGCTCATCAACATCGTGGTGTAAAATCCAGCTACCATGCAAACCATGAAACTGAGTACACAGAAAATTTTCATCCTGCTGATGCTGTTCCTGCTGACGGCTTGCGGCTTTCATTTGCGCGGACAGATTAACTCGCTGCCGTTCAAGTCTCTGTACATAGCCGCGCCGGAAAGCAGCACCATCGGTATGAATCTGGAGCGCGCCATCGGCACGTCATCGACCACCAAAGTGGTCGCCACTGCGGCAGAAGCCGATGCCACGTTGGAAGTCATCAGCGCAAATAGTGAAAGGGTTATTCTGTCGCTATCGGGAGGCGGCCGGGTACGCGACTTCAATCTGGTGTATCGCGTCAAATACCGGCTTTACGATAAACAAGGCGTGGAAATCGTGCCGTATACCGAAATCACGCTGACACGAATTCTGCCGTTCCTGGACGCGCAAGTGCTCGCCAAGGAAGCGGAAGAAAAGCTGCTGCAAAAAGATATGCAGGCTGATGCGATCCAGCAAATGCTGTGGCGCTTATCGACTGTCAAGCTATAAACCGGAATGAGTAGCGGAAATTTCTCCGCTGCTGACCGGCCACTCACCCCGTCATGCGGATAAAACTGGAACAACTGCCTCAGCAGCTGCAAAAACAAACCGTTCCGCTATTCACGCTATCCGGCAACGAACCGCTGCTGATTCTGGAAGCTGCGGACTTGATCCGCACGCACGCGCGCCAGCAAGGCTATACCGAACGTGAACTGTTCACCGTCGATCAGCATTTCGACTGGGCGGAACTGCTCAACGCCGGTCACAACCTGTCGCTGTTCGGCGAGCGCAAAATCCTGGATATCCGCATCCCTTCCGGCAAACCCGGCCGGGAAGGCGGCAAAGCACTCGAGGCCTACTGCGCCGCATTACCGCCGGATACCGTGACCCTGATCACACTGCCGCGCATCGACAAACAAGGACAAGCAAGCAAATGGTTCAAAGCGCTCGAAACCGCCGGCACGCTGATTCCGGTGTACCTGGTCGAACGCGAGCAATTGCCCGGCTGGATCGGTCAGCGTCTTGCCCGGCAGCAGCAAAAAGCCGATACCGCCACCTTGCAATTTCTCGCCGGTCAAGTCGAGGGCAACCTGCTCGCCGCCCATCAGGAAATCCAAAAACTCGCGCTGCTCTATCCTGCCGGCAATTTAACCTTCGGTCAGGTAAAAGACGTCGTGCTGAACGTTGCGCGTTACGATGTCTACCAATTATCCGATGCCATGATCGCAGGCGACACCGCTCGCTTCCAGCGTATTCTGACCGGCTTGCAAGGCGAAGGCACCGCGCCGCTGCTGATTCTCGCCACGCTAGCCGAACAAATCCGCCAATTAATCATCATCCGCAAGGGCCTGGATAACAACCAGCCGCCCGCACAATTATTGCAAACAGCGAGAATTTGGGGTGAGCGGCAAAAATCAGTGATCGCCGCCGCCAAGCGCATCAATTTACAAGCGCTGATGCAAGGATTGGTTAATGCTGCGGAAATCGACCGCATGATTAAGGGAGTGGCGCAAGGGGATGTTTGGGAGGGATTGTTGCAGTTGGGGTTGTGCTTTGTTATGCCTGGCAAAAAACAGTTCTGAGGAAAACTAACGATTGTAAGAAAAATATGGGGATTATAAAGATGGGTCTTAGGAAGTTAAAGCGGGTTTTAGACGTAATAATTTAAGAACTGCAAGGTAGAGATTATCACGACGATGATTAAATCGAAATTCTGTTTCTTTCAGATGCCGTTAATGTGCCGTTCGCTACTGGCAAACTCGTTGTTGCCATGATGAACCCTGAAGTGCTTATCAAAACCGATATCGACTAATCCGTCATAACTCTGCGCCACCCCTCAGCTGGTGCAACATGCCCACGGATAATAGCTTGCAATGTGGTTTTGGAGCAACCCGGGACGATCTCTGTATATACTTTTCTCTGGCGCTTTAAAACACCAAAAACAATCGTTTTGCCATAAGCACCTCGACCTCTTTTACCCCTGACGAGTTGTGCACCAAAATGAGACGCATTGACTTCTATAGCACCTCGAAAAGACGATTCAAGTTCGCAACACTTGAGCTATTCTTTTCCGAACTTTGAGGTAAATGGTATCGACAGATCGTACAGAAATATCGGTCAATTGCGCAGTACTAGTAGCAGTAAAATCCAGAGCAAAACAGCGAATAAGTTGCCTGAATTTAGCTTCTCCAATTCGGGAACGAAAATAGTATCTGTTTTTAACTCAGTGAGGTAAGCCTCCGGCTTTGCCGGAGGTAATTTAACTTATTGTATCAATGGTGCTGTTGAGAGGAGTCGAACCTCCGACCTACTGATTACGAAACGTAAATGGAAAAACAGGGTATATAAAAATCAATAACTTGCAGTGCTTGCCAAGCATAAAAACAATGTCAAACAGCCACAAACGATCGCACTTTTAGTTCGTTTTGGCACAAATTTGACACAATCATTTTTAACCCTTTTGGCTGCCGACCAGGGCTCGAACCAGGGACCTGCGGATTAAAAGGTATAATATCTAAATGTTTTTATTAATATTATTCTCGCCAGTGCTCGCTAATACTCGCCAGATTTGTCACGTTTTATCTCTTTTTATATTTTTGCTTTTTCTGCTTGAGCTAATAAGCTTTCTAAGATCATGTAGCGCTTTCATGGATAATTGCCAGATGCTATGATCAATCCATTTTGATCAATATTTCAAAACACTTTTCTGTAATTAAAAGATCATAAACAATGAATCTTGATATAGTTTTGGATTGGCTAGCTGCTAAGAAAGAGGCTTTTGCTACGCTTGGAGTAATCGTTACTATTTCTGCTACGGTGATCGGTGGTTTTTTTGCTTTAAAAAGGAACAAAAAATCTGAATCGGTTCAGGCACCTGTACCAGCGGGCTATACTTCCAATGGAAATCAAATTAATGCGCCTATGACTGCTAGCAATGGCGGTGTTATTAAAGATATTCACATTGGCGATAGTCACCAGCACCATTATGGGCTAAGTTTTGACGATGCCTATAAATTAGCGGAGAAGCTAGCCGCTCAAAAAGGTGAAAAAGATGCACAAATTATTAAAATATTGCAAGAAACCATCGAGTCACTGACCAAGCAAAGCACAGAAAAATACAATATTCAACAGGCATTAAACTCGTTGGTGCAAGGTAATACAGCTGAAGCGGAGGCAATATTTGCGAATATTGCCATAGAAGCTAAACGAAAGGGTAAACAAGCTACCCTGGAAGAAGCGGAAGCATTGCGGCATTTAGGTTCACTCGCTTTTCTGCATGACACCCAGAAAGCATTCGATGCCTACCAGCGAAGTACAGAACTTGATCCCGATAATTTAGACGGTTGGAATCAGCTAGGACATTTGTATCGGCGGATTGGCGAGCTTGAAAATTCAGAGAAAGCCTATAAGACTATTCTAAAACTTGCTGGTGCAGATCAAACGAATCAATCGGTAGCCTACGGCAACCTGGGCATCGGCTATCAAATCCGCGGCTATCTCGACCAGGCGATCGAGTATCATCAAAAGGCCTTGAAGATCGACCACTAGCTTGCCAGCAAGAAACGCATGGCCAATGGCTACACCACCCTGGG
>JAFEGA010000036.1:1833-59986 GCA_018240285.1 Pseudomonadota bacterium | reverse complement strand
AAACAACCCTGAGAGTTCTTACAAATAAAACGAATAAAAAAATAAACATCTTCAAAAAAGTACTTCACTTTAAGCGGTATTCTCATAATAACCTCAGTAGTTAACGATTAAACGCCCCGCAAGCCTCAAACCTCTGAATGAATTCAATGCGCTTGTGCGGCGGCAGCTTCATGATTTTCTGAACCAGCGGGTGCTTTGGTTTGCCGAGCAGCTTTTGTTGCTGTTTGATTTTCTTCGGTGGGTTGATGAGTTTTCCGACCACCGAACGAGCGCCCTCCCCGTACCATTGGTGCAGTTGCTTGGATGAGAGCATCACATACGGCGCGGAATCGTCGGTGAAGATTTGCCGGGTGTCGTAGCAGGTGAACAGGCTCGGGTATAGAATGCCGTGGCCGGTGTAGTACCAGCGGTTCACGACCGGCGCATGATTGCTTTTGCCGTACTTGACCGAAGCAATATGCATCTTCATGAACTTGCCGGAGAATCCGGCGATTTGCAGCAGTGAACCGATAAACGGAATTTTCACCCGACCCAGGCGCTTGCATACGACCAGACGCTCAACCACGGCATTGCGGATTTGCATGATAAATCGGACAGGAAAATATCAACAGCCTTCCTGCGTAACCTGATCGAAGCCGTTCCTTATAAGATCCATACGGTCCTGACTGACAACGGCAGCCAGTTCTGCCACCCGCCGCGCTACCGTAACGGGCTGGCGGCACAGTGGATAACGCATATGTTCGACCTGTGCTGCAACGAGCACGGTATTGAGCACAGGCTGACAAAACCCAAACATCCTTGGACAAACGGCCAGGTAGAGCGCATGAACAGAACCATCAAGGAAGCCACGGTAAAACGTTACCATTACAACTCGCACGATCAGTTGAAAACGCACATGCAGGACTTCCTGATGGCATACAACTTCGCCCGCCGGCTTAAAACCCTCAAAGGCCTCACACCTTACGAATACGTCTGCAAAATATGGACAGAAGAGCCGGAACATTTTAACGTTGATCCATTCCAGCACACATTGGGACTAAACAACTAGGGAAGGATATAAAAATGGAAGCGGCGAAAAAAATAACAAGAGAATTGCTTGATTGATTACGCGGATACAAACCGGCAATTATCGAGGAACTTAAGCGGCAAGATAGGTATGCGAGAGTATGACAAATGCTGGAAGATCGGTTGGGCATCCGGTGAGCATCGTTATAAGCGACAGGAACAACATTATTTTAACGTTAGCAATTAGAAGCGTTAGAACCTGTGAACTGGAAATACCGAAGCGCAAGTATGACCCTTTCCTTCTTTTGGAGATCATTGAACGAACGGCGGTACAGTGAAGGCGAAAATTGCGCAACGTTGCGTAAATTCTGAGACGCAGTTACGTTAGGTTTCTTCCAGAGCATTTGTTTGCGCGGGTAATTCTGCCCCATTCGCGCACTAGACACACAAAATCTATATATTGAAAACGACTATTTGAAAAAAGGTATCAAATTACGCATCCTATTTACAACCTATTGAAATAAGATTATCATTTTCTAGCATGAAATCATTTCAAACATTACATTTAAGATCTATTCTTATAAATGAAAGCAATCATGAAATACTCTAATTATATTGGTGCATTAGTTATAGCATTCACCTCCTTTTCCGTGCAAGCCAGTATCACGCTCTTTAGTGAAGATTTTGAATCGGGACTTGGTCAATGGAATCCGATTGGAACTGGTGTTTTAGTTGCAGATCCAGCAGACCCATTGAGTGGCAATGACGTACTCTCGTTTACTGGACTCGGTTCCGGCGGTGATATATTTTCCGCCAATCCTTTTTATGCATCCTCACAAATTTACACCATCAGTTTTGATTATCTAAGTGCCGGAAAGCGTGGCTTTCCCACTAACGATCTCGGCGGATTCGTAGGTATTGGTGATGGTAAACCAGGAAGTCATACCTGGATTGCCGGTACTCAGGCTAGTTATCCTGGACTTAGCGTAGTACTGACTCATAATGGCACATGGACCAACTATTCGATCACAATAGACGCTAATACCGGTACATTCGTCCATGGCGGCACCCCCATGAATGGCATGCCATTGTATCTTTTCTTGGAAGACTTTATCGGATCTGATGCAAAGGCAGGCAATGTATACTTTGATAATATTCTTGTGACAGCCGTCCCCGAACCAGAAACCTACGCCATGTTATTAGCTGGTTTAAGTTTGCTCGGTTTCATGGCACATCGCAGAAAAGAAGCAGCATTGTAATTGAAACTTAGATTCAACTAGAACGGGAGCTTCGGTTCCCGTTTTTATTTCTGAATCTCCAGCACAAATTAGAAAAATATTTACCTATTGCGTCAATTGACGTATACTAGTATCATTGGTAATTATCATGTGAAACGCATCTTCTATATAATGCATTGAAGCAATTAACCAAACACTCCTTCTATTGAAAACTTTTAATGCTGATAGGTGATATGATTGACAATATCCAGATCGGATTTCTTCAATACAGATATAAGAATCCCTAGGATCTGTTGACATTTCATAAGGGAAGCCACAGATATCGCCATGGCTAGCATGATGCCTTCAAAATTTCTCTTCAGCTTGTTGTATCGTGTCTCCACTGCCCGATATTGCTTTAGTCAAGCAAAAGCATCTCCACCAAATGCCGGTATCTATATAAGCTCCAATCCATATCCGCATTACCCTTCAACGAGTTGCGCTTTCTCGGTATCACAGCTCGAACCCCTTTCTTCGTTATTTGTTCTCGTATACATTCGTTGTCATAGCCCTTGTCCGCAACAATCGCTTTCGCGTCAGGTAGGTGTGCTTTAACATAGCTGCCATCAATAATTCCCATCCACAATCCGGATCAATAGACAACGCTTGAGGCATCGCAAACTCGTTTTGTTGGCGGTACAGGAATCTCAATATTACGAGTTTGCTTCTTTTTCTTTCTATGAAATACTTATCTCAAAGCGTCAACAGACTCTAGTGCTGTTTACATTATTTTTGAATAACTTACATTCCGACACACTTGCGGCGGGGTTATTTTTATTGCGATATGGTTTAAAGCGGCTAATATTTAAGCAAATATTATTGCTTATAAGCTTCTTCCCATTAATATTAAGAGATTATTTTCTCCGGCGAACAGCAAAACCCAGTAATCCCAATCCACTCAACAGCATCGCGTAGGTTTCCGGTTCTGGGACAGCCGTAACAGAAACATTATCAAGCAATGCACCAACATTATCACCACCCGCATTCTGGAAAATCACTGAATAAAGACCACTGGTACCAGGAGTGAAAAGAAGAGTATGGGTTGTAAAACCGACGCTACTGCCTACTGTCAGATTGTCAACAGAGCTACCGAAATTAATATTCACATTTTCATCGCTACCACGTTGACTTCCTGCCAAATCAAAAGAAAGCGTATATTGTACCCCTGCTGTTAGCGAAAGATCTTTATGAAATTCTCCCGCTTGCCACGAAGAGCCATCAAGATCCACATAACGTCCATTGCCTGGAAGAAAATCAAAGAATCCAGGATTTCCGATCAAATCAACAGTACCGCCGCTGACCGTCCATCCTCCATTGAATGTCATTTGATTTGTAGCTAGCGCATCGGTATCAAAGTTATCGGAAAAGACCGTGACTGCAGCATGAGATAAAGCAGGTGATAATATCAAAGCCAGTGCTAATGCAATTTTTTTCATTCTGAATCCCCTTAATTTATGAATAATTTTTTGTTTCCAAAAATTCGTAATCCCTCAAGATTTATTACAATGAAACAATTACAGAATAAGCTTAAAAAACTTTTACTGAAATAGTAGATTTTTCCTTTTCTTGCAGTACATTTGTCACAATTCGATCCAAGCACCTCTCAATCCAGCGCTATTGCATATGTTCAAACACTCTCAAGAATTCAGAGAAAAATAAGTTCGTTATCTCTGGTTAATAGGTTGTTGCTGAAAACATTGATAAACGCTAAAACTGCGCCTCCCATCGATAATTTCCGAGATGGGAATAATCGTATCGCCGTTCATCAAAGCCGCTTCATTCCGCGCAAGATCGGCTAGCTCCCCGGCAACTTTGTCTGCATTGCGGTTAAAAATGACATGACTGGCGACTTTCGCATTAACTCTTCCTACTTTTTTACACAATTCAACCGCTTTGGCCGAATGCACTAGACGCACGCTTTCACCTTGCGACGTGACTTTAACCCATGCGCAGGATGACAGGATAAAAGCGCTACAGATGATGGTCAGAGTTTTTTTCATTATAGAATCCCCTTTTATAGACAATAGTGACGGTATGGCATTGGGCAACATTTGTTTGCACTTCATGAGTATTTTAAGCTGACATTTAAGAATCACATGATATGCCAACGAGTATTGGATTTAAACCGGACTACTGTTCATTTTTGAAAAACCATGAGCAATAGTTGATAAAGCTGTCTGGAAGAATCGTGCGCGAATGTGCTGATCAAATCATAATTGCTTCCAAGTTAATCCGAATGTACTCTATTCCAGAATTTCAATACGCTGCCGGGTCGTACCTCGCTCACCCAAGCGTATGATTCCAAGGATTAACGAGCCGTAAAAACCAGGGTGGGAAATCACGCGCGAGAACAGTGCCATCATGTCATCTTTTTCTGCAATTACTTGCTGACGCTGCTCATCCGCCAGAGGCGACAATTGTTCCGCAAATGACCAAGCTGCATCACGTGCTTTTTCCATGCTGAAATTGATGATTGCAGTTTCCACACTGCCCAGATAACGATTGAAAAATCCCAGAATAGGCCAGATTTCTGCCAATTCACTCTGCACACCCCCTACCAAACTTGCCAGCACTTGATTGATTTTCTCAAAATCGCCTTTGAGGTTTTGCAACTCTTCCGGCGGGACGGATTCCGCCGCGGCGATGCCTAAGTCCAAATTGATATGCGCGTTCATACCCAGCAATAAGTGCTGCAGTACGATCGGCCACCAGTGTTGAGTAGCATCAAATGCCCGCACCCAGGATTGAGTCGGGGTTTGTCCAATTTGGTATTGGTAACACGCCCGAATATACCGATTCGCAAAAATGACATCGAGACGTTCCATGCGCAGACCATCGTCGAAATAATTCTCCTGAATGCCCTTTTTTACCTGAATGGTAACTTTACGGTATAGCGCAGCAAAGTAACCCATGCGTGAATTATTTTGCTTCGACCATTCGACGATGGCGGTCAATTGCATGATGACTTCATCGATTGTAGCGGCGGGAGTGGAAATAGAGGCGGGAAAATTGGTATCCATCATGACTTCTCCTAACAAGATGTAAGTCTCGCATCATACGCAATGTTTGTTGCGATGCAAGATTGAACGAATGAGCAAGCTTATGGATTTGTTTTGAGCACCGAATCGCAGCATTACCATTTCTTTTGCTCATTTGCTTTCCTAGGGCTAATGTATTTCAATATGCAATCAATGTGCTATTGCAATAAATATTATCTTCAGCAAACTTACTCTTCCGCGAGCGCATGATTACCAGTATAATTTGGCCACTTTTCCCCATATACCGCCAATTTTCCAGTCTATTGGTGGCTTTTCGAGGATTGGAAAAAAATGAAATCGCCTATTCGCATAGCCGTCACCGGTGCTACCGGACAGATTTGTTATAACCTGCTCTATCGCATCGCAGCGGGTGAGATGCTGGGCAAAGATCAGCCGGTTATTCTGCAGTTACATGATATAACCGAGGCACAGCCTTTTTTCGATGCGATTGTCATGGAATTGTATGACTGCGCATTCCCTTTACTGTCTGAAATCATCACCACCGATCATCCGGAAGTGGCGTTTAATAACGCAGATATTGTTTTGCTCGTCGGCGCGCGGCCGCGCGGGGAAAACATGGAACGTAAAGATCTGCTGGCTGCCAATGGTCCCATTTTCATAGAACAAGGAAGGGCGTTAAACGCCGCGGCTAAACGAAACGTCAAAGTGCTGGTCGTTGGCAATCCTGCCAACACCAATGCTTATATCACCTTGAAAAACACTCCCGATCTTGACCCCAGCAACTTCTCAGCAATGCTGAGATTGGATCACAATCGTGCGCTGTCGCAAGTTGCATTAAAGCTCCGGGTACCAGTATCGGATATTAAACGGATGATTGTTTGGGGAAATCATTCCAATACACAATTTCCCGATTTAAGTCATGCCGTCGTTGGCAACGACATGGTTTCTTCACTCATCACTGACTCTGCATGGATAGAGAATCACTTTATTCCGACCGTACAAAAGCGTGGCACAGCAATCATTGAAGCACGCCGCGGCAAGTCTAGCGCGGCTAGCGCTGCTAATGCGATCATTAATCATATGCAGGATTGGATTTTTGGTACACGGGAAGGCGATTGGGTTTCGATGGGTGTTCCCTCGAATGGTTGCTACGGAATACCGCCAGGTGTCATTTACAGTTTTCCAGTCACTTGTCAGAACGGCCGGTACAAAATTGTCGAAGGATTGGAAACAAGTCAGGCAGACAAAGAAAGAATGCAAAAAAGCTATCAGGAATTACTTGCCGAGCAGGAAGCAGTCAAGCACTTACTGACTTAGAAACGTGTCAAATTAAAAAAAATGCTCCCGGTTTTTGATCAATCATTAGCTGTTAACGTAATTCGCCGCTCGCTGCCTCACGAATAGCGATTAAAATTCCTGCATCCAAATGGCCGTCGGCAATACGCTGTGTTTTTTGTTGAAAATGGCTGATTGCCTTGCGGGTGGCTGAACCGAGTATTCCATCGGGTTCTCCGGCATCAATTCCCAGTGCTGATAAATCCATTTGCAGCTGGCGTACCTGCTCCCGGGATATTTTTACCGGATCAGCTGGCGGCACGCGATGCAGTGGTGCCGCACCTGCGATACGGTCTGCCAAGTGTCCGACAGATAAAGCATAAAATTCGGAGCGATTCCAGCGCATGATGATATAAAAATTCTTGGTTACCAAAAAGGCTGGGCCCTGATAACCTGAAGGAACAAGCAGTGCTGCTCTTTGTTCCGCCGGTTCTAGCGGCGCTCCAGTGACTGTAGTGACACCTAATTTAGTCCATTCCGCCAGACTCAACATTTGATCTCGTCCGGCAAGCGAATAGTCAAAGGATTGTGGTAGTCTCACTTCTTGCCCCCAGCTCAAACCGGGAACCCAACCCAGTTGACGCAAAAAGTTGGCCGCTGATCCCATCGCATCCGGAATGCTACCCCACAGATCGCGCCGCCCGTCACCATCAACATCCTTGGCGTAGCGAAGAAAAGTCGATGGCATGAATTGCATATGCCCCATGGCGCCCGCCCATGAACCGACCATGCGTTCCGCTGTGATATCGCCTGCGTCAACAATGCGCATGGCATTCAGCAATTCCTGAGTAAAAAATGCACTACGGCGCGCATCGCATGCGAGTGTCGCCAGCGAATCGATCACGGACCAATCACCAAAATGCCCGCCATAGTTGGTCTCCAGTCCCCAAAATGAAACCAGAAACTGCGCCGGAATACCGCTTTCATGTTGAATCCGATCAAGCAGCGCGCGGTGCTTGGCATACAATTCCCGTCCGCGTTGTATGCGCTCTTCGTTGATACGCGTATTGAAATAATTTGCAAAGGTCTGTGTGAACTCGGGTTGACGCCGGTCGAGTTCGATAACTCTTGGCATAAAGCGGGCTTTACTGAGCACCTGATGGGTTGTACTATCTGAAATGCCTTCCGCTCTTGCTTGAGATTTCATGCGAGTAATACATTCGCCAAAGCTATTATCGCTGGCATGCGCAACCTGCCCCCATAAGAGCGCCATCAATGCTAGACTTCGCCAGTAAACTTTTATCCAGCGGCTAGGTTGAATGAAAAAAAACTTTTTCCGGAATTTACGCGTAGGTGTCATTGAGGTGGCGTTATTTACGATGGGGACAGTTTGGCTTGGTGCAATCGGCATAGAGTGATAATGAATGCTCCTGCAACATAAAACCACGTTCTTTCGCGATCGCGATTTGGCGTTTTTCGATTTCAGCGTCGTAGAATTCTTCTACACGGCCGCACTGCAAGCAAACTAAGTGATCGTGGTGACCATCCCCTTTCAGCTCGAATACCGCTTTACCGCTTTCGAAATGATGACGTTCCAGCAATCCAGCTTGCTCAAACTGCGTCAAAACACGGTAGACAGTCGCTAATCCAATGTCCTCACCTTCATTGAGCAGTTCCTTGTAAACATCCTCCGCCGATAGGTGACGCACACTACTTTGCTCAAACAAATTCAATATTTTTAGTCTAGGCAGTGTTGTTTTAAGACCAATATTTTTGAGATCGATACTTTTCAGATCGTCGAAGTTGCCCATGGTTATCTCTGCCTCGAAAATTATTTACTGTATCATATGCTGTGTTTACTTTGGAAACATATAATATCAACAAAATGGTTGCAAAAATCTCCGCATTGATCGCTTTTCTGCTGCTGACCGGATGTTCACTGCTACCCCATGTTCTCTTCAAGATCGATGTGCAACAAGGCAATGTGGTAACCGAAGAAATGCTGGAAAAATTAAAACCCGGCATGACTAAATCCCAGGTATTGTTCGTTTTAGGATCACCGCTGATCATGGATGCTTTTCGTGATAACCGCTGGGATTATGTTTACCTTTATCGCAAAAAAGGCGATCTCGTTGAACAGAAAAGATTAACTGTTTTTTTTGAGAATGATGCATTAGTGAATATTGATAATCATCTGGCAAGCGCTAATCCGGTAAGCGCTAAGGAGCCTGCCAAACCTATGTCAGTTGAAGCAAAAGCAAAATCAAAACAACCGGAAATGAATACCGAAGAGACCGATGATGCCGATGAGCTCTGCAATGTTCCAAGTACAGTTTCTATCAAACCTTAACTAATAATTGCAAAAATGAATATGCAAAGAATCGCAATTGCCGGAAGCTCCGGCCGTATGGGACGCACCTTGCTGGAAGCGGTGACACAAGCACCTGATATGCGGCTTGCAGCTGCTTTGGAACAGATTGACAGTCCTTATTTGAATAAAGATGCCGGCGAATTGATCGGTGCCCATTGCGGAGTTCCGATTGTCAGCGATTATGCGCAAGCGTTGAAAAGCTGCGATCACTTAATCGATTTTACTCGCCCCCAGGGCACACTTGCACATCTAGGTGCTTGCCGCGAATCAGGCGTAAAAATGGTCATTGGCACCACCGGTTTTTCACTGGAAGAAAAAACATTACTGAAAGAAGCCGCCAAGAATATCGCGATTGTACTCGCACCTAACATGAGTGTTGGTGTTAACGTTACCTTCAAATTACTGGAAATTGCCGCAAAGGTGTTGAATGAAGGCTACGACATTGAAATCATCGAAGCACATCACCGCCACAAAGTGGACGCTCCATCCGGCACAGCCCTGCGCATGGGTGAAGTGATCGCGGATGCGCTAAAAAGAGATTTAAGCCAAGTAGCCGTTTACGGCAGAGAAGGCGTAACCGGTGAAAGAAAACCGGAAACGATCGGATTTGCGACCATCCGCGCCGGTGATATTGTCGGTGATCATACCGCCATGTTTGCCGGTATCGGCGAGCGTGTAGAGATTTCTCATAAAGCCAGCAGCCGCATGACTTTCGCCATGGGTGCATTGCGCGCGGTTCGTTTTCTTGCGGACAAACCGAATGGCCTGTTTGACATGCAGGATGTGCTAGGTCTGCGCTGACACTTCCTCACATCATTTCGATGGCAACGTATGCGATTGGTGATTTGCAAGGCTGTTTCACCGCATTCCGGGGTTTGCTTGATCTGATTCGTTTTGATCCTGCGCAAGATAAACTCTGGCTGGTCGGCGACATCGTCAATCGAGGTCCTGATTCCTTAGCACTCTTGCGCTATATCAAACAAGTCGGTGATGCTGTCATCATGGTTCTGGGTAATCATGACTTGCATTTGTTAATGGTCGCTGCAGGAATCGCGAGAAATCACCCCAGCGACACGCTCCAGCCGATTCTTGATGCACCCGACCGGGATGAATTATTACATTGGTTGCGGCAGCAAAAGTTATTTTATTGCGAAAATCAATATGCCATGGTACACGCCGGATTGTTGCCATCATGGTCTATTTCGCAAGCTGAGCAGCTCGCACGCGAAGTGGAAACCGCGTTACGTCAAGACAATCACCATGAATTGTTTGCCCGGATGTACGGTAACGAACCCAATTACTGGCATGAAGATTGGACGGGTTATATCCGTTTGCGAGTGATTATCAACGCGATGACACGTATGCGCATATGCACACCGGATGGCAAAATGAATTTTGTTTTTAAAGGAAATTTACAATCCATTCCAAACGGCTATATGCCTTGGTTCAACGTACCGGGTCGAGTCAGCCGGAATGCCACTATTATTTGCGGTCATTGGTCCGGTTTGGGGCTACATATAACCGACAATATATTTGCATTGGATAGCGGTTGTGTGTGGGGCGGACAATTGTCCGCTATTCGTTTGGAAGACCGGAAAATTTTTCAACTTCCATGTGCACGATAGGCAGCGATAACGCGCTGGCTATCGCTTGTTCAGACAAACGCGCCAATTCCCGCCGGTTTTTCATGCCGCATGGAATCGGTTGATTGAATGTCAATTCTGCATCAATGCTTGTCAAACTGAGGATTTTTTTCAAAGACAAGATGAGTGAAGGATCTATATAAGCTGCGTCTTTGCAGATATTTCCGGCATTATCGCGATAACGGATGGCAACCGGATATAACAAAGCATCGGCTGTTACCGCCGATTGCAACAGTGAGGCATGAAAGTGGTTTATTTGCGTACCGTCGGTTGTCGTACCTTCGGGAAATATCGTAACCCGTTCCCCTTTATCCAGCACATCACTGATTTGTTGATTAATACGCAGAGTATCGCTGCGTTTTGCACGTTCAATAAACAATGTACCTGCATTCCGGCTTAATAAACCCAAAACCGGCCATCGGCTAATTTCGGCTTTAGCGACAAAGCGCGTCGGGCACACCGCCATTAAAACACAAACATCCAACCAGGATATATGATTAGCTGCAAGCAATACACGAGGCACTTCTAATGCAGGTAATCTTCCCTGACTACACAACCTAATGGCGAGAATTGACAATAATCCACTGGCCCAGCTCTGCATCATATTTCTTTGAATATGAAGAGGGAAATACGGATAAACAATCGATTGCAATAAACCTGAAGTTACATGAAACAATAAGCGGATCAGGCGGATAATACGCAATAACGGAGGAGTTTTTTTCTGCATGACCAGAAATATACAGGCGTTTCTAGCGGGTTATAAACTGACTCACCTGACTATTTCAATTTTTTAATTGTAGATTCGGATTGCTGCAATACGGATAGAAATTAAATCTATTTATGCCGTATTGCAGCAAATTGGATGATAAAACCTAATAAAACAGATAATTAATAAGAAACAGCCGGTCCTTCAAGCCACAAGCAATCGGAAATTAGACACATGCCGCCCCACCCTTTTAAGGACGGTCTAATTTCGTTTACAATCTTCTGTGCTTGATCTTCTTTGCAAGCAAGAACAACCATGACATTTTCCTGTTCCATCAAAACATCGCCTGGATCCCGCACGCCGCGTGATCCAAGTCCGCCGGCATTTTTGAGTACCGTGTAACCACGCACCGCGCATCTATCTAACAATTCGGTCAATTGATCGAGTTGTTCAATACCGATGACGATCTCGAATCTTCTCATTGCAATCGTATTATTCATAAATTTTTCCCATTGATAGTCGGTTAATTAATTCAGTCTTTTTTAAACTGCAATGCTATGAAACCAGTGCGCCATTTCCCAGTAAATCGGTACACCGATAAAGATGTTAAAGGGAAAGGTTACACCCAGAGAAGCACCGATGGACAGTGCAGGATCCGCATCCGGAACCGCGATGCGCATTGCTGCAGGTGCCGCAATATAGGAACAGCTGGCATACAGAACGGCCAGTAACATGGTACCGCCTTCCGATAAACCAAACAGCCAACCCAAATAAGCACCAAACATTCCAGCCGTTAACGGGAACAGAATACCAAATGCCACAATGAAAATCCCTTTCTCCATTACCGCTTTTAATCGTGCAGCCGCCAGCAAGCCCATTTCAAGCAGAAAGAATGCTAATACGCCCATGAACAGGTCCATGAACATTTTATCCAGTGGCGATACCAGTTTAACAACACCTGCGTAGTAACCGATCAGTACACCCACAATCAACAGATAAAGGCTGGTACCGGTCAAGATTTCGTGCATCAGTTTACCCCACTGGGTTTTTTCACCGCCAGCGCCAGCGCGCGCCAGAACGGTACCGGTTACCAATGCGGGAATTTCCATCAATGCCATAATCAGCACCATATAACCCTCGGAAGGTTCGTTCTTGGCTGCCAAAAAGGCGACACCAACCGCGAAAGTCACCGCGCTCACCGAACCGTAATGCGCTGAAATAGCACCCGCATCCGCTTGGGTAAATTTACCGATGAATCGTAAGATTGGATATGCCGTTAGCGGAATAAGCGCAGCTAAAACAACCATAGATATAGCGATGGGCAGTACTTCCATGATTTCGTACTTCGCCATTGACACCCCGCCTTTAAAACCGATGGCGATCAAAAGAAAGAGACTCAAGCTCTTATAAAGAGCTTCGGGTATTTTTAGATCTGATTTTATGACCCCTGCCAAAACCCCTGCGACAAAAAAGAAAACTACCGGTTGTATAGTAGTCATGCAACACTCCCTATTTATTGGTTTATTCTGGTTTAATAAAAATTCTTCTTCAGCACCAACCAGAGTACTGCAAATTCGGAACTAAAAATGACTATCCCAGAAGTTATAAGATTTTTGGGAGACTCAATTCTCGAACCGAGATTTTTCTAAAACGTAACAACTTAAATTAAAGTGTGCAACGATTAGAAATACTCTGTTAAGACCTGAAACCCGTGATTGAACTGCTTTTCACGAAGAAACGTTAACACAGGAAATGTGAATTATTCGTGAAGACAACACCTACAATTTATCACGTTATTTCAGGGAAAATGATATGAAAAGTTGTTCCTTTTCCTGGTGTGCTATCGACCTCGATAATCCAACCGTAGTGATTGCAGATTCGCTTGACAATCGCGAGCCCTATCCCTAGTCCCTCTCCTTGCGAAGAGCCTCGAAAGAATCGCTCATACAACAATGGCAAATAAGCCGGCTCTATCCCCATGCCGGTATCCGATATGGAAAGACGTTGATTGTTAAATTCGATCCGGATGTGACCTTGTTGAGTGTATTGCACGGCATTGCGAATCAAGTTCATCAACGCGGTATGGAGCGCTTGCCGGTTGACAGTAAGTACTACATCCGGTGCAATCCGCACCTCAAAAGTGAGATTCTTCCTGGCGATTTCAGTACAAAGCGGATCAGCGGCATCGTAAACACACTCGGCAACAGCGACAGTCTCCATAACACCAAGCGCTTGTTCGCGCGCAAGAAACAATAACGCTTGCAATTGCTCCCCCATGCGAGTGGCGGCAGACTCGATCATTTTTATGCGGTGATAAGCTTTAGCGGGGATGTCGGTGTCCGCAATCAGTAACTCGCAACTGGTCAATATGGTAGTGATCGGTGTTCTCAATTCATGACTGATATTCGCGGTGAATTCCTGCTCGCGCTGCAGCATACGCTTGATGCGATTCTGATAATCATCCAGCGCCCGCGCCAGTTGCGCGACTTCCTCATCCATATCTTGTTGCGCCAAAAGCCCGAGTTGAGGGTCTCCGGGCGCCAGCCGATTAACGCGTTCCGCCAAGTCTGTTACTTGCTGGACCAAAATTCTGGCGAGCAGATAGCCAACAAAGAAAGCGATCGCAACCACAACAAGCCATGACAGTACAATCAATAACCTGAGTTCATGCAAACGTTGTTTATGCAATGTTATTCGATAGGCAACTACAAACTTTACTTCACCGATTGCATGCACTAGAACGTGAAAATCTTCCGTTCCATAATAAATTCTGTGATAGTCAGGATTAAGTCCGCGCAAATATGCAGGAAGACGAAGTTCTTCTTCCATATTGCGAACAACGTAGCTTTTGAGATGCGAACCGACTTGGGAAATAAAATCCGAATGCTTCTGGTAACGATGAACAAGATGATCCATTTCCATTTTAATCACTTGTTCAATATGCGCTTCCTCGATGTTATCGGAAGCGAAATAGAGAATGATGCATAAAGTACCGACAGTAAAAATACTGAATGTCGCCAATGCTACAGCGACCCGGTAACGCAGGCTACGTTCTATCGGAAATCTGTGCACGAGATGTTAAGCAATAACCAAGACCGTGAACGGTTTCTATCGGATCATAACCACCTGCTTTAGTTAAAGCTCGCCGTAAAATATGCATGTGACTGCGGAGTGTGTCACTAGTTTCTTGAACATCTTCCCATGCCTCCAGCTCGAGTTCTTCCCGGCTAAATACTTTGCCCGGCTCGCTCATCATCAATGCTAATAGCCGGATGCACTTGGGTGGAAGCTTTACATTTTTGTTTTCAAAGCGAATTGAAAGTGTTTTGGGATCAAAGGAGAGTTTGTCAAATTCCAAGGTACGGTTAGCGACCTTGCCAATATGCCGCTTGTGCATTGCCAGCAGGCGTGCTTCAACTTCTTTCAGAGCAAAAGGCTTGATCAGATAATCATCCGCTCCTTGCTCAAAACCGGCCAGCTTATCTTCCAAAGTATCACGCGCCGTCAGCATCAGAATCGGTGTGTCAATCTGCGATTCCTGGCGTAGTTTCCGGCACAGCGTCATACCGTTCATGCCGGGCAAACCTAAATCAAGCAAGATTGCATCAAAGCGCTGTGTCACCGCAAGATGAAGTCCAGCGACACCATTCACGGCAGCATCTGCTGTATGCCCGCGGGATTCCAGAAAATCATATAGATTGGCGGCGATAGCCAAATCATCTTCAATGATCAATATATGCATAAAACTACCTGCAATGATAATTCAAATCTATCTACTCAATTCGTTGCAACATGAAATTCACGGCTTAGGGTATGAACGGCATGCACCAGAGCTGCGGCATTTTCCGGCGGTGTAAATTGCGAAATGCCATGACCCAAATTAAACACATGCCCGCTACCGTTGCCATAGCTCAACAGTATCTTGGCTACTTCTTTGGTAATGACTTCGGGAGAGGCGAAAAGTACCGACGGATCGAGATTGCCTTGCAACGCAACCTTGTCTCCCACGCGTCGCCGTGCATCGCCGATATCAATCGTCCAATCCAATCCGACAGCATCGCAACCAATGTCAGCAATGGCTTCCAGCCAAAGGCCACCACCTTTGGTGAATACGATGCTAGGGATGCGCGCACCGTCGCGCTCCCGCTTCAATCCGGCAACAATCCGCTGCATATAGCGCAACGAAAATTCCTTATAAGCACTGTGCGAAAGGGCGCCGCCCCAGGTATCAAAAATCATCACCGCCTGTGCACCGGATTCTATTTGAGCATTAAGATAAGTCGTCACGGCCTGTGCATTTACATCTAATATGTAGTGCAACAATTCGGGACGCTGATACAACATCGTTTTGATTTCACGGAATTCGGTACCACCCCGCCCTTCCACCATATAACAAGCCAGTGTAAAAGGACTGCCGGAAAAACCGATCAATGGCACGCGATTATCCAATGCTTTGCGGATCTCCGAAACCGCATCCATGACATAACGTAAATCCGTAGCTGGATCCGGAACTTTCAATGCGCGAATTTCTTTTTCTTCCCGCAAAGGGCGTTCGAACATCGGTCCCTCACCGTGGGCAAAATATAATCCCAGTCCCATGGCGTCAGGTATGGTCAAAATGTCCGAAAACAATATGGCGGCGTCCAATGGAAAACGCGCAAGGGGTTGCAATGTGACTTCGGTTGCAAATCCCGGATTTTTGCACAAAGACAAAAAATCCCCAGCGCGCGCCCGGGTTTCATTATACTCCGCCAGATACCGTCCGGCTTGTCGCATCAGCCAAACGGGTGTGTAATCAACAGGTTGTTTTAGTAAAGCGCGTAGTAACGTATCATTCTTTAGTGTTGTCATTAACAAAGCCTACAATTTTATTGTTCTTTTGAAAGGCTGCTTCTAGTCAGCGTCAAATTTTCTTTCAAACCCCAATATTACCAGTGAATGATGATCGCGTGTATTGTTAATCTGTAAGAAATCTCAGGGTTGTGTTTACAGAAAGGTTGATTGAAATAAGTGGAGAGTATTTCATAAGGGATAGCATTATTCAAACTCTTATGTGTAAGAATTCCTAGCGTTGTTTACAAAATACCGTAGATGAATATACGCACCCGCACTCGATTAACTATAGCTATATTGGATCACCAGGAAATCTGGCAGTTTTATCAAACCCGGCTGTGAAAGATAGCGCAGTTGGAGGAACACTTCAGGGTGAATCGGCCAGCAATTTATGACGTACTGAAACGAGCCTGACTTCGGGAATTCACTCTGCGAACAGTACCAACTAGCGATTCAAGAGGTTGCAGTATGGTCTAAAGCGTGAAGCAAATGCTATAACAAATCTACCCGGGCGAACGCGTTCGCTTCGATACCAAACGGCTCCCATTAATGAAAGGACAATCCGCTCGTGATCCTCGCGCGTACTTGTTGGTGGCTATCGATGATTTTTCCAGGGAATTGTAGCCGGTATTTTCCCCGATAAAACCTAGCACAGTGCTGCTTGCTTTCTCATAGGCGCTATCATCGCCCAATGTTCCTATCGGATCGATTGTGCTTATTCCGATAACGGTACGGATTTTAAAGGAACCGACGGTCATGCTTTCATCACAGCCTACAAGCAACGCGGTATTGAGCAGTAGTTTATCCGCATTAATCATCCGCACGCTATGGACATGGGCACAGTCAGACTTCCTTTAAAGACAACACCAGTCGCCACGTTCAACTTCTCCACCTCATTAATCTCTACTATATCGTGAAGCTGCACAAGAGTTTGAATAATGCCACCCCTTATGAAATACTGGTTGCTTATTTTAACCAACCTCTCTGTAAACAATACTGAGATTTCTTACAAGCGCGCGAAAAACAGCAAACTACTTCAGAGTCTTCTTAAATAAAAATCAACCGAATTTTGTTTCACCTTATGTCATGTTAATCTTCTGCACTGCTTTTGAACTCCGATTTAAATTGATGGGTTATGAATAAAGATAAAAAAATAAAAGTACTTTTCGTCTGCATGGGCAATATCTGCCGTTCACCGACCGCCGACGCGGTTTTCCGGCATCATGTCAAAGCCGCTGGAGTGGATCATATGATTGAAGTGGATTCCGCCGGTACGCACGCCTACCACATCGGCGACCCGCCGGATCATCGCGCGCAAAGCACGGCATTACAGCGTGGATACAAAATGCATGAACTACGCGCCCGCGCGGTGGAGTCCAGCGACTTCGAGGAATTCGACTATATTCTGGCAATGGACAAGGAAAATCTGACACTGCTGCTACAGCGCAGCCCGCGGCAACATGTCAACAAGATCCAGTTATTCATGCAATATGCACCCAGCGCCGAGGCGGATACTGAAGTGCCCGACCCTTATTTCGGTGGACAGCAAGGATTCGAACTGGTGCTGGATATGGTCGAGGAAGCCAGCCAAGGTCTGCTGGCGCATTTGCGCAACATCCCCATACAACAAGGATAAATTTCCATGAAAACAAAAGCTGCTGTCGCCTGGAAAGCAGGTGAACCGTTAACCGTCGAAGAAATCGATCTGGAAGGCCCGAAATCCGGCGAAGTGCTGGTCGAAATCAAAGCCACCGGCATTTGCCATACCGATTACTACACGCTATCCGGCGCCGACCCGGAAGGCTTGTTCCCGGCGATTCTCGGCCATGAAGGCGCGGGCGTGGTGGTCGATGTCGGCCCGAACGTCAAATCGCTGCGCAAAGGCGACCATGTGATTCCGCTGTATACACCGGAATGCCGCGAATGCAAATTCTGCCTGTCGAAAAAAACCAATCTGTGCCAAGCGATCCGTGCCACACAAGGTAAAGGCTTGATGCCGGACAGCTCGTCGCGTTTTTCCATTGGCGGCAAACCGCTGTTTCATTACATGGGTACGTCGACGTTCTCCAATTACACCGTCGTGCCGGAAATCGCATTGGCTAAGATCCGCCAGGATGCGCCGTTCGACAAGGTGTGTTACATCGGTTGCGGCGTCACCACCGGCATCGGCGCAGTGATTTATACCGCCAAAGTTGAAGCTGGTGCGAATGTGGCGGTGTTCGGACTAGGCGGTATCGGCTTGAACGTGATTCAAGGCGCGCGCATGGTCGGCGCGGACAAAATCATCGGCATCGACATCAATCCCGAGCGCGAAGCGATGGCGCGTAAATTCGGCATGACGCATTTCATCAACCCGAACGACGTGCCGAACATCGTCGACGCGGTAGTGCAACTGACCGACGGCGGCGCAGATTACAGCTTCGAATGTATCGGCAGCACCAAAGTGATGCGCCAGGCGCTGGAATGCACGCACAAAGGCTGGGGACGCAGCATCATCATCGGTGTCGCCGAAGCCGGTGCCGAAATCAGCACGCGGCCGTTCCAGCTCGTCACCGGGCGCAAATGGGAAGGCTCCGCATTCGGCGGCGCGAGAGGCCGCACCGACGTACCGAAAATCGTCGATTGGTACATGGAAGGCAAAATCGACATCGACTCGCTGATCACGCACACGCTGACGCTGGACAACATCAACGAAGGCTTCCGCCTGATGAAAGCCGGTGAATCGATCCGCTCCGTGGTGATTTACTGATCGTGACGGCACTCGAAACCCGCAGCCTGCATCACTGTTTTGGCGGCATTCAAGGTTATTATCAGCATCCATCCACAGTGATCGGCCTGCCGATGCGCTTCTCCGTGTATCAGCCGCCGCAAGCCAAAGATCACGCCGTTCCCGCGCTATTTTTTCTCGCCGGACTGACCTGCACCGAAGAAACCTTCATGATCAAAGCCGGGGCGCAGCGCTACGCCGCCGAGCTCGGCTTGATGCTGGTCACAATGGACACCAGCCCGCGCCAAACCGGCATTCCCGGCGAAATCGACGCCTGGGACTTTGGCGCCGGTGCGGGGTTTTATCTCGACGCAACGCAAGCACCGTGGTCGAAGCATTACCGCATGGAAAGCTACATCACGCAGGAATTGCGTCAAATCATCGTCGAACAATTTCCTGCTGACCCAAACCGCATCGGCATCTTTGGCCATTCGATGGGTGGACACGGTGCTTTGACCTTGGCGTTGCGCTACCCCGAACTGTTCCGCTCGGTCTCCGCATTCGCACCGATCTGCGCCCCGATGCGCTGCCCGTGGGGACAAAAAGCTTTCAGCCACTACCTTGGCGAAAACCCGCAAGACTGGCAACCCTACGACACCACCGCCCTACTCCAGGCTGGACACCGCGTCCTCGATCTGCTCGTCGATCAAGGATTCAACGATCAATTCCTAACCACACAACTCTTCCCCGAAGCATTGGAACAAGCCTGTGGTGACGCCGGTCAGCAACTGACACTGCGCTATCATCAAGGCTACGATCACAGCTATTACTTTATCAGCACGTTTGTTGATGAGCATTTGAAATATCATCGGGAGCAGCTTGAGTAATTTGCGTGTAACATTTCAAAAATGAATTGAGAAAAGATTATTTGTGTTTGGACTCTGCTACCAAGAGTTATTGATAATATTCTTGATTCACGACCTAAGCACCATTGTGTTCATTCAAAAATATCAGGTATTTTGATCATTATTTATGCTCTTTAATGCAGCATGATAAAGTTTAAAATTAACATAGGAAGAATCTTCGCGTATGAACAACTGGCTCTCAATTGTAAAAGATTATATTTGGCCACTATTAATTGCTATTCTTCCATTCGCACCTACAATCTATGATCGCTTTACTGAATCTACATTGCATTTTGTCTACGAAGTAAAAAACCAACGTAACCCTTCAGAAGAATGGAATCGGAGAATATCCTCTGTATTCAAGAATCTAGATAATCCACAAAAGACACCTATAGATAAACTACCTGCACCACTTCTAAAAGAAATTGGAAGTGAAATATATAGAGCTCTACCTGCGATGCTATCCGGGATTGGTTATCAACCATTCGATAGTAGTAAGGTCATGATTCTCAATGTCGCCAACCAAGAGATTCGTAATATCCGTGTTCATTTTAGTGGATGCGAAGGTTATCAAACTTATGAAACGTGGCCTGATTCTCGTGGTAGTGTAAACAACCCCAGTCCTAATGATCCCAAAAAACCCACTGGTCAAATTACACTGCGATATGACAAGCTATCTCCATCTGCTAACAGAACCACAAGCATTGCCCAGATCACATTCTTTGGAGAAAGTACATCAGACTGTACTCCTACAGTTGAAGCTGAATTAGCTGATGGAAAAGTTGCGGTAGGAAAGAAAGCACCTCTTCAAGACTATCTCAATGAATCGTCGTGGGAAAAACATAATGAGATACAACGCATTGATTTTTTCTTTAAGCTATTTCTTTCCTTTGCTGTCATATATGTATTTCTTCAGGTCCATGGACTTAAGAAGCGTCTCAACACAAAAGATTAACTTATTTAAACAATTGGGCATCAATAACTAACTACTTACATAGAAAGCATGGAACCGACCTAAAATTGAAAATTGCTGTTTAAACGTGAAGAATTACTCTGACGAACCAGGGAAACTTTGTAGATTATTGGTTTTTAGAAGTGTAGATTCATCATACCCCCCTTCATTCCAGCTCTTATTTCCTCCCTTCCAAGCAATCAGTTCTTCGCACGTTTGACACGCTAACAATCCAGGCCTATGCTTTGGCATATTCCAATGGTCTGGAGATCATCATGCACAACGAACGACACGTCAGCCTGTTTAGAAACGGCCGCAGCCAAGCGATACGAATCCCGCGCGATTTTGAATTGGAGGGAACCGAAGCGATCATCCGCAAAGAAGGCGATAAACTGATTATCGAACCGGTCAAGAAAAAGAGCTTGAAGGAGCTGCTTCCACTTTTGCCGACGCTGGATGAGGATTTTCCAGAGATTGCCGATCCGGTTGTCAAGCCTGACGATATTTTCTAGCATGAGCGACTTTCGTTATTTACTGGATACCAATATAGTTTCAGAGCTTGTGAAAAATCCTCAGGGAAAGCTAGCTGAAAGAATGCTGGCTTCCGGGTGGGAAAAATATAGTTGCACGAGCATCATCGTTGCTTGCGAATTGCGTTACGGCGCTGCTAAAAAGCAATCGCCGAAACTGACTTTTAATGTCGAACAAATTCTCGCCAGCTTGCCGGTATTGCCTTTTCAAGATGCTGCGGATGCAATTTATGCAATCATCCGAACCGACCTGGAGCAAAGAGGTTTGCCAATCGGTTGCCATGATTTATTGATCGCTGCCCATGCTTGTTCATTAAATCTAATTTTAGTCACCGCAAATGAGCAAGAATTTTCCCGAGTACCCGATTTAAAAGTGGAAAACTGGTTTAAAGATGAGTAGAAGGATCAGCAAAGCGTCATCCTCCATCATGCAATTTCATGCACCGCTTGGAAAATACCTGCACCACAGCCGCTCAGAAACTGACGCTGTATTATCACCAAGACAGTTTATTTCCTTAATTCGAGATTTCTAAAATGAGGCCCATACTCGATATCGCCGCAAAACTTTGTTTGCAACCGGATAGCCTCATGCTGTTCGGTGAGTACATGGCGAAACTGCGGTTGGGTGCTTTGCCGAAAAAAGATACGCAACCCAAAGGCAAAATCGTTTTGGTTTCGGCGATTAATCCGACGCGCACCGGTGAAGGAAAAACGACGGTTTCGATTGGGCTGGCACAAGGTTTGGCGCGTATCGGGCAACAGGTTGCTCTGGCGTTGCGCGAACCGTCTTTGGGGCCTATTTTCGGCATCAAAGGCGGCGGTACTGGCGGCGGATGTTGCCAACTTGAGCCGTCAACGCGCATCAATATGCATTTCACCGGTGACATGCACGCCGTCGGCGCAGCGCATAACCTGCTCGCCGCCCTGCTCGACAATGCCGTGCATTTTCGTAGCGAGTTGGATCTGGAGCATCGCCAGGTTTTCTGGCGCCGTGTGCTGGATATGAATGACCGTTCGCTGCGGCAAGCGGTGATCGGATTGGGCGGGCGGCTCAACGGCGTGCCGCGGGAAACCGGTTTCGACATTACTGCTGCGTCCGAAGTCATGGCTATTCTGTGTCTGGCCGAAGATCTCGCCGATCTCAAAGCGCGCTTGGGGCGCATCTTGGTTGGATTCGACCGTTCCGGCAATCCAGTCACGGCGCAAAGCCTCCAAGCGACCGGCGCGATGGCGGCTTTGCTGCACGATGCGATACTGCCGAATCTGGTGCAAACCACCGAAGGCGTGCCAGCTTTCGTGCACGGCGGGCCTTTCGGCAATATCGCGCACGGTTGCAACAGCGTGATCGCCACCAAGGCCGGCGCTGCTTGTGCCGATTGGGTAGTGACCGAAGCAGGGTTCGGTTTTGATCTAGGTGCGGAGAAGTTTTTCGATCTGAAATGCCGCAGTTCCGGGTTATGGCCAAGCGCGGTGGTGCTGGTCGTCACCGCACGGGCACTGCGCGTGCATGGTGGCGGCGATCCTTCCCGTCCCGGCAGTATCGAAGAAATCGAACGCGGCTTGCCGCATTTGGAGCATCACGTGCAAAGCGTGCGAGCTTTCGGTTTTGAACCGGTCATCGCCATCAATCGCTTCGCGGGCGATACTTCTGACGAATTGATTGCCATCGAACAATACTGTCCCGGGCTTGGATTGAGCACCGCCCTGTTCACTGGCTTTACCGATGGTGGTTCAGGAGCCGAAGCACTGGCGCATGCGGTAATCGCCGCAACCGCCCGGCCGCAACCGCCGGTACGCTATTTATACGATCTGAACGATTCACCCGAAGACAAGATTGCGGCTGTTGCCCGCACCATTTACGGCGCCAGCAAAGTCGAGTTCAGCCGGGCAGCAAAGCAAGACCTCGAACGAATCCGCGCATTGGGCTACGACCGGTTGCCGGTGTGCATCGCCAAAACCCATCTGTCGCTTAGCAGCGACCCCGCCAAAGTCGGTCACCCCGAAGCATTCCCACTGCCGGTGGAAGCAGTACGCATCGCCGCCGGTGCGGGCTATTTGCTGGTCATGACCGGCGACATCGTCACCATGCCGGGATTGCCACACGATCCGGCTGCACATCGTATCGATTTAAGCGATGATGGCGACATCATCGGTGTGTAAATGTTGGATTTATCAACGGACTTTCTTCCATGCATCACAGCATGAACAGAATCAGATCAAAAATCGAGTATTTTTTTCTATGCTCGCACACGCACCAGAGCATTTCACATTAACGGTTTAAAACTTTCCGGTTTGTAAAATTTCCACCAGCTTTGCCAATGCCTGACCACGATGGCTGATTTTATTTTTCTGTTCGGGGGTTAATTCGGCGGAAGTTTTCCCAAATTCCGGTAGATAAAAATACGGATCGTAACCGAAGCCGCCGCTGCCGCGCGGCTGGTCGATGATTTCGCCGTACCACGAACCGTCGACGATAAGCGGTTGCGGATCATCGGCGTGACGTACCAGCACGATCACGCAATAGTAATACGCGCGGCGGTCGGTTTGGTTTTTCAGCGACTCGACCAACTTCTGATTGTTACGCTCATCCGACTTGGGCTCTCCGGCGTAGCGTGCGGAATTCACGCCCGGTGCGCCGCCGAGTGCGCTGACGCAGATGCCGGAATCGTCCGCGAGGGCGGGCAAACCGGAGCAGCGGCTGGCGTGGCGGGCTTTGGCGAGCGCGTTTTCGACAAATGTGACGTGAGGTTCGTCGGCTTCGCTGATGTTGAATTCGGATTGTGGTGCAACGTCGATGGCCAGCGGTGCCAGCAGTTCGCCGATTTCGCGCAGCTTGCCTTTGTTATTGCTGGCGATGACCAGTTTTTTCAGCTTATCCATGCGCGGCTTCCGCTGCCAGAGCGCTTTTCTGCTTCGCAATCAGTTCCTGAATGCCGTGTTGTGCCAAGTCCAGCATGATACCGAGCTCTTCCCGGCTGAATGCGTTGCCTTCGGCGGTGCCTTGTACTTCGATCAATCCCATATTGCCAGTCATCACAACATTCATGTCCGTATCGCAGTCTGAATCTTCGCTGTAATCCAGATCGAGCACCGGGACGCCTTGATAGATACCGACCGAAATCGCTGCAACATGATCAAGGATCGGCGAAGTTTCGATCATTTGCTGACAGATCAATTGATCGACAGCGTCGTGCAGTGCCACGAACGCGCCGGTAATGCTGGCTGTGCGTGTGCCGCCATCCGCTTGGATCACGTCGCAGTCGATCTGTATGGTACGTTCGCCAAGTTTTTTCAAATCCACCACGGCGCGCAACGCGCGGCCGATCAGCCGCTGGATTTCCATGGTGCGGCCGGTTTGCTTGCCTTTCGCCGCTTCGCGCTGCATGCGCGTATGCGTCGAACCCGGCAGCATGCCGTATTCGGCGGTCAGCCACCCCTGCCCTTGGCCTTTCAGGAACGGCGGAATCTGTTCGCTGATGCTGGCGGTGCAGATGACTTTGGTATCGCCGCATTCGATCAGCACCGAACCGCTGGCGTGCTTGGTGTAATGGCGGGTAATTCTGACCGGGCGGATTTGCCCGGTGGTGCGTTGATGACTTCTTGTCATGATAAAAAACCTTCCGGAATTAGAAACTTAGCTGGCAAAACGATAGACCGGTTTCGGCGGAGAACCCGCGGATATGGTGAGCACTTCGTAACCGTTGTCAGTCACTAGAATGGTGTGCTCCCACTGCGCCGATAAGCTGCCGTCCTTGGTGGTGATGGTCCAACCGTCCGGAAGATGGCGGATCGCGGCTTTACCGGCGTTAATCATCGGTTCGATGGTAAAAATCATACCGGGTTTGAGTTCCATGCCGGTGCCGCGCCGGCCGTAATGCAGTACTTGCGGATCCTCATGAAATTTGGCGCCGATACCGTGCCCGCAAAATTCCCGCACCACGCTATAGCCGACACCTTCCGCCAGCTTTTGAATGGCAAAGCCGATATCGCCGAGATGATTGCCCGGCTTCACTTCGTCGATACCGCGCCACATCGCTTCGTAGGTTACTTCGCACAAGCGTTTGGCTTGAATCGACGGCTCGCCGACATAGAACATGCGGCTGGTATCGCCGTGATAGCCTTCATAGATCACAGTGATATCGATATTGACGATATCACCGTTTTTTAACTTCTTTTGTCCGGGAACACCGTGGCAGATCTGATTATTGATCGAAGTGCAAATCGATTTGGGATAAGGTGTGTGCCCTGCCGGTGCGTAATTTAGCGGTGCGGGTATCGTTTTCTGCACATCCACCATATAGCGATGGCACAAATTATCGAGTTCTTCAGTGGTAACACCGGCGACAACATACGGCGCGATGTAATCCAGCACTTCCGCCGCCAGCCGCCCGGCAATGCGCATCGTTTCTATTTCTTGAGGTGTCTTGATAGGTACCGTCATGTTTTTTTGTTTAATTATTGAGTGATTGACAGCGATAGCGTGTGATTATTGCACTTTCGCATTACCGGCTATTATAAACGTTCGCATTTGCCTTGAACCAGTTTGGTATCGTCAAATTGTTCGACTAATTTTTGCATTTGCTCCTTGATCATGTGCGCCGGGTTATGAATGACGATTTTCTTCAGTACGACGTTGCGATCTTCTATCTTAGCATTGGTGATGCCCTTTTTTTCGATCTCACGCAACTGCTTCAATGCATCCTGCTGATCGTAAAACATCCCGAGCGATACTGCGTTCTGCCATTGCGTATCGTCTTTGACGCGAAAACTGACAATGCCAAGGTTGCGCAATTTGTTGATTTCACGATTGGCCGCTTCCTTGTTAGGATAACGCGGAATATACAACCAATACATGGTAGTTTGACCGGATTCCTCGGTGTCATAGATCAGACCAGGAAATAAATCTGACAGCACGGTTCCGGCATAGCGGATTTGTTCCTCATAAAAATCGCCCCACAGTAAGCAATTTTCCTGCGCCGGAACCAATACGATTTTTTCCGGATTCACCAAGACCGGCACATCCGGGTTTTGCTTGCCGGATAATAGCTGTGTACTGGCCAGATAGGCGATATTAGCTATCAATAACAGGATAAAAATTATTTTCATTGAAAAATAAAATATTAAATAATGAAGACCCTATGAATTTTGTTGTTAATGGTCTTACGCCTTGTTAAAATATGCTGCTAATTTTCAATACACCTACCAACTTTTGAATGCTCTTAGAACGGAACGCGAAATATGAAAATGATTAAAAACATGGTAATGCTCGCAGCGCTTGCAATGGTTGCGCCTCTGGCAGCTGAAGAAACAGCTGCTGACTCAAGTGCTGCTGCTCCCGCCAGCGCACAAGAAATCGCTTCCGGCGTATGTGCCGGTTGCCACAACCCGGACGGCAACAGCGTCATCCCGATGAATCCAATTCTGGCCGGCCAGCAAGCGGAGTATATCACCAAGCAGTTAATGGATTTTAAAGCAACCGAAACCGAACCGGCCAAACGTAACAGCCCGGTCATGTCTTCGATGGTGGCTGCGCTTTCGCAAGAAGATATGAAAAAACTCGGCGAATATTATGCACAGCAAAAAACGATACCGAGCCAAGTAGCAGCTGATGAGAAACTGCTCGAAACAGGAAAAATTCTTTATCACGGCGGTAACATCGAAAACGGTATTCCTGCCTGTGCTAGCTGCCACGGCCCGACAGGATCTGGTATTGTGCCTCGCTATCCTGGCGTTGCCGGTCAGCATGCGGAATACACGCTGACACAGTTAAATCAGTTCAATACCGGTGATCGCGCGAACGATAACAAAGTCATGCAAAAAGTTGTTCACCGCATGAGCGCAAATGAAAAACGCGCCGTATCAGCTTATATTTCCACCATGCGTTAGGCGCACCGGTTGCGAAGCAATAAAAAAGGCGGCCATGCCGCCTTTTTTATTGCTATTGTTTCCTCGTTTACTTCCTCGAAAATCACCAGTTCTTGAATATTTTCTCCGCTGCCGAAAACGTTTTATTCAATTCGGTATCGCCGTGCATAGAAGAAACAAAACCGGCTTCAAAAGCTGAAGGCGCGAAATAAACACCTTCTTCCAGCATAGCATGGAAGAACCGGTTAAAGGCCGCCTTATCGCACTGCATCACTTCGGCAAAACTGGTGGGAATAGTTTTACTGAAATACAATCCGAACATGCCGCCGATGGATTGCGCGCAAAAATCGATACCGTGTTTTTTCGCAGCTGCCGCGATGCCATCGACCAACTGCCGCGTTCTGTTCGCCAGCTGATCGTAAAAACCGGGCACTTGAATCAACTTCAGTGTAGCCAATCCGGCCGCAACCGCCACCGGATTACCGGACAATGTGCCCGCTTGATAAACCGGGCCGAGCGGTGCCAGGCATTGCATGATCTCGCGCCGTCCTCCGAATGCTGCCATCGGCATACCGCCGCCGATCACTTTGCCCATCGCAGTCAGATCGGGCTTGATTTGATAAAGCCCCTGCGCGCAAGTCAAACCAACCCGGAACCCCGTCATCACTTCGTCAAATATCAGCACGCTGCCGTTTTGCGTACACAATGTCCGCAACTTACCGAGGAAATCCGCTTTGGGTGCGATCAGATTCATATTGCCAGCCACCGGTTCGACGATCACCGCAGCGATTTCTTTACCCCATTTGTTAAAGGCTTCTTCAACACCGGCAATATCGTTGAAATCCAGCACGATGGTATGCCCTGCCGTTTCCGCCGGGACACCGGCGGAACTCGGATTACCGAAAGTCAACGCGCCCGATCCCGCTTTAACCAGCAAGGAGTCGTCGTGACCGTGGTAACAGCCTTCAAATTTGATGATCTTGCTTCTGCCGGTAAAGCCGCGCGCCAAACGGATCACACTCATGCCGGCTTCGGTACCGGAACTGACCAAGCGAACTTGTTCGATGGACGGCAGCAAGCGGCAAATCAACTGGGCGATTTCCAGTTCGGCTTCGGTCGGCGCACCGAAGGTTAAGCCATTTTGCACCGCCGCTTGCACCGCTTTCACGACATCCGGATGGGCATGTCCGAGGATCAGCGGCCCCCACGATCCGACATAATCGATGTACTGTTTACCATCCGCATCCCAAAAATAAGCGCCTTCGCCGCGTTGAAAAAACACCGGCTCGCCGCCTACGGATTTAAAAGCGCGCACGGGAGAATTGACGCCGCCCGGAATATAGTGCTGGGATTGTTCGAATAATTGATGATTGCGTGATGTCATTGGCTTGCTCGTGATAAAAATTGATAAAGATAACTCTGTTTAAATTGCATGATGTACTGCAAACAAGCGAGCATATTGCTTCGCTTGCGTGTGGATATTTTCTGCCGCGAATAAATCGTTGCAAACGGCAATCGCATCGCAGCCGCTTTGGATAACTGTCATTGCATTTGCCAAACGGATGCCGCCAATTCCAATGACCGGAACGGTCACTCTCTGCCTGGCTTGATCGATCAAATGAGTTGTAACCGGTACCGTATCCGTTTTAGTCCGCGAAGGAAAAAAAGCACCAAAAGCGACATAATCGGCGCCAGATTCTTCCGCTCGCAACGCCAGATCCAAGTTGTTATAGCACGACGCACCGACTATCTTATCTCGTCCCAATTGTCTGCGCGCCTCACCAATCGAACCATCATCACGCCCCACGTGCACACCGTCCGCATCGAGCCCGCCCGCCAGTTCAATGTGATCGTTAATGATCAGCGGAACTTTGTATTCTCTGCATAGTTGCAGCAATAATCCGGCTTGTTTCCTGCGTAGTGCGTCATCAGCCGATTTATTACGGTATTGGATTAGCCGCGCACCGCCAGCCAGCACCTGTTGCGTTTTATCAAGCAGATCGTCCGTATTGTGCAGATCCGGTGTGATCGCATAGAGCCCGCTGATCTTGGTTTCTTTCACTCACTCATCCTGCTCGTTCTGGTCATCTTCGACATCTTGCACCCAGAACAGCCGGTTGGGAATATATTGCCCCATGCCGGGACGGAACCCTGCTTGCAGCGTATGCCAGGTATAGTCTTGCGCTTCCAACACGCTCTCGCTGATGGATAAGCCATTGGCTAATGAAGCGGCTATCGCCGAAGCCAGCGTGCAACCGGAACCGTGATAGGTGTTTTCCAATCTTTCCCAGTGATCCGTGCGCACCACACCATCAACGGCATACAATGTATTAGTCACTTGCGCGGTATTCTCATGGGTGCCGGTTATCAACACATATTCGCATCCCATATTCAGTAACCGCTGTGCGCAGAGGCTTAAATCCAGCTTGCTCTCGCTATTGTCATTGTCCTGCTGCGCCAAGTGCCTGGCTTCGAGGCTATTCGGCGTTAGTATCGTCACTTGCGGCAACAATAATTCCCGCATCGCATCGATCATTTCTTCGTTCGCCAGTTCGTCTCCACGGCCGGAAGTCAGTACCGGATCCATCACCAGCGGAATATGCGGATAATCGGAAATCACTTCGGCGATGGCAGCGATAATTTCCACACTACCCAATAGACCGATTTTGAATGCATGAACCGGCATATCTTCCAATACCGCCCGAGCCTGATCGGCGACCCATTCGGGATCAAGTGGCATGACATCATCGACACCGGCGGTATCCTGTATCGTAATCGCCGTCATCACCGATAGCGGATGGCAGCCCATGCTGGCGATCGTTAACAGATCAGCCTGCAACCCTGCTCCACCACTGGGATCATTGGCTGCAAAAGAAAGTACGATTGGGGGTGGCTGTAACATGCATTAATACCGTAAAATATCATTTTAACCTAAAAGGAAACAGCTATCTATCATGCCTACCGAAGAGAATCGTGAATTTAATCGTTACATGTGTTTAATTTGCGGCTACATCTATGATGAAGCCTTAGGATCTCCGGATGAAGGCATTGCGCCGGGCACGCGCTGGGAAGATGTGCCGATCAACTGGACTTGCCCGGAATGTGGCGCGCGCAAAGAAGATTTTGAAATGGTGAAAATCTAAATGCGCATTTTGCATACCATGCTGCGCGTCGGCAACCTCGACAAGTCGCTGGCGTTTTACACACAGGTTTTGGGCATGAAGCTGCTGCGCCGCAAAGAGTATCCCGATGGCAGATTTACACTCGCTTTTGTCGGTTATCAGGATGAAGCGGACGGCACCGTGCTGGAATTGACACACAATTGGGATACATCCTCGTACAATCTAGGTGAAGGTTACGGTCACATTGCGATTGAAGTCGGCGATGCTTATCAGGCATGTGAAAACGTGAAAAAACTGGGCGGCAAAGTCACGCGCGAAGCCGGCCCGATGAAACATGGCACAACAGTGATCGCGTTTATAGAAGATCCCGACGGATACAAAATCGAATTCATTCAGAAAAAACAACCCGGCCAATAATCCCTGCAGGTGGCGATTCAACAATACCCTGCCAGCACCTTGTCATCCCTGCAATAAAAAAATTGCCGGTATCTTATTGATATCCGGCAATGAGCGCCGCCATTCCTTAATCGGTTTGGTCATCACTCTTTCACTGGAAAATGTCAAGTTGCTCGCAATGCATAAATCCGTGCTGTCGCTGCACACGGTGATCAGCTGCTCAAGCAATTTCTGATTACGGTAAGGCGTTTCGATAAAAATTTGCGTTTGTTTCAGACGAATCGATAATTTCTCCAGCTCTATTAATTTGCTGGCACGCGCTGCATTTTCAACCGGCAAATAACCGTGAAACGCAAACCGTTGCCCATTCAGACCCGAAGCCATCAACGCCAATAGAATGGAGGAAGGGCCGACCAACGGTATCACCGTAATATGATTCTTATGCGCTAAGCGGACTAATTCCGCCCCCGGATCCGCCACCGCCGGACACCCCGCTTCCGACAGCAAGCCAGCATCGTGTCCCGCCAATATCGGCTCGAGCAATAACGGCATATCCTTAGTCAAGGTATGCTCGCTCAGCGCTTGCATCTGCAAATCTTGCAACGGCCGTTTGAGATCGAGTTGCTTGAGGAATTGCCTTGCCGTTTTGGGTTGCTCGACGATGAAATACGACAACTCCGCGATGCGGTGCTGAACGGCAGCGGGCAAAACCCAATCGATGCTTTCCTGGCTGATCGGAGCCGGGATTAAATACAATTTTCCGCTCATCGGAATAATACTGGCGGCGAGAAAGAACTCAGCATGAAAATCAAACTACAGGCACTCTCTGTCTAATGCAACGTTCTCGGTGCACTGAGAATGAACTCCGGTATCGCCACATCAAAGTGGTAACCATCTTCCGCCGCCATCTGGTAGCTTCCTTTCATCGAACCGACGGAAGTTGAAATGACCGTGCCGCTGGTGTATTCAAAACTATCACCTGGCTTCAGCAACGGTTGCTCACCCACGACACCCAGTCCGCGCACTTCCTGGCTGGTGCCGTCACCATTATTGATGATCCAATGCCGACTGATCAGTTGCGTAGCGACCGTGCCGTTATTGGCAATGGTAATGGTATAAGCAAATACATGCCGGTCCGCTTCCTCATCCGATTGGTCGGGCAGATATACCGTGCGGACAGTGACATCAATCTCATACTTCTTCTCTTCGGTCATCTTGCAGTCCAATTTGTTTTTATGATTTCGCGGTAGTTTACCAAGAAAAGGCTCAAGGCGGATCAACCGGAAAAATTTACGCAATAATTTCCACTCTGTTACGCGCAGCCTGCCATTTGCGGTTAAAATATGCGATTTGATTATCGAGAGGTTTTTTCATGTACCGCCTAGCACCCAGCATACTTTCCGCCAACTTCGCCAAACTTGGCCAGGAAATCACCGATGTCATCGATTCCGGAGCAGACATCGTTCATTTTGACGTGATGGACAATCACTATGTGCCGAATCTAACCATTGGCCCTCTGGTTTGCGAAGCCATCCGTCCGGTGACCGACGCTCTCATCGATGTGCATCTGATGGTGGAACCGGTGGATCGTATTATTCCTGACTTCGCCAAAGCCGGTGCCAATATCATCTCATTTCACCCGGAAGCATCCAATCACATCGACCGCACCATCGGTTTGATCAAGGAACAGGGTTGCAAAGCTGGGTTAGTATTCAACCCGGCTACTCCGTTACATTACTTGGATCATGTCATCGACAAACTGGATCTGATTCTGATCATGTCGGTCAATCCAGGTTTCGGCGGACAAAAATTTATTCCCGAAGCGTTGAACAAACTGCGTGCGGTTAGAAAACGCATCGATGCCAGCGGCAAAGACATCATGCTGGAAATCGATGGTGGCGTGAAAGTCGACAACATCGCTGAAATCGCTCGCGCCGGCGCTGATACTTTTGTTGCAGGATCTGCTGTTTATCAAGCCGGCAAGGATTCCGATCCACATCGCTACGATTCGATCGTGGCTGCATTCCGCGCTGAATTAGCGAAAGTTTAACTCATTGAAATTGCTGTTTCTTGTATGCAAATAAACCCAAGCTCCTCTAGCAACGCAAACGCTGCGGCAAGAAAAATGGAATCTCCGTTATCGGTCAAGGTCATCATGATCGATCTGGATGGTACATTGCTCGATACCGCCGAAGATCTCGCGTTATCCGCAAACCTGATGTTAAAAGATCTGGATATGCCGGAACAATCGACGGCAACGATCCGTTCATATATCGGTAAAGGCATACAAAAGCTGGTCAAGCGTACCTTGACCGGCCAGCTCGATGGCGAGCCGGATGCCGCTCTGTTTGCCAAAGCGCTGCCGATTTATGAAAAGCACTACGCGGACAATCTGAGTCTGAACACGCGCCCCTATCCCGGTGTGATCGAAGGTGTCGAAGCATTACAGCAAGCGGGTTTCAAACTGGCTTGCATCACCAATAAGGCCGAAGCGTTCACGCTGCCGTTGCTGCGCGCCACCGGCTTGTTCGACAAATTCGAAATTATCTTGTCCGGCGACAGCTTGCCCAAGAAAAAACCGGACCCCATGCCGCTGACGCATATCTGTAAACACTTCAATGCGCAGCCGCATGAAGCACTGCTGATCGGCGATTCGCTCAATGATGCCATCGCCGCACGCGCGGCCGGTTGTCACGTGTTCTGTGTCACCTACGGTTATAACGAAGGACGCAACGTGTACGAACTGGATTGCGACGCCATCGTCGAGTCGCTGGTGGATGCGTCGAAATTGATTAAAAAATTGCCCTGATGCGCCAATGACCGAAGCCGAATTCAACCAGCTCACCGAGCAAGGGTACAACCGCATTCCGGTTGTGCTGGAAACTTTTGCCGATCTCGATACCCCGTTATCCATCTATTTGAAGCTGGCTAACCAGCCATATTCTTATTTGCTGGAATCGGTGCAAGGCGGCGAGCGTTTCGGCCGGTTCTCGATCATCGGCTTACCGGCAACGACACGAATTGAAGCGCACGGCAATTCGGTAACCACAATCAATTCCGAAATATCGGAAACAGTCACGGTCGACAATCCGCTGATTTTTGTCGAATCCTATCTGGCGCAATTCAAGGCAGCGCCCTGCCCGGCGGGAAAATCGCGTTTCTGCGGTGGCCTGGCCGGTTATTTCTCGTACGATACCGTTCGTTACATCGAACGCAAATTGCAAGGCCACGCCAAACCGGATGTTCTCAATACACCGGATATGCTGTTGCTTTTGTCGGAAGAACTGGCGGTGGTGGATAACTTATCCGGCAAGCTGTATCTGATCGTTTACGTCGATCCGCACAGTCAAGACGCTTATCAAACCGGGCAAAACCGTTTAAGGGTCTTACTGGCAAAATTGCGCCAGCCGGTTGCGATTCCACTTGAGCAAGCGGTTGCTTCCGCTGCCGCCGTTTCCGAGTTTCCCGAAGCGGATTTCAAAGCCGCGGTCGAACGCGCCAAACGTTATATTTTTGATGGCGACATCATGCAAGTAGTACTGTCGCAACGCACCAGCAAACCATTCAACGCATCGCCGCTGGCGTTGTACCGCGCTTTGCGCAGCCTCAATCCGTCACCCTATATGTTCTTTTATCATTTCGACGATTTCCATGTCGTCGGCGCTTCTCCGGAGATTCTGGTGCGCCTCGAAAGTGGTACGGTTACTGTGCGGCCGATTGCAGGTACGCGTCCGCGCGGCAAGAATTCACAACAAGATGCCGAACTGGCGGCCGATCTGCTGGCCGATCCGAAAGAAATCGCCGAGCATGTCATGCTGATGGATCTGGGCCGCAACGACATTGGCCGCGTCGCACAAACCGGAACGGTCAAGGTGACGGAAAAAATGCAGATTGAAAACTACTCCCACGTCATGCACATCGTCTCCAACGTGGAAGGCAAACTAAAACCGGAACTCAGCGCCATCGACGTACTGCGTGCAACCTTCCCGGCCGGCACCGTCAGCGGTGCACCCAAAGTCCGCGCGATGGAAATCATCGACGAACTGGAAGTCTCCAAACGCGGTGTGTACGCCGGCGCAGTCGGTTACCTCGGATTCAACGGCGATATGGACCTGGCGATTGCCATCCGCACTGCGGTCATCAAGGACGGCAAATTGCATGTCCAGGCGGGTGCTGGCATCGTCGCCGATTCCGTGCCGCAAAATGAATGGGTGGAAACGCAAAACAAAGCTAAAGCCGTTCTGCGCGCCGCGGAAATCGCTGAAAACGGATTGGATAGTAAGATTTAATTGCTTGCGTCCACTCCGCTCATGATCCCTGGCGGCATGACTTGAACGGAATGAACTATTGATACGTTTGCGAAATTTAGCGTTCTGAACTTAACCGGCAATTAATGTCGACTCGATTTCGGCAAAGCTCTTAGCAACATTATTAGGCGGGATCACCGTGCCGAGTTGCTTCTCGATTTGCGTCCAAGAGAAAATGCCGCAAATCCGGGACAACCCGATGGTATTGTCATCGATTACCAACGCATGCAACCGGCCGCTCTCGCGTAAGCTGGCGACGATATTGCCGACTCTCGCGTGTACTACTTCATCTAATGGAATGGCTTCCAGTTTTTCCAACGGTGTCATCATATCCATCACCAGAATCTCGTTGTGTTTAACGCCCCTTTCCTGAATGAAACGCATCGGTTTCTCACTCAGAATATCGGTTGCTGTGATAATACCCGCCAAAGAATTATCGTCGTTCATGACCAGCAAGGTACGCACACCGCGCTGCATCATATAGGTATTCGCAACTTCCATCGGAATGCCAGGTGCGATAACAGCGGCTTGAATTTTGCGCAAATCGGTCATGACTTCTAGCGCAGGCGAATCGAACGTTACCGGATTGGGTGAAGCGGGTTTGGAAATCTGCACGGTACCTGTCAAATACTGTACAGAAAGCGATTTATATTCATTCATCATGTCGTGCACTCCCTTGAGGGTTGAAAGGAAACACTTGATTTCAAAATAGATCATCTACCTTGAGTGGAAACTTTACGCCGAAAAGAAATCCGAATCAATAGGCCTGATCGTTGCAGGGAATTACAACGGACGGTTATAAATCCACTGGACCAGCATATCCATCGCGGCGCGCGACTGTCCCGCTTGGTCGTGATTGACGAAAAAAACGATGATGACGCGCCGTCCGGATTTGTCGAGCAAATAACCCGCCAAGGCGCGGACATTGTTAAGCGCACCGGTTTTCATATGCGCCAAACCTTTCACTGGAGTATCGGTGAAACGGTTTTTCAGAGTCCCGTCGACGGCAGCAATCGGCAACGAAGAAATAAATTCCGGCATCACCGGGCTGTTAAATGCAGCCAGCAGCAATTGACCTAAGTGCCGGGCGCTGATTTGTTCCTTACGCGATAACCCGGAGCCGTTTTCCACCACCAATTCGGGGAAGTTCAGTTGTTTGGACACCAACCACTGCCGGATCGCCGCTTCGGACTTGGCCAGCGTCGCCGGAGAACTATTGATCACCACATCGCCGGTACCCAATGTCAAATACAACTGGCGCGCGGCGATATTGTTGCTGAATTTGTTGATACCACGAATGATGTCCGCTAGCGGCGGAGATTGGTAAATCTTCAGCGGCGATAAATGTTGCGGTGTCTTACCCAGCACCACATCGCCATGCAATGAGCCGCCCTGCTGCGCCCATAAGCGATTGAACAAATCGCGGGTATATACAGTGCTGTCTTGCAGACTCAACATGTACGACTGTTTTCCGCACTGCCGGGAAAAACTGCCGTTCAAGATCACGGTAAAATTGTTTTTATCTTCAGCGCCGGGCTCAACTTCGATCGTCAGCAAATTTTGCCAGTCGCCGCATGCACCTTGAGTCAGTTTCAGATTATTCTGTACCAGCACGGATTCCGGCAACGGATCGACGACAACACGCACCGAATGTTTCCCCGGCTCGGGAAAAAAGTGAATGGTCGATGTGCGGTAATTGACCAGCAACGCTTCCGGCAGCACGTTGTAAGTGCGGTAAGGTTGCCCGTCGAATTCCCCCGGATCGTCGGCAGGGATGTCGTAATGCGAATGATCGAGAACCAGATTGCCTTTAATTTCGTGCAATCCGGTTTGCCGCAAGCGATGAATCAGCAGCCAAAAATTTTCCAGATCCAGCTTGGGATCGCCGTATCCTTTGATGATCAAATCACCCTGCAACACACCATCAATCATCTTACCGTTGGCGTACAGCATAGTCGGCCAGGTATACGCCGGCCCCAGCAATTCCAGCCCGGCGTACGTCGTCAGCAGTTTCATCACCGACGCCGGATTCATCGCCGCATCGGCATTGACCGCGACAATCGGTTGAGTCTTGCCGATTTCCTGGGCATACACACCGATTGCGGATTCCGGTATCGCCAGTTGTTGCAGCTTTTGCTTAACAGTTGGCGGCAATCCATGCGGAAAAGCGGCAACCGGCAGGATGCTTTGTAGCACCAGCAGACCGATACAAAAACAAAGACGAGGCATTCCGGTTAGCTATCGGACGGCGCTATTTCTTTCCTTTGCATAAGGCAAAACCGTCATCCCACCCCATGCGGTACTGCCCATCCTGTTCATAGCGGTTAAGGTCTTTGAAAGCCCAATCGGTTCTTTTCGCGGTTTCACAACCATCGATATAGCCCTGCTGCGTATTTTCCGGATAACCGGTCAGGTTGTATTTGGGCTTGGCGCTTTGCGGCAATGGACCTGCAGGCCGCTCCGGTTTTTTGCCCGGTAGTGGAAGTTGCTTATCGGACAGCGGAGGTTGCTTGCCGGGCATTGTGCTGCACGCAGAGACGATGACGGTAAAAAGAATAACGAAAAACGATAAACGAAAATGCATGAAAAATACCTTTGACAAAAATAACGTCACTACAAAACCGACTTCAACAACTTGCCCATTTCCGCGGGGTTGCGCGTGACCTTGATGCCGCACGACTCCATCACGTCGAGCTTCTCCTGCGCCGTACCTTTACCTCCGGAAATGATCGCACCGGCGTGACCCATGCGTTTACCGGGCGGCGCGGTGACGCCGGCAATGAAGCCGACTACCGGTTTGCGCATGTTGTCCTTGATCCAGCGCGCGCAATCCTCTTCGTCGCTACCACCGATTTCACCGACCATCAGCACGGCATCGGTCTCATCGTCGTCGTTGAACAATTGCATCACGTCGAGGTGCTTCAAGCCGTTGACCGGATCGCCTCCGATGCCGATACAGGTCGATTGCCCAAGACCAAGCGCCATCAATTGCGCCACCGCTTCGTAAGTCAACGTGCCGGAGCGCGACACCACACCGATGCGGCCTTTTTTATGAATGTAACCCGGCATAATGCCGATCTTGAGCTCGTCTGGCGTGATGATGCCGGGGCAATTCGGGCCGATCAGCTTGGTTTTCTTGCCCTGCATGTTGTAGCGCGTACGGATCATGTCGCGCACCGGGATGCCTTCGGTGATGCAAATCACCAAATCCAGCTCGGCTTCCACCGCTTCGTCGATCGCTGCAGCGGCAAACGGCGGCGGCACGTATATCACCGACACATTCGCGCCAGTTTGTTGCTTGGCTTCCTTGACTGAGGCAAAAACCGGTATGCCTTCAAAATCCTCACCCGGCTTGCGTGGATTCACACCAGCAACGAAACATTCCTTGCCGTTGGCATAGTCACGGCACATGCGCGTATGAAATTGTCCGGTTTTCCCGGTAATGCCTTGTGTCATGACGCGACTGTTACGATTGATCAGAATGGACATTTTCGGCTCCTATGATGAATTAACTCTGACAACCGCATGAAGACGGTTTCGCCTTTGCCGCATTCACCGCCTTCTGCGCGGCATCGGCCATATCCGCCGCCGAAATGATCGGCAAACCGGAATCGGCGAGAATCTGTTTGCCAAGATCGACGTTGGTGCCTTCCAGCCGCACCACCAGCGGCACGTTCAACTGCACCTCGCGCGCCGCAGCGACTACACCTTGCGCAATCACGTCGCATTTCATGATGCCGCCGAAAATATTGACCAGAATCGCCTGCAATTTGGGATTGCGCAGCATCAGCTTGAATGCCTCGGTAACCTTTTCCGCCGTCGCACCGCCACCGACATCGAGAAAATTCGCCGGATTGCCCCCGTACAGTTTGATAATATCCATCGTCGCCATCGCCAGCCCCGCACCGTTCACCAGGCAACCGATATTGCCGTCGAGCGGAATGTACGATAACTCGTGTTTCGCTGCTTCAGTTTCGGCCGGATCCTCCTCGTCCAGATCACGTAGCGCGACGATGTCGGAATGCCGGTACAGCGCGTTGTCATCAAAATTCATTTTGGCATCGAGCGCCATTACCTGGCCGCCATTCACTAGCCCGAGCGGATTGATTTCCAGCAGCGATGCATCGGTTTCATCGAATGCCCGGTACAGGCCTTGCAGCAACGTTATCGTTTGTGGTATGCACGACGCCGGAATACCAATTTGTTGCGCGATGTCCTGTGCCTGCTGCTGACTCAACCCCGCAACCGGATCGATAAACACTTTATGAATCTTATCCGGCGTCTCGGCAGCAACCTTCTCGATGTCCATGCCGCCTTCGGAGCTCGCCATCAAACACACGCGCTGCTGACGCCGGTCGACCACCATGCCGGCGTAGTACTCCTTGTCGATCTTCACGCCCTGCTCGATGAACAACCGGTGTACGATCCGCCCCTCCGGTCCGGTCTGATGCGTCACCAGCCGCATGCCCAGGATTTCCCCGGCACGTTGCCGAACCTCGTCCAGCGACCGCGCCACCTTCACACCGCCACCCTTACCGCGCCCGCCGGCATAAATCTGCGCCTTCACCGCCCAAACATCACCGCCCAGCTGCTTGGCGGCATTAACCGCCTCGTCGACACTGAAACACGCGATACCTTGTGGTGTCGCCACACCGTATTTGCGTAAAATTTCCTTGGCTTGGTATTCGTGGATTTTCATGCGTTTCACTTCTCCTATTAGATATTCTCGCTAATATGATCGCAAAAATACTAGCAGCATATTTTTATCATTACTCAGTATCTTGTATCGAAATCTGCCAAGTAGCTTGCATGATTCATAGTCCGCCAGTAAACTTTTTCCGTACAGAAAAAGAAAAAGGATAAAATGATCAAGTAATCACTTAGAAAACATAAATAATTTTAGCACCAATAAAATCATTGCTAGTACCAAAACCAAAGGAATCGATATGACGACTAATAATGAACAAATCAAACTAACTGACACATCGCTTAGCTTTAGTACTGCCGATAGTGGCAGCGGTAGCAAGACAGGTTCTGGAAGTAAGACGGACTCATCTCAGAATCTTCAAGGTGGTGTATCTGGAAATGTCAGTTTTAATGGCGGAAATAATATCGATACTGTTTCATACGTGATTCCATATAGCGAGGTTACTGCTATCACTCAGAGCAAAGATGGATCTTGGGCAATTAGCTATAATATGAGTTCCTCTACAGGCAGTGGCAGTAGCAGCGGCGGGAAAAGCGGTGGTAGTGGCAGTAGCGGTGGAAAAAGTGGCGGTGGTAGCAGTAGCGGCGGAAAAAGTGGCAGTGGTGGCACAACTACTGCAACAGATACTCTCCATAGTATTGAGCGGCTGAACTTTTCTGATGGTGTTAATGTTGCACTCGATATCAATTCTCCAGATCAAGTTGCTGGTGCTGCGCTTGCTCTACTATATGCGGGCTTCCATTCCCTTCCGGATGCGACTACCTTTGGTCATTGGATAGCAAAGGCGGATCTTCTTCATGACAGTCAAGCCTTTGATAACTCAAAAGTTGAGAATCTGGCTCAGGAAATGCTTGCTGAATATGCACCAAGTGGTATCAGTAACTCTGCTCTCATCAATATTTTATATACCAACGTAGTGGGACATACCCCTAATTCCAGCGATCTTAATTATTTCTCGCAATTACTCGATAAAGGCACTTATTCTCAAGCGGGACTGTTTGCGTTAGCCGCTGAAAGCAATCTTAACACAGAGCAATACACAACACTAATTGGCAATGGACTACAATATGTACCTGAATCAGGAAAAGTTGGTTGATAATAAAATATAAATTCAATATTTTTCTGCTCTTCTAACTTTGAATCTGCCCTTGCAGTATGACCTCAGTCCTTCTGAAAAGACTGAGGTATACTCTTAAGTAACAACCTCCCGCATTTATCCTGATGATTCTTGACAGATTCCATTAAAAAGCCATTAATCATGGAAATGCAGCAGCAAATTGAACTTACCGCTCTCCTTCTTGCGGAAAACTGGCAAGCAGTTAAGAATTTCTTGGATTCGACCCACCCTGGCATGCTTGACGCACAAGGTAATTTCGCGAAAGGATTTCTTTTAGCTTTTGGACCCGCACATCAAAGAAATCTTACTGAGGCATTTAATTATCTTGAGATAGCAAACCGGCTTGCGCCTGCCAATATTCTGTATTTGAATACGCTTTCTGAAGCTTATCTTCAAGCAAAACGCCCTGCTATGGCCTTACGTATGGCAACACAGGCAGCGCAGTTAGCACCCGGCAATCTATTTACCGCCATTGCTTTGGGACGAGCTGCATGGTTCTGTAACGAGAAAGAATTCGCTCTTAGCGCTTTTGAAGAAGCTTATCGTTTAACTCCATCAAGTCAGCCTTCCCTTAAAGAACACCTTTATGCGATTACTTTCAGCTCGGCACCTTTCTGGAGAGAACCATGTCAAGGAAAAAGGATTGTGCTAGTTAGATTGGAGCCAAGACATCGCGATTTTTTAATGTCATGCCGGCGTAATATCCAATTTCAACATCATTATCATTTGTTTCAGGATAGTTCCAATGAAGCTATCGAACGGGATTTACGATTAGCTAATCGTCCCCCATTGGAAACCAAACGAATCAGTTGGGTGGTAGAAAAAGATAAGAAACCTATTGGATTGGCGGAATTGGTTGATCTAAATTTAAATAACGCGAGAGCAGAGATTCTAGTTGGTTTTCCTGAGAAACAGCCTTTTGGCATCAGCCTTGAAGCCACTCTACTTATTATGGAATTCGCGTTTTCAAAAATTGGCCTCTATAAGCTAATAAGCTATGTTTATGGCGATAATTCCGGAAGTCAGCGCAACACATTGCACCTTGGCTTTCAACAAGAAGGGTTGTTAAGGTCGCATGTCATTGATCCTGCATCTAAGAAACGGCTCGACCTTTATAATAATGGTTGCTTATCTACTGAGTTTTTCCAAAACAAAAACCTCATGAGGCTTGCAAACAGATTATTGGGGAGAATTCCGGAACCAGGTAACACCGGATTAAGCAGAAAGATATCAGATCAAGGGGATATCTCTAGCTTGATAATCAAGCTTCCACTAATCATAGCAAAAGACAAATGATCGGATTGGACGCATATCCACGCCAACGGTGCAACCGCCACCGCATACAGCGGCGTGGATGCCAACAATGGATTGGTAGCGGTGTACGGCTTATAGAAAGGCGGCCCGGAAGATCTCGGCGTGGTTCATTGGAAACATACCGGCAGCAGCGGTGAATACAGTACGCATGGCCGCACCCGGTCGAATATCGAACTGACAAAGGTGGCTGGTACCAGTGAACCGGTGTATCGCGTCAATAAAGGGCAAACCGTCAAACTCGAACTGACCTATGAAAATCTTGGCAAAACCAGCCCGCTGACCGCCAAGGTTGGCTATTACCTATCAAGCAATGACACCATCAGTGTGGCCGACCGGTTTTTGGGGGAAGGCACCGTCACCTTATATCGCGGCTTTCCCGACACCACATTCAATACCTTCCTGGTTATCCCATCCGATCTAGTCAGCGGACAAACTTATTGGATCGGTGCCATCATCGATTACAACAATGCGTATTCCGAACGCAGCGAAGCCAATAACGCCACTTATATTGGCATCCGCGTGAATTACTTCCATGCTTAATCAATCACTCTTCTTCGTTCGCACGAGCTGGTGCGGACGAAGAAGTTTTCGTTTGAAAAACAGTTATTTTTCTAATGAGTGCATTGATAAAAAATAACATCACGAAACTTGTGATTTGTTTTGCCAAGTAATATCGATTTTCCGATGCTGGGAAACACAATCCCTTAAATACAAATTGATGAGGCTCTGATAAGGCACTCCCGTCTCTTCAGCCATTTTCTTGAAATAACCGATAACATCCTCGCTCAACCGCATCGTCACGGATTTCTTAAGCTTGGCAGCATAAGGATTTTTGCGGGATTTCATTTTTGACAAATCGTATTCTGCTTTCATAACATTTCACCACTAAAATTGACGTTCCGATTTAGTTGCTTTTCGAGCCGATATAATCCGGATGATATTTCCTGAATTCCGCTCGCAGTAACAGACTATTAACATTCGCGCTTCATTACTCATTCCGAGCATCAAGAATCGATCTTCTGATGTAGAATCCTCATCAAAAAACTGCACGGGAAAATCGTCATAAAATACGGACTGTGCTTCTTCAAAAGATATCCCGCGTTCCTTCCGGTTTGAAGCCGCTTTACCGGCATCCCATTCGAATTCAATCATGCATACATTGTATGCACACAATTTTTGAAGTCAAGGATTCTCCAGGAAACCCCAAACAAAAAAACCCAGAAAAAGCTGGGTTGTTAGCTCTAACAACAAGTTTAAAAATCAGGCAGCTTTTTGCAGTTTTCTTCGGTATGTCATCAAGCCCATCAGTCCTAAACCGGCCAACAGCATCGCATAAGTTTCGGGCTCTGGAACAGCGGTAATCACCGTAAAGGAAATTTTACCGCCTTCATTGTTAAGATCGATACCCAATCCATCACCTAAACCGGCAAATGTGAAGTTGACTGTATCAAAACCGTTCAAGCCATCGGCAACCAGGAAATCCCAATGATCGCCCGCTGAAGGATGGAAGCCATTGATGAAATCGAACTCGAAGTTGCCACCGGTAAAAAAAGCATTACCATGAATATTCAAAACATCAAATTGACCGCTATTCAGTCCCGCTATTTCGATCACATAATTCCCGTTACTGTGCATATCGCCTTCAATGTTTAATATACCGGGTGACAAACCTGGCATTACTGTTGCACCTGGACCAATGATTACCGAACCTTTGAGTGTACCAATTCCTTTTAAGACTCCACCCAAAATATCTATGGTAGTATATTCAATGATACCGTTATTAATAGTTTCACTACCATCATACTGCGTAAAATGTCCCCAGGAAACACCGCCATCAGAAATGGTGCCCGAATTATCAAGCTTATAACTACTCATAGAATGATTGATGAAAGTACCTGTATTTATTAGTTCACCACTATTTGCGATATAGTCTTCATTCTGCCAATATCCATTGTTTTCTAATGTACCGTAACTATCTCTCATGGCGCTATTATTAATCGTTCCAGAATTCACTATTACCCCAGAAGATTGATTTCTCACCCAAGGATTATTTAGGATGCCAAAATTATAAAAAATACCTCGATTAAAAAGATCACCGCCCATAATGCTTACCCAACCATCCCCATAGTAGGGGGATTGAAAGTTATCTACAGTGCCGTAGTTATAAAAAATACCGGTGGAAGTTTGCGCCAAGGTTCCATGGTTTTCCACATAACCATAGTTCGTCACCGTATTACTATTGGATAAACTACCAGAAATAGAAGAATTGATGTAGCTACCATAATTGATCAAGTTGCCAGTAGATGTAAAAGAATAATGGTTCGTCAAAACACCATAATTTGTGAGCATACTGAAATTTTTCACTGAACCGTTATATCGATATACTTCGCCTGGACTGTATGGATCACTAATCAATTCGGCTCTTTCAATCTCTAAACTACCATAATTGATCAAGTTGGAATAATTATTAAGCCATCCATAAGTAACCAGCTTTCCAGACGCACTAATTTCCACGTCTCCATAATTATCAAATGGCTCTAGCCAATTTTCTGCAGAAGAATCATCGACTGTAATTGTCGAGTAGTTCGGACTTGGAGAAATTTGATAGGCCGCAGAAAGCGAAGATGCACTGGCTACAATGATACCTGCAGTTATAAAACTAAAAGATTTGAGGTTTGAGGTTTGAGGTTTGAGGTTTGAGGTTTGAGGTTTTCTTAACATACATTCTCCTGTTTTTGTTATTACTGTAAGTTCCAATGTCGCATTTTCAATTTCCAACTACCGGTTATTCTTCCAGCTCTTAGAATCATAACAACTCAAGAAACTAAAACTTTATATTTTCTTCACAAAGGTAAAACAAGTCAATCTTACATTTTTTATGATCCACCACCCTGCTTCTCGAGATGCGCCTCCACATCCTTCTGACTAAATCTAATCGAACTGGCGACGCGGTTGGCGTGGCTGACTTTGGAAATACCGGCGATCAGGAGATGGGTCGGACCTTGCCGGAATTCGACTTGTAGGTAGCGACCGATGCCGTCTTGTTGCAGCCATTCACACAATTCGTGGTTGTGCGTGACTAGCAATGCGCTCGCGCCGAATTTATAGAACCCTTCAGGATATATTCCTGAAATCGTCATTTTCTCTTCAAACATTGTACCTTCGGACAATCCATCGAACACCATCAAGTTGCCGAGTGGAAAATAAAGCACCCTGCCGCAAGCGGGGAGGAATTAAACTTGAAGAAATTAAAAAAGTACTAGCTTATGGTTAGTGATGATTAGTCTTGGCTTGCTAAACCCAAGTAAATACAGATCGACACATAATCTGAAGAATTTTTAATCAACATCGACTTTCGCACTTAATTGAAGACACCCATTGCTGCTTTTCATCAAAAATTTTAGGCGATACTTTGTCACTGACGAACTACTAGTTATAGTGATAAACAAACAATATTATCCACCATGCCTCTATGGCTTTGTATTATTTAATCAATTCAATATCCAACCTCACACCATAATTCGGCTTCTTGCCAACCGCATCAGCACTCTTTGTAATCATCGCATTGCATATCGTGATCTGTCCGGACAATCCCTTTTCTTCTAGCTGATCGAGAAAATTGCGCGCTGGCTGGTGGTCGAAGTAGCCGACGGTGTGGCTGTTAATATTGACGCGAACCATATCGCTGTCGTAGGGGTTGCTGTTGTCCGGTATCAGATGGGCTCTCAGGATGTGCGATTGAGCAGTTGCAGCATTCTCAAAATCGATGCCATTTTCCTGCGCCAATTGCGCGATTGTCTGCTGATACGGCTGTGCTGAAATGGCGCAGGCAAACTGACCCAATTCCGGCCAGACATAAGTGCCTTGCGCCGGTTTGGCGCTTTTCTGCGCGCCATTTTCCGGCGTTCCCGAAGCGGCGATTTTGTCCCGGTTGAAATAAAGAATGATCGCGGAAATCAGCGTGACCGGCAGAATTTGTGCTGCACCGGCCCCGGCACCAACGATCAATCCCAAAAACACCGACAGCCCCAGAATCGAGGCAATGCTGACTCCCGGCTTCTGCTCGCCTGGATTACCTGAAGAATCAGGTTCCCGCTTCATCGCGTTATTGCTGCAAAGCCTGTTCGATCGCCGACACTACTGCCGGATCGGAAGGTTTGGTGTGCGGAGTGAAGTGCGTGATCAGCTTGCCGTCGCGCCCGATCAGGTATTTCTGGAAATTCCACGTCGGGTAGGTACCCGACAATTCCGCCAGCCGCACATAAAACGGGTGCGCATCACCTTTTTTCACCGTGGTTTTCTCGAACATCGGGAATTTGACATCGTAAGTAAGGCGGCAAAAATCCTGGATTTGCGCTTCGGTTCCCGGCTCCTGCCCCATGAAGTCGTTGGACGGAAAACCCAAAATCACCAGTCCTTTGGACTCGTATTTTTCATATAACTGCTCCAAGCTTTCGTACTGCGGCGTATAGCCACACTTGCTGGCGGTGTTAACGACGAGCAGCACTTTGCCGGAATAAGCTTCGCACAAATTCACCGTATCGGTTCCGGCCAGTTTGCGGAAATTCTGATTGAGCAATTCGCTGTTGCAAGCGGCAAAAACGGGATCAAGCAAAAAAGTGGTCAATAAAACGAGCAAAATGCGCATGGATAATCTCCTTTTTAGAAGTGTATCTGAAAAATTAGGCGTTTCATTCTATCTTACTTCATCCATCAAAAATTGATTTGCGTGCGGAAAGAAAGCGCCGAAAGGTGATCGGTGCGTAGCGGCGTGCCGGGGCCGGTATTACCGTGCTGCGCTTCGGTCAGATAATAATTCAGCATTAAGCGCATGTTCGGATTGAGATACCAGTTCACACCCAGCGTAATCACCTGCACCTGGCATTTTGACGTGCCGCTGCGGCAAGGGTTCGCACTGAGGTTTTGACTCAAGTTTTCCGCCAGATCGTAGCGCCCGGTTAACTCCAGCGCGCCCCATTTGCTACCTGGCTGCGGCTTTCCGAAAGCACCGCGATCCTTTTTATAAACTACGGTCTCGCCGGTTAAAAACCAGCTTGCCTGCACGTAAAAGGCCTGGATGGTGGAATTGCGGCTACGGCCGTTGGCTTGGTGGGTGTTATCAAGCCCCACGATGGCATATTCCCCTTGCAGGGTCAGCGGACCGATGGCGTACGCGGCTTCTGCGGCAAAAGTCGATTGACTGTTGTGACTGGGTGATCCTGGGCTGGCGCCGGCAACACCTAGCAATTGATTGACGCCGAAACGCCCACCGTACACATCAACGGATTTGGCTGCGAGCGAGTCCTTGTTGGCAGTATCCCGGCTGGCGGATAAGCCGAGATGCAAAATATGCCCCGGCCGGTCGATCGGCAGCCATACAGCACGCCCGCCATAGGTGATGCCTTCCAGCGGCAAACCGAAGTGCGCCAGACTCATCACGTGAATGCCAAAACCCAGATTATCCTTCACCATCCCCCGGTAACCGATACCGGTCAAGAATTGCCGTCCGTTGTAAATCCCCGTCGAAGATGTCGAAGGGCGCTCCATCATGGTAATTTCGTTAGAGCTGGTGATTTCTTCCAATCCCCGGTACGGTTTGAATTGTCCAACGGTGAGCTGCCCCGGGCCTAACTTGGCGGCCACCCAGGCTTCGCGCAAGCTATGCGGAAAAGGCGTGGTTTCGTTGACAGCGAAATCGTTCTCGAATTTGAAGTTAATACCGTAAATTTTTCCCGTGATAGTGGCGTACGTTCTGCGCCAGTTGAAGCCGTCGCGATCATCGCCACTTAAGAGCTGGCTGCCGAATGCGGGGTAATTTGCACTGGGTTGATCCGGATACAATGAATGCAAATCGAAATGGCCGCGGCCGTTCAGGCCGATCTCGAAATTGCCGTCGTCGCTTTTGATCCTGGGGCCGTTTTTATAGGTAAAGTTAACCGCATGGCACGACGCAATGCTGAAATGAGTCAGTACGGCGAGACTACAGAGCGTGACCGCGCTTTTCAGGCTTCGTTTGCATTCCAGCACACCGCACCCTTATGTGAATGGAGTGCGTTCGATTATATATCAAGCGGAAAAAAGCAAGCGGCGTTCTGTTTTGCCGTGACACCGCGCCATCCAAATTAAGAACGGCTATTCCGTGCGCAGGGCATCCACCGGATTCAATTTTGCCGCACGCATCGCCGGAACTACGCCGGCAACCAAGCCGATCAGCATCGACAAACACACCGCGGCGAGCACGAAATTCCACGGAATGTTCACCGGTAATCCGCTGATCAATAATTTGAGCAACCCGGCGACACCCGCGCCGATGAGCAGACCCGCCAAACCGCCGATGGTGGACAGTGCGGTCGATTCCAGTAAAAACAGCAGACGGATGCGCCCGCGCGTGGCGCCTAATGCGGTCAGCAGACCGATTTCCGATACCCGTTCGGAAACGGCAATATGCATCAGCGTGATCATGCCGACCGCACCGACAATCAGCGAAATACCGCCCAGCGCCGCAACCGCAAACTTCAATACGGTCAGCACGGTGGACAAGGTGTTGAGCATTTGCTGCTGCGGTTTGACAGTGAAATCCTCGCGCCCGTGCCGTGCAATCAGTATGCGGTTAATGTCGTCGACCACGGCTTGTACCGGCGCATCCGGGTGATAGGAAAAATTGATCTCCATGACGCCCTGGCGGTTGAACACTTCCAAAGCCCGCGCCGTCGGTACAAAAACCGTATCGTCAAAATCAAAACCGAGCACGTTGCCCTTGGCCGCCATCACGCCGATGACGCGGAATCGCGTCGCGCCGACTTGCAGCAATGCGCCGAGCGGATTGGCATCGCCGAACAATTCGTTGCGCACTTTGGCGCCGAGCACGGCATACGCGCGCGGATTGCGCGGATCGTCGTCGGGCAGAAACTGCCCGGTCTCGACCTGCATGTTAAAGGCCCGGGCAAAATCGGGCCCCTGCCCGTACGCGGTTACACGGCGGCTGCGGCCTTGCGCGCGGATTTCCGCATTGCCGATCACGCTGGCATTGGTGTAGCGTGCATAGCGGCTTTGTTTCAACGCAATCGAGTCTTCGATCGTCAGCAGCCGCGCGCTGCCGATCGCACCCAGCGAGCCGCCATGCGTATTGATCTTGCCCGGCGTAATGGTCACGATATTAGTGCCGAACTGTGTGAATTCAGCCAGCACGAAACGCTGAATACCGTCGCCAATTGCGGTCAGCAACACGACCGCGGCGATACCGACGGCAATGCCTGAGGCCGATAAAAAAGTGCGCAAACGGTGCGACGTCAACGAGCGAAAGGCGAATTGGAAAGTATCAATTGTGTTCATTGCCTGCTTTAAGTTTCTTTATGAATCTGTATTTCCCATTTCAAGTGAGTGTAGCCAGATGCTGATGCACCTGTGAGCAGCACGCTCATCAAGTCAAAAATTTTTATAACTACATACAGAGGTATCGATAAGCACAAGTTTTATTGATTCCTGAATACCTGTCAGTGTGTTTGACACGTCATCTGATTTGCAGTACTGTTATTTTTATGAAGATTAGTATTTATTTTGCTTCAATATGTTATAGATAGTGGACGTCTGCGGTCAGCAGCGTTTAAAAAAGCTCAAGTTTCTGGTCTCAGGCAGTTATCAAACCAATCATGATTGAACAGCTTCATTAAGTAAGGTTTGACAGTTACTGTAAAACAGCTTGGCTCCATTTTTACTCTCAACTCATTGAACGACATCGAATTAATCATGCGGTCTTTATCTCAACGCTGGATGCCGAAAAAGCGTAAATAGAGTAGGCGCAAACTATAGGATTAATATCATGGCTCGATTAATTGTGAATGCAATTGCTGAAGATACAATAGCAGCACCCAGTAATGCTCTTGAATCCTACATCGTTGTTAGTGTAACCGATAGCAATGGAGTAGCGGTAACCGGACTCACCGTAGGCAATTTTGCCGTTGGATCCGCAATTGTCGGTCCTGGCGGATCGGTCTCTCACATCACGTCAGTTAGCAGCGGCGGTTCAGTAACCGGGGTTTATATTTTGCGCATTGCTCCTCTAGCAGGCCAAACCTGGAAATCAGGCGTTTACATCTGGTCTGTGCGTGTGACATCCGGTGCGAATGCAGGACAAACACTCTGCTCGACGCTTATGGATTGATAAGAATTATTCCCCGTACCGGTTATATGCTTTGGCAAATACCGGCACGAGGGATTTAAAATTTTATAGTTCAATGTGTTGGTCAGCAGAAGAAGCCATTTACCCAATCCTGTAACTATTTTTTGCCAAAAACCTCTCAATTCATTCAGCTTGCAACAGCGCAGATTCAGTGTTATCAGGATATCCGGTTCAAGATTATAAAAGAGCAAGGGTACTCATTATTCCTATACATTCATCAACGTCGGTATGTTGCTGCGGAGAAATATAGTGCGGTACACCGGAATGAACACTAAAAGCCTATATGTAATCGCGACATGGCAAGCCGTCGTGATCATGGTGTTCTGCACTCACTCCCTGGCAGCGGATGAGGGATTCAGATTCTTCTACAATTTCGCGCCGGGTGTAACTTTTTATGAAATGGATCACAGCCGCCAAGAAAGCGGCAGCAAGCTTATTTCCGAATTCCGCCGCACGATAGAGTTCCGCGTCTCGCAGGCGCACGGCGCAGCCTTGCCCACATTGAGCGCACGAATCATCGAGCTGAGTAATAAAGGGCGCCGGATTGATTACTACAATGGCGTTCAGTTCGAAGCGAATATTTCGGCCACCGGCGAAGTAACAGAATATTCTTTTTCCGGCGGATTGCCGCGTTATCAACCGCTCATCCAGGCAGCCGGGGCGGCCAACCGCAACAATAATATCTTCTGGATGCCGCGTTTTCCCGGTAAACCGGTAAAGATCGGCGATAGTTTCACTGATACCGTATTCCTCAACAGCGCGGGTATGGAGGCAGGCGGACAAACTGTCTTTGAATTGGAAGAAGTCAGAGATAAATTGGCACGCTTCAAACTGCGGCATACCGGTTCGACCTCTGGCGGGGGCGCTGGTGGAACTCAAGTCAGTCAAGGGCACGCGATCTTCGATCTGGATAAAGGGATGTGGTCGTCGTTTGAGCTTTCCGGTGAAGGAACGGCACAACTGGCAGGCGTACTCAGCCAGCATTACAAGACTTCCAGCCGGAAGGAAATTTCTCGTAACGGCGGCTGCGATCAAGCGACAACGGGCGTGAGTAACCCGGATAGCGCAATCAGCCATGCACGCACTTTGGCCAATCAGCTCGTTCACAATGCCTTAGCGCGCTGGCCTGGAACGGGCGAAAATTTATATGCGAGCTACCGGCACTTTCACTGTCCCAACCGGCCGCAAATGACGATGATCCGGGATAATCTCGCGGCAGCGGAACAAATTCTTGGCAATCTGACGCTTACATGCCTACCTGCTTCCGCGGATGTATGCAGCAATGTCCGAGGCAGCGAGGTTAATCTGCCGGTGGAGTCGCTGCCTGGCGGCGCTTCAGGCAGCCGCCTGGTGCAGCTTTGCCCAAGCTTCTTCCACATGGACGATGATGAACAGGCAGGAACACTGATCGCGGCTGCCATCAAACTCTCCGGGGTTGGGGATAGTCACCGCTGCATGTTACAAGACGATTGCTATTTCGATTTCTTGAGACCGGCAGCCGAAGTTGTGGGCGGAAATCCATACGCCTACGGTTACTATGCTTTGGCGCTGTCGGGATGGACATTCTCCAGAGAACCCAGCCGCACCCCTTGCTTTCCACAGGCCAGCGGAAATTACATACAAGTTGATGGCGGCGCTGCTGCCACTGATCCGGCGAGTGTTCAACCCTATCGAGGAGATTTCTATGAAATTTTCTCAGATCCGGCAACCGGCGATCGCTTTATTTGGCACAACAATCTGTCAGGCGCAGGCTATTATCTTTATGGCGAAACTGGAATGCGGTACTACTTGCCAGGTGATTAACCGGCGGTTTCGCATCACTCTACAAGGCACTGAATCATGTATTTATTTTTGACAGAGAAACTTATACAAAAAAAGAATCCTATAAAAATATCTGACCTAATCATCGTTTACTCAGCGCTTGCACGGCATCGAGCCGCGCCGCTTGGTTCGCGGGCCAAAGACAGGCGGCGATGCCAGTGATCAGTGCGACCAAGACACCGGCAATTGAAGCCCAAACCGGTGCCCACGCCGGAAGCTGCGGGTACGCCAAGCGCAGCATCAGACTGCCCAATTGACCCAGCAGCGACCCGAAAACCGCACCGGCAAACGATAACCACACCGCTTCGGCAAAAAATAACCGGCGGATGTCGCTGGAAGTCGCTCCGATGGCTTTTAGCAGGCCGATTTCCGCTGTGCGCTGATTGACCGCCACCAGCATCACGTTCATCACTAGAATACCGGCGACTATCAGGCTGACCGCGGCAATCCCGGCGACCGCCAGCGTCATGGTGTGCAGAATCCGGTCGAAGGTTGCCAGAATGGCGTCCTGCGTGATCACGGTCACATCTTCTTCACCATCGTGACTCTGCTTCAATGCCGCCAATATCGCCCGTTTGGCAGGTTCAATGTCATTATGGCTTTTCGCCTCGATCAAAATGCGGAACAGCGACGTGGTGTTGAACATCTGCTGCGCGTAGTCGATCGGAATGATGACGATTTCATCGGTATTGAATCCCATCGATTCGCCTTGCGAAGCCAACACACCGGATACGATGAAGCGGCTATCACCGAGGCGCACGCGCTGACCGATGGCCTGGCTGCGCGGGAAGAATTCACGGGCAATTTTCGCGCCCAATACGATTTGCGCGTTGCGTTCGGTGCCGTGCGCCAGAAAACTGCCTTGCGCCAGTTGCATGTGCCGCACCGGGATCAAGTCGGCATTGCTACCCAGCACTGTAACTTCGCGCAGGCGGTTGACGGCGGAAAGCTCCGCAGCGCCGACATTGAGCGGCGCATAACGCCGCACTTGCGGCAACCGGCCAAGCAGTTGCGCGTCTTTCAGCGTCAGATCGCGCGGTGTTTGACCCAGCACTGCACCGAGAAACGAACCCGAAGTTTCCGCGCGCCCTGGCAAAACAACCAGCAAATTGGTGCCGATGGAAGAAAATTGATTGATGACATAATTCCGCGCGCCGTCACCAAGCGCCGTCAGCACCACGACCGAAGCCACGCCCAATGCCATCGCCAGCACGATCAACAAGGAACGGATGCGATAACTCAGTACCGTTCTAAACGAAGTCTGCAATGTATCAGCGAGTGTCATCGGATTGATCCGTCAGTATTTTTCCATCGCGCATCGCGATCTGGCGGTGCGCGCGCGCACCTAACTCGCGGTCGTGCGTGACGATGATCAAGGTGGTTCCGCTGTGATGCAGATTTTCCAGCAGCGTCATCACTTCGGCACCGATCTGGTGATCCAGATTGCCGGTCGGTTCATCCGCCAGGATGACGCTGGGGCGCATGATGGTCGCGCGCGCGATCGCCACACGCTGACGCTGCCCGCCGGAAAGCTCGGCAGGCCGGTGCTGCGCGCGTTGTTTCAGTTCGAATGCCTGCAATGCCTCGTCGACGCGAATTTGCCGCTGTTCCTGCGGCACACCGCTGAGAATGAGCGGTAACTCGATATTTTCCGCCGCCGTCAACCGCGGCACCAAATGAAAGGACTGGAAAACAAAGCCGATTTTTTCCCGGCGGATGCGCGCCTGCTCAATTTCCGGCAAATCGGTGACCAGCCGACCGTCAAGTTCATAGCGGCCGCTATCGGGCCGGTCCAGCAAACCGATGATGTTCAACAGCGTGGACTTCCCGGAACCGGAAGGTCCCATGATCGAAACATACTCACCCGAAGTGATGACCAGATTAATGTCGTTGAGCGCGTGCACCACCTGGTCACCCATGTGAAATGTGCGCGTGATCGCGTTCAAGCGGATCATTGGGCTTTCGGCTGCACAGCGGCACCGGCTTTGATGCCTTCCTTATCAAACGCAATCAACACCCGATCACCGGCTTTCAGGCCGCTGCGAACTTCGGTAAAGCTCCAATTGCTCAGACCGGTTTCCACTGACTGCTCCACCAGGCGGCTGTGGCTATCCACCAGCCATACTTTATTGTTTTGCCGGATGGCTTGCGTCGGGATCCGCAGCACGTCATCTTTGCGCTGCAGAATTACTTCGATGTCGGCGCTATAACCCACCAGCAGCACATCCGCCGGAGTTTGAAGAAAATCCACCTCGATATCGACGGTGCGCGCCTGCTTCTCGATTTCGGTGACATACGACGCGATACGCCGGATCCGTCCGGGAAAAATCTTGTCCGGCATGGCATCCAGCGTGATGCGCGCTTCCTGCCCTACTTTGATTTTGGGCGCATCGACTTCGTCCATCGGTGCCGTGACGTATAGGCAACGGTCGTCGATCAGATCGATCGTCGGCGGTGTCGGAATGCCGGGTGGCGACGGCGTGGTGAACTCGCCCAGTTCGCCGCTAATATGCGCGATCACACCCGAGAATGGCGCGTTGATGACGGTGCGTTCCAGCCCCGCTTGCGCCACGCGGACTTGCGCTTCGGCGCGCTTGATATCGGTGACGGCAGCTTCGCAACTGGCTTGCCGGGAGCGCGCATTGGCATTGACGTCATCGGCGCGTTGCGAGCTGACAAAACCCTGCTCGACCAGTTGCTGCGTGCGCACTGCTTCGCGCCGGGCGTTTTCCGCTAGAATGCAGGTTTCACGGCGGCGCTCCTGCGCCATCGCCAACTGCCGCTGCGCCAGTTCGCGTTGCGCCAGCAAATCCTGATTCCAGAGTTCCAGCAGAACCTGCCCTTTTTGCACGTGATCGCCTTCCTTGACCCAGATTTTGGCGATTTGACCACCGGCAATCGGTGCCAAATTCGAGCGTTGGCAGGATTTGACCGTACCCGCACGGGTATTGACGACAGTCGCTTCGACATTGCCGGTAGCAATAATCACCGATTCAACTTCAAGCGGCTTGGGACGTGTGTAATACCAGCCGGCAAACGCGATCACGGCAGCGATTGCGGTAAAGCCGATCAATCTTAACGGTTTCTTAAGCAGTGGCATGATCGGGTGAACGGAGTCGTGCGATTAGAAGTGGCATTGTGTTGTGTTTCATTGCAAATATGCGTATTTTACACGTTCATTTAAGCTTAACGCCGTTTGCTGGCGATTCATGAAAAACCCTGAACAGGTATGACCCGTATGATTGATATCTGGCACAAAAAATTCATTCTGTCCGATTCCGACCGGCCCACGAATATGGAGGACATCCGCCCCACGGCAACCGACCATGAGGCGCTGGATCCGAAAACATTCTCGGCGATTGAAACCGAAGCGTTGTTCCATACCATCGATCACACCAAGACCGAAACCGGCCGCCTGGCGCTGTACCGCTCGCTCGCCCGTCCCGCGCAAAATGCGCAGGTAATACAGCAAAAACAGATTGCGCTGCGCGAAATCGAATCGAATCCGGAACTCCGTAGTGCATTGTCCGATCTTGCTGCGAACGCCGTCTCCGGCGAAAGATCGCTCAAGCATCTGCTGTACGGCGAATTTTCCGGCGGCTTTGCAACCGAGGAGCCAAGCAGCCGCAGCGACAAACTGGAATTCGGCGGTTACGGCTACCGGCAATATCAGGACGGCACTCAGTTTGCCGTGACTCTGGTCGAGCAAGCCGGGAATTTGCCGCGCCCCCAATCCGCTTATCTGCGCACGCTGCTCGATGCCATACGGGATTTCGGCGAATCGCGCATCTATGCGTTGATGAAAGGGCCGGTTTACTCCATGGGCGGCAAGTTCAAAACTAAAAAAGAGAAGTCGCGTTTCGATCTGTATGCACGCTTTCAACCTTCGCTGTTTAAGATTCTGCCGATACTGATTTTTCTGGCCGCCGGTTACGGCATTTTATTTTTCTTTGAAATGCTCATGCCGCAGTTCGGCGCGTCGTACATCAGCTACGGCATCTTGGCGCTAACTGCGCCAGTTCTGCCGATTATTCTGCTGGCGATGGGCGTTTCCGACCGCGACTCGATCATTTATCCCTTGCGCAAACAATTCCGCGAGAGTCCGGAATTGGCCAAAGCGGTCGAAGCGTTAGGATTGCTCGATGAACTATTATCGTTTTACCGTTATGGACAGTCGCTTCCCGGGAGCAAAGTTTTACCGGAAATTCTCGATGAGAAAGAACACCGACTGACCGTCAGTCAGGCCAGGAATCCCCTGCTAATCAAAACAATCCCGGATTACGTGCCCAACGATATCCATCTCGATCTCGCCGGCCGCATACTGATCATCACCGGGCCGAACAGCGGCGGCAAAACCGCGTACTGCAAAACCATCGCGCAAATCCAGCTGCTCGGGCAAATCGGCTGCTATTTCCCCGCCACGCAAGGACAATTGGTTCCGGCTGAGCATATCTATTACCAAGTGCCCGACCCCGGCCAGCTCAGCGCCGCGATGGGACGTTTCGGTCACGAACTGCAACGGACACGGGAAATATTCTTCAACTCCACACCGCGCAGTCTGGTCGTGCTGGACGAATTATCCGAAGGCACCACGTTCGAAGAAAAAATGACGATTTCCGAATATATCCTCAAAGGATTTCATAAACTCGGCGCGAGCACACTGCTGGTCACGCACAATCACGAGCTGTGCGAACTACTGCAAAAGGACGGTATCGGCCGCTATCTACAAGTCGAATTCTTGCCGCAAGGTCCGACGCACCGATTGATTGCAGGCATCTCCAAAGTCAGTCACGCGGACCGCGTTGCCAGTGCCATCGGGTTTAGCCGGAAGGATGTGGAAGCGCATTTGGAAAAGCAAGGCGGCAGATCATAAAGACTAGATAATTGACTGATTTTAAATTTAAAATGTGAAATTCTAGTTTCTTGATTTGCTGTGATTCTTGATTCTAGGAACTAGAAGAATAACCGGTAGTTAGTAATTGAAAATGTGACATTGGAACTTACAGTAATAACAAAAACAGGAGAATGTATGTTAAGAAAATCTCAGATCTTAAATCTCAAATCACTTAGTCTTATAGCTGCAGGTATCATAGCCGCCAGCACACCATCACTTGTTTTGGCCTATAAAAATCCTCTAGGCGACTACTATTCTCCGATAACAATTTACGATAATCCTGATGGTTATCAAATTTCTCCGAACCCGAACTTCTCCACAATTACTATTAATGATATTAATGCAGAAAATCGTTTAGAGCCATTTGATAATTACGGAAATTTGGTAATCAATGGATCTGGGCGGCTAGTTACTTTTGGGGCACTTAATAATTACTCTAACTTGATCAATTATGGCAGCTTACATACTGAAAAGGATGGATTGTTTTTTATTTATGGCTATCCAGAGTATCGAGATAACGGTGAGGTGGTAAACTCCAATTTATTTACGAATTACGGTGAATTTGGGAATGGCTCTCTTCTAAGAATAACTTCTACCGGTATTATGAACAACTATGGCGATGTGAGAAACGTCGATAGTATGGTCCTTAATCCCTCTTCTATTCTGAATAACTACGGTACTATTAATAATGAATACATATTTGATGGGATCTCACAGTTACATATTTCAGGTTCACTGTACAACAGCGGTACCATGAAAAATAATGGCTCTATAACTATTGATAAGACTGGGTTACTAGTGAATTCTGGAGTGTTATACCAAAACACTAACGGATTCGCAAATTATGGCACGCTTGAAAACAGTGGATCATATAACGCAGGTTCTCGCTATTTAACTAATGGCGGTGAACTAATAAATACCGGGTCTTTTATAAATACTTATGCTCTTGTGAATTCTGTTAAAGTTTTCAACTCGGGCATTATTTCTGAATCGCCCAAGTCACTCGGCCATGGAATTTATACTCAGTATATTGGTGAGACAATCAATAACGGCATCATTGATATGACTACTATAGATATTGAAGGTGGCGTTTTAAAAGGAATTGGTACGCTCAAAGGTTCGGTAATCATTGGTCCAGGTGCAACAGTAATGCCAGGCTTGTCACCCGGTATATTAAACATTGAAGGCGATATGCACAGTAATGGGAATTATGTGATCGAAATAGCG
>JAFEGA010000036.1:0-1713 GCA_018240285.1 Pseudomonadota bacterium | reverse complement strand
CGGTAAAATTTCCTTTACGGTGATCACCGCTGTTCCCGAGCCCGAAACTTATGCGATGGTTCTGGCAGGCCTAGGGTTGATTGGTTTTATGACATACCGAAGAAAATTGAAAGAAGCAGCTTAAGTTAACTAAGCGGTACTGATATAAGCCCAGTTCCAGCTGGGTTTATTGTTTTTGAGTTAATTTGCAGTAAGAATTTCAAAGGCATGAAGGAAGCGCATTCCAAGGGTGAGCAATGCTTTATTTGTGAACGAGAAACGTGATGCGATCAAGAAGATTCCATTTGCTGGAAATGCTGCTTGGCATACGCAAATAAGCTGAATCGATTTTTAATTCCCAATTTACTGAATATGGAAGTCAGGTGATTGCGTAAGGTGTGCTCACTCATACACAATTTTGCAGCTATCTGTTTATTCTGTTCCCCACCCGTTCCATCCGAAAATGCCCGAAGAATCATACACTCTTTACGAGTAAGCATTGCTATTTTGTCTGAATCGGTATCAGAAGAAACCTTTCTACGTATACGTGAATTTTGTAAAAGAATGCGTCCGGTTGTGATACGATCAAGCCATAATTCACCATCGTAAACCTTCTCAATTGCTCTCAGTACCGTTTGCATAGATTCTTTTCTATGTACTATGCCGCGTGCGCCACTAAGAACTGCCCTATCAATCATATCTTTATCGCGCGTTTCAGTAAAAATTACCACTCGCGTATTTCCATTGTTGGTGAAATCAGGAATGTGGCTTACACAGTCTGTTTCATCCAAATATATATTCAATATAAGAATATCCGCATTTTTTTCTAAAACAAGCTGTTTGGCATCAGAAATATTAGTTGCTATACCAACAACTTCCATACGAGGTTTGACACTCTCAATCAGCTTCTCTAATCCCCAAAGCACGATTTGTTGATCGTCAACTAATAAAATTCGAATAGGCTGCGCTGAAAGCTGATTGACTTGATTATCAGATTCTTCAATGCCGTAATATTGGCAAAAGCAAGACTCAAAGTTGGTATGCTGCTTTTTTGTGGTATCTTTATTGATACTGCAACCCATAGCAGTAGCGATCGTCATTGTGCGCTGCACAATGACGTCACTAGTATAAGCTGTGAAATAAATGCAAATATTGGAATTGTCAGTTTGTGAATTCAATTGTTGTGCTAGATATATACCATCACAATCGCTTAACGCCATATCCGTTAGAATTAAATCAGGCTTATCTTGTTTTACTCTGGCTATAGCTTCTTGATTCGAAATACAAACGCCAATAATATCGTACTGCCAATCATCGAGTATATTTCTCAATGTTTCACCAGAGATATATTTATCGACAACAATCAGCACCCTGGTATCATCAATTCTTCTGTGCGAAGCTCTCGCAAACATATGTTCTGTTCTGTTGGTCATTTGATTTTACCTTTAAACAGTACCACTTCGTGATCCATTCTGAAATACTCCGTTCACCGAATTGTTATGCGAATAACCTAGAGAGATGCTGAAAATAAGTATAATTTCTTATTCTTCTCCATACTTATCATTTATTTAGCAACAGGCTGTGGTCATTAATCACATAGCCGCAACATTTTTCATGCTCAATTACTTTACTGACAATTCAATCTTCACTTGTAGCAAATATATCATTTAGTTTTTATTTCGGATTTAGCATCAGAAACTTTAAATATTTTAGATAGTGTAGTCACAAGATATT
>JAFEGA010000035.1 GCA_018240285.1 Pseudomonadota bacterium | reverse complement strand
AGCATAAGGTCTAATTTTAAATAGCGTGGATTCAAGTTCGAAGTGCAACAGCCAATGGTTGTTTGGTGTAACGTATTTCCACCCCGAAGAATACCTCATGCGGGGTTCTAAATCCCAGTACTTTTCTAGGCCGGTGATTAATCCGCTCTACCGCCTCCTGCACTTGTTCCTCAGTGAGGTCGACCAGCTCCATGCCCTTAGGGAAGTACTGCCTCAATAGCCCGTTACTGTTCTCGTTCAGACCTCGCTCCCAAGAGTGATAAGGATGGGCAAAGTAGATGTCCACTTTCAGTTCTGCTGCCATTTTCTCATGCTCTGCAAACTCCTTGCCGTTGTCGAATGTAATGGTGTGGCACTTCTCTTTGTGAGGCTTCAGTAGGCGCGTCGTTACGGCTGTTACACCCTCTGCATGCTTGCTGCGTATATGCCCCGCCAACACATAGCGCGACTTGCGTTCAGCCAGTGTAACCAAGCCGCCTTTATGATTCTTGCCAATAACAGTGTCGCCTTCCCAATCACCCATACGCGTCTTTTGAGCAACAATCTCCGGACGTTTATCAATGCTGACACGGTTCTTAATCATACCGCGTCGCTCTTGACCGCTCGCACAGCGTTTGCGGTGTGGTTTCTGGCTGCGCAAATGCCGGTGCAAGTCTCCTCCGCTCCGCTTATCCGCGTAGATATGCTGGTAAATGATCTCATGGCTAATCTTCAAGACACCTTCCAATTCAAGCCGATTTGCCGCCTGTTCTGGACTGAGATCTTCCTCAATCAACCGCTCGACTTCCTCCCAGTCATCAGACGAGAAGCGCTTTCCATTGATACGGGCGCCGTAGCGCTCATCACGCAACGATTGCGCCTGTTTAGGACGCCAGCCGCGCTTGCCTTTGTTACGCTTGAATTCCCGTGAAACCGTGCCCTTATCTATGCCAATTCTGTTGGCAATCTCGGTTTGGTTCAAACCCGCTTGTTTCAGCCCATAAATCTGGTATCGTAGTCCCCCGGTGAGCTGCTTGTATCGCTTCATCTGTGCTCCTTTTACTTGGTCGTTTAAGTGGCTCCGATATTAACGCAGCTCGCCACTTAAATTCTCCTACAAAAGTTGCACTTCTAAGTTGAATCTGCCTAGCCATAAGTATGCTCATAGAGAGCGGATACTTATCCATGGAAAACTTCTCTGCAGTATCATATCAAACCGGCTCTCAGGTACTAACCGCGAAACAAACAAACCCTTGTCAGCATCAAACTTGGAAACAACGCCAACAGTATTGGAAGAAAAAGTCTGTTCCCTGGCTTGAACATCAAGCTGAACGTGGCAACGAATATTGCAGTGCTGTTTACCGTGCATTACAAGCCAGCTGTGGCATACAAACTTCCATGAGTTGTAAGGGTAATTGTTTCTTTGACACGCTAAAAACTGAAAGCTTGCATCATTATTGATTTAAAACGAGAGAAAACGTTAAATGACTTATTTTTGAGTATATCGAAGTATATTATAATTGCACGAAGCGGCATGCAAAGATCAGTAACTAATACCTGCTTATTTACTCTGATGTGAATGATTTTAAATACTGGAGCTTTTATGTGCCACGTATGTGACAAAAAGAACGAATACCTTCAGCATGATTCACGAAAACGTTCATTCCTGAAATTGGCGGCAGCCTCTGTGCTGGGTTTGGGTATTAGTGGTGCAGGTATCTCCAGTGTGGAAGAAACAAAGGTACCTTTGCCGTCATCTACCAAAATCCCGCCCCAGCCTGAGAACGTGCTTACCCCTGATCAAGCTTTGGAAAGATTAATGGCAGGCAGCAAGCGGCATGGTAGTGGTCAATCGACTGTATCCTTGGACATACATACTTCCCAGGACGCTCTGGTTAAAGGGCAAAACCCCTACGCTGCCATTTTGGGTTGCGCCGATTCCAGAGTCGGTCCTGAACAGTGTTTTGATGAGGCTCACGGGGATCTATTTGTGGCTCGAGTTGCTGGTAATTATATAACTGTCGATTTTCTGGCCACGCTTGAATATGCGGTTGCCGTATTACAAACACCGTTGATCATGGTGCTTGGCCATGAAAGCTGTGGAGCTGTGGGAGCCGCTATTGATGCCATTGATAAAAATAAACAGTTTCCAGGACACATCCAAACAATGGCAACTGCATTATCGCCTGCAGTCAGAGCAGCGAGAAGTATGCCCGGAATGCTATATGAAAATGCGGTCAAAATGAATGTCATCCTCACTGTTGCCGAGCTGAAGAATAGTACCCCGATCTTGAGTCAATCCGTGAAGGAGAAAAAAATTCAGATAGTAGGCGGAGTATACCGACTAGGTACAGGTATGGTTGAATTAGTTTCCTAAGCTTAAGAACATAGTGGTATTGGGAAGTTAAAGCGAACTGAAACGTAATAATTTGAGAATTGCCTAATAGATTGATGGTTAAAATAAAATTCAGTTTCTTTCAAGTGCAAATAAACAGTATATATTCAGATACACTAGCGATCTTTGCCAAACGGCGTTTAGCAAAGCCCCAGAAAGACTCCATACTGTAAATACGCAAGTTTTCATGTGTAGAATCAATGCCTAACTTTGGCACTGGCCGCTTGCGCCAACTCGGTACCCGACTAACGCTAAATTGTTGTGGGTCGTAGCGAGGCAAAGGCGGATACTGTCGTTTTCATGAATAACATGCACGCGGCTCTAATCGTTATAAAGCTAGATATCATCCCGTTGAACTAGCGGCGCTGTCATTAACCTTGTATCTTTTTTATTTCGAGATCTATCGATGTGTCTTTATTCGAAGTATCTCGCCCATGGATGAGCCGATACAGTACTGGCAATACAAGCAGAGTCAGAATAGTGGAGGAAAGAATGCCTCCGATTACTACCGTTGCCAGAGGCCGCTGCACTTCCGCGCCGGTACCGGTAGCCAGCGCCATCGGCAGGAATCCGATCGATGCGACCAATGCCGTCATCAGTACCGGGCGCAGCCGGGTCAATGCGCCGGTTTGAATCGCATCATCTAAAGCCAGTCCCTCTTTTTCTCTCAACCCGCGGATAAATGCCAGCATCACCAAGCCATTCAGAACCGCTACGCCAGATAGAGCGATAAATCCGACACCAGCGGAGATGGACAACGGAATATCACGCAGCCATAGCGCAAATATGCCGCCGGTCAACGCAAAGGGAACGCCGGTAAACATGAGCAGCCCATCGCGCACATTGCCGAACATCGTATACAAAAGTATAAAAATCAAGACAAGTGCCAGGGGGATCACTATCTGCAGGCGGTGTGCTGCGGAAATCATTTGTTCAAACTGGCCGCCCCAAGTTGTCCAGTATCCCAGTGGGATCGGTACTTTTTTTGCGATCAGTTGTTCGGCATCGTGAACGAATGAGCCCAGATCACGGCCACGCACATTGGCGGTGATCACGATCCGGCGTTTCCCATTTTCCCGGCTGACTTGATTGGGGCCCTGAGTTATCTCGAATTTGGCGACTTCTCCCAAAGTGACAAAAACAGGCACAGCTGGCTGAGCCGCTTGCGCAGCTTGTGGCATAATGGGAGCAATCGCGACACTCTGCACTGGAACACTGATGGGTAGCCGTTTCAGCGCTTCTATATCGGCGCGCAGATGTTCCGGTAGTCGTATCTGCAAATCAAAGCGCCGGTCGCCTTCAAAAATCATCCCCGTGCTTCTACCACCCACCGACATGGCGACGACATCTTGCACATCACGGCCATTCAGGCCATAGCGCGCCATTTTTGCACGATCCATTTGGATGGAAAGCACCGGTAAACCGGTAATTTGTTCCGTTCTCACATCTGCCGCACCGGGAACAGTTTTAAGTTGTTTTTCTATTTCTTCCCCCAGAGCTAGTAAAGTATCCATATCATCGCCAAATACTTTGACGGCGACATCGGCACGCACACCGGAAAGCAGCTCATTGAAACGCATTTGTATTGGCTGAGTAAATTCGTAGTTATTACCCGGAACCTTGCGTACAGCCTGTTCCATGGCGGCAACTAACTCTGCTTTGGTGTGATGCGGGCCTGGCCATTCCGATTGCGGTTTCAGGATGATAAAAACATCTGCAACACTCGGCGGCATGGGGTCCGTGGCAATCTCGGCAGTGCCGATTTTGGAGAACACTCTATCGACTTCAGGAAACTCTTTTATCGCCTCTTCTAACTCATTCTGCATTTCAATCGCTGTGGTCAAACTGGTGCCCGGAATGCGGATAGCATGCAGCGCGATATCACCTTCGTTCAAACTGGGAACAAACTCACTGCCGACACGCGTCGTCAATAAACCTGACAATATGACAATAACAACAGCAATCGTGACGGTGAGCTCGCGGTGTTTCATGGTTGCCGTCAATATCGGCACATAGGCTTTTTTTGCCCATGCCATTACTGGGCTTTCTGTTTCTTTCACTTTGCCGGACAGAAAGAATGCAATCGCTGCCGGAACAAAGGTCAGGGAGAGAATCATCGCCGCAATCAACGCAGTCACGACCGTGAGCGCCATCGGATGAAACATCTTTCCTTCGACACTCGTCAATGCAAAAATAGGTAGGTAGACGATGATGATGATCAGCTCACCGTAGATCAGTACCCGCCGCGCTTCTCTGGAGGCATCAAATACAAGCTCAAGACGCTCAGTGAGCGTCAATTCCCGCCCTAGCCGCATTTGCTCATGCGCCAAGCGGCGAATACTGTTTTCGACAATGACAATTGCGCCATCCACGATAATGCCAAAATCAATCGCCCCCAAACTCATTAGATTGGCGCTCACATGATTGGTTACCATACCGGTGAACGTGAACAACATCGACAATGGAATCACAAACGCCGCAATCAGCGCTGCGCGCAGGTTGCCCAGAAACAGCAGCAATACCACGATTACCAGTGCAGCCCCTTCAAGCAGATTGGTCGCCACCGTATGAATGGTTTTTTCCACCAAAGTGGTGCGGTCATACACCGGTGTTGTCACAATACCTTCCGGTAAATTGCGATTGATTTCCTCTAATTTCTTGGCTGCAGCTTGAGCAACGATTCGGCTATTTTCTCCAATCAGCATATGCACCGTGCCCAGAACTACTTCCTTACCATTTTGCGTGGCAGCACCGGAACGCAACTCCTTGCCGATCAGAATATCCGCCACATCCTTGACGCGGATCGGTGTTCCTTGCCTGGAACCCAGGATAATGTTGCCGATTTCATTCAGATTAGCGATTTGCCCCGGTATGCGAACCAGATACTGTTCCCCACTTTTTTCAATATAACCGGCACCTACATTCAGATTGTTGCGATCCAAAGCGGTTACCAAGTCCATCAATGACAGGCCGAAAGAAATCATTTTATCCGGGTAAGGCACCACATGAAATTGTTTAACAAAACCACCTAGAGTGTTAATTTCTGTCACACCTTTAACCATGCGCAACTGCGGCCTGATGACCCAATCCTGAATTTCGCGTAAATCGGTTGTAGTGTATTGAGTCCCGTCTGGTTTTTTGGCACCTGGCTTGGCATCGACAGTCCACATGAAGATTTCACCCAAGCCTGTGGAAATAGGCCCCATCATCGGTTCAATACCTAGCGGCAATCGGCCTTTTGCCTCCTGGATGCGTTGACTGACCTGCTGGCGCGCAAAATAAACATCGGTGCCGTCTTTAAAAATCACGGTAACCTGCGACAGGCCATAGCGTGAAATCGAGCGGGTATAGTCGAGATGGGGCAAACCCGCCATGATGGTTTCGATCGGGAACGTGATGCGTTGCTCCGCCTCTATCGGTGAATAACCTGGTGCAGCTGTATTGATTTGAACCTGTACGTTGGTAATATCAGGTACCGCATCAATAGGCAGTTTCTGATAGCTATAGACGCCGATGATTGCCATCATCAATACCGCCATCAGCACAAGGCCACGTTGGTAGATGGAAATATGTAAAATTCGTTCAAACATGATGAGTATGGCCTTATCAGGTAATCGATTTAATGGTCGTGGCTTGCGCCTGCTTTACCCAGCTCAGCCTTAATGGCAAAACTGTTACCGCTCGCGTATTGCTCTCCGGGAGTCAATCCCTTCAGCACCTCAACCATTTCACCATCATTACGTCCTAGTTCCAAAGGGCGAACCTCGAAATACTGATCATAGCGACCGAATACCACAGACCAATCGCGTAGCGTTTGAATGGCAGCCACTGAAACAGCCACAGGCACTTTAATTTCTTCTGCCACTAATTCGACGTTTATAAACATACCTGGACGCCATTTGCCTTCTTGATTATCCAATTCGACTCGGGCTGTTGCGGTTCGTGTTTGCCCTCCAATTAGCGTCGAAATATAAGTAACAGTTCCTTCATTCTCAACATCGTAAGCAGTCGCTTTTACCACGACTTTCTGACCCTCCCTAACTACATTAAGATCTTTGGGATAAACCGTAATAGCCGTCCATACGGTGGACACGTCCGCGATGGTATAAATTTCTCTGTCTTCTTTAAGTGCTTCACCCAATGCAATAGTCTTAGTAATAATGATTCCGGAAATCGGTGCGCGTATTTCATAATGCGTAAAATTGGTCTTCAGATGGTTCGATTCAGGTTGTACACCCAACGCGCGTAACTTGACTGAGGCCAGTTCCAGCGCAATCTCGGCTTCATTCCACAGTTCCTGCGCCAGAAGAAATTCCTGCTTGGCGGAAATCTTTTCTTCCCACAATTGTTTTTCCCGTTCATAAGTCGTCTTTGCCAGAGCTATTCGTTTCTTGGCAACATAATATTGACTGCGCAAATCCGCCAGCATTGGACTTTCTATGACTGCCAGCACATCGCCTTTTTTCACGTGCTGACCAAGATTGCCTTGAACAGAAGTCACCATACCAGCAACCCGCGGCACTACCCGTACAATGGTGTGTTCGTTGAATGTCACTTCACCCGGCAGTTTGAGTTTTGGCTTGATGATCGCTGCCCTTGCTGTCAAAAGCTCAATGCCCATGCTTTTCAGCATGGCGTCCGGAACTTCCACCCGCCCCTCAATCTGGCTATAGCTCCAGCGCATTACTTTGCCATTGCGTTCCGCTGCAATGGCAATATCAAATGAATGCGGTTCTTCCACTACTTGGTCTCCGAGCAGATAATCCGCTTCGGGAGTAAATTTGAACAATTGCGCGGGCGCTCCCAGCCGGGATAATGTAACTGCGACATTGGCAGCAGTTGGCGGCAACAACTTACCCTTTTCATATAAATAAATCCGGAACTGTGGCGGCACGCCTTTTTCAAAAATAGTCAGTTCCACGCTAAAATCACTATCAGTGAATATCTTACCCCCTCTAGGTCCAACACCAGGCTGATTACTTGTACCGTTCCCCTTCATATCTGATGTACCGTGATCATCCAGTTTCTCATGGGTATCCATGTTTACCGCATCCGTTGCAATCGAAGAGGATTTATCCAGCATTAGAATCAACCCACCCACTACAATCCCTATGGCAATCACAATCAGGATTGGCATCCATCGCGCTTTGTTCATAATTTAATCCTTAACCTTGTTCTCGCCACTACGGACGACGTATGTTGATTTCATGATTCGGCTTGATGCTTTCGATAGGCCCCGCAATCAGGCGCTCGATGTCATTCACCAGGCGCTGATAATTTGCCAATGCACGCACATAGAGAAGCTGGTTCTGGAATAGAATACGTTGCGCATCTAACATCTCCAGTAAACCAAATTTACCCAATTCATAGCCCCTACGCATCACATGGAAAGCACTCTTAGCACCGGGCAATACCTCGTCACGCAGTATATTAATTTCATTCCATACCGCTGACATCATTTCATAAGATTGTATGAGCTCAGTTTTTAGCCGTAACTCAGTGGCTATCTGCTCATCCACCGCTTTGTCCACGCGTTGATAGGCATCTTTGATATTTCCTTGATTACGATCGAATAATGGCAACGGTATCATTACGCTAGCCACAGCCGTGTTACCACCCAGTTGCGCATGATGCACAACGCCTGCGTTAATGGTGAGGTTAGGGATGCGGCGAGTTTGCTCTACTTCCAGCAACGCTTTACGTTGTTCAATATTCTTCATGGCACGCAACGCCATCGGATTACTCAAAACACGTTCTTCCAACATTTGCAAATTAGGAGGAACAATCAGCGTTTCAAGATTCCCCAGTGCCTTGCTAAATTGCGGAGAAGAGTTATCCCATAACAGCGCCAATCGCCTTCGTGCTGATGTTAAATCCCGTTGCGCTTGTTCATATTCAATACGCGTAGTTGATAGTCCCACCTTGACTCTGGTTTCCTCAATAGGCGCCACTTTCCCGCCTTGCACACGTTGGGCCACACTATTAACCACGTTTTGTGCAACTTGCCGGGTTTCTTCAGCAAGCCTGAGCCGCTCTTGCGCTGCGAGTACTTCCGTAAACACATTGGCCACTCTGGCAATAATTTCCACCCGCCGGATTTCGTAATCCTTGGCCGCTAGATCTTCACCCAGTAGCGCAGCATTAACCCGAGCCGCGCGTTTACCACCCAGTTCAATCAATTGCCCGATCCGGATGGTGGTGAGCTGCTGCACTACTTCTTTCGCTACTGAATCCGCCGAATTAATATCACCCTGAAGCTTTTGTATGTTTCCGATATTCTCAACGTTTACTGACAGCTCCGGATTTCTCAGCAAACCAGCCTGCAGTGTTGCCCCTTCCAATGCACGCATTTCCTTGGAAAAAGCTGCCAATTCAGGGTTGCGGAGTAACGCAAGGTTAATTGCGTCACGTAAAGTCAGGTCATTTCCCGCATCACCGACTACTATTGAATCGGTTGGATAACTTTTTATTCCATTAGATGGGGCACTAAACAAATCAGTACTGGCTTTTATCTGGGATGAGAAACCCAGCAATAAGGTAGAATTTAGTAATAGTATAATTCGTAATTCTGGAGCTACCCAATTGCATAACGCTATGAACAGATTGCTCAATTTCATGGAATTCCTCCGTAAGTGTTTAAGCCTATAAAACAGGTATTCGACAAGCTTGAATTGCCCTGTTTTTGCGGTGTTATGGATCGAAGGAACGATCCACAAACAACACAATTTAAGAATTTAGCTTAAAGCAATGCTGCGAGGAGGACGAAGAGGTAGATCGGGGATTGTTTCAGGAATAATGGCGGAAATGAATACGGTTAAAACTTCTGTGGCGATCTGATCCGGTATCAGCGGAAAAGAATTAAAGAAAAAAGGTTGATACTGTCCCGTTGAATGCAGGCATAAATGGGTTGTCGCATCAAGATCAGCACCATCCTTGGCAACATTGGTTCGATGCGATTCCAGATGTGTGGCGGGATCAAGGGACAGCGCCTGATGAGCATGATCCAGTTCATGCGCAAATACCTCTCCTCGAAAGGATAAACTAAGCCCATTCGCCAGTATGCTAATAATTAGCATAAAGTGTAAGAATTCCTAACGTTGTTTCCAGTATTCAGGAAAATACTGTAAATGAACATACACAACCGCACTCGTTTAACTTTATTAGATCGCCAGGAAATCTGGCGGCTTTATCAAACCCGAATCTGGAAGGTA
>JAFEGA010000034.1 GCA_018240285.1 Pseudomonadota bacterium | reverse complement strand
ATAAGCATGATAGTTTAATTAGCTGTGCATGCGTTTTAATCTCAGCTGGTTCCAGATAGCTATTCCCACCGCACGAAACAGAGGAAACAAACTGGGTTCCGTGCATTTTTATATTTACGTTCGATTCTTCTTTAGAATTCGCTCTTTGATCAGCGGTCACATTCCACAGCGCATCCGGGTAAAATTTCTCAATCCATCTGAACTCTTTTTGTGCATTCATTCGCTATTAATCCGTAAATATATCCCCACGCATCTCTTTGTCATTGTTATTCACTAATAAGCTATTCTTTCTCACTAGATGATTTATCAGTGCGTGTTCATGCTAATAATCAATAATAATAAATAGTATCTTCCTGGCGGATTAAAAACTATAGGAATATTCTGATTGCATTTTTCATCCATTGAGCTAACCAACTAATCTTATTCAGTAAAATTTGAATAAGATTCAAATATTGCTATCACAAGAAACTACATGAAACAAAACTTCATTTCACAAAATCTTGTTATCCACTATTACAGCTACAATTCTTCAATTACATGCTAACTTAACTAATCATTGAGTAATTTTTTGAAAAAAGGCAATTTATCGGCTTATTCCAAGCTTACACAAAAATTTTTCTGTTGAAATCCATACTAGATAATCTTTAGTATAAATTAGTAATAATGTGGCAAATACATAGGATAATTCTTACAGAAAATACGTTTCATTTTTCTTATAAAAGAAGAAATTACCTACAAAATGTATTAATTTATTTCCCGTAAGTCTAGTCTCAATATAGAACAACTCCTAGAAGGACAAATCATGAGGCTTAATCTTCCGGTTACCAATACCGAGTATCCCATTGATGATGATACGTTAATCGTATCAACAACCGATACCAAAGGCAGAATAACCTATGTTAACCCGACATTTATCGAAGTAAGCGGATTTTCGGAAGAAGAACTTATCGGCAAGGCGCATAACATCGTGCGCCATCCGGATGTTCCCCCCGAAGCATTTGAAGATTTATGGGCGACACTCAAACAAGGCCTGCCATGGACCGGGCTGGTTAAAAACCGCCGGAAAAATGGCGACTTCTACTGGATCACCGCCAGTGCAACGCCACTCATAGAAAACGGCAAAGTGACCGGCTATTTATCGGTTCGCACCCAAGCGCCGCAAGTGGAAATCGAACGGGCAATCCCAATTTATCAAAAAATTCTTGAAGGTAAAGCAAAAAACCTGAAAATCGAGAAAGGCCAAATCGTGCGGACCGATTTCATCGGAAAACTGCAAGCTTTCTTCAAGATGACCACAAAAAAACGCATCGCACTGGCGATGGTAATACCCGCTCTCTTTTTATTGGCCGCAGGCGGTATCGGCTGGTGGGGTTTGTCACAAACTGAGGCACCCGCATCGCTGGAAAGTCTAATTGCTGCAATCACGGTAACCGGTATCGCATTGATAGCCTATATTGCCTATGACCTGACTAAGAGCACGCTGTCGCCGCTAAAGCAAGCCATCGACATTGCCAATACTTTAGCTGCCGGTGATTTGACGCACAAGTTTTCCACCAACCGGAACGATGAATTTGGCGAACTGCTGAAAGCATTGAGTCAAATGGGTGTCAACCTGCGAGCAACCGTACTGGACGTGCAGAAAAATGCATCATCAGTGCGTCAATCTTCCGGAGAAATCGCCTCCGGCAATCTGGATCTATCGCAGCGCACCGAAGAACAAGCTTCTTCACTGGAAGAGACCGCATCGAGTATGGAAGAACTTACTGCGACCGTACGCCAAAACACGGATAATTCCATTAATGCCAACCAGATTGCGATAACTGCCAGCAGTATCACCGCCAAAGGCGGCGAAATGATGCACGAAGTCATCACCAAAATGTCATCGATCAACGAGAGTTCAAGCAAAATTGCCGACATCATCGGCGTCATCGACGGTATCGCTTTTCAAACCAACATCCTGGCACTCAACGCAGCAGTAGAAGCCGCGCGTGCCGGTGAACAGGGCCGCGGCTTCGCTGTGGTGGCGACAGAAGTCCGCAATCTGGCGCAAAGAAGCGCCACAGCCGCAAAAGAAATCAAAACACTGATCGACGATTCGGTAAAACAAGTGGAAGAAGGCGCCACATTGGTCGATCAAGCAGGAAAAACCATGGATGAAATCATAGCGGCGATAAAAAACTTAACGGCAATCATGTCGGATATTACTTCCGCATCCAGAGAGCAAAATTCCGGTATCGAACAGATTAATCAAGCCGTGACACAAATGGACGATGTCGCGCAACAAAACGCCGCTCTGGTCGAACAAGCCGCTGCAGCCGCCGCTTCATTAGAACAACAAGCAAACGAATTGGTCGGCGCTATTTCCATCTTCCATCTGTCGCGAAGCGATGCAAAAAAATCGCAATCTGTAACCCGCCTGGCAAATAAGAAGAATGCGACATTCGCCGGACTTGATGAAAACAATACTGTTCAGGCTGACAGTACAAAATTACCGAAAAGAAAAAAATTGGCCGCTGGTGGTAGCCATAACCAGTGGAGCGAGTTTTAGGGAATAATCATGACCGTTCTCTGATTTACCCGGAACCTCGACGACAGCAATGGCCAGTCTAAACAGCTGGCCATTACTGTTTTAGAATCTGTGCAAGTCCGGTATATTTGGCGGAATTGAATATCAATAGATAAAACCTGAATGCCGCAACGCAAAATAATACCTTTCTCCGAATATACAATTTCTTCGCATACCGAGCATTACACCGCGCCCTCCTGGCTACCCGGCGGCAACTTGCAAACGCTCTACCCTTATTTTAAAAAACCGGCGCAGCGATTTACTTACCGGCGCGAACGCTGGGAACTCGATGATGGGGATTTCATCGATGTCGACTGGAGCGATGGTTCCGGAAAATCACCGCTGGTAGTTTTTTTCCACGGTCTGGAAGGCGGCTCGTCGAGTCACTACATCCTCAGCATGATCAATCGCTTGCGGCACCATCATTGGCGTAGCGCCGTCATTCATTTCCGTGGCTGCTCCGGCGAACCGAACCGCTTATCGCGCGCGTATCACGCCGGAGATTCCAATGAAATCGATTGGATGGTACGGCGCATTATCGATCAGACCCAAACAACGGAATCAATGCAACCGGTTTATGTTATCGGAGTGTCGCTAGGCGGCAATGCGCTATTGAAATGGCTGGGCGAACGAGGCGAGCGCGCCAAGGAACTCATCGCCGGAGCAGCAGCGGTATCCGTGCCGCTGGATCTGGCGGCCGCCGGCTCGGCTTTGGACAAAGGATTCAACCAAGTGTACACGCGTCATTTCCTGGATACATTGAAAGAAAAAGCATTCGACAAACTCCGGCAGTTTCCCGGTTTATTCGATGCCCAGGCACTGAAGAAATGCGCTTCGATTTATGATTTTGACAATATCGTCACAGCCCCCTTGCACGGATTCCGCGACACCGACGATTACTGGCGGCAATCGAGCAGCAAGCAGTGGTTGCCGCATATCCGGGTTCCGACACTGGTGATCAATGCACGCAACGATCCATTCATGCCCGCGTCGGTGCTGCCGTCGCAAGCTGAAGTCTCAGCCAACGTCACCTTGGAATTTCCTGAAGAAGGCGGGCACGCCGGATTCATGCGCGGTCCTTTCCCAGGAAAACTGGACTGGCTGCCGCAAAGAATCCTCAGCTTCTTCTACCATCAATGCCGGTAAAGCGCTTTAGGGAAGCTCTGAAAAAGGTAGCGAGCGATGATCAGGCAAGGCGAAATCGGGTAAAAAAGGCAGCTTACGAAAAGTAAATGAGCATTTTGAGTCCGATTTCAACGCGACATGATCGAGCGTAGTAGTTTTTCAGGGCTTCCTTAGAAAAACCGCGTGACGAAAGCATGCTCCATATTCCGGGCTAGCGGTATTTTGACGCGATGACCGCTGCCGGGGGCGATCTGCACCGGCTCTCCCTTGGTGTTCAGCATCTGTGCCAATTCGACAATCTGATTGCCGGAAGGGTGGATAATCTCGAGGCGGTCGCCGACCTGAAAACGATTCTTCACGAGAATTTCCGCCATGCCGTTGGCTTCATCGAAACCAGTGACATCCCCGACATATTGACTGCGATTCGATTCCGAATGCCCGCGCAAATAATTTTGCGTTTCATGTGTGCTGTGGCGCTGATAAAAACCGCTGGTGTAACCGCGATTGGCGAGCCCCTCCAATTCACCCAACAACGCTGGATCAAACGGCTTATCAGCCACGGCGTCGTCGATTGCCTTGCGATAAACCTGCGCGGTGCGCGCCACGTAATACAGCGACTTAGTGCGGCCTTCGATTTTCAGCGAGTCCACGCCGATCTTGACCAGCCGCTCGACATGCTCGACTGCGCGCAAATCCTTGGAGTTCATGATGTACGTGCCGTGTTCGTCTTCCATGATCGGCATCAGTTGACCGGGGCGCTCTTTTTCCTCAATCAAGTAAACCTGATCGGCAGCCGGATGCCGCGTAATTGAACCGCATCCACCCGCCATGCTCGATTGTTCCGATTCTTGTAGCGCCTGGCCGAAATCAAAATCGATTTTGCCGGTTTCTTGAATATCGCCGCTCGGATTTTCCTCGGCCGGTTTAACTTTGTAATCCCAGCGGCAGGAATTGGTGCAAGTGCCCTGATTCGGATCGCGATGATTGAAATAACCCGACAGCAGACAGCGCCCGGAGTAGGCAATGCACAAAGCGCCGTGCACGAAAACTTCCAGCTCCATGTCGGGGCATAGATCGCGAATCTGCGCCACTTCGTCGAGCGACAATTCACGCGACAAAATCACCCGTGTCAAACCGATTTTTTGCCAGAACTTCACGCCCATGTAATTCACGGTATTCGCCTGTACCGACAAGTGAATCGGTACCTCCGGCCATTTTTCCCGCACCATCATGATCAATCCCGGATCGGCCATGATCAGCGCATCCGGTTTCATCGCGATCACCGGCGCCATATCGTCCAGGTAGGTTTTCACCTTGGCGTTATGCGGCATGGCGTTACTGGCCACCAAAAATTTCTTGCCCAAAGCATGCGCTTCGGTAATACCCGTTTTAATTTGCTCCAAGGCAAATTCATTATTACGCGCCCGCAACGAATAACGCGGTTGCCCGGCGTATACCGCATCGGCGCCGAATGCATAGGCGATGCGCATTTTGTCCAACGAACCGGCTGGAAGTAAGAGTTCTGGTGATTTCAACATAAGGTAAAATAACGTTCGATTAATCAATGACAGCGTCAGCGGATTAGAATTGTAACACCATGCCAACCCACCCTGCTTTCATTCACTTGCGGCTGCACAGCGAATTCTCCATTCTGGACGGCACGATCCGCATTCCCGATGCCATTGCCAAAGCGGTAGCGGATCAAATGCCGGCATTGGCGCTGACCGACCTCGCCAATCTGTTCGGCCTGGTCAAATTCTACCAAAGCGCCTACAAAAACGGCATCAAACCGATTCTTGGCTGTGATGTCTGGATCACCAATGAATCCGACCGCAACAAGCCGATCCGACTGTTACTGCTGTGCCAATCGCATGCCGGTTATTTACTGCTATCGCGCTTGCTGTCGCGCGCTTACCGCGAGAACCAATACCACGGACGGGCCGAAATCCGGGAAGCATGGCTGCACCCCGATGAATCGGGCACGCATGGATTGATCGCGCTGTCTGGCGGGCGCTTCGGCGACATCGGCCTAGCTCTGCTACAAAATAATCCGCAACAAGCGGAAGTTCAGACCCGTAAATGGGCGGATTTGTTTCCCGGCCGTTTTTATCTCGAACTCCAGCGCGACGGGCACACCAACGAAGCCATGCTGGTGCAGCAATCGCTGGTATTGGCGCGAAAATTCGATTTACCCGTCGCCGCCACGCACGCCGTACAATTTCTCAATGCTGAGGATTACCGCGCGCACGAAGCACGGGTGTGCATCGCCGAAGGCTACACACTGGAAGACAAACGCCGCCCGAAGCATTTCACCGGGCAGCAATATTTCAAAACCCAGGAGGAAATGGCGCAACTGTTTGCCGACATCCCGAGCGCACTGGCCAACACCGTGGAAATCGCCAAGCGCTGCAACCTGGTATTGGAATTGGGCATCAACCGCTTGCCGCTATTTCCGACACCCAACAACGAAAGCCTAGATCAGTATTTGCAAGATCAAGCGGCGGCCGGTCTGCACGAGCGCATGCTGCACTTGTTTCCGGACGAGCAAACACGCATCGGCAAGCTGCCAAAATACCAAGCGCGCCTGGAATTTGAAGTCAACACCATCATCCAGATGGGATTCGCCGGCTATTTTCTGATCGTTGCCGACTTCATCAACTGGGCCAAGCATAACAACGTGCCGGTCGGTCCCGGGCGCGGTTCAGGAGCCGGTTCGCTGGTGGCGTATTCGCTCGGTATTACCGATCTCGATCCGCTGCGTTACGATTTGCTGTTTGAGCGTTTCCTGAATCCGGAGCGGGTGTCGATGCCGGATTTCGATATCGATTTTTGCCAGGACCGGCGCGAACTGGTGATCGACTACGTCAAGCAACGCTACGGCACCGGCAAGGTGTCACAAATCGCCACCTTCGGTTCGATGGCGGCGAAAGCGGTAATCCGCGACATCGGCCGGGTCATGGATTTGCCGTACAACTTCGTCGATCAGCTCGCCAAACTGGTGCCGTTCGAGATCGGCATGACGCTGAAAAAAGCGCGCCAGCTCGAACCGCAACTCAACCAGCGCGCCGCCGAAGAAGAAGACGTGCGCAATCTGCTGGAACTGGCGGAGAGCCTCGAAGGTATCACGCGCAATATCGGTATGCATGCGGGTGGCGTGCTGATCGCATCGAGCGAAATCACCGACTTTTGTCCGATTTATTGCACCGAATCCGCCGATTCGGTCGTCAGCCAACTCGACAAGGACGACGTCGAAAAGATCGGCTTGGTGAAATTCGACTTTCTCGGCTTGCGCACGCTGACGATTCTCGACCGCGCCGTGGGCTATATCCGCCAATTGCATCCGAATGACGATCCATCCGCCCCGCCTTTTTCACTGGAAACACTGCCGCTCGACGACGATGCGACCTATGCATTGATGCGCAAAGGCAATGCGGTCGGTATTTTCCAGTTTGAATCGCGCGGCATGATCGACTTGCTGCAGAAAGCCAGGCCGGATCGCTTTGAAGACATCATCGCGCTGGTGGCCTTGTACCGCCCCGGCCCGATGGATCTGATTCCGGAATTCATCGACCGCAAGCACGGCCGGAAAACCATCGAATACCTTGATCCGCGCCTCGAGCCGATCCTCGGCCCGACCTACGGCATCATGATTTATCAAGAACAAGTGATGCAGATCGCCCAGGTGATCGGCGGCTACAGCCTCGGCAGCGCCGACTTGCTGCGGCGCGCGATGGGTAAGAAAAAAGTCGAGGAAATGGCACAGCAGCGCGACATTTTCGTCACCGGCGCGGTCAACAACAACTTGAGTGAGGACAAGGCCACCGAATTGTTCGGCTTGATGGAAAAATTCGCCGGTTACGGCTTCAACAAATCGCATGCCGCCGCTTATGCGCTGATCGCATTCCAGACCGCTTACCTGAAAGCGCACTACCCCGCCGAATTCATGGCAGCGTGCATGTCCGCCGACATGGACGACACCGACAAGGTACAGATTTTTGTCGAGGACAGCATCGCCAATGGCTTAACGATTCTGCCGCCGGACATCAACCTGTCCGCTTACCGTTTTATTCCGGTCGACGGCAAAACCATCCGCTTCGGTCTCGGCGCCGTCAAAGGCACCGGAGAATCGGCGGTCAACTCGATCATCGCGGTGCGCGAGCAAGGCGGCCCTTTTACCGGTTTATTCGACTTCTGCAACCGCGTTGACCGGCGCATCGCCAACCGCCGCGTGATGGAATCATTGATCCGCGTCGGCGCGTTCGACACTCTCGATGCCAACCGCGCCAGCCTGATGGCCTCCGTCGGCATCGCCATCGAATCCGCCGAGCAACAAAGCCAGGCGGCCAGTCAGGCCAATTTATTCGGCACAAGCGACAGCGAGCCGCACCTGCAAGCTCAACCGGCAGCCATGGAACCCTGGTCCGACCGGGAAAAATTGCGCCAGGAAAAAATCGGCCTCGGTTATTACTTCAGCGGCCATCCGTTCGATACGTACGCGCCGGAACTGAAGCGCTTCATCCGCACCCGCCTGGACCGGCTGAATCCCAGCCGCGAACCGCAACTGCTCGCCGGCATTATCCACTCGTTGCGCGTGCAAATGACACGCCGCGGCCGTATGGGCGTCATTAATCTGGACGACGGCAAAGCGCGCCTCGAAGTGGTCGTTTTCAGCGAATTGTTCGACACCAACCGCGCCTGGCTCAAAGAAGATCAACTATTGATCGCCGAAGTAAAAATCAGCAACCGCGGCTACAACGGGGAAGAAGACGGCGAACTGCGCATCACCGCCGAACAGCTTTACGACCTGGCCGGAATCCGCTCACGCTTCGCCAAGCAACTGAAAATCCACTGCAACGCTTCCACCATCGGGCAAACCGCCAGCCTCAAAGCCTTACTGATGCCCTTCACCCCTCAAACGCAAAAACCGTATGCAAATTACTGCTCAGTCACGCTGGTATACCGCAATGATTCAGCCAGCAGCGAACTGGAATTGGGCAACGACTGGCGGGTTTATGTGCATGACGATTTGCTGCAGACGTTAAAGGTGCATTTCAAAACTGATAATGTTGAAATAGTCTACTGAGTGCTATGGATCTCTCCATTTAACTCCAGACTCAAGAGTAAACTACGTTAGATGCGGTTAATTTTACGATTCGGGTGTAAAAAAACCAATCATGCCCGATCCTATATTTATTCAAAACTAATTGATGCGTATAGATATCAACCAGAAGAAGGGAAATGTAAACAATGTTGCGAATTCTTACACAAATGACAATTTTTCTGCAGTTTCATAAACTGGATAATCTACAGGCTTATCGCTACTAGACTATCCAGTCTCGGGGGACAAGCCCCCGGGATTTTCGCTATACGATTAAAACTCTTCCCATTCGTCGCCACCGCCTCCTGCTGCAACTTTGCGCGGTTGGGCTGGTGCGGCTTCAGTGTTTGCTGCAGATTTCACTGCTGCTTTTTTGGTTGCAGGGCCGCGATTCGGCAGCTTGGCTACCGCGGTAGGGCGATTGCTTCTTTTAACTACCGACGATGATGCTGAACGAGCTTCCGATAGTTTGAAGGCGTTGATCGCTTGCGTTAATGCATGAGCTTGT
>JAFEGA010000033.1 GCA_018240285.1 Pseudomonadota bacterium | reverse complement strand
AATTCTCTCTTCTTATTGATCTCTCGTGCAACCTCAGCAGAGTTCGGCTAATTGCCCTTACTCTTTTTTATCACACCTCAGCCTCTGATCATCCGCCATAGCCTCAGTAATAGCCACACAACAGTAAAGACTACTTAGTACTCTTATAACTGTCAAGGGATGATTTGATAATCGAGTAATAGGCTTTTAATTGCTAGACTGTACTATCTATTGAAATATCTGATTCCAAACCGGATTCGAATATCTTTTCTTGATTCCTTCGTTTGCTATGAAAAGATAATCCTGTCCCTGCTGGAACAAGCCTACCAACAATAACATTCTCTTTCAGTCCTCGCAAATCATCTTTTTTACCCATGATGGCTGCCTCAGTCAATACTCGCGTTGTTTCCTGGAATGACGCAGCTGAGATGAAAGAATCTGTTGATAGCGATGCTTTTGTAATACCGAGCAATAAGAACTCATAGGTAGCTGGCATTTTTTTCTCAGCAATTAGCCGCTCATTTTCAATTAACAAATCAGCTCGCTCAACTTGTTCGCCAGGTATAAATGACGAATCTCCTGCATTAATAACCTGCACTCGCCTTAACATCTGACGCACGATGACTTCAATGTGTTTGTCGTTTATTCTAACACCTTGTAAACGGTATACATCTTGAACTTCATCGGTAATATAGCGAGCTAGTGCTTCAACACCTTGTAAACGCAATATGTCGCGCGGATCAGCTGGACCGTCAACGATAATTTCACCTTTGTTGACAACTTGCCCATCATGCGCCATGACATGTTTATCCTTCGGTATGAGATATTCATGAACGATACCTTCCAGATCAGTGATGACAAGCCGCTGCTTACCTTTGGTATCTTTCCCGAACGACACGATACCGGTTACTTCAGCTAGCATACCAGCATCTTTCGGTGATCGCGCCTCAAACAATTCAGCCACGCGCGGCAAACCGCCAGTAATATCCCTGGTTTTGGATGTTTCTTGCGGAATTCGTGCTAATACCTCACCAACACTTACTTGCTGTCCGTCACGTACAGTAATGATGCAACCAATCTGGAATGTAATACTCACGGACTGATTACTTCCGACCATTTTAATTTCATTACCGTCGTCATCCAAGAATTTCACCAAAGGACGCAAGCCTTTTGATTGCAATACACCACGACGCTTCGGATCAATAACTACCAATGTCGATAATCCAGTGACTTCATCGATTTGCTTGGCAACCGTCACACCTTCTTCGACATTTTCGAAACGAACCTTACCGCTATACTCAGTGATAATCGGTCGCGTATGCGGATCCCAAGTAGTCAGTACTTGACCTGCCTTAACCGTTTCACCATTCCGCACCATCAATGTCGCACCATATGATGCCTTATGCCTTTCACGCTCACGGCCATTTTCATCTTGAATAATGATTTCACCGCTACGCGATATGGCAATTAATTCATTTTGTGCATTGGTTACGTAACGCATCGTGGATGAGTAATGCACTATACCGCTTGACTTACTTTCTACTTGACTAACCACAGCCGTTCTCGATGCTGCACCGCCGATATGGAATGTGCGCATCGTCAACTGCGTGCCAGGCTCACCAATTGATTGCGCAGCGATAACGCCTACTGCTTCACCGACGTTAACTGGCGTGCCGCGCCCCAGATCCCGGCCATAACACTTAGCGCACAATCCGTAGCGCGTCTCGCAAGTCAATGGCGTGCGAACTTTTACTTCATCGATACCTAATGATTCAATTAAATCAACTGCATCTTCATCTAACAATTCGCCTGCAGCAAAAACGATCTCCTGATTTTCAGGATTTACTACATCGATCGCTACGACTCTGCCAAGAATCCGTTCACGCAATGCTTCAATAATCTCACCACCTTCTACCAGTGCTTTCATCACAACACCGTTGCCTGTACCGCAATCTTCTTCGGTGACAACAAGATCCTGTGTGACATCAACCAAGCGCCGTGTTAGATAACCAGAGTTTGCTGTTTTCAATGCTGTATCCGCCAAACCTTTACGAGCGCCATGGGTTGAAATGAAGTACTGCAATACATTTAACCCTTCACGAAAATTAGCGGTAATTGGCGTCTCAATGATCGATCCATCGGGTTTTGCCATTAACCCCCGCATCCCCGAAAGCTGACGTATTTGCGCCGCTGAACCGCGCGCACCGGAATCCGCCATCATGTAAATCGAATTGAAAGATTCTTGCGTTAGCGGTTTACCATCTTCACCCAATTTGATCTTGCTGGTAACTTGATCATGCACTGGCTCAACACCGAGCTGATTCATCATCGCTTTTGCAACCTGATCGCCTGCGCGCCCCCAAATATCAACAACTTTGTTATAGCGTTCGCCCTGAGTCACCAGACCTGAAGTGTATTGTCCTTCAATTTCTTTCACTTCTTTTTCTGCTGCAGCGATAATATCGCCTTTTTGTGTCGGCACCAGCATATCATCTGCACAAATGGATATTCCCGCGCGCGTTGCATAACTGAAACCTGCATACATCAATTTATCCGCAAATATAACGGTTTCGCGCAATCCGCACTTTCTGAAACTGGCATTGATGAGTTTTGAAATCTCTTTCTTTTTGAGTGTCTTGTTGAGAAGCGAAAAAGGCAATCCTGGTGGAAAGATTTCAAAAAGCAAAGCCCGTCCTACTGTTGTCTCATAACGAGTAATTTTTTCAAAACGCTCACCATCCACATTCGTATCATATTCTTTAATTCTGACCGTAATTTTGGCATTCAGCTCAGCATTACGTGTCTCATAGGCGCGTGAAACTTCATTCACGTTTTGAAATATCATGCCTTCTCCCCGTGCACCAATCTTCTCACGAGTTGTATAGTAGAGTCCAAGCACGATATCTTGTGATGGCACTATAATAGGTTCGCCATTAGCTGGAGATAGTACATTATTGGTTGACATCATTAAGGTGCGGCATTCCATTTGCGCCTCCAACGAGAGCGGCACATGCACGGCCATTTGGTCACCATCAAAATCAGCGTTAAAAGCTGCGCACACTAACGGATGCAATTGAATCGCTTTACCTTCAACCAGCACCGGTTCAAAAGCTTGAATACCCAATCGATGCAACGTTGGCGCGCGATTCAGCATGACTGGATGCTCACGAATCACATCTTCCAGTATGTCCCATACCACCGCACTTTCATTTTCAACTTCGCGTTTGGCGGCTTTTATAGTACTTGCTATTCCCATCATTTCCAGCTTATTGAAAATAAATGGCTTAAATAGCTCAAGTGCCATTTTTTTCGGCAATCCGCATTGGTGTAGTTTCAGTTGAGGCCCGACAACGATTACGGAGCGTCCCGAATAGTCAACACGCTTACCCAGTAGATTTTGACGGAAACGGCCACCTTTACCTTTGATCATATCGGCCAAAGATTTGAGTGCGCGCTTATTTGCACCAGTCATCGCTTTTCCGCGGCGTCCGTTATCCAGCAATGAGTCGACGGCCTCTTGCAGCATCCGTTTTTCATTACGAACAATAATTTCCGGTGCTTTCAATTCCAGCAATCGCTTGAGCCGATTGTTACGATTGATCACACGCCGATACAGATCGTTTAAATCGGAAGTAGCAAACCGCCCGCCATCCAGTGGCACCAACGGTCTAAGATCGGGCGGCAATACCGGCAGAACAGTCAGTATCATCCACTGCGGTTTAATACCGGATTTATTGAATGCTTCCAGCAGTTTAAGACGCTTGGAGATTTTCTTGATTTTGGTCTCTGAACCCGTGCTTTCCATTTCGCGCCGCAGGTTCTCGATTTCCGCGCTAATATCGAGATTACTCAATAAATCGCGAATGCCTTCCGCTCCCATGCTGGCACTAAAATCATCGCCATATTCTTCTGTTTTGACTAAATAATCATCTTCCGTCAGTAACTGACAACGCGTTAACGGTGTCATACCGGGATCGGTTACTACATAAGCTTCAAAATAAAGCACCCGCTCAATATCGCGCAAGGTCATATCCAGCACCATGCCGAGACGGGAAGGTAACGATTTTAGAAACCAGATATGCGAAACCGGCGAAGCGAGTTCGATATGCCCCATTCGTTCGCGGCGAACTTTGGATAGCGTCACTTCAACGCCGCATTTCTCACAAATAACACCGCGATGCTTTAAGCGCTTGTATTTACCGCACAAGCACTCATAATCTTTCACCGGCCCAAAGATCTTGGCGCAAAACAGACCGTCCCTTTCCGGTTTAAATGTGCGGTAATTAATCGTTTCCGGTTTTTTTACTTCACCATAAGACCATGAGCGTATTTTCTCGGGAGATGCAAGACCAATCTTGATGGCATCAAATTCTTCTTTATGAGTAACTTGTTTAAATAAATCTAGCAGTGCTTTCATTTGTCACTCCTGTTAATCAGGGGGCAATAATAATTATATGAATCGGTACAAATGCCTAAAAAACTCGCTCGATCACCCAGATTCGGGACAATCAATATTGTTCTAAATCAATATCCATTCCTAGCGAACGTATTTCTTTTACCAGCACATTAAACGATTCCGGCATTCCAGCATCAATCTTATGATCGCCCTTGACAATACTTTCATATACTTTAGTACGCCCAGTGACGTCGTCCGATTTCACAGTCAACATTTCCTGCAGGGTATAAGCCGCTCCATAAGCTTCCAGCGCCCAAACCTCCATTTCACCAAAGCGCTGTCCGCCAAATTGCGCTTTACCGCCCAATGGCTGCTGTGTCACCAAACTATATGGACCGGTAGAGCGCGCATGCATCTTATCATCCACTAAATGGTGAAGTTTCAGAACGTGCATGTAGCCAACTGTGACTGGCCGATCAAAAGCTTCCCCCGTCCTGCCATCGTACAATGTAATCTGACCTGATCGCGGCAAACCTGCCAGTTCCAACATGTCTTTAATTTCTTCCTCGGTTGCTCCATCAAAAACAGGCGTTGCAAAGGGAACACCTTGGGTTAAATTTTCGGCTAATGCCAAAATTTCATTATCTGATAGTGACAACAAATCTTCCTTTTTACCACTCTGGTTGTAAATTTTATCCAAGAATTCCCTGATTTCATTTACATTCCTTTGCGTTCTCAACATTTCATCGATTTTCTTGCCCAACCCCTTTGCTGCCCACCCCAAATGCACTTCAAGAATCTGTCCTACATTCATTCGAGAGGGAACACCCAATGGATTCAGCACGACATCGACGGGTGTTCCATCCGCCATATAGGGCATATCTTCCAAAGGAACAATTTTAGAGATTACACCCTTATTGCCGTGGCGCCCTGCCATCTTATCGCCAGGCTGCAAGCGCCGCTTAATGGCAACATAAATCTTTACCATTTTCTGCACACCGGGTGCCAATTCATCTCCCTGTGTGAGTTTTTTCTTTTTCTCTTCAAATGCCGCATCAAACGCTTTGCGCTTTTGCGCCATGCTTTCACGCACTTGCTCTAACTGTATACTCGCATCTTCATCGGCTAAGCGAATATCAAACCAATAATGCGGATCAAAGCTTTTTAGATATTCAGTGGTAATTTCCTTCCCTTTAGCCAATTTATGTGGTCCACCGGTTGCAATTTTACCGGTCAACAATCGCTCAATACGCGCAAATGCATCCTCCTCCACGATACGCAATTGATCAGCCAAATCCTTTTTATAACGATCTAGTTCATCATCAATAATTTTTTGCGCGCGTTTATCACGCTCGATACCTTCTCGCGTGAACACTTGCACATCGATAACTGTTCCTGAAATTCCCGATGGCACTCGCAATGATGTATCTTTCACATCGGATGCTTTTTCACCGAAAATCGCACGTAGTAATTTCTCTTCCGGTGTCAGCTGTGTTTCACCTTTAGGAGTAACCTTGCCAACCAATACATCGCCTGCTTCAACTTCTGCACCTATATACACAATACCAGACTCATCAAGTCGACTGAGTTGATATTCGGATAAATTAGGAATATCAGCCGTTATCTCCTCGGTACCAAGTTTGGTATCTCGGCTTACTACGGACAGCTCTTCAATATGTATCGATGTAAAGCGATCTTCAGCCACAACTCGCTCTGATATTAAAATGGAATCTTCAAAGTTATAACCATTCCACGGCATAAATGCCACCAGCATGTTCTGTCCCAATGCAAGCTCCCCCATATCGGTGGAAGCACCATCGGCTATGACGTCATCTCTGCTAATATCATCACCAACTTTTACTAAAGGTCGCTGATTGATATTGGTATTCTGATTTGAACGCGTATACTTTATGAGATTATAAATATCCACCCCTACTTCACCCATGCGAGTTTCTGCATCGTGCACTCGCACTACAATCCGGCTAGCATCAACATAATCTACAATTCCGCCACGTTTAGCCCGCACGGTTGTTCCTGAATGCACGGCTACTACACGTTCAATACCGGTGCCGACATATGGTTTTTCAGCACGCAAGCACGGAACCGCTTGGCGCTGCATGTTTGATCCCATCAAAGCACGGTTAGCATCATCGTGTTCTAGAAAGGGTATCAGCGAAGCGGCAACAGAAACAATCTGCGCTGGTGCCACGTCCACATATTCAATCCGATCCGGCGACGATAATGCAAATTCATTTTTGTAGCGGCAGGAAACAATATCGCTAATCAATCGATGATTCTCATCAAGCTCGGCGTTAGCTTGAGCAATTATAAAATTGCCTTCTTCGATAGCAGACAAATAATCGATTTCTTCCGTTACCCGGCTATCTTTCACTTTACTATAAGGTGTTTCAATGAATCCATATTCGTTGGTTCGCGCATACAATGCCAGCGAATTGATCAAACCGATATTCGGTCCTTCCGGAGTTTCAATCGGACACACTCGCCCATAATGCGTTGGATGCACATCACGCACCTCGAAACCGGCTCTTTCACGCGTCAAGCCTCCCGGCCCTAATGCTGAAATACGCCGCTTATGTGTGATCTCAGATAAAGGATTCGTTTGATCCATAAATTGCGATAACTGGCTTGAACCAAAGAATTCTCGGGCGGCCGCTGAAACCGGCTTTGCATTAATCAGATCATGCGGCATCAGATTTTCCGATTCTGCCTGGCTTAAGCGCTCTTTCACTGCACGTTCTACACGCACCAGTCCCGATCTAAATTGGTTTTCCGCCAACTCACCCACAGAGCGCACCCGGCGATTACCAAGATGATCGATATCATCTATTTCGCCGCGGCCATTGCGCAGTTCAACCAGAATTTTAATAACCGCAATAATATCCTCATTGGACAGCGTCTGCGATCCTGTCAACTCGGTTCTACCCACTCTGCGATTAAATTTCATTCGTCCCACAACAGATAAATCATAACGTTCAGGGGAGTAGAATAAGCCAGCAAACAGCGCCTTAACAGCTTCTTCTGTCGGCGGTTCACCGGGGCGCATCATGCGATAAATCGCAACCTGCGCATTCATCTCATCCGTTGTTTCATCAATTCTCAGTGTCTGGGAAATATAAGCGCCATAATTCAAATCATTCACATAGAGCGTATGAATTTTCTTTACGCCAGCTTTACGAATTTTAGTCAATGCTTCTTCAGTGATTTCATCATTGGCAAGCGCGACAAATTCGCCAGTTTCTTTATCAACTATACTTTGTGCTAGTATTCTCCCCAATAAAAAATCGTCGGGCACTTCCAGCTGATCAATTCCAACCTCTTGCATTTCCCGGATATGCTTAGCTGTTATGCGCTTATCCTTCTGAACAATGACTTTCTTGTTCTTACCCACAACAATATCAAAACTCGCCACTTCACCTCGCATGCGTTCTGGCACGAGTTCAAATTGAATTCCTTTATCTGATAAATGGAAACAATCAAAAATGAAAAATTCTTGTAATATCTGTTCAGAGGTGCAACCAATTGCTTTCAACAAAGCCGTCACAGGCATTTTGCGTCGGCGATCAATCCTGAAAAACAAGCAATCCTTTGGATCAAATTCAAAGTCCAACCACGATCCGCGATAAGGAATAATTCGCGCGGAAAACAATAATTTTCCTGAAGAATGAGTTTTACCACGATCATGTTCGAAAAATACTCCCGGAGAACGATGAAGTTGCGAAACAATCACACGCTCTGTGCCATTGATAACAAACGATCCTGTCTCGGTCATCAGAGGTATTTCGCCCATATATACTTCTTGCTCTTTGACTTCCTTGACTGTCGGCTTGGATATTTCTTTATCCATAATCGTCAGCCTAACTCTAGCGCGTAGAGGCGATGCATAAGTAAGTCCGCGTTGTTGACATTCCTTGACATCGAATACCGGCACCCCAAGCTCATAGCTTATGAAATCAAGGCGTGCATTCTTCGTATGACTTTCAATTGGAAAAATTGAATTAAAAGCAGCTTGTAATCCCTGATTCTGGCGCTTGTTAGGTGCAACATTTTCTTGTAAAAATGCTGCGTATGATTCGAGCTGAGTGGCAAGAAGAAACGGTATAGGTAATACACTCGCACGTTTGGCAAAACTTTTACGGATGCGTTTTTTCTCTGTGAACGAATAGCTCATGAATTTTCTCCGAGAGAAGAAGACAGAGGATTGAAGGATCGAGGCCAAATAACTATCAATTGTTCAAATGCCCAAAATGACACATCAAATGGTCAAAATATCAAAGGCTGGTGGCTTTAATAGCCTACCAGCCCAGAAAATTTATAATTTTTATTACTTAATTTCGCAGGTAGCGCCAGCTTCAACCAACTGTTTCTGAATTGCAGCAGCATCTTCTTTCGATACACCTTCTTTAACAGGCTTCGGTGCACCATCAACCAAGTCTTTTGCTTCTTTCAATCCCAATCCAGTTACTGCTCTTACCACTTTGATCACATTGACTTTGCTCTCACCAGCAGAAGACAGAATCACAGTAAACTCAGTTTGTTCTGCAGCCGCAGGAGCGGCTCCACCGCCACTTGGAGCAGCAACCGCAACAGCAGCGGTTGCAACAGCAGATACGCCGAATTTTTCTTCCATCTCTTTAATCAACTGCGATAATTCAAGTACAGTCATATTCGCAATTGCTTCTAATATCTCATCTTTTGTTACAGCCATTATTTTCTCCTGGTTATTTTCTATATTACTTTAAGGAAGCTTGAAGAATGCTATTTGCTATCTCGCACCATGGCTAAGCCGCGTACAAATCGAGCAGGTACTTCATTTAATGTTTGTACAAACTTAGCGATAGGTGCCTGCATTGTTCCCAGCAATCTTGCCAACAATTCTTCTCGACCTGGCAATGATGCGAGCGCAGTGATCTCATCACGTGACATCACTTTCTCACCAATTGCACCAACTTTGATTACGAATTTTTCATTGTCTCTAGAAAATTCATGCAGCACTTTCGCAGCTGCCACTGGATCAGTACTTATGCCGTAAGCAAGCGGGCCAACCATATGTTTGGCCAACTCCGCATATGGTGTATCTGCTACGGCGCGGCGAACCAGCGAATTTTTTATGACATGAAAATAAACTCCTGACTCACGAGTTTTCGCTCTTAGTTGTGTCATTTGACCAACTTCCATCCCTCGATACTCTGCAATGATAATGGCTTGAGCATTAGCTACTTGAGCACTCACTTCCGCCACTATTGCTTTTTTCTCATCAAGATTAAGACTCAAGGTTCACTCTCCATCAGTTAAAAATAGTATTCGGCTCATCTAGATAAATTAAATGCTCCTTTCCGAACACTACGCACTGGTGACCTTAAACCAGGAAAATGAAACTCTGCTTCCTGTTCTGGGCACACCATCTGCGCTGGGCACTCAATACATTGAAGTAAACTGTATGATTTATACGATTTCTTCTTCAAGAGAACTGAGTAATTAAGCGACGCTTAATAACACACTAACATGATTCATTTATTTTGCGCGCCCCAGCGGTCTTTGATAATCCACACAAATACATAATGTATTCTATGGCCCAAAGTTCTTTATATTACGAAATACTCGCTTGATCTACTCGCACACCGATACCCATGGTGCTCGAAACAGATACTTTTCTCAGATAAACACCTTTTGACGAAGCAGGTTTCGATTTATTTAAGGCTTCAATCAATGCCTTCAAGTTTTGTTTCAATGCATCCACACCAAACGATGCCCGGCCAATTGTACAATGTATGATTCCAGTTTTGTCCGCTCTAAATTGCACTTGCCCGGCTTTAGCATTTTTAACCGCTCCCGCGATATCCGCAGTCACTGTACCTACCTTTGGATTTGGCATTAAACTACGCGGCCCCAGAATCTGACCTAATTGACCAACAACGCGCATGGCATCCGGACTTGCGATAGCAACATCAAAGTTTATATTACCAGCTTTAATCTCAGCTGCCAGATCATCAAAACCGACAATATCCGCCCCCGCTTCTTGCGCCTCTTTCGCTTTGTCGCCTTGTGCAAACACCGCGACACGAACTGTTTTTCCTGTTCCCGCAGGCAAAACTACTGAGCCGCGTACTGCTTGATCGGATTTTTTGGCATCAATTCCCAGATTAACCGCAACATCGATAGATTCATCAAACTTTGCAGTCGCTGCTTCTTTAACTAACCCCAGTGCATCATCGATTGGATATATCTTATTGCGATCCACTTTCCCAGCAATGGCTTTATAGCGCTTTGATGAATGTGCCATTTTATATACCCTCCACTTCTATGCCCATACTTCTCGCGCTTCCTGCAATTGTACGTACCGCAGCGTCTAAATCTGCTGCTGTCAAATCCGGCATTTTTGTTTTGGCAATTTCTTCAGCTTGACTGCGGTTTAATTTCCCTACTTTATCCAAATGCGGCTTCGAACTTCCCTTCCCGACACCTGCTGCCTTTTTAATTAAAACCGATGCCGGTGTCGTTTTCATTACAAACGTAAAGCTTTTATCCGCATACGCAGTAATAATCACAGGTACAGGCAAACCCGGTTCCATTTTCTGGGTAGCTGCGTTAAATGCTTTACAAAATTCCATAATATTTAACTGCCGCTGACCTAGTGCCGGTCCGATAGGCGGACTAGGATTAGCTTTCCCGGCTGGTACCTGTAACTTTATATATCCAATAATTTTCTTCGCCACTCTATTCTCCTGATGGGTACAATCGAACGACCATTCGTTCTCCCCGATGCTAAATAATGAAAACTTACTCTAAGAAACTTTAATTAATGTATTTTTATTCAAAAAAACAACGATTGTTCTTTATCAGGATTTCTCTACCTGATTAAAATCCAACTCAACAGGCGTTGGACGCCCAAATATGGAAACCGAAACTCTGAGCTTGCTTTTGTCGTAGTTGACATCTTCAACATTGCCATGAAAATCTGTAAAAGGTCCTTCCTTGACACGAACCGCTTCACCGATTTCAAATAGAATTTTTGGCTTGGGTTTCTCAACCCCTTCTTGAATTTGATGGAGTATATTATCAACTTCTTTTTGACTGATCGGTGTAGGCTTCATAGCCGAGCCCCCCACAAAACCTGTCACTTTATCTGTATTCTTAACCAAATGCCATGAATCATCGGACATCTCCATTTCTACAAGCACGTAGCCTGGAAAAAATTTGCGCTCACTGATATTTTTCTGGCCACTTTTCATTTCTATTACCTCTTCAACCGGCACTAGAATTTGACCAAACTTATCTTGCATGCCAGCCCGCTCAATGCGATCCTTCAGTGCGCGTTGTACACTTTTCTCATAACCTGAATAAGCGTGAACCACATACCATTTCTTACTCATTCTTTCCTCTGAGAAATGTAATCAAGCATCTTGGCTCATCAAAATTTTTACGAGTGACATCAAAGCAGCATCTATGAACCATAAAAATAATGCCATTACAATGACAAATGCAAACACGACACCCGATGTTTGAAGTGTTTCCTTGCGAGTAGGCCACACCACCTTCTTTGCCTCTTCAGAAGATTCCCTACAAAACACATAAAAATCCTGACCTTGGGTTGTAAATTTCGCAGTAACTGCAGCCAATGCAAATCCCGTCAATATTGATAATATACGCACCACCATAGCGCTTTCATTTAAATAAATGAATCCCGCTATACCAGCAATAATGAACACAAACACAAGCCCAAGCTTCAGTTTATTCACTTCGATTGAATCCCCTTATCTCTTAAAATCATGAACAACTTTTTGATTCATCAACAAGCTTCATTTTTCAGCAAGCAAAGCTCTTTTCGTTTTAGACTTGCAATGCACTTGATACATCCATCATCATGGCAGGCCAGGAGGGCATCGAACCCCCAACCTTCGGTTTTGGAGACCGACGCTCTGCCAATTGAGCTACTGGCCTTTTAACTGAAATGTATCTAAGATTAAAACTACACAAAAACAATTATTTTAAAATATTCTAAAAATCACTCAATAATTTTTGCGACCACACCGGCACCCACTGTTCTTCCGCCCTCTCGTATCGCAAACCGTAATCCA